>CAWGEZ010000020.1:0-122418 GCA_963821605.1 uncultured delta proteobacterium | reverse complement strand
TTGCCCTACCCGCACTTAAACCCAAAGAAGAAACGCGCGATAATCTTTCTGAAGATTAGTTTCGAATCCGACAGCAAAGGACCGGCGGTAACATTGTCAAAAGAGTTTTCATGGAGAACGAAAATGGATTCCGGTCATTATTCCGGTACTCGGCTGATGCACAGCTTCTGTTCGATGGGGAAGCCTGCATAGACTGCAACGATGCTGCACTTAAAATGATGGGCTGCACCCGAAAGGAGGAACTCCTTGGGAACCGTCTGAACGACCACTTCCCTCCCGTCCAACCTGATGGACGACCCTCCCTCGATAAAGCTAAGGAGATCGTTGCAAAGGCTCTGAACAAAGAAAGTTGCCGGTTCGAGTGGGTATATCGCAGGGCAGATGGCACAGATCTTTCGGCAGAAGTGACGCTCACGTCGATATCTCTTAATGGCGAACCTGCTTTACATGCAGCCGTGAGGGAGCGAGCGGGGCCCAATCCCGTGCAGTGGACTCTGCGAGAGAACGAGCCGCGGTACAGGGAATTCGCTGAGCTGTTACCTCAAACCCTTTTCGAGATGGATGTGGCGGGCAAAATCACCTTTGTCAATAATCGGGGTCTCGAATACTTTGGCTATACTCGAGAGGAGCTTGAACAGGGTATCTCGCTGGCTCAGGTCATCGTCCCCGAAGACTGTGCGAGGGCGCTGGATAACACTCGGCGCGTCCTGGAAGGTGAGCAGTTGGCGAGCACAGAATATATGGCAGTGAGAAAAGATGGAAGTAGATTCCCCGTCATCATATCTTCAACTGCCATAATGGAGGGGAGAAAGCCCGTTGGCTTGAAAGGCATGGTCACGGATATCACTAAGCGCAAACAAGCCGAACTGCGCCTTCAGGACAGCGAGGCGGCGATCAAGTCGCTTCTGAATGCCTCAAATGACGTGGCCTTTCTCATGGATGTAACGGGCACCATCATCGCCGCCAATGATGTTCTGGCCCGGCGTCTCGGCAGAGAGGTCGACGGTTTGATTGGCCAGAATATATTCAATCTGTTCCCGAAAGAGCTCGCCCGCGCAAGACGGTTGTGGGCCCAAAAGGTCGTAGAAGGCGGCGGACCAGTCAGGTTCGAAGACGTCTCGTCAGACAACCGATATTTTGATTCCTGTGTCTATCCAGTTTTTGGCCCCAGCGGCAAGGTAGTGAGACTGGCGATCTATGCAAAGGATATCACAGAGGCAAAACATGCCGTCCGGGCATTGGCAGAAAGCGAGGCCAGATACAGGCAGTTATTCGACGGGGTCGATACCGGCATTATCCTGCGTGATGCCGAGACCCTTGAATTCCTGGACGCGAATCGCAGGTTCTGCGAGATGTACGGTTATACACTCGAAGAGCTGAAACGACTGCCATTGGGGATCTTTGGCGCGGGCGAATCTGTCGAAGAGCGTCGAAGACGCCTTATCGACCAGTACCGTCAGGTGGTGAAGGGTAGTTCGAGGACTTTCCAGTTGGAGGCTACGAAAAAAGACGGGAGCACGTTCTGGGTCGAAATGAACGTAAGACGGATTACCATCGGAGGCAGGAAGTGTCTGCTAACCGTCTCGCAGGACGTCACCCAACTTCGAAACGCCCAAGAGGCGCTGAAGCGAAGTGAAGAGGCAGCCCTGCGGCTGGCCCAGGAGACGGGCGTCATCGCCGAGATCGGGCGCGTCATTAGCTCCAGCCTGGATATCGAAGAGGTATACGAGCTCTTTGCCGAAGAGGTGCGCAAGCTGGTTCCCTTTGACCTGATTCTGGTTAACCTTGTTAACCGGCAGGAAGCCGTCATGACCACGGTTTATGCTGCGGGGATGGAAGTAGCAGGCAGAAAGAAGGGGCTTGTCATCCCAATCACGGGGTCTGTCACCGAGCAGATGCTGCGCACAGGAGCGCCGATACTCTTTCAGCCGGAGTCTATTGAAGAGGTGCAGAATCGATTCCCTGGCCTCGTTCTCTCTTTTCAAGCGGGCCTGCGTTCGAGGCTCTCGGTGCCTTTGATCGCCCGGGGAGAGGTGATCGGTAGTTTGACCGTCTGGTCCGCGCAGCAGAAAGCCTATGGCGAGCAGGATATACGGCTGGCACAGGGGGTCGCCGGCCAAGTTGCCGGCGCCATCGCCAATGCCCAGATCTTTCGCGAGCGCAAACGGGTGGAGGAGGCTCTGCGTGAGAGCGAAGGGAGCTACAGAAGCCTTGTCGAAACTTCGCCGGATGCGATTTTTCTTCACGAAGAGGGCAGATTACTTTACTTGAACCCCGCCGCGGTCCGTCTCTTTGGTGCCGACAGCGCGGATGAACTGTATGGCAAAAATGCATTTGACATTGTCCATCCGGACGACAGGGAGGCGGTACGGAACCGGACAGAATTAGTCATGACAACGGGCGTATCCGCCCCCCTGAAGGAAATGAGGATCGTGCGCCGCGACGGCTCCACCGTCGACGTCGAGGCGACTGCGGGAGTCTCATACTACCGAGCAAAAAAAGTAATCCAGGTGATCCAAAGAGACATCACCGACCGCAAACGCCAGGAAATCGAACTGACTCTGTCCAGAGACGATTTGGAGGAGGTCAACCGCCAGCTCGTAGAAGCCACTGCCCGCGCCAACGCAATGGCCGTCGAGGCGGAACTGGCGAACGCGGCCAAGAGCGATTTCCTGGCCAATATGAGCCACGAGATCCGCACACCCATGAACGGGGTGATCGGCATGACCGGCCTGCTGCTGGAGACCGACCTGAACGAGGAGCAGCGGCGCTATGCCGAGATCGTGCGCTCACAGCGGCGAATCGCTGTTGGCGCTCCTCAATGACATCCTGGACTTTTCGAAGATCGAGGCGGGCAAACTCGATCTGGAGATGCTCGATTTCGACCTGCGTGCCCTGCTGGACGACTTCGCCGCCACGCTGGCCCTGCGCGTCCAGGAAAAAGGGCTTGAATTCATCTGCGCCGCCGCGCCGGATGTACCATCACTCCTTCGCGGTGACCCCGGCCGCCTGCGCCAGGTGCTCACCAACCTGGCGGGCAACGCGGTCAAGTTCACTGCCAAGGGCGAGATCGCCGTGCGGGCGAGCCTGGTGGAGGAAACGGATGACGAAGTCATGATCCGCTTTTCGGTAAAGGATACCGGCATCGGCATCCCGGTTGACAAGCAGGAACTCCTGTTCCAGAAGTTCACCCAGGCGGATGTCTCGACCACGCGCAAGTACGGCGGCACCGGTCTGGGGCTGGCCATCTCCAAGCAGCTCACCGAGATGATGGGTGGCGAGATCGGTGTCGTGAGCGCAGAAGGCCAGGGATCCGAGTTCTGGTTTACCGCGCGCTTTGCCAAGCAAGCAGAGCATGAACGCACCATCCCGCCGTCCGGCTGAGATTCGCGGGGTCGCATCTTCTGGTGGTGGACGACAACGCCACCAACCGCGAGGTACTGATGGCCCAGCTTCTGGCCTGGGGCGTGCGCCCGGAAGCGGCCCCGGATGGCCCCACGGCCCTGCAGGCCCTCTATCTGGCCAGAGACGCCGGCGATCCCTTCCAGCTTGCTATTATTGATATGCAGATGCCCGGCATGGACGGTGCGGCCCTGGGCCGGGCCATCAAGGCCGACGAAAAGCTAAAGGATACCCGCCTGGTGCTTTTCTCCTCTCTGGGCGAACGGGGTGACGCCAGGCAGATGCAGGAGATCGGGTTCGCCGCTTACCTGACCAAGCCGGTGCGCCATGCAGAGCTCTTGGACTGCCTGTCCGTCGTCCTGGCCGGGACCGCGTGACCCAACAGGCGCAGTCCATCGTCACGCGCCACTCGGTCCGCGAGATGCGCCGGGGTGTGGTGCGCATCCTGCTGGCCGAAGACAACATCACCAATCAGCAGGTGGCGCTGGGCATCCTGAAGAAACTGGGGCTGCACGCGGACGCCGTGGCCAACGGCGCGGAAGCCGTCAAGGCCCTCGAAACTCATCCCCTACGATCTGGTGCTGATGGACGTACAGATGCCGGAGATGGACGGCCTGGAGGCCACCCAGCAGATCCGCAATCCTCAATCCGCCGTCCAGAATCACCATATTCCCATCATCGCCATGACCGCCCACGCCACACAGGGCGACCCGGGAACAATGTCTGGAAGCGGGGATGAACGACTACGTAGCCAAACCGGTCTCCCCCCAGGCCCTGGTAAACGTGCTGGAGCAGTGGCTGCCCGAAGAATCCGTCGCAGTCGCGAAACAGGTGCCAGGCGAGCCGAAAGATACCGCCGCTGGTTCTGCTCAGGACCGGGACATCCCGGTATTTGACAAGGTGGGAATGATGGCCCGCCTGATGGGTGACGAAGACTTTGCGCAGAAGTTGATCGGAGTTTTTCTAGAGGACATCCCCAGGCAGATTGAGGTGTTGAAGAGATGCCTCGAAGCTGGTGACGTCGCGAGCGCCGAGCGACAGGCCCACAGCATCAAGGGCGCATCCGCCAACGTGGGAGGTGAAGCCCTGCGCTCGGTGGCCCTTGCGATGGAGAAGGCCGGCAAAACCGGCCATCTGGAATTGATCGGAGCCTGGCTTCCTGAACTGCGAGGTTCAGTTCGCCCGTCTGAAGGAAGCGATGAGTGAATTTTTGAACCGTACGTAAAAGGAGAGACAGGCATGAACATACTGATCGTTGAGGATGCCTTCACGAACTGTTTACTTTTGCAGAAAATCCTGAAACACCACGGCCCGTCCCACACCCGCCGTTGACGGCAGGTTCCCCTCCGTAGAAGAGGGAAGACCTCGTCTGTAGTATACCGTGCTGCGCCCATCGTGGACGGGACGGCAAAAGTAAGGGGGATGGCAGTCTTCAGGGAAGCCAATCGGCCGAATAGCAGACCATGCTCACAGGGTCAGAGTCGCCCGGCCCCCGAACGGCCGCAATCCGAGGGAAGGGGTAGAAGCTATGGCGAAGGTGCTGGTTGAAATAAAGAATGGCGCGGTGCTGAACGTCGAGACAACCTCGGAGCCCGGGTAGTTGGCAAGAAGATAGGGAGGTTAGGTAACGGTTAACATGGCGCACTGGGAGACCGCGAAGTGCACGCGAATGCCTTGATCCTGGGAACGTGAAAAGAATCAACACTCCGAAAGCAGAAAATCCGTAGGGGAAATCGAATTAAAGGACAACACGATCGTGATGGTTACTGGAAACCTGACGGTTCAATATAAAGCCGGTTCATAAAACGCTTGGGGCCCGACAGAGATGCTGGCCTCACGCTTTCCGGACGCTGCCATGGAGGGCGAGATCGATGGGTGGCCGCCAATAGGTGTGGCAGGCTGGGCATCTTTCTCTAACGCCATGTCCAGAAGCGTCGAGCCATGAAAAGCGAAAACCCCGGATACAAAAGGGAGGAGAACCGGGGTCTTCAGAGAGGCGCTGTAGATTTGGTTGGTACTGTAATTGTCGGCTCCTTGACACAATACTTAACCCCCATCAGCGGAGCTGGGGCGAGTCGTGCCCACGATGGCGCCGTCAACTGCTCCTATTCACTGCAAGTGTTTCTTGTGGCACGGTTGTTGCTTGATTTCCCTACGTTCATTTCACACTCCTCCGTAACGGCCCCGGCGCCTCCCCGTCGGGGCCCCGCCTTTTTGGCACAGCTGTCGGGCGCAATGAATCTTCGGTGGTTGTGGTGCAGGCCCGCTCAAAAGAACCTTCCTGGAAGGTATCGGACGAGACCCTGGAGCGGAACGCAACGGATAGTACCACCTCCACAGCGATAGGAAAAATTTGCCGGCTGGTGCAGACTAGGCGTCGGCGGGATGTTGTCCAACCTCGGGAGGGCTGCGCAAGAAATCAAGGAGTTCACGTGCACCCCTTGTTTGGTCACCAAGCCCCGCCGAAACGAGCCGCGCCAGGGTAAAAAAAGACTCAAGCTCCATGCCCGAAAAGGCAAGGCCCATCCCCTGGTCGTCATGGCGCACGACGACGGCACGTGCCGAGATCGAACACGGGGGGCACGTTTCGGGCACCGCGATGAGCACGTCCACCGTTTCTTGCACCGGGATTCTTCCGGGGGTACTCAGGCGCATCCCACCGAGACTCAGGTCGGTCGTCCGGGCTTCTATGGTCGTACCTCGCGCGGTAATACGTACATCTGCCGTGAACGCTACGCGGCTGAACCGTCTCTGTTCCACCCGTTTCCTCCTCCAGGGCTTACCTGAACCACAAGAGTTATCGGAAAGAATCCGCCAAACGTAAAGATGCTGCTGGAGTAGTGAAAAGTTGTTCGTCCAAAGATTATCTGGTAAACTACGAAGTAGGCGGTCCCATGGGAAAGAGATCAGACACATGACAAATCAGAAATCTTTATCAGTCAGGATTAGGGACCTATGTCAGCGATTTAACATTGCTCGTTTCTACCTGTTCGGGTCCTGGGCGCAGGTTGGCCTTGACATTTTACGGGAGAAACAGGTACGGCTGTCCGATCCCGAATCTGATATTGATATCGCCGTCCTTTTTCGTCAACCGCCGAAAGACCCATCAGAAACGTACGCCACGCTAAGTCTAGCACTTCAAGACGTTGCGTCCCCTTATAGGGCAGATCTCCTTTTTCTTCACGGAGTCGACCATCTGATCCACGTCGACGCCATAAAGGAATGTGCGTTTACTCGATAGACGACATGTTCAGGAAAGCTTATGAGGAACAGGTGATGATGTTTATCGCCGACCAACCGGTGATTTCAGACTGAACGAGAAGGACATGTTCGAGGCTATGGACAAAGGTTATCACGACTTTGACTACAAAACTGCTCGAAGATCGACAGGAAGGCACGACGCGAACTGCTTGAATGATGACCAGAAACCTCATAGCCGCAGTGCTCGCGCCTATTCTTACTATTGTCATTGCGCTTTCTGTTTTGGCACAAGCGGGAGCGGCGGAGACAGATAGAATCCTCGATGCCGGAGAAGCATGCTTTAAAGCCATGCAACAGAAAGACTATGCCGCCATCTGGGAATCTCTTTCGGCCAAACCCCAAGCAGCTATTGCGGGAGACATTGCTAAGCGCGCTGCACATACTTACTCGAAGGAGCAGATAGAAACTGACTTCACTCTCGGAGCCCTCATCGCCAAATCTTATTGGGATGAATATCTCTTCTATTTTGATCCGGACATGGCGCTCGAACAGAGCAGGTGGGAGATGGGATCCATCGGTAAGCAACAGGCAGAAATCATCCTGCAGTACAAAAAGGCGGAGCAGCCGGCCCGGCTTAAGCTGTTCAAAGAAGGGAATCATATGGAAAGTCGGCCTCATCGAGACCTTCGGGACCGAGAGGCGCGACAAACCGAGGTGGTAACGTAGCATGAAGAAAGTAGTCTCCTTTGACCTCGATGGAACTCTCGTCCATGGGCGATTCGGTGATATGGTCTGGCACCGCGGCATCCCGGAGAGATACTCCAAGAAGCAAGGTATACCTTTCGAAGAGGCACAAAGGCTCATACTCGAAGAATATGCGTCAATAGGTGATGCAAACCTGCTCTGGTACGACGTCGGATACTGGCTCACGAGATTCGGTTTATCCGTATCCGCGCATGAGTTGCTCGACGCCTATGCTCATCACATAGAAGTAATCCCCCACGCGCTCGATGTCATAACCGCTCTGCGAGCGCGTTACAGGCTTGTAATAGCCTCAAATGCCGGCCGGATATTCGTGGAGAAAGAACTCACGCAGGCCGGGCTTACCGGCTACTTCGAGTACGTTGTCTCTGCGACCTCCGATCTCGGCATGGTCAAGAAAGAAGAGAGATTCTATCATACGCTCGCCGCTAACCTCGGGGTTTCGACCGAAGATCTCGTTCACGTGGGTGATCATCCGGTTTTCGATTACGAGGTCCCCCGGTCACTCGGCATCGAATGCTACCATTTCAATCCGTCCGGCGAAAGCGACGGCACCGTCATTAACGACTTGCGGGAGCTTCTGAAAAACTATGATAATCGAAGACAAGACAGAGCGAGTCTCACACAGAGCACGCAGAGTTCACAGAGAAAGCACAGGAGACGCGAGAATGAGATTCTTGCCCGGAATGCGTCGAGAGGACCATTCGCGGGCAAACCCTATCCGGTTAGCACCGGAAGTGTTAAGGTTAGTCTGCGACGAAGCGGCAGACATGTATATTCGGGTTTCCCCGATTACTCGCGCGAAAGCGCGAGCGGTACGAAGAATTCTCTCTGAGATTCAGAGCGACAGACATGGGCCGCTCTCTGTGCACTCTGTGATCTCTGTGTGCAGTAATCCTGGCTGTAAGGTTTAGTTATGAAAACGTGCTTCAAGTGCGGCACAACCATTGAGTTAGAGAAAGTTTCACGAAGAGATGAATGCCCGGGATGCGGGGCCGATCTTCGTGTGTGCCTGAACTGCGCCTTCTACGCCGAGTCGAGGGCTAATGCCTGCGTAGAGCCGAAAGTTGAGCCTGTCAAAGAAAAAGATAGAGCAAACTATTGCGATTTCTTCCGCTTTAAGGAGGGGGGGACCAGCTCCCCGCGCGCCGGTATCTCGGGAATGGGCCAAAAAAATTCCAGCAAAGCAGAAGCCGAGAAGCTCTGGAACGAGCTCTTCAAAAAGCGCTAGCTCTCTTTGTCCGCTTTAGCTCTTGTATAGATGATTTTGTAACGCTCCCTGTCAACGTCGAAGCACGCTGTGCATCCGTTTTCCTCGCAACCCGCACCCTTCAATTCCTCCTCCGTCGGCAGGGGCTCAAGGAGTACGTCAAACCCTATCTCTTCGTAAAGCTCGACTGCCTCCTGAAGCCTCGGCCCGGTCGCAACAAACCTTCTCTCCCACCCTTCCGTTAAGAGTTCTTCCTCTCTTTTCGTCATAGCCCCCACAGTATACACAATCCCACGCGTCGTCGGAAAGGGTTTTGTCGGGCGGAAGTGAGATCGATCGTGACAGTGGCAGATAATTTGCATGCATTCAATCGTTGGCTATGGGTGCCCGCATCTTCGAAAAAGATTCCAATTGCGTCACGCGCCAGATAGGGACTGAGACTATTATTGTTCCTGTAAGGGCTTCCGCGGCCGATCTTCGGGCCATTTATACCCTCAATGAATCAGCGACGGAAATCTGGTACCGCATTGACGGTCGCACGAGCGTGCAGCAGATTGCCCAACACCTCTGCTCGGTATATGAAGTCCAGCTACCAGAGGCCGAAGGGGATGTCGGTGAGCTTCTCAATACCCTGAACTCGGCCGGCCTCGTCTGTCTGAAAGAGACTAGAGCGGCCACGTGGCCTGACTAAAGGCGCGGTATGTAATGGAACAGATTCGTTATTCCGATTTCAGCGGGCGTATTCATAAGGAGAGCATAGCCACCCGAACGCCTCTCAATGGCAGCATTGAGGTGACGAGACGATGTCCCTTGCGATGTGTTCACTGCTACAACAATCTGCCCGCACATGACAAAGTACGGTCCGCCGAACTCACCTACGAGGAGCATTGTCGGATTCTTGACGAGCTTGCCGAGGTTGGGTGCCTCTGGCTTCTCTATACCGGCGGGGAGATTTTTCTGCGCACTGATTTTCTTGACATATACGCCTATGCAAAAAAGAAAGGCTTACTTATCACTCTCTTCACCAACGGGGTGCTGATCAATAAAGAAATCGTCGACTGCCTCGCCGAATGGCCGCCTTTCATGATCGAGATAACGCTGCACGGATATACGAAAGAAACGTATGAGCGTGTCGCGGGTGTATCAGGATCTTACGAGCGGTGTTTACGCGGCATCGAACTCTTGCGGCAGCGTGGTCTCCCCTTAAGGCTCAAGACCGTAGCGCTCACAACAAATAAGCATGAGCTCGAAGACATGAAGTCATTTGCTAAAAGCCTGGGGCTCGAATTCAGATTCGATGCCATGGTCAATCCTCGGCTCGACCAGTCATTGAGGCCCCTGGCCGCGAGGTTGCCGCCGGAAGAGGCAATCGAACTGGATCTGACCGACGAGAAGGTCTTAGCAGAGTGGAAAACGTACGCGGCAAGGTTCAAGGGCCCTGTGAACGCCCCGGAGCACTGGGATGACTTGTTCCACTGTGGTGCCGGCATTAGCAGCTTTTCTATCGACCCTTATGGGAATCTGCAGGCTTGCGGGTTCTGTACAGGCGACGGGTGGAATCTGCGTCTCCGAAGTTTTAGAGAAGGATGGGAGAATGCAATCAAACAGACCCGCAGCAAAAAGATCACACGCGTTACGAAATGTACCAGGTGCGAAATAAAATCGGTCTGCGGCATGTGCCCGGCATTGGGTGAGCTTGAGAATGATGACGCTGAAGAACCGGTCGATCATCTCTGCCGTGTGGCACATCTCAGAACAAAGACCCTTGGTCTATCGGTTCCCTCGCACGGGGATTGTCCGTATTGCAACCCTGGAGGAATTGCGTGACACAGAATCAGACGGGGGAGCAAAAAAAGCCATATGTGAAGCCCGAAGTGAACGAGGTTGAGCTGAGGCCTGAAGAAGCCGTGCTGGGTGCCTGTAAAAAGGCCAGCGCTGTTGGCCCGTTGCAGGCGACCTGTAACATTCCGTCGAACTGCTCTACCATTTCATCGTAGCAGCCTCGATAAGCATCGCGCAAGGGCTCTGAGAGATTTGCCATGCCGCCTTTATACGAACTCTCTTACAAAATAGCCGACATAGTCTTCCACCTGACAAACCCTGACGAAACTGTGAAAATGCGGCTCTACGATCCTGCGCTTCGTTTTGCCTGCCCTGACATTGCCCCGAATGTGAGGATCGCTGTACACTGGTCTGATCTATCAAACAGCGCAGTAACAGGAAGAAAGATCTTTGACCCGGGCCTGTCATGGAAACTTCATGAACAGGAGGACTCCTATCTCTTCGCCTTTTATTCTCCGATCTCAGGCTCAGTCCCTTATAAGACAGCCCGCATGAAGCGAGATTTTTCGAGTGGTGAGGTATTTCTTCATGCGCCTTTTTTCAAACCCCATGAAGCGCTCTTTCCGCTGGACTACCCGCTGGATGAGCTCCTCTTCGTCAGGCTCCTTTCTCTCGGGAGAGGCGCACACCTGCACGCGTGCGGCATCGTCGATGGTAGAGGCAATGGCCACCTGTTTATCGGTCAGTCCGGCGCAGGCAAGAGCACCATCGCGCGGCTTTTGACAGGTCTGCCCGGCAGCACTATTCTCAGCGATGACCGCATCGCCGTTCGCATGAAGGATGGACAGCCCTGGATATTCGGGACCCCGTGGCATGGTGACGTTGAACTTGCCTCTCCGGATTGCGCCCCGCTGCGCACCATTCTCTTTCTTGCAAAAGACAGAATCAACAGGCTTGTACCGCTTCCAGACGCAACGGTCGTCGGACGCCTTCTTGCTTGCAGCTTTCCGCCCTTCTTTGATCCAGGGGGACTCGATTTTACGCTTTCTTTTTTCGATGATGTGGGACACGTCGTCCCATCCTATGAGCTTCGCTTCAGGCCCGACAGTGGCGTGCTGGGCCTCGTAGAAAGCCTCGTGACGGATCGCTTCGCTTGAGAGACCGATGACCGCTCCCGGAGGGAGATCGAGGAGCACTTCGTTTGAGGACCGGGCTTCGCCCTTGAGGTACGTTGCGCTTGAGGTAAGAGTTTCGTGCCTCAAGCAGCCGAATGCAGCGGTCCTCAAGACCCATAGGGTCGGTACTCAAGCACAGCGGTCCCCTTGATATTCCTCAAGTTTCCCCCATCCTGACCGATAAGAATATGAAGGCTGTCAATAGGTAGGGTGTACCCGGCCAATGGGGCATAACATGAATATAGTGAAGAGACTGACGGTTACCGGCGTCCTATTTCTCATGGTCCTTGCCTGGGGAACCCCCTCATGGGGCACCGTGAAAATCGTAAAATACATCTCGCCGCTGCAGGGCTCCTTCGATGTTACGACGACCAGCACAGATTACACCGACCTCGGAACTTCATATAAAGTCCTGTTTTACTGGGACTCGTCAAAATATACCTCCCCTACCGTTTACTTTGAGGCGGTCCTCGCGTCGAGCAATGCCTCCGGCACGGCTTACGCAAAGCTCTATGACGTAGGCGCCGGTTCCGAGGTCGCCAGCTCCGAAGTGTCTGTGAGCGGCACCACCTATACCCGTATCCGGTCCTCCGCCATCACGTTGACTGACGGTAATGAGTATAAGGTGATCATCAAATCGAGTGACGGCAGCTACACCACAAAGCTCAGGGATTGTCGGCTCGTCATCGTTCAGGATGCCGCCTCAATATCCGCCACCGAAACCCACGTTATGCTCAGCCCGTACCATTCCACTTCCACGGCGACTTCGGGATCGGGGGAAGAAACACCCTACGACCAGCGGTTCTATTATAACAGTGCTGACTGGGACGGCACGGTTACTGTTCTCTTTGAAGCAACCCTACGCAGTTCCACGACCCCCGGAAAACCGGCAACCGCCACACTCTGGGACTTCACCGCCAACACCGCGGTAGCAGGCACGGTGAATAACGGCGGCAACAGCATGACCCGCGGTGCCGCAACGGTCACCCTGACATCCGGTCACCACTACGGTGTGAAATTGAAGGCCACCACCGGCGCGACTGCCTATTTGTCCTCGGCCAAGCTCGTTTTTCAGCAATCCGGAACAATCACAAAGACTCAGTCTCACATCCCCTTTATCTATTATGGGACCCAGGCGACCGGTTCCAGCTACTCCGATTTCAGCTTTCCTGTTCAATTCGATCCAGCCAGCTGGTCGGGTGTCTCCAATACCTATTTCCACCAGGCCTCCTCCAGCCCCAACTCATCTGACAAGACCAACATCATTTTCACACAGCTTTACGATTCCACGGGCTCGGCAGCCCTCGATGAGCGCCGATGGAGCAGTAAGGACGGAAGCGACGCCAGCTGGACCACCCTGGGGCCAAGCTCTCCCCTGGTCATGCCCACCTCGGCAAGCACCATCACAACCAGGCTCAAGCACCCGGGAACCACCAGCGGCTACACGGCGAACCGGTTGGTCATCCAGACCTACATTGGCACTTCGGCGAAAATCGTAAAAGAGGTCCACCTTCAATCAGGCGAGAATCTCTCGAACGCAGGCTGGTCGTGGAGCGAAGGGCCTGGCATCATCACCATCCCTTTCTTGTGGCAGGCCTCTAATTATACGAACCCGCGCGTCTACTTCGAAGCGATCCTGAAAACAAATGACGCCTCTAACTACGCCAGCGCCGCACTCTTCAAGGTGGGAGACACAACCCCCGTCGCTGAAAGCCAGGTCTTCACCCGTTCCACCTCGTACGAACGGGTGCGCAGCGGCGTTCTGACTTCCCTGGTTGACGGCCAGGAGTATGTCGTTAAGATAAAGAATGCCAGCACGGATACCACCTCCATCAACTCCTGCCGGCTGATAATCTACCAGGAAGGGGCCACCATCGACAAGACTGAGACGCACGTCTTCCTGAACGGGTTTGACGGCGCCACCAGCTCGAGCTATGTGGAAACGTATTACCCTATTTACTATTACTATGACAGCTCCCGGCACGACGGCACCGTGACCACCTATTTCGAGGTCTACATGCTGTCCCCCGGCGCTGAAACGGCCTACGCCCAACTCTATCAGGTGGGCGGCTCAGCGGTCTCCGGTTCCGAGGTAACCTCTTCGGCGGGCACGTATGAACGGGTAAGGTCCGGCTCCATTACCCTGACTTCCGGGAACCAGTACGGCATAAAGGTGAAATCCTCGGGCGGCAGTGGACTGGGCCTCATGGGAGCCAAGCTCATTGTCCAGCAGTCCGGAACAGGCCTTACCAAGACAGAGAGCTACTTCCAGCTCGCACACAACGATAATAGCGGGGCTGGCTTCACGAACACCTCCTATACCGCTCAAAATCTTTTCAACCTCTATGAACCAAACAACTGGTCATGGAACATTCCTGTTGTCTTCCATGAAACGACCTTCAAGACGAGCAGTGCAGCGAAAACAGGGTACGTCGACCTGTACAACAGCGACGACTCCAGCTCCATCAGCGCACTCACTACCACCAGCACGACATGGACGCGCTCTAGAAGTTCCTCCCTCACCATGCCCACCACGGCTAAAACGATGGAAATGCGTGAGCAGGTCACGTCGGGGGAACGGTCGACGTGAGTGGGAACCGTTTTATCATCCAGTCAACGTTCTACTCCCCCACCCTCATCACCCTCGCCTCCTTCTCCGCCCGCACCGACGTGGGCCGCGTGACCGTCGAGTGGACCACCAAGAGCGAGATCGATAACCTGGGGTTCAACCTCTACCGCAGTGTGAATGGCGGAGCCGAGGTCAAGCTCAACAGCGATTCTCATCCCGGGGCTCATAAGCTCTGTCTCGGGAGAGCAGTATACGTATAGCGACGCAAGCGCCCCGGCAGGGACCCCGGTCTGCTATACCCTGGAAGATATCGACCTCAACGGGACCAGGACGAGCCATGGCCCTGCCTGTGTCTACTGGCCGGCACCGCAGGCACAAGATGCTACGCAGGTAACTACAGGAACAAAGGTTGAGGTAGAGGATACAACAGGAACAGATTCAGGGATACCTATAACCGTCGCTCCTGGTTCTTCCCTGGGCCCTGGACCCAAGACCCCGGACCCTACTCGTCACCCCGGTACAGCCCCTGTGGTCCCTGACCTTCCAGTCACCCGCAGCCGGGTCACCGCCGTGACCGTAAGTGCCCTTACCGCCCGGACTGATGGGAAGGGCGTGCTCATCAGCTGGAAGACCGGCCACGAAGTCAATAACCTCGGCTTCCACGTCTGGCGGGAGGAGGCTGGACAACGTATACGGCTGACCAGGGAGCCCCTCGCAGGGGGAGCCCTGACCGTGGGGAACACCCACGTAGATGCAGGCCACAGCTATAGCTTCTACTGATAGCGGTTCGGTCAGGTAGCAGCCGCCAGCTACTACGTGGAGGATATCGATCTCAACAGGACCAGGACCCTGCATGGTCCGGTGAGCCCCACTCCTGCACAGACGCCCCTTGCTGCGCAGCAGCCTGCCTTCCTGCGTGAACTCAAAGGGCATGAAGGGGCAGGCGATTCAGCGCTGAAGGCACGGATCGGCAGTGCAAAGAGCATAGCATCGGCTGACCGGAGAACCCAGCCCCTACCCTATGCGCTCTTGAGCCCTCAAGAGACGCAGCGGGCCCTGGCGGCAAGCAGTGCCATGAAGCTCTACCTCAGGGAAGAAGGCTGGTACCGGGTGAGCTTGAGTGAACTCGGCTTCACGACGGGCGCTACCCGCTTCCTCCAGCTCTATGTCGAGGGCAAGGAGCAGCCGCTCGCGGTCAAGGATGGAGCCGTCGAGTTCTACGGGACAGGCCTTGATACCCCCTTTACGGATACCAACGTCTCCTGGATAGTTGCAGGCACCCGGCCGGGCAAGCGCATCCAGAAGGCGGATGGAGGACACGCAACCGGCATACAGACGAGCTTTTCCGCTACGGTAGAACTCAAAGAACGGAGTATCTACTTTGCAGGCTTGAGGAACGGTGATGCAGAGAACTTCTTCGGCTCGGTACTTGCAGATGAGCCCGTAGAAAAGCAGCTTATGGTCACCCATAGCGCGGCAGGAGCAGCAGTCCTGGACGTCACGCTCCAGGGGGTGACGACGCTTGCCCACGAGGTTACGATAAGCCTCAACGGCGCCGTGCTCGGGACCCTCTCCTTCTCCGGTCAAAACCAGGGGCACGCCGCGTTTACGGTGCCTCACGGTGTACGGGAGGGCGTGAATACGGTTACGTTACACGCAGGCGGTGAGCTCGATGTGAGCATGGTGGATACGCTCAAGCTCACGTACCTCAAGACCTATACGGCAGAGCAGGACCGGCTCCGGTTTACCGCCCAGGGAGGGAAGCAGGTATTGGTGCGGGGCTTCAGTACGAACCAGGTCCAGATCATGGATATCACCGATCCGTACGCGGTGCAGGAAGTGATTGGCGAGGTCAGGAAAGATGGGACAGGCTATGCCATCAGGATCACGGTCCCGGGAGCGAGAGAAAGAACCCTTTTCGCCGTCACCGGGGAGAGCGCGCTCCATCCGGCGGCACTCGTTGCCAATGAACCTTCCGGCTGGTACGCAAGTACGGGTGCGGACCTCGTCATGGTGAGCCACCATGACTTCATGGGGAGCCTTGCGCCCTTGAAGCACCTGAGGGAGCAGGAAGGGCTCTCCGTTGCGCTCGTTGCTATCGAAGATGTCTACGATGAGTTCTCTTACGGGATAAAGACGCCGTATGCCTTGAAAAACTTCATGACACGGGCACGCTCATGGAGCAGACCACCCCGGTACGTGCTCCTGGTGGGTGATGCGAGCAGCGACCCCCGGAACTATACGGGACTGGACGTTCTCGACCTTGTCCCCACGAAGCTCGTTGATGCAACCTATCTCGAGACCGCATCCGATGACTGGTTCGTGGATGGCGATAGTGATCTCATCCCGGACAGCGCCATAGGCAGGCTGCCGGTGAGGACGCCTGATGAAGCAGCGTTACTCGTTGCCAAGATCACGAACTATGCAACAGCACCCCAGGGGGCAAAGGCCCTCTTCGCTGCCGATGAGCAGAGCCCCGAAGACCTCTTCAACTTTACGGCAGCCAGTGAGGCGGTGCGGGCGCTGTTGCCTTCTTCCCTTGCGACCCAGACCTTCTACCGGGGAACACAGGAAGATGCACAGCTCAAGACGGGCCTCGTTGCTGCCCTCAATGCGGGGCCGCTTCTCGTCAACTACGTGGGCCATGGATCCGTGGAAGTATGGCGGGGGGATATCTTCACCTCACCCGATGCAGAAGCCCTTACCAACGGCAGGAAGCTCCCCATCGTTGTTGCCATGACGTGCCTGAACGGGCTCTTCCAGGACATCTATACGGAGAGCCTGGCTGAGGCACTGCTGCGGGCTCCAAACGGAGGAGCCGTAGCCGTCTTCGCATCCACGGGCCTGACCGACCCTTATCCGCAATCGCTCATGAACCGGGAATTTATACGGTTCCTCTTCGCCGGTGCGCACCCTACCCTGGGCGATGCGGTGCGACAGGCAAAGCAGGCAACCGATGACCGTGACGTCAGGAAGACGTGGGCGCTGCTGGGGGATCCGGCGATGCGCATAGCGCGATGAGGAAAGGACGAGAAGCACAGGTAGAGGTAAGGACGAAACGAAGGTTGAGGAAAGAGCAGGCGGCCCTAAAGTTTTTCATGCATACCTCCGAAAATAAACAAGACAAAAAATTAGTTACCCGGAACAAATTGTGAAAAGACAACTTCGGCTCCCGACACCTGAATTCATTGAGCTTGCCCGATCAACCCTTGAGGCCGGCCGGTCTCTCCGGTTTCGCTCCACAGGCTCAAGCATGCATCCCTTCATCAAGGATGGAGATGTCATAACGGTTGCGCCATTGCCACCCACGGCGCCCGGTCTCGGGGATGTGGTCGTTTTCGTGCACGAAAAGGCCCGACGGTTGTTCGTTCACAGGGTGACCAAAAAAGACGGAGGATTCCTCGTGACAAGAGGTGACAGTGCGCGCGTTGACGATGGCAGGATCTCTAAGGCCAATCTGCTTGGACACGTGACCCACGTGGAGAGGAATGGGAAAAGGGTCCGTCTGGGTCTGGGTCCGGAACGGTCTATGCTTGGGTTAATGGCGCGGTTGGGGCTCCTTTCACCGATTGTCTTCCGAGTCTGGTGTTACATGCGCCCGTTCCTGGTGTCATAACGTTTCCCACACATCCCACATACGTAACCTACACAGGCTCCAGCATGAATCCTGTCTTCAAGCCCGGAGACGTGCTTCAAGTTCTCCCTTACAACGGTAAGACGGTTGAGTGCGGTGATGTGATCCTCTTTTCATGCACCGAAGAGAAGCGCATGGTCGTGCATCGCGTGGTAGACGTTGATGAACATGGCATCAAAACAAGGGGGGACAACAACGTGCACGTGGACTCATGGGTAGTAACCCCTCAACGGATCGTCGGGTACGTAGTACGGGCTCAACGAGACCGCCGATGGCGGTGCATCCCGGGAGCATGGCTTGGTCGCCTCGTAGCGAACCTCCCGAAGCCCATCCTCAATCTTGCGTGTCTCTAAGTATATTTGGAAACACCGTTTCGACAAACTCCGACGGGCTCACAATCGTGAGGTTGTATTTTTGTTGAGCCATTTTTAGCCTGGCAAAGTCCTTCTTGTCACCGGTAATGAGATACTCTGCACCGCAGGCAATGGCCGAAGCAAGCACTGGGATATCCTTTTCAGCAATGACCCCAGCCATACTTCTTACCGTTTCCGGGGTGGGCAGCGCAACGACTTCAAGGCCAAGCCTCGGTAGGTAGTTATGATAGAGAGGCACGGCCTCAGGCATTTTCTTCTTCAGGTTCCGCTCGACCTCCATAAGGTTATAGCGTCCGGTTGCTCCTGCAAGCACCGGCAAATCAAGCGCGAGGAGATCAAGGATAATGCGTGGGGCCCCTTTGTCTGAGAAAAGCCCGGAAAGGAGTACATTGGAGTCAAGAAACACCTTACATCTTCTTCTTTGCGCCATAGGTTTCCTTAAAGAGCTCATCCCTCTCCTCTTTAAGTCCCTCGACAAGTTCTCCAATTGTAAGGTCAGATGCCTTGAGCAGCTTTCTTAACTGTCTCCGTGCCTCGTCAAGCTCTATCCTCTTCGGGGTGATGACCAACGAATCACCCACCGGCACGATAGAGACGACACTCCCTTCTTCCATATGGCTCATTTCCCGTATCTTCTTCGGGATCGTAAGCTGCCCGCGGGCCTTTATCTCTGCACGTTGCCGTCTTAGCTGCTTCCATACTACACCTCCAGACTACCTACAATTCTGAATTCAGAATATCAGAATTCAGAATAAATTGCAACCAAGGGATTTGAGCGTGCAGTCCACCTTCCTGTCAATGTATCCGTGATCCAGGGCCACGTGACAGGATGACAGCCGTAAACGTGCCGATCCCTTGGGGGGAACAACTGACGCCGACCCGCGTCAAGTTACGTAGAAGTACCGTTAACACATTGGGTAGTGTCGCGCGCACCATTCTGACATTGGTTGTAAGATGGCAATCCACCTGTGTCGTTACAGGCGCCACCTGTAAATAGACCGTATTGTATACAGTTACGGCCAGCAGAGCTGCCGTAATTGAAGCACGAATCATTGACAACGGTCCCTGTGAGCATCCCCAACTTCCCGTAGCCGTCGAATCAGCCAGATCATACAGAACCGGCTTGTCATACTTGATCCTTTTCATTGGGAAACTTCTCCGGCTGATCGCCACCCCATCACTGCTTCCTCCGCAAGATGCTCACGCGCTTCACTCTCTCACCCAGTAACCGGTATTTTCCACGCCGTTCTATAAGGGTCGTGTGGAGCGGAAGCCCGCCCAGGCCTACCAGGCGCCTGTAAAATGGATAAAAGGACCGCCACACTTCGCGCTCGGTCAATTGTTGGCGCCCCTGGGAGATCTGGCAGGCATTCTGTACAGCCAGGCCATGACACCGTACAGCTGGACAGCTACGTATCGCGGCACCAGCCGTACAGACCGTTCAAGACCCTTTCGAGCACGTTTCCAGGAACGAACCCTTCATACCTCGACATTGTCCCTACCGGACAGAAGGGAACCATGACTGTCTGGGGCATGCCCCAGAACACAAACGGGACTCTTCGGCGTGTCTTTGAACTATAACGCGACCACCCCCTCGACAAGTGCCTGGAATCTCGACATAGTTGAACAACTGACGAATGAAGTAACGATTACGATGCCAATCTTTATGCCTGTCTATTGAGACACGGAAATGTGAGAGTAGCGGCCCGCGATTCCGCGGGCCGCTTGCGACCTGCTTACCAAAACAGCGTGTCCCGGCATGACCCGAACATGCGGCCCGCGGATTAGAGTGGTCAGGTGTGGTCCGGGTCAGGTCTAGTTAATGAGCATGCTACCGCTGGCAATCCCTGGGAACAAAATGACCCGGGCTGAATTTTTTCACCACCCCTCCAAAAATCCTCAGTAAAATTTTGTAGCTATTTCAATTAGTTATGCGTCTCGTAATCGGCATTCTTCTTGCTCAACTGAGGGGGTCCCTGTCGGCACCCGTCCTGGTTTTCCCGACTGAGGAACAGGCGATGTTGCCGATAGGCAAACGAAACGACGCCGGTTTCGATGGGAGGCGCATGGTTTTATTCTTTGGGTTCCCGCTGGTCCTCACGCTCCTTATGACCCCGTCCGTTATATGGCTTGCGGGAAAATATGGATGCATCGACCATCCCGGAGGAAGAAGGATCCACTGCGATCCCACGCCACGATGGGGAGGATTGGCCTTCTTTGCTGGCTTGCTTCCCATCTTTTTCTTCATCCATCTCGATAATCGCCTTCTCTCATACCTCGCCGCTTCTATCCTGCTTGTGATGGTAGGTGCTGTCGACGACTGGAAACATCTGGGTTCCACGGTCAAACTGCTCGCTATCCTCGCAGCCATCACCATCGTCGTTTTTGGCGGGGATATAGTTGTGCGGCAAATCGGTACCTACGGGTCAGTCGGTCAAATACGACTCGGCTCCCTGGCCATTCCTTTCACTTGCCTCTGCATCGTGGGAGTGACCAACGCGATGAACCTCATCGACGGGCTGAATGGGCTCGCCGGTGGTATTTCGTTCATAGCCTCGCTCTTCATGGCCGTAGTTGCCTACCTCTCCGGCAACCATTTGCTTGCGGGGCTCTGTCTGGCCTTTGCCGGAGCGGTCGGAGCCTTCCTGCGTTACAACATGCTCACCAGGGCGCACGTCTTCATGGGTGATTCGGGAAGCCTCTTTCTGGGCTTCTCCCTTTCGGTCTTCTCCATCATGCTGACCCAGGATCCACAATATCACGTCGAGCCGATGTACCCCATGCTGGTGCTTCTCGTGCCTATCTTCGATACGCTAAGGGTCATGGGGTTGCGGGTCTTTTCAGGAAGGAACCCGTTCAAAGCAGACACGAACCATCTCCATCACTTGCTTCTGAGGGCCGGCTTTTCTCCGAAGAAAAGCGTTCTCCTGCTCTGGTCCCTCACGGCGGCCCTGGGCCTGGCTGCAAGCCTGATTCACTTCAGAGGCACATCGACACCATATCTCATCGTAGTGCTCACAGGCTCCATCTTCCTGAGCCTCTTCGCAGACTCACTCGGGAGAAAGCGGACAAGGTAGACCAAACCGGTACTGCGTTCCTAGTGCTTTGAGCTTCGTTAGCAAGATAACATGGCACGATCAGAGAGACCACGAAGAGACCAACTTTGTGATCGTTCTTCGTTCAGCGTGCTTCGTTGATGCAGATCAAGATGAGTGCGTATCGCGGAACGAGGCACGAAGAACGAAGAACTTAGCTTGATCCTGTTACGAAATAATCTATCGTCTTTCGCAGGCCCTCTTCCAGCGGCACTTGAGGCTGCCAGTCGAGGTATTGGCGGGCCTTTGAGATGTCGGGGCACCTTCTCTTCGGGTCATCGTCGGGGAGTTGCTCGAATATGATCTTGGAGGCTGAGCCAACCATTTCCACGATCCGCTCGGCGAGTTCAACGACGGGTACTTCGTGAGGATTCCCCAGGTTGAGAGGGCCGGGGAAGCCGGAAAGATAGGGCCTTGTGTAATCCCTTTCCCGCGCCTGTTCTCCGGTCTCGTAATCCATCATCCGAATCATGCCTTCAACGAGGTCGTCTATGTAACAGAAGGACCTGGTCTGCGACCCGTCACCGTAAACGGTGATATTTTCCCCGCGGATGGCCTGCATAATGAAGTTACTGATAACCCTGCCGTCATCAGGCCGCATCCTCGGTCCGTACGTGTTGAAGATACGGATCGACTTTGATATCGACCTTGTTCTGGCGCATGTAATCGAAAAAGAGTGTCTCAGCCAGCCGCTTGCCCTCGTCGTAGCAGCTTCTTTTGCCGATCGGGTTCACATTGCCCCAGTACTCCTCTTTCTGCGGATGCACCTCGGGATCGCCGTAAACTTCGCTCGTGGAGGCTTGCAGCACCCTCGCCCTCACCCTTTTCGCAAGCCCGAGCATGTGGAGCGCCCCCAGCACGTTCACTTTTGTCGTCTTGACCGGATTGTACTGGTAGTGGATGGGACTTGCCGGACAAGCCAGGTTGAATATCCAGTCGACTTCCAGCAGCACCGGCTGGGTAATGTCGTGCGTCAGGAGTTCGAAGTTGGAACGATCCAAAAGATGGGAGATATTCTTCTTCGTGCCTGTGAAAAAATTGTCCAGGCAGACTACATCATGTCCGTCCAGAACGAGCCGTTCGCAGAGATGGGAACCGATGAAGCCGGCTCCCCCGGTGACGAGAATCCGCTTCGGGTCTTTGTACGTGCCGTACTTATACATTGGGTCGACCTATGCAAAGATAACGAAAACCGCGCTCGGCAAGTAGCTTGGGATTATACTGATTTCTCCCGTCAAAGATCACGTGTGTTTTCATGAGTGACTTCATCCGCTCAAAATCAGGCTCCCTGAAGGAGAGCCACTCCGTCAGCAGAATCAGACCTTCCGCACCTTCGAGCACCTCGTACTGGTTCCTGCCGAAGAGGACGGCTGCATTGCCGCTGAAGATTTTGGCCGCATTCTCCGAGGCTTTGGGGTCGTACACGTGGCAGACAGCGCCATCGTCCGTGAGCCCGTTGATGATCTCAATGGCCGGCGCCTCCCGCATGTCGTCCGTATTCGGTTTGAAAGCAAGGCCCCAGACTGCAAGCTTCTTGCCCTGCAGCTTCCCTCCGTAAAATGCACGAATCCTTTTCAGGAAGTTCAAGCGCTGGGCGCTGTTCGCCTCCATGACCTCAGAGAGTATGGAAAAGTGGAAACCCGCATCCTCCGACGTCTTGATCAAGGCTCGCACATCCTTCGGAAAACAAGACCCGCCAAAGCCCACGCCGGGAAAGAGGAACTTGGGACCTATTCTCGAGTCTGAGCCCATGCCGCGCATCACCTTCATCACGTCTGCCCCTACCCTCTCACAGACATTTGACATCTGATTCATAAAGGAGATGCGTGTTGCGAGCATCGCGTTTGCCGCATATTTTGTCATCTCGCTTGACCTCGAGATCCATCACCAGAAAAGGTGCGCCCGTTCTGACAAAGGGCGCATAGAGCTCACTCAGTATCTCCTCAACCCTGCTGTTTTCAACGCCAACGATCACGCGCTCCGGCTTCATGCAGTCATCCACGGCAACCCCTTCTTTCAGGAATTCAGGGTTCGAGGCGATGTCGAAAGGCACGTCAACGCCCCTCTTTTCCAACTCCGCCTGGATGGTGTCCCTCACCTTTTCGCATGTGCCGACGGGCACCGTTGACTTGACAACAATGATGCGATACTTCTCGATCGATTGGCCTATACCCGACGCCACCTTCAAAACATACTGCAGGTCGGCCGACCCATCATGATCCTGGGGAGTGTTGACGCAGACGAATATAATGAGGCCGTGCTGCACAGCCTGCTCAATGCTGTCTGTAAATTCAAGCCGCCCTTCTTTTATGTTGTTCTTGACCAGTTCTTCCAGATGGGGCTCGTAGATGGGTATCTCTCCGCGATTCAGGCGCTCCACCTTCTCCCGGTCGACATCCATGCAGAGCACGTTATTACCCACTTCCGCGAAGCAGACGCCCGAAACAAGCCCCACGTAACCAACGCCAATGACAGAAATCCGCATGTATCCTCCTTAATTGCCATTCTGTTTTAACGTCAACCGCTTGCAAAGTCAATACCAAACCACGTTACGGGTTGCGAGTTACGACGTTGCGAGTTACAGCGTTATGAGTCTGTCAGAACTCGTGGCCCGTAACTCGTAACTCGTAACACGTCATTTGACCGTTACCTCTGGTCCTCTGACGCAAAAACTCTTGAAATAGCTTAGATTGTGTGCTACACTTTTTCCCGTAGAAGTGGGCTCGACCCGCTTCTTTTAGTTTTAGGGGCAATAGATTCCCACCGCAGGTAGGGAATCTATCTAGCGAGCACAGCGAGCCGGGTACCCACGCAGTGGGTGGCGGGAAGCTCCGGCGGCTTTGCCGCAGGAGGGGGCGACGCGAGCCCTAGGAATAGCAATGGCAGACACCCAGCAGATCGTGGACAAAATAACGCGTCTGGTGGACCCGATTGTGCGCGATGAGTTCCTCGAGCTCCTCGAAGTTGAGTTTCATCCGACGGGTGGGCGATGGATTTTGCGCATTTACATAGACAAGGAGGGCGGAGTCACGATCGGCGACTGTGAACGAGTCAGCAGAGAGGTTGAACGGACCCTTGATGTGGAGGATATCATTGACCAGCCATACACACTAGAGGTCTCGTCGCCCGGGCTCACGCGAGCGCTGAAGAAAAAAAGCGACTTCGAGCGGTACAAGGGCAAACCATGCAAAATCGTCACCTCTTCTCTCCTAGAATCGAGAAACGAGTTTCGAGGAGAGATAGCTGCTGTGACGGAAGAAGGCGTGGAAATCAGGACGGAAAATGGATATCTATACGATTCCATTCTGTGCTATAAAAAAGGCACACTTAGAATTCGAGCTGTGAGGGGTAGAAGAGCATGTATTTTGACCTGAATTACGTGATTGAACAGGTGGGTAAAGAGAAGGGCATCCCCAAGGAGATCATCGTAGAGACGTTGGAGGAGGCTGTTCTTTCGGCTTCCAAGAAAAAGTTCGGCAATCATCTCGAACTTGAAGCCCGCTACAACGAAGAGCTGGGGGAGATAGAGATCTTTCGATTCAAAACCGTGACCGAGAAGGTGGAAGACACAGACCTTGAGATATTGCTGGACGAGGCAAAAAAGGTTGATCCGGAATGTATAGTGGGTGATTCCATAGGCATCAAGATGGACACCTCACAGTTGGGCAGAATAGCCGCACAGACGGCAAAGCAGGTAATTATGCAAAAGGTGAGGAACGCGGAGAGCGACGTCATCTACAATGAATATAAGGATCGTAAAGGCACGATCGTCACCGGCATTATACAGAGGGTCGAGAAGAACCATTACGTCGTCAACCTTGGTAAGACCGAGGCAGTCCTGCCCTTCAAGGAAGCGATACCGAGCGAGACCTTTAAACGACGGGATAGAGTCAAGGCCTATGTGCTCGACGTGGATAAAGATCAGAAGGGCTGCACCATACTCCTGTCGAGGACTCATCCCAACTTCCTCGTACGTCTTTTCGAGGTTGAGGTCCCCGAGATCCAGGAGGGTATTATCAAGGTGGTAGGAGCTGCGAGAGAGCCTGGAGAGAGGGCGAAGATATCCGTCTACAGCGGTGATTCGAGCATCGACCCGATCGGCGCCTGTGTCGGCGTGAAAGGGTCTCGCGTGCAAGCGGTTGTTCAGGAGTTACGGGGAGAAAAAATCGACATCATACCGTGGAGCAAAGATTCTGCCAAGTTCGCGTGCAACGCACTTGCGCCGGCCCGTGTTTCCAAGGTCTATATCAACGAAGAGGATACCTCGATGGAGATCGTCGTCAATGATGATCAGCTCTCACTCGCCATCGGAAAAAAGGGACAGAACGTCAGGCTGGCTTCACGCTTGACAGGTTGGAAGATCGACATAAAGAGCGAGGCTGAGGTAGAGAAAACCTCCCGCAAGGTTATTGACGACCTGATCGAGAACCTGAAGATAAACGAGATACTGGCACGGGTGCTCTTTGACGAGTACCTGAGGGATGCCCGCGACATTGCCCGTCTCACGCCGGAAGAGATGACGAAGGTCACCAGCATATCCGTCGAGGACTGCAGGGCGATAATAGAAAATGCCAAAGCCTGGGCCGAGGCTCTGGAGAAACAGGCAGCAGAGCTGGCCGCATCGGAGTCTACAGGCTCAAGCACAGACCAATGCAACTGATGAAACAGTTGAAGTCTCCGAAGAGCCTGCCAAAACAACTGAGCAAGCGCCGACAGAGGGTTAGTCAGGGAGGTTTTGCAGTATGCCAAGGATAAGAATCACCACCCTCACCGATAAGATGAAGGACGAGCAGGTCTTATCGAAACTCAAGAGCATCGGCGCCAAGACAAAAGACAAAGAAAAGACAGGCGCAGAAGAATCTCACGAGGAGACAAAGGAAAAACTAAGCGCCACCGGCGAGAAAATAGTAGAAAAACGGGTTGCCTCGACGGTCATCAGAAGGCGGGTGCAGGCACCGCCGCCACCGCCACCGGAACCGGTCGTAGAAAAAGTAATAGAAGAGGTAAAACCGGCCGAAGAGGCTCCGGGCACAAGCCCGATAACGAAGCGAAAAGTGCTGTCCAAGAAGGCTGCAGCAGAAGCGGTGGCTGCTGAACCCGCAAAGGCTGCAGCAGAAGCGGCGTCTCCTCCTGTAGTTGAGGCGGAAGTCCCGCCGATTCAAGCAGGGGAAGAGAAGCCCGCGATTGAAGCAGCAGTGGCAGAACCTGCAAAACCCGCAGAAGAGACGGCGAAGGAAGAGCAGGCGAAACCCGAGATAGAGACGATAGGCGAGGAGAAGAAGCAGGAGATTACCCGGGCACTGGAAGAGGTTTACAAACAGGACCTGGAGAAAGAATTCAAGCTGGTAGAGGAAGAACCAGAGGAAGAGAAGAAGAGAAAGAAAGCGGAGCGGCTCCTCAAGAAAATCGAGGAAGAGGAGCAGGAAGCGAGCACAACCAAGAAGAAGGGGCTCCTCAAGCGAAAAGTCGTGATAAGCGAAGAAGACCTGTACGCTTTCAGACGTCGTGGAGGCAAAGCACTCCCCTTCAGGAAGGGAAGAGGGGGAAGGATTGAGGCAAGGGCCGAAGATGAGACAAGGCCCGAACTCAGGATCGTCAGGAAAACCGTTAAGATTGCGGATAAGATTCAGGTGGGGGAACTGGCTAAACGCCTGAGCGTCAAGGCACAGGACGTCATCAGGAAACTACTCTCCCTAGGCACCATGTCGAACATCAACCAGTCGATTGATTACGAGACAGCATCCGTGGTGGCAACAGACTTTGGCTTTGAGGTGGAAAGGGTATTCTCCATGGAAGAGGAGTTCCAGGCCAGGCAGACAGAGGCCACGGAGTCTGAGGAAAAAGAGAATCTAAAGCCTCGGCCGCCGGTTGTCACTATTATGGGCCACGTCGACCACGGGAAGACGCTTCTTCTGGATACCATAAGGAATACCAATGTGGCGGAACGGGAAGCAGGCGGCATAACCCAGCATATAGGCGCATACCTGGCCAGAGTAAATGGGAAGGAGATTGCCTTTCTCGATACGCCCGGCCATGAGGCCTTCACCGCCATGCGTGCCCGTGGCGCGTTAGTGACTGACATCGTCGTTCTGGTGGTGGCTGCCGACGACGGCGTAATGCCACAGACCATAGAGGCCATCAATCATGCAAAAGCGGCCAATGTCCCCATCATCGTTGCTATAAACAAGATAGACAAGCCAAATGCAAACCCCGATAAAGTGATGAAAGAACTCGCAGAGTATAATCTGATCCCCGAAGAGTGGGGCGGGACTACGCTCATGGCAAAGATATCGGCCAAGAAGAAAACGGGGATCGATGAACTCATGGAGCTGATCCTGCTTCAGGCAGAGATGCTGGAACTGAGGGCCAATCCGGACAAACTGGCAAAGGGCATTATCGTTGAATCCGGCCTCGATAAAGGACACGGGCCCGTTGGTACGGTGATTATCAAGGAAGGCACCCTCAGCGTGCATGATCCTTTTGTAGCCGGCACGATCTTTGGTCGCGTACGAGCGCTCGTCGACGACAAAGGGAAAAGAATACAGAAAGCACCTCCCGGCCACGCCGGTACTGGTAGTCGGTTTCTCGGACGTGCCGCAAGCAGGCGATCCGTTTATCGCGACGACGGAAGAGAGCTATGCGCGGGAACTCTCCAAGTTCCGGCAGGAGCAAAGTCCGTGAGAAGGAGAACGTGAGCAGGCCCGAGGGTGACGCTTGAAGACCTCTACGCCAAGATGGAACAAACGGAGAAACTCACGCTGAACGTAGTCCTGAAGGGCGACGTCAGGGGCACCCTCGATGCCATCCAGGATGCGTTAACAAGGCTCTCCACGGAGAGCGTACAGATACAGATCATCCATAGCGGTGTCGGGGCTATCACCGAAACCGATGTCAACCTTGCAATGGCCTCCGGCGCCATTATTATCGGCTTCAACGTAAAACCAATGGCGAAAACACAGGTCCTCGCAGACCAAGAACGCGTCCAGATTCGTACCTATTCGGTAATTTACGAGATGATCGACGAGGTACGCAAGGCCATGGAGGGCATGCTGGCGCCAAAGATCGTGGAAGTAAGCATTGGCAAAGCAGAGGTGAGGAAGATATTCACGGTTTCCCGCTTGGGCAGTATCGCCGGCTCATACGTCACCGAGGGTAAGGTGACAAGGAGCGCCCTGGCCAAGGTGAGAAGGAACGGAAACGAACTCTTTTCGGGCAAGCTGTCATCGCTGAAACGGTTCAAGGACGATGTCAAGGAGGTCCAGGCGGGCTATGAGTGCGGCTTGGCCTTGGAGGGCTTTAACGATATACAGGAAGGGGATGTCATCGAATTTTTTGTTGAAGAGCAAGAAAAACAGACTCTCGATGGCTAACCCAGTACCGATTTGCATTCAAGGACGCAGGCGTACTGCGGGTACGTCGAGGAGCAGCGACAACGAGGTATCGTTGAAGGCGAACGGTATACGTATCCATGGTCGTCGGTATATCGCGCGTCGAAATATTCTTACCTGAGAACCACTCCCTGAAAGAAAAGAGACAGGCGACAAAAAGGATAGTGGAACGGACGAGACAGAAGTTCAACGTGTCAGTCATGGAGATCGACCGGACAAACCTCTGGCAGCGGGTGACCATCGGCTTCTCGGTGGTAGGAAGCGGGAAAGACATTGTAGAGCGTATGATAGAGAACATTCACCTTTTCATCGAATCGCTGTACATCGGCAAAGTGATCGACACGAGAACCGAAATCATGATGGTTGGTAATGAAATATAGACGACAGCGCGTGCAGGACTTCCTGCGCGAAGAGATATCGATGATCATACAGCAGGAAATAAAAGACCCCGGTCTCGGTTTCATCACCATAATCGACGTGAAGATGACCGAAGACTTGAAATACGCCAAGGTCTACTATTCCGTGTTCGGTTCCGAAGAAGAAAAGGAGCGAACAGCACAGGCTCTGAAGCGCGCGACAAGCTACATCAAGCACCTGCTGGGTGACAAGATGCGCATGAAATATATGCCGGAAATCACCTTCGTCTACGACACCGATCAGGAAAAGGCTGCCAGAATCGACGAGATCCTGAAAAAGGTGGGCAATGTTTCAGAAGATTAAAGAGATACTCGCAAACGGAAGAGAGTTCATGGTCACCTCGCATATAGACCCGGACGGCGACGCTATAGGCTCGGCATTCGCCCTCTCACTCGCCCTCAAGAAACTCGGCAAGGAGACCACCGTCTACCTCAAAGACAAGGTGCCCTACCGGTATGAATTCCTTCCTCAGCCCGCAAGCCTCGTGCACGAGATACCGGCAAAGCGGTTCGACGCGATTTTTGCGGTCGACTGCGGCGACTTCTTCCGGATAGGTGATGGTTACGAAAAGCTCAAAGAGAAAGGTCCAATCATCAACATCGACCATCATGAGACGAACGAAGCTTTCGGGTTCCTGAACATCATCGATGAGCGCGCTTCTTCCACCGCGGAAATTATTTACGCTATTTTGAAAGCTCTCGATGTCCGTATAGATTTCGACATAGCAGTGAACATCTATACTGCCGTGCTCACAGACACCGGCTCCTTTCGTTACAACAGCACAAATTCGAAGGCATTCGTCATCTGCGAAGAAATGACGCATTTCGGGGTGATCCCGTCGTACGTTGCGGAGAAGGTATACGAGAGCCATCCCAAGGAACGGTTTCTACTCCTCTGCGTGGCACTCGCGACCCTCGAGACCTATTACGACAACAGGCTTGCGATCATGTACATCACAGATGAAATGTTCGAGACAGACAGGCGGATCGAAGGAACACATCCGAAGGATTCGTCGAGTTCCTCAAGGAGATGAGGGGTGTTGAGGTAGCCGTAGTAGCCCGACAGATCGGCGAAAACCGGTATAAAATATCCATGAGATCAAAGGGGAAAATAGATGTGGCCTCCCTCGCAAGCCGGTTCGGCGGTGGGGGTCATAAGAATGCGGCAGGCTGCACCATCGAGGGGAACGCTGACCAGGTGAAGAAAATGCTTATTGAGGCTGTAGCATTATGATGGATGGTTTTCTCGTCATTGACAAGAGTTCAGGGATAACCTCCTACCACGTCATAAAAAAGCTTAAAGCCATCTACCCGTTCAAGAAGATCGGCTACATCGGCACCCTTGACCGGAATGCGACAGGGATTTTGCCCGTAGCCCTGAACGAGGGGGTAAAGCTCATACCGTTCCTCGAAAACGGCGAGAAAACCTACATTGCGCGCTTTCTCCTGGGCGTCACCACAGACACCTTCGACCTGGAAGGCACCCGGACGTCCGAAGTAGATCCCCCGAGATATGACCTGCAGACCGTGCAGGAGACCCTATTCACGTTCAAGGGAAAAATACAGCAGAAGGTGCCCGTCTACTCTTCCAAAAAAATGGATGGCAAGCCGCTCTACAAGTGGGTGAGAAAGGGCGTTGTCATGGATACGCCTTACAAGGAAGTGGAAGTCCACGATATCAAATTCAGCGAGTATGTTCATCCCTACGTAGACGCCGAAATAACCTGCAGCAAGGGCACCTACATTCGGGTGATAGCCCAGGATTTCGGCGCACTGCTCGGCTGCGGAGCCGCCCTCCATTCACTGAAGCGGTCGCGTCACGGCGAGTTCACTCTGGGGATGAGCACCCCTCTTGATGCTTTAAAAACAGAGCAGGATGTAGTAAAATACACCCTACCCCTGCGGGATGTCTTGAAAAGTCTCAGGGAGGTAACGGTCGATTCCAACCTGGAGAGGTTCTTGAGGAACGGCATGCCGGTGCCTCTGCTGGACGGCTCCAGGGACGCAAAAAACGGCGAGTTTGCCAAACTGCTAAACGGAAACGGAGCCTTGATCGGCATAGGAAAGGTCGATACCCCGACAAGGACGATCCGGATAAAAAGACTAATTAACGGCTAAGGAGGCGATGAGCATGTCATTGGACCCGGGGCAAAAGAAAACGGTTATAGAGGGCTACAAGCTGCACGAGAAAGACACCGGCTCACCGGAAGTGCAGGTTGCACTGATTACGGAAAGGATAAAAGTTCTCACCGAACACTTCAAGAAATATGATAAAGACCACAACTCCAGGCGAGGCTTGCTGATGTTGGTGGGCGCCAGAAGAAGGCTGCTCAACTACCTGAAAGAAAAAAATGTGGACAGGTACCGCAAGCTTATCGAAAGACTTGGCCTGAGAAAATAGACGAAACACTACGAGAGGAATACTATGGAAGAATCGATTACAGTAGAATATGCCGGAAGACCATTGACGATCGCCTCCGGGCTGGTCGCGAAACAGGCAGACGGGAGTGTTCTCGTCAGGTACGGCGATACCGTCGTGCTGGTCACTGCAGTGGGAGACAGAAGGGAGACGGACAAGGATTTTCTCCCTTTGACGGTAAACTACCAGGAAATGACTTACGCCGCGGGCAAATTTCCGGGCGGATTTTTCAAAAGAGAATCCAGGCCTTCGGACAAAGAGACACTGACGTCCCGTTTGATAGACAGGCCTCTGCGGCCGCTCTTCCCGAAAGGCTGGAGAAACGAGACGCAGGTCATCGCGACCGTGCTCTCGGCAGATCAGGAAAACGATCCCGCCTTGCTCGGCATGATCGGCGCTTCAGCCGCCATGGTCATTTCCCCGATTCCGTTTGCCGGGCCGATGGCTGGGATCAAAATTGGAAGAGTGAACGGGGAGCTCATCATAAACCCATCGCTTACAGCAGATGAATGAAAGCGATCTCGACATCATTCTTGCCGGTACGAGAGAAGCGATCCTGATGGTGGAGGGTGGGGCAGGATTCATCAAAGGTGAAGACCTGATCGAGGCTATTGACCTGGCCCATCGAAGCCTGATTCCTCTCATAGACATGCAGGAACAGCTGAGAGCAAAAGTGGGCAAGGAAAAGTGGCCCGTGAAGCCTGCCGGAGCGCCTCAGGAATTGAAGGCGGAGATAAGGGGGGTTGCCCAGAAGGACCTTACCGAGGCATTTTCCATAGCCAACAAGAGGGAACGGGGAGACAGGCTTCAGGCCATCTATGACGAACTGACTGCAAAGTATGCGGATGCGGAACGCCTCGCCGTATCGAGGTCTTTCGAAGAGATAAAGAAAGAGATGATGAGAGAGTCTCTGTTTGCAACGGGCAAGAGGATAGATGGCAGGAGCGCTGACGACATCCGAAAGATCGCCTGCCAGGTCGGCATCCTTCCGAGAACGCATGGCTCCAGTCTCTTTACGAGGGGCGAGACCCAGGCGCTGGCAGTGACAACCTTCGGAACCGCGGAAGATGAGCAGAAGATAGAATCTCTGCTCGAGGGAGTAAGCTACAAGTCGTTCATGCTCCATTACAATTTTCCGCCTTACAGCGTTGGAGAGGTAAGCTTCCTCAGGGCAAAGTCGAGACGGGAGATAGGCCACGGCAACCTCGCAGAGCGGGCTCTCGCCCCGATCCTGCCTTCGAAGGAAGATTTCCCTTATACGATACGGATAGTCTCGGAGATCCTCGAATCGAACGGCTCCTCATCAATGGCGTCGGTTTGCAGCGGCTGCCTGTCGCTTATGGATGCAGGCGTCCCGATAAAGGAACCCGTTGCAGGTATCGCCATGGGCCTTCTCATCCAGGATGGGAAGGACATCGTGCTTTCAGATATCCTCGGGGACGAGGATGCGATGGGCGACATGGATTTCAAGATAGCAGGCACACGGGAAGGCGTAACCGCTGTCCAGATGGATATCAAGACCAAAGGCATCACCAAGGAGATCATGCGCAAAGCCGTCCATCAGGCCCAGGCAGGTATCGGAAGAATCCTCGACATCATGGCCGAAGCACTCCCCAGCCCGCGGGAGGTTCTCTCTCCCTATGCACCGCGCATATACACCATAACGATCAAGCCGGAGAAGATACGGGAGGTCATCGGCCCGGGCGGCAAAGTCATAAAGAGCATCGTAGAGCAGACGGGCGTGAAGATAGACATCGAAGATTCGGGCATTGTCAGGATCGTTTCCCAGGACGCGGAGGCAGCCAACGCCGCAATCGAGATGGTCAAGAAGATCACCAAAGAGGCTGAAGTGGGAGCCCTGTACATGGGCAAGGTCAAGAAGGTTGTCGACTTTGGCGCGATAGTCGAGATTCTCCCCGGGGTAGATGGCCTCGTGCATGTGAGCCAGCTTTCCGACACTTACATAAAGAAGGTAAGCGACGTCGTTAAGGAAGGGGACGAGATCCTCGTAAAAGTACTCGACGTTGAACCGAACGGAAGGATCAGGCTCTCAAGAAAGGCAGCCGTCAAGGAAACCAAGGGAACAGCAGAGGATGTATAGGAAGACCGTCCTCGACAACGGTATCCGGGTCGCCACCGAAACGCTTCCCTACTTCCCGACAGTCTCCCTCGGTCTCTGGTGGAAGACCGGAAGCCGGTACGAAGATTCCACGAACAACGGTATCTCCCATTTCATCGAGCACATGCTCTTCAAGGGAACCGCCAACCGAACCGCCTACGACATCGCGCGGGAGATCGATGCCATCGGCGGCACCTTGAATGCCTTCACAGGCAAGGAATACACCTGTGTCTATGCGAGGGTGCTCAAGCGAGACATGGACATCGCCCTCGACATCCTTGCCGATATGTACAAAAACTCCCTGTTCAGCGAAGAGGACATCGAGCGAGAAAAGCAGGTCATCGTTCAAGAAATAAAGATGATCGATGACAGCCCGGAAGAGTATCTCTTCGACATGTTCAGTTCTGCTTACTACAGAGGGCACCCGCTGGGCATGTCTATTCTAGGCAAAGAAGAAAATGTGCAACAGATGTCAAAGGAGACACTTCTGGCACATTTCTCCAGGCATCATGCACCTGCAAACACGATTGTTACAGCATCAGGGCGCATAGACCACGACGCGTTTGTGAAGAAGATCGAGAACCTCTTCGGAGAATCCAGAAGCAAAGGAGAGACAGCACCATCGGTCGAAAAGCCATCCTCATGCACAGGCATCGATGTGTACGAAAAGGACCTTGAACACATCTACCTTTGCATCGGCACGGACGGCGTAGGCCAGACAGACCGGAGGCGCTACCCCCTCTATGCCCTCAACGCTATCGTGGGAGGGAGTATGAGTTCTCACCTCTTTCAGGAGATCAGGGAAAAAAGGGGGCTTGTCTATAATATCTTCTCATACGTCAACTGCTTTCACGATGCAGGTACCTTCGGTATTACCACGTCGACATCAGTCGAATATCTGGAGGAAGTGATTGGTCTGATCAAGAAAGAGATGGTCCAGTTACGGGATGAGGGAGTGGCTGCAAACGAGATCCGCTTCTCGAAAGAACATATCAAGGGAAATTTCTTTATCTCTCTGGAAAGCTCTGAAGCCCGCATGGGAAGGCTTGCCAAAAACGAGATCTATTTTGACGGGTATGTCCCCCTGAGAGAGACGCTGAAATCGATCGACGGTATCCAGAAGGCTCATCTGGATGAGATGAGCCAAGTTGTGTTCGGTGACCTATCCCGGATTTCTCTTGCGATTCTCGGTCGCGTGGACAAGAGCGCTGTTGAGAAGTTATGGAAGAGTTAGAGGTACTCATCGCCCGGGATGAAGGCGCATCACTGCCCTCTTATGCTACTGCCGCATCTTCCGGGATGGACCTTCCGGCCTTTCTTCCTGCACCGGTCACGTTAAAGCCCCTGGAACGGGCCCTTATTCCCACCGGAATCCGGATCAGCATCCCTGAAGGCTTTGAGGCCGAAGTGAGGCCGAGGAGCGGCCTGGCTGTCAAGTCCGGAGTCACAGTCCTCAACACCCCCGGTACGATAGATGCCGATTACCGGGGAGAGGTAAAAGTGATCCTCATTAACCTGGGCAATGAGCCTTTCACCGTGCGGTCGGGCGACAGGGTTGCCCAAATGGTATTCCACAGGACAGGCCGCGTCTCATGGCGCGAAGTCAAGGAACTGCCGCAGACTGATCGTGGCAGCGGAGGATTCGGCTCAACGGGACAGACGGTAAGACAAGAACAAGGTAGAGGATCAGAGAACAGGTAAAACGAAAAGCAGGTCGAGGAAATGCTTAGAACGAAGGTTGAGAGAATAGTCTGACATGGCTTGCTCTCTCTTAACCTTCGTTTAGTCCTGACCTTAACCTGCTTTATCTTTTTCCTGATCTGTACTAGGTGAAGTATGAGCCTTTACTCGGACCTCGATGCCTTCATCACCCACCTGACAACGGAGCGGGGAGCGTCTCCTCACACGGTTGAAGCCTATAACAGGGACGTTCTCGATTTTATAAAATTCATGGAAAATCGCCCTGGTGCCTCTCCGGAGCCGAGAGACTTTGAGCAATACATAGGCTTCTTAAGGAGCAGAGGGAAGAAGTCGCGAAGCATCGTCCGTGCTCTTTCCGCACTGCGGAGCTTCTATAACTTCCTCTTGCTGGACGGTAAAATTGCAGTAAACCCGGTGGCGGATGTGGAGATGCCTAAATTCAAGCCGCCGATACCGAACGTCCTGAGTCAGGACGAAATGACCACCCTGCTCGCCCCAAAACCCTCGCAGAAAACAACACTGCGTGACAGAACCATCCTTGAACTCTTGTACGCCACCGGTCTTCGCGTGTCGGAACTGGTCGGCCTCAAGAAGAGGGATATCAACCTCGATGCCGGTTTTCTCGTCGCCTCCGGAAAGCGGTCGAAAGAGCGGATGGTGCCGCTCGGCACTTACGCAAGAGATATTATAAGGCTTTACCTCCAGGAGACAAAACCGGAAGGCGTATATCTTTTTCCCAACAGGCGCGGATTACCCGTTACCAGACAGGCCGTATGGAAGGTTATACGGAAATATGGCCTGCAGCTTGAGCATGGTGGTCATGTCTCGCCTCATACCTTGCGGCACACGTTTGCCACGCACCTGCTTGAAGGCGGCGCCGACCTGCGGTCCGTCCAGATATTGCTCGGCCATGAAGATATTTCAACCACACAGATCTATACCCATGTGGACAGGAAGCGCCTAAAAGAGATTCATAAGAAGTACCATCCGCGGGGATGAAAAAGCAGGGTCGGTACAGGGTCACAGGGCAACGGGTCTCGTCACAAGTTAAGAGACAACAATGTAACAGGCAAGTGACCTGGAGACGCGGACATAACATGAGCTTGTATTTGACGCTGTCACTGTGGTTCTTGACTCGTAACTTGATCTCGCGTGACCCTGTCTCGTGGGACCCACGGACCCGTGCGTACCGGTACTATGAAGATCATCACCACCCACTACAACGCCGATTTTGACGCCCTCTCTTCGATGGTCGCCGCAAAAAAGCTCTACCCCGATGCGCTGCTTGTCTTCCCTGGCTCTCAAGAGAAGAGCGTGCGCGATTTCCTCATCCACTCCACAGCCTATTTCCTCGACATTGCGAAACCAAAGGAGCTCGATTACGACGCCGTCGATACGCTGATTCTCGTCGACACCAAGCAGCGAAAGAGGATCGGTGAGCTGGCAAGACTCCTCGACAACAAAAATCTCACGGTTCACGTGTACGACCACCACCCGCCCGCAGAGGATGACATCAAGGGAGAAATCTATGTGACAGGCTCGACCGGCGCCTGCGTGAGCATGTTGATCGCACTGCTCAGGGAAAAGGATATAGACCTCTCTCCCGAGGAAGCAACGATCATGATGCTGGGCATATATGAGGAGACGGGCAGCTTTCAGTATCCGTCGACCACAAAAGAGGATTTCGACGCCGCTTCATTCCTGCTGTCCAAAGGCGCCAATGTGAACATCGTCTCCGAGATACTCGTGAAGGAGCTCTCTCCTGAGCAGGTCTATCTGCTGCGTGACCTCATCGAGGCAGCGACCGTTTATAATGTTAACGGGATAGACGTGGTCATAACGGAGGGCTCCAGCGAGGACTACATCGGCGATCTGGCTGTCCTTGTCCAGAAATTCAGAGACATGGAGAACGTGAATGCGGTTATCGCGCTCTTCCGCATGGATGACAGGATTTACGTGATAGGCAGAAGTCGCATACCTGAGGTGGATGTCGGCCACGTCCTGACGCTGCTTGGCGGAGGGGGCCACAAAGAGGCGGCTTCCGCGACGGTCAGAGAGAGCACCATGGAGGAAACAAAAACCAAGGCTGCTCCAATACCTCAACCAGTACGTAAAGCCTCTGTGGGAGGCACGGGACATCATGTTTTTCCCGGTAAAAACGATTGATCAGGATGCTCCCATCAGTGAGGCAAAGAGCTATTTTGACAAAATACAACATCAATGCAATGCCGGTAACGTCCGGGTGCATGATAGCAGGAATTATCTCACGTCAGATCGCGGAAAAGGCAGCGTTCCACAAGCTGGAGAACCTGCCGGTAAAGGAGTACATGTTCACTGAATTCTCCGTGGCAGCGCCCGAGGACTCGATCGAACGGGTAAAGGAGATCATCATCGGCGGGAACCAGAGGTTCGTCCCGGTCGTCAAAGAAGGCATCCTGGAAGGGGCTATTACAAGGACAGACCTGCTCAGGATACTGGAAGACGAAATCAGGAAAACAATCCTCGGCAAGATGGATTACCACGACATCTACGAGAAAAGAAGGAACGTAAAGAAACTGATGGAGGAACGGCTCTCCAGAGAGGTGCTCGATAAGCTGGGCGCCATCGGTAACCTGGCGGACGAGATGAGCTATCACGCCTATCTCGTCGGGGGTTTTGTGAGAGACCTCCTGTTGCGGATAGAAAATTATGATATCGACATAGTGGTGGAAGGTGACGGGATCCGTTTTGCCGAAGCCCTGGCCAGGCTTGTAAGCGCAAAAATCCGCACGCACAAGGAGTTCGGCACGGCCAAGGTGATCTACCCTGACGGCTTCAGCGTCGACATAGCCACGGCCCGGCTCGAATATTACAAGGCCCCGGCGGCGCTTCCCATAGTGGAGCATAGTTCCCTGAAGCTCGACCTGTACAGGCGGGACTTTACCATCAACACGCTGGCCATATCCCTGAACAAGAATACCAAGGGAGAATTGATTGACTTTTTCGGGGCTCAACGGGACATCAAAGAAAAGACGATCAGGGTCCTCCATAGCCTGAGCTTCGTGGAAGACCCCACCAGGGTTTTCAGGGCAGTGCGCTTTGAGCGTCGCTTCGGCTTCCAGATCGGTAAGTTCACGCTGAACCTGATCAAAAACACCATCAAGATGGGCTTTCTGTCGAGGATAAAGGGCTCGAGAATGTGGAGCGAGCTTGCCCTCATCCTGGCGGAAGAGAATCCCGGCGCTATCCTCAAGCGGTTGCAGGAACTCGACTTGCTGAAGTTTATCTATCCGCAGCTTGCCTTCGATGCCGAAAAAGAGAAGCTCTTCCGGGAGATGGACACCGTGCTCAAGTGGTACAGATTGCTTTACAAGGGCAAATTGAACCAGACCTTCTATTATCTGCTCGGTCTCGTGGACCATGCGAGCCTGCGGGACGTGGAGGAGTTGGCCGGGAAGCTCGAACTTTCGGAGACGATGAGAACAAAACTCGTAAATGATGTGGACAAAACAAGGAAAGTAATGGCAAAATTTGGTGGAGCCATCCGGACGATGAAAAAGAGCGAGATATACAGGGAACTGGAGACTATTGAGCCTTGAATCCCGGCTCTTTACCATGGCGAAAGCGCAATCCGACGAGATGAAGAAGGCGATCTCGAATTTTATTACGTACGCGGATTCGTTCAAGCCTCTCTTGAGCGGAAAGAACCTGAAGCAGATGGGGATCGAGGAAGGTCCGGTTTTTGGCGAGATTCTGGATGCCCTTAAAGATGCCAAGATTGACCTGGGCCTGACGACAAAGGAGCAGGAGATAGCATTCGTCCACCAGTATATACATGAAAGGGGAACTCAGGCCGTGAATCTGATTGTACCGACTCTAGAAGTGCAGATGGAGTGTTTTGAGGGGCCGCTTTCCGTGCTCATCAACCTCATCAAGAAGAATAAAGTCGACATCTTTGATATCCCCATAGGCATGATTACGGAACGTTTCCTGGAGTATGTTGAGCTGGTGAAACAGATGAACCTCAGGATCGCAGAGGATTTCATCGAGATGGCCTCCCTTCTCCTGTGCATCAAGTCCCGCATGTTGCTTCCGAGGGAGGAGGAAGACCCTCGCGCTGAACTGGTGGAGAAGATCCTGGAATATGAAAAAATCAAAGGCATGGTGGGCATCTTCCAAGAGCTCCCGGTGCTTGGCGAGGATATCTTCGCAAGGGGCAGAAGCGGTCTCGAGATTGAGGAAGAAGATCAGGATCTCACGGCCCTGTGCATGCTCTTCTTCGAACTGATGAAGAATAAGCAGGAACGGTTTCTGGTGATACGCGAAATCAGACCAACGCTGGAAGAAAAGCTGGAGAGCCTGCGCCTCGCGCTCTGTGAGGCGGGAAGTTTCGCCTGGAATCCCAAGGCTGATCTCGACTTATCCGAGAAAGTTGCCATAGTCCTCGCAATGTTGGAGATCGTCAAACTGAAGCTGGCAAGTTTAGCGCAGAGAAGGCCCTTCGGGACCGTGCTCCTGACAAGAAGGTGAATACGTGGCAACATCAAGGATGAAAAAAACACTCATCGTTATCATCGGGATCATACTGTTGGTATTCATTCTCTCGATAGTCAGGGCATGCATAGGAAAGTCGGCAGACCGGGTAGGCGTCGTGGAGATTGAAGGCATCATCTCCGAGTCTCGTCAAACCATGGAGGATGTCATACGCTTCAAAGAGGACCCGACCATCAAAGGCGTGATTCTAAGGATCAACTCGCCCGGCGGCTCCGTAGGGCCGACCCAGGAGATATACCGGGAGGTGATCAAGCTCAAGGGAAAGAAGAAGGTCTTTGTTTCCATGGGCTCTGTCTGTGCTTCGGGAGGATACTACATCGCTGCAGCGGGAGAGAAGGTCTATGCGAACCCGTCTACGATTACGGGCAGTATCGGTGTGATCATGCAGTCAGTGATCCTCGAGGAACTCCTCAAAAAGATCGGGGTGAAGAGTAACACGATCAAAGCGGGCGAAATGAAAGATGCGGGCACGCCATTCCGAGAAATGACGCCGGAGGAGAAGGCGTATCTGGACGGCATAGTTAAGAATATCCACGAGCAGTTCATCAAGGACGTTGCAACCGGCAGAAAGATGGAGTTCGAGAAAGTAAAGAGCCTGGCTGACGGGAGAATCTATACGGGCCTGCAGGCGAAGGATCTCGGGCTCGTGGACAATATCGGGAATTTCTACGACACCCTGGATGACATCAAGAAGGCACTCAATATCAAAGGCAAGCCCGAACTGGTCTATACTGAGAAGCCCTTCTCCTTTTCGAAATGGCTCTTTTCCTCCATGTCCGACCTGTCAAAAGAATCCGTGGAGAGCTTTTTCTCGTCTCCGTTCAAGTTCCTGTATAACCCTTAGAGGGACAGGTAAAAACAAGAACATAGGTAAAGGTAAAGGTAAAGGTAAAGACTAAAGCGAAGGTAGAGAGTAAAGCAGGTAAGGCAGAGCGAAGCCAGCTGAAAGGACTAAAGCGAAGGTAAGAGAAGAGTTTTTCAGATCTTGTCTTACCTTCTTTTGTTCCCACCTTTACCTGTAGTTGTTCTTACCTTCACCTTTGTTCCTGGTCATTACCTGTTCTTCCTATAAATTTATTTAATGACCAAATAAAATTTTTTCAATTGTCTTTCGCGCTGCGAACTCGTATAGCTTAAGTACCTCAATAAGGTAAAGACAGGATGACGTGATGATGACTATTCTCTTATGAAACATACGCCGAAACCGGAGAGCGCGTTATGCTGAGTATGGTTAAGGCATGTCGGACTGGCATGAAAGAGGTTCCGGCCCACATTGACAGAGGGCGGGGTTTCCTTTACGATATGGGAGGTGTACCCGGCGGACTAAAGTGCGGCCATCCCGACCTCCCGGCCACCAGGACAAGGATTTCTCACTCATGAAAGTGACAGCACCTTTCAAGGAAGCGATGGAAATGATTAAAGAGGCCGGCGGAGAGGCGTTCCGAAAATGCTTCCAATGCGGCCTGTGTACCGCCAGCTGTCCCTGGAATAACGTAAGGACTTTCCTGCCCCACAAGATGATTACCGAGTCGAAGTTCGGCCTCGTAGAGCTTGGCGAGGAAGGTTGGTGGCTTTGTTCGACGTGCAATATGTGCGTCAGCCGCTGTCCAAGGGGGGTCGCCATTACGGACGTGATCCGTGCGGTCCGAAATATCACGACCGATAGCGTCCCTCGTGCGGTGCCCGCGAGCCTGCGGAGCGCTGTGGCGAGTCTCAAGAGTGCTGGCAACCCATGGGGTGGTCCCAGGGATGAGAGAACCAACTGGGCCCGTGATCTCGCCATCCCCCCGATAAGCAAGGAGAAGGAGACACTCTATTTCTCTTGCTGCGTTCCCGCCTTCGATCCGAAGATGGGGAATGTGGCCCGGGCTACCGCGAGGATACTGAAGGAGGCTGGAGCGGACTTCGGGATCCTCGGCACCGAGGAGAGCTGCTGCGGTGAAAGTGTGCGAAAGGCCGGCAACTACGATCTCTTCGATAAGCTTGCCAGTAGCAATATCAAGGCCTTTCATGAAGCGGGGGTAAAGCAGATCATCACCAGCTCGCCCCATTGCTACGTCACGTTCAAGGATGAGTATCCCGGCCTGGGTGGGGATTTCGGCGTGGTCCATCTTACCCAATACCTTGCTCGCGCCATAGACGAGGGGAGACTCACGCTTAAAAAACCCTTCCCCAAGAAGGTCGTCTATCACGATCCCTGTTATCTGGGACGCCACAGCACTATCTACGATGAACCACGAAAAATCCTCGGGAGCATCCCGGGTCTGACGCTCATGGACGAGATGAATAGCCGGGAGAAGAGCCTCTGCTGCGGTGGCGGCGGCGCAAGGATCTGGATGGAGACCAAGAAGGGGGAGCGCTTCTCCGACATCCTCGTGGAGCAGGCCGTTGAGCTGGGCGCCGAGGTCCTTGCCACGGCCTGCCCGTACTGTATCCTCAACTTCAAGGACAGCGTGCTCACCATGGGAAGAGAAGATGTGCTCGAGATTCGGGATGTTTCGGAGATAGTTGCTGAGGTGATGTAGATACGGAGAGGTCATGCCCCAGGAAGACAACATAATTCAACTGCCCGTGCCGGCCCGCAAAAGGATTGGGGCGGTCATGGTGGTGGGAGCCGGCGTGGGTGGCATACAGGCCGCCCTGGACGCCGCTGCATCAGGGTTCAAGGTGTACCTCGTCGATAAGGGGCCTGCCATCGGCGGGAAGATGTCACAGCTGGACAAGACATTCCCGACCAATGACTGTTCCATGTGTATCCTGTCCCCGAAGTTCATCGAATGCGCCACGAACCCCAACATCACCATCATCACGAACACCAGGGTCGAGGGTGTCGAGGGGGAAGCAGGCAATTTCGACGTCCACCTTTTCGAAGAACCCCGCTATGTTGCCGAGGAGAAATGCACGGGGTGCGGCACCTGTTCCGAGTACTGCCCGGTCTTTGTCCCCGACGTCTATAATGAGAGACTGTCAAAGACAAAGTGCATCCATGTCCACTTTCCCCAGGCAGTGCCGGCCAAATCGATAGTCGATGCCACTCGATGCCTCTTTCTCACCAGAAAAGAGTGTCAGATCTGCGTGCCCGCCTGCAAGAACAAGGCGATCGATTTCCACCAGCAGCCGAAGACAACAACCCTGAAGGTCGGGAGTCTGATCCTGGCGCCTGGGTATGAACCTTTCGATCCCCTCACGCAAAGCCAGTATGGGTACGATCGGTTCTCAAATATCGTGACGAGCCTCGAATTCGAACGGCTGATCAGCGCTTCGGGCCCCAATAGCGGCGAGCTGTACCGCCCCTCTGACGGGAAGGTTCCCCACAAGATCGCCTGGATTCAGTGCGTAGGATCACGGGACGAATCCTCGGGCTGTACCTACTGCTCCGCCGTATGCTGCATGTACGCGACGAAACAGGTGATCCTCTCGAAAGAGCACCATCCCGAGATGGAGGCGGTCGTCCTTCACAACGATATCCGCGCCTACGGCAAGGGATTCGAGCGATTCTACGAGCGGGCCAAGAACATGGCCGGCGTCCGCTACGTATGGGCCAAGGCCGCCATAGTGGGTGAACGGGCTGACACGAAGAACGTGGTCCTCAGGTACCGTATTAACGGGACCGGGGTCAGGGATGAGGAGTTCGATCTGGTGGTTCTTTCGGTGGGGTTGCATGCACCGGAGGGCAACCGGGATTTGGCCGGGAAGCTCGCCATTCAGGTCAATCAACACGGATTCTGCGAAAGTCCTGCCTTTTCGCCCATGGAGACATCGAGGGACGGGGTTTTCAACTGCGGTGTCTTCCACGCCCCCATGGATATTCCCGATGCGGTGACGCAGGCGTCAGGCGCTGCATCGCTGGCCTCCCAGCTGCTGTGGGAGGAGCGCGGGACCATGGTGGAAGAGAAGGTCTTTCCCGACGGAGCGCGATGTCACGGGCGAGGCGCCCCGGGTCGGAATCTTTGTGTGCGATTGCGGCACCAACATCGCCAAAGTCGTTGACGTGTCCCAGACAGTCGAATATGCGAAGGGACTTCCCGGCGTGGTCCATGCGGCGGAGGAGACCTTTGCCTGCTCCGTCGATTCCGTGGGCCACATCATTGAGACAATCGAGAAGAAGGGTCTCAACCGCGTGGTGGTGGCCGCATGCACGCCGAGAACACACGAGCCCGTCTTTCAGAACGCCCTCCGCGAGGCAGGCCTCAACCCCTATCTCTTTGAATTTGCCAATATCCGTGAACAATGTTCACTCGTCCACATGGCAGACAAGGATAGGGCAACAGAGAAGGCAAAAGACCTTCTCCGAATGGCTGCCGCACGGGCGAGTCTCCTGGAGCCCCTCTATCGCGTCTCCTACGGGGTCACCCGGTCCGCCCTGATCATCGGGGGCGGCATAGCGGGTATGAAGGCGGCCCTGAGCCTTGCCGATCAGGGCATTAAGGTCCACCTCGTCGAGAAGAGCAATGGCCTGGGCGGACTGGCCATGAAGATCCCCGTGACCCTTGAGGGAGGCGATGTAAGGCGCTTGGTAGAGGGCCTTGTCGCACAGGTCAAAAGCAACGACCTCATTGAGGTACTGACCAACGCGGAGCTGGCAGAGTACTCCGGGTACGTGGGGAACTTCACCTCCGTCGTCAGGGTGGGCACCGCAGGGACCCCGAGGGAGATCAGCCACGGCGTGACCATAGTGGCCACGGGCGCCGAGGAACTGAAGCCCCGGGAATCGTACCTCTACGGAGTGGACGACCGGGTGAAGACCCTTCTCGAACTGGACGAGGCGATGGAGAAGGACGCCGACCGGTTTAAGGACTGCAACTCTGTGGTCTTCATCCAGTGTGTGGGGTCGAGGGATGAGGAAAGACCGTATTGCAGCCGGGTCTGCTGCTCCCACTCGGTAAAAAGCGCCTTGAAGCTGAAAGAGCTTAAGCCGGAGATGGACGTCTACGTCATCTACCGGGACATGAGGACATACGGATTCAAGGAGGATTACTACAAGAAGGCGTCCGACCAGGGGGTTATCTTCATCCGTTACGAAGCGGATGACAAACCGGAAATCCAGGCCGTTGAAGAGGACGGCAGGGCCTTCCTGAGGCTGACCGTTACGGAACCGATCCTCGGTCAGCGACTCGAGATCGATGCTGACATGGTCTGTGTGGCTGCCGCATCGGTTCCGCCCGCGGGCAATCGATCCCTCTCGCAACTGCTCAAGGTGCCCCTCAATGAAGACGGCTTCTTCATGGAAGCCCATATGAAGCTTCGCCCGGTCGATTTTGCGACGGACGGCATCTTCATGTGCGGCACGGCCCACAGCCCAAAGTTTATCGACGAGAGCATTGCCCAGGCCCAGGCCGCTGCCTCCCGGGCCATGACCGTCCTTGCCCAGAAGGAGCTCAAAGCAGGGGGTCCCGTCAGCAGGGTGACTCAGGCGAAATGCAGCGGGTGCGGTGTCTGCCGGAATGTCTGCCCTTATCAGGCCATTTCAGCGGCTGAGGACGGGATTTCCGTTGTCAACGAGGCCCTCTGCAAGGGGTGCGGAGTCTGCGCCTCCTCTTGCAGGAGCGGGGCCCTCGATCTGGGCGGTGTCAGCAACAAGCAGACGTGGTCTGTGATCCAGGCCTTATAGAGGTGTGAGTAATGATGGAATCGGATGCATGGGAACCCAAAATAGTCGCATTTCTGTGCAATTGGTGCAGCTACGCAGGGGCTGACCTGGCAGGCACGAGCCGGATCCAGTACCCTTCCAATATACGGGTGGTGCGGGTGCCCTGTTCGGGAAGGATTGATCCCCTCTTCATTCTGGCGAGTCTGCAGAAAGGCGCTGACGGCGTGCTGGTGAGCGGCTGCCATCCCGGAGAGTGCCATTATCTGACGGGAAACTACAGCGCGAGGAGAAAATTTGCCGTGCTGAAAAGCCTTCTCGAATATATGGGCCTTGAAGAAGGCCGGGTGCAATTCAGCTGGGTCTCGGCCTCCGAAGGGGCCCGGTTTGCAAAAGTGGTAGAACAGGTGACAGCCCGGATAAAGGCACTGGGCCCGTCAAAGAAACTGGTGAAAGAGATCCCCGGAGGCTCGATCCATGTCGCAGCTCACCCAGCACATTAGGGACGCTGCCCGCAAACTCCTGCGGGAGAAACAGGTCCAGGTCGTTATAGGATTTGAGCCGGGAAGCCTGCCTCTCCGGAGCCGACCCTGTTTCGTAAGGCGAGAGGAGGACGTAGACAGGCTCGTGTGGGACGGATTCTGTGAGACCAACGTGGCACGCTATCTGCCCAAGAGGAAGGAGAAGACGGCTATCGTGGCAAAGGGGTGTGACAGCCGCGCCCTCGTCGAGTTGATCAAAGAAAACCAGGTCGTCAGGGACCAGGTCGTCATTATCGGCGTGCCGTGCAAAGGGATGATCGACAGGTCCCTGATAGAGGCGAAGATGGGTCGCGGCTCGTTTGTCGAGGATGACGAAACCGGGGATAAGCTGATTGTGAAAGGAACCGATTCGGAAGAGGTCCTTGACCGCCGGGAGTTTCTCCTCGTGCATTGCAAGGCCTGCACCCACCCCGTTCCTGTCCTCTACGACCTGCTCATAGGGCAGCCGGGTGCAGAGGGGCCGAAGGATGGGTTCTCTGATGTGGAGGCATTCGGTGTGCTCGATCAGGAAACGCGGTGGGCCTACCTTCGCGACGAGATGGGCAAGTGCATTCGGTGCTACGCATGCCGGAATGCCTGTCCCTTATGCTACTGCCCGGAGTGTTTTGTAGATGCCTCGCAGCCCCAATGGGTGGGCAAGTCGACGAACCTTGCGGACACTATGGTCTTTCACCTGGTCCGCGCCTTTCATCTGGCAGGACGCTGCGTGGACTGCGGGGCTTGCGAGCATGCCTGTCCGGTAGGGGTTGACATCAGGAAATTGAATAGAAAGCTGCAGAAGGATGTGAAGGACCTTTTCAGTCACGAAGCAGGGCTGAGTCTTGAGGAGGTCTGCCCCCTTTCGACTTTCCGTGCCGACGACCCGGAGCCGCCTATGGTGGATCCATGACATCAGTGGTTCGAGACAATAACCGGACATTGAGAAAGGAGCGGCTGGAACCTTTTCTTGAAGCGCTCCTTCAGGAGCGGCTTGTATTCGCACCCGTGAAAAAGGGAGAAATACTTCTCTTTGAGAGGATCGAGTCTGCGCGGGACCCCATCTTAGGCCGGGGGAACACGAAGAACTCTCCAAAGGACGCTCTTTTCCCTCAGACGGAAAGGCTCTTTGCTTATCGGCATGGAAAGGAAGGCCCCCAGATAGAGGCAGCTTCCGCAGGGGAAGAGGAACGAGTCCTGTTTGGGGTTCATCCCTGTGATGCAAGGGCGCTCCTCCTCCTGGACCGAGTTTTCGGAGGAAATACCGAAGATCCCTATTATGCGGAAAAGAGGCGCAGGGCCCTCGTGGTTAGCCTGGCGTGCGCGCATCCCGACGCTGCCTGCTTCTGCCTTGCCCTGGGTGGAGGCCCTTGCTCACAGGAGGGGTCGGATCTTCTTCTTTTTGACCTTGGAGATCGCTACTTGGTCGGGGCAGCCAGCGAAAAGGGAAAGGCCCTTTTGACGGATGGGCTTTTTGAGGATGCCGACGAGGAATCCTTTGGCAAAGCGGAGAAGATAAAGGAAGCGGCTGAGTCCTTCATGCACCCGGTGGCCCTATGGGAGGGGGCGGCCGCCGAGGGCCTGGAAAAGCGGTTGGAAGCGTTATTCGACGACCCTCTGTGGAGCGACCTCACGGAGTCCTGTCTGAGCTGTGGGATCTGCACCTACCTTTGTCCCACGTGCCATTGTTTCGACATCTGTGATGAGGCCGGGCCTGTGACCGGGGAGAGGATCAGGATATGGGACTCCTGCCAATTCCCTCTTTTTACCCGGCAGGCATCAGGTTTCAACCCGAGACCCACGGCAAAGGAGCGATTCAGGCAACGGATCATGCACAAGTTCAGTTATCTTCCGGGTAGCGTGAACATGAACGGATGCGTAGGGTGTGGCCGGTGTGTGACGGAATGCCCGGTCAACCTGGACATCCGGGAGGTCCTGGTGAGGCTTTCAAGGAACGAGGCAACGTGAAGACGAATCCCTACATCCCGTTTCCAATGAGAATCGAAGAGATCGTCCTCGAGACAGAGGATCGGAAGATAAAGACCTTTATTCTCGGATTTGTCCGGGAGCAGGATAGGGAGCGGTTCAATTACGTGCCTGGCCAGTTCGCAGAGGTCTCTGTGTTCGGCAAGGGTGAAGCGCCTTTCGGTATGGCTTCGACCCCCACCCGACCGGAGCGGCTTGAATTCAGCGTGAGCACGATCGGAGCGGTGACGGGCGCCCTCCACAACATGGGAGCTGGAGAGATCGTTGGCGTGCGGGGACCCCTGGGGAACGGGTATCCCCTTGAAACGCTCAAAGGGAAGAACCTCCTTCTGATCGGCGGCGGGTTCGGCTTTTCAACCCTGCGCTCACTGACCAACTATATCCTTCATGAGGAGAACAGGAAGGCTTACGGAAATCTGACGGTTATCTATGGGGCAAGGAAACCGGGTCTCCTTCTCTACAAGGAGGACCTGGAGGCCTGGCGGCAGAGGGCGGATCTGAAGGTGCATCTCACGGTGGATGTGGAGGCGGACGGGTGGCAGGGCCATGTCGGCCTGGTGCCCGATGTACTGCGAACAGTGGCGCCAAGCGCCGAAAACGCGGTGGTCGTGGTCTGCGGACCCCCGATCATGATGAAGTTCACCTTGCCGGTGGTCAAGCATCTGGGATTCAAGGACGAAAACATCCTTTTCTCTCTGGAGATGCGGATGAAGTGCGGCATCGGGAAGTGCGGCCGCTGTAACGTGGGGAGCAAATACGTCTGCAGCGATGGACCGGTTTTTTCCCAATCTGAGCTCGCCGGTTTGACAGGAGAGGCACATTTCTAGATAAGGAGCGTTATGTTTGGTTGGAAAGGAAAAATCCTGAGAATCGATCTTTCCGCACACACCGTCAGGACGGAGGCGCTGCCGGCCCGCCTGATGAGGGATTATATCGGAGGCCGGGGCATGTGCGCGAGGATTCTCTTTGACGAGATAGACCCCCGTATCGATGCCCTCAGCCCGGCGAATAAACTCATTTTTGCCACAGGTCCGTTGACCGGCAGCGGGGCACCGGCAGCAAGCCGGTATATCGTGTCGGCCAAGTCCCCTCTCAGCAACTGCGTCTCCAGTCCCTGCTGCGGAGGCTACCTGGGGGCAAACCTCAAGTACTCGGGGTACGACCTCCTTATCTTCGAAGGCAGATCGCCGGAACCTGTCTACGCGAGCATCTGTGACGATCGGGTAGAGTTGAGGCCGGCAGGGCATCTCTGGGGAAAAACGGCCAGTCAGACCGAAGAGGCGATCCGGGCCGAGATGAAGTCGAGAGATGGCTTGGACAAGTGGGCCCTCAACGCCATGGGCATCGCCGATATCGGTCCTGCCGGAGAAAACCTGGTGCGGTTTGCGTGCATCATGTCTGACGGCGGACGGGCCGCGGGGCGATCGGGCCTGGGCGCGGTCATGGGCTCAAAGAATCTCAAGGCCGTCGCGACTCTCGGTAGGGGAGAAGTCAGTGTGGCCGATGTTGACGGTCTCCGAAAGGCGGTCATGGATTTTTACCAGCAGGCCCGCGATAACGGAGAACTGAAGAAACGGCGGAGGTATGGGACATGGTCGCTGCCGGGCCGGGCCAACGCGAGCAAGAGCCAGGCGAGCCTCAATTTCAAGGAAGGGTACTCTGAAGCATTTGTCAAGTATGAAGACCCGGAGGTGATTCGTGACCTCATCCGGGTGCGGGATGAGGCATGCTTTTCCTGCCCCTTCGCCTGCGGCAAGCGAAGCCGGATCCATGATCCGGAGTACCCGCTGACGGCGAAGGGTCCCGAGCACGAGACCATGGCCCTTCTGGGAACGAACTGCGGTCTTGGGGACATGGAAGATATCTGCAGGGCCAATTATATTTGCAACGAGCTTGGCATGGATACGATCACGGCCGGCGCCATGATCTCTTGCGCCATGGAGCTCTTTGAGGAAGGCCACTTGCCGGAGAAGGCAGATCGGCTATCCGCTGCCGTTCGGCAACAAGAATATGCTCAGGCTGCTGAACGAGATAGGCCTGCGACAGGGAATCGGTGATCTCATGGCTGAGGGTGGCGTGGCTTTTGCGTCCAGATATCGGCCATCCTGAGCTATTCATGGGCATAAAGGGTATGGGGATGCCGGCATGGCATCCGCAGGCGTTCGATGCTCTCGGACTGCAGTATGCTACGAGCAATACCGGCGCAAGTCATACGAAGTCGACCATGCCCTTCTATGAGGGTCGTAAGGACCCCGCCCGATTCGTGGAGTTTACAAAGAAGGATCAGGATTACATCTCGGCCGCCGATTCAGGCGTGCTGTGCTGGATCATTTACCATGGTCCGCTGTGGGGAGAAAAACTCTCGGAGTGGTTAACGTATGTGACAGGTACGGGGCATACCGTGGAAGGGCTTGACCTGGTTGGAGAGAGAATCTGGAACCTGGAACGACTCTTCAACCTGAGGGCCGGCCTGACAGCGAAGGACGACTGCCTGCCGCCAAGAATAACCAGCGAGCCCCGCGTGAAGAATCGCGTAGTTCAGCTCGACAGGTTGCTCGTCGAGTACTATGAATTGAGGCGCTGGACCGGCTCAGGTATCCCCACCCGGGAGAAATTACAGGAGCTGGGACTCGAGAAGGAAGGGGCTTACGTGATATGAGGATCAAGATAGATCATAGAGCATGCACGGGATGCAAGCAGTGCGAAATTGTCTGCTCTCTGGCGCACACGAATACCGTGAATCCGTGGCGGTCGAGAATCCGGGTTTATGTGGGAGAGGAATTCTGTCTGCCGGTCATTGCCGGCCCTTACACTGAGGCCGCATGCAACTCGAAAGGTACCGTGATCGTGGACGGCATTGAGGTAGACGCATGTGTCGTCTGCAGGGCATCGTGCCCCGTGAAATCGGTTTATAAGGAACCTGATACGGGCATAGCCCTGAAATGCGACTTTTGCGGCGAGCCCCCGAACCCGCAGTGCGTCGAGTGGTGCGCCCCGAATGCTTTGACGCTCGTCGAGGATACGTAGAAAAGCCGAAACTCGAAAGGCAGATTGGGAAATCTGGGGATTAGCCGATGGAAAAGCAGGTCATGGACGAGGACATTGAACAGCAGCAGTATCTAAGGTCCACCTTCTTTATTGACTGCGATGCGCCGGCCGTCACGGAAAAGGCCGGGGAACTTACCGTGGGCATCTTGAAAGACCGGGATAAAGCAATTCACATCTTCAACTTTGTAAGGGATCAGATCAGATACAACGTCTATTCACCAAGACCTGCCCCGGAAGACTTCAAGGCGAGCCACGTCCTCGCACGCAAAGAGGGCTACTGCGTCCAGAAGGCAGTGCTGCTCGTTGCATTGGCTCGTGCTGCGCGTATCCCGGCCCGGCTCAGGTTCGCGGAAATACGGCAACACCTCGCTTCCGGAGAGTTCCTCGAAAAGAGAGGGAGCAACGTCTTCCCCTGCCACGGGCTTACCGATCTGAATATCGATGGCCGATGGGTCAAGGCGACACCCACCTACGATAGTGAATACTGCAAAAAAGTGGGGGTCATGCCCGTTGCCTTCAATGGAGAAAACGACGCACTGCTTCCCATTCATACCCTCGATGGCAGGCTGAACGTAGAATATATAGAAGACCGTGGTTTTTTTGAAGATCTCCCGCTGGACGAAATACGAAAGCACTCCGTCTCGTGGAAATACATGCGACCGTGAGGTCTGCCTGACTCCTGTGACATTTTCTTTGACGTTGATGCTGACCCGCCTTTATACCAATTTGCATTCAAGGTGGACGACCCAGCCGCCGGCTGGGTACCCCGGGCGGCAGCGAGGAGCCCCACCGCGCAAGCGGGTACCCGGGCATACCGGGAGTATGTCGAGGAGAGCGATAGCGCCAGCATCCTGTAAGGACGAAGCGACAACGAAAGTATACACACTTGAAGGCAAGTTGGTATTAGTCGATTGCAAATGGAGATGTGCATTGTCTGACAACAAAGGCGTTCTTATCCTTGCTACCCTGGACACCAAGGGTCCCGAGGCCCTCTACCTGTGCGACATGCTAAGAGACCTTGGGGAGGAACCCCTCCTCATGGACCTTTCCATGAGATACGGGGACCCGGTGGACCGATCAAGAATTTCAGCCGAGAAAGTGGCTGAGGCTGGTGGGAGCAGCCTGGAGAGTCTTGAGCGAATCCAGGGAAATGGGCACCAGCATGGAAGTTATGATCAGCGGGGCCACGAGCATCGCTCGCACGTTGGTAAAGGAGGGGAAGGTCCGTGGCGTTATCGGGATAGGCGGCTACACCGGGACGTTTATGATTACTGCCGTGATGCAGGCCCTGCCCTTCGGGGTGCCCAAGATCATGGTATCGTCTGCGGCTGCTTTGCCCGGTCTTTCCAACCAGTTTCTCAAAACGAGCGACATCATGTTATTTCACTCCGTCATTGAAATCTCCGGCCTCTCCGATCCTGTCCGGAATGTGATTGGAAGGGCTGTTCATGCGCTGAGCGGGATACTACACGGCCCTGTTGCCGATCCGGTCATCGACAAAAGTAAGGCAATCGCTATGACCATGCTCAATATCTGCGAGAAGTGCGCTAAGTCCGTCCGGCTCGCCCTGGAGAAAGAAGGCTATCAGGTCATCGGATTTCATGCTGCCGGGATCAGTGATCGGGCCATGGAGGAGATGATTGCAGAAGGGCTGTTTCGGACTGTCATTGACCTTGCACCGGGAGGTGTGGGTGAACATCTGTATGGGTTCATGCGCGATGCCGGGCCGCATCGCCTGGAGGCCGCAGGAAAGGCGGGCATTCCACAGATCGTATCGACGTGTGGTGTAAACCATATCACGCCATCGAGATCGATGGTGGGGCCGGGATACCGTGAGCGCCGAACATACCACCTGGACAGGTTTCGGACGTGGTTTCGAATGACCCCCGATGAATTGCAGGAAGTGTCAGAAGTATTTGCCGGTAAATTGAATTGTTCATCGGGAAGAGTCAAGGTCCTCATTCCCCTCCGGGGATGGTCGTCGATTGAATCACCAGGCAGTCCGACCTACGACCCTGAAGAGGATGCCATATTTGTGAGGGGCCTGAAAAGGACGTTGAAAAAGGAAATCGAGGTGATCGAGGTGGATGCCAACATGGAGGATCCTGAATTCTCAGCCGCCGTCATAAGCGCTGCATTTGAAGTACTCAGGTAAAGACAGGCAAGGACTAAAGCGAAGTAAAGGTAAAGGTAATAAAGGTTAGAGGTTTGAGGCTAAAGAAGCTAAAGAAGATAAAGGATAAAGGTGAAAGGCCACAAAAGTTCAGGCAGACTAAAGATAGTGGCCGGGTCTGTAGTGTTGGCTCTCTACCTTTGTTTAGTCCTTTGGCCTTTACCTTCCTCTTAGCTCTGTTTACCTGCTTACAGTAGAGCGTCCTCTTGCCAGCCTACCTTCACCAACTCTATCCGCGAAAGATCGCTCACCCCGAGGTGATACTTCTTGTCTGCCACCGTAATATGAATGGGCGGGACATCCAGCGCCCTGTCCTCCCCGAAAAAGGCGATGCGCTTTCTCTTCAGAAGCTCTGCCCCGAGCGCGTCCACAGCCACAGGATCAATACCCACAAGCAGCCCCTTGTAGGGCCACACGTACCGCTTATCAAAGAAACTGGCGCCCCTCCCGTAGAATTGAGGCGTCAAAGCGCAGAGCACGTTGAGGCGGGTTTTACCTTTCACTACGGGCAAGCTCCAGATCTTAGCCAGGTCCGAGCAAGCCTCCGGATGGTACGCTGAGGGCTCAGGAACAAACTGGATATAATTCTTGAGGCAGGTCCCGACACCTGACCAGTGGTGCGTCCTCACCGGCCGGGCGTTGACGAGCGCCGTAGCGTTCATGAATATGGGGTTATTGAGCACGCCGCGATCGTCGATGGCAATCTTCTCTTCCGGAATGCCGATGTCCTTCAGGCGACGATGGATGGCATTCTCAAGCTCCTTGGGTGTTGGCAGTCTGTTCCACGAGTTGCTCTTGATGCCCACCACGTCTGACTTCTTGAAGAGCTTCTGCCAGGCCTGCATCGGCTCATTCTCTCCAAGCAGGGTCTTCACCGCCCCATCAAGCATGGACTGGACGACATCGCCATTGATAGAGCCGTCGGGCGCAACTGCGTCAGGGTGACGGATAAGCACTACTTTTGGACGCTGCTCTGTGCTCGCTTCCAGAGTGATAGCTGAACCGAGGGCCGCACCGACAAACACTCCTGCTGTACCGCGCAAAAAATCCCGGCGGGTAATACGCTTTCTCTTTTTTCATCGGGCTTCTCCTTTCAGATTGGCCTCAGTGGCCTTTAACAGATTGTCTGCGTCTGCCTCCGACGCAGCACCGAAGATGATGACGACAGACTTTCCGTACCGCACGGCTCCCGTCCATTTCGTATCTTCAGTCTTAATGATCTTCCTGTCGCGCGCTTCGGGCAGGTAAGCCTTCCTGAAGCTCGACAGACCAGCGAGCGCCTGTGTTTCCGACGGGTAACGGATAAGCACCAGATGCACCTTTTGCTGCCCTGTCAGGTACTCCGCCAGCACTGCCTCGACGTCCGGGCCCAGTTGCATAATATTCTGATGAGCTATGAAAAACCGTTGATTCAGGAGCACGTGACTCCGAAAAAAATAGACGTTTTTCTCAACAAGACCAAATCGTTTATCAGGTATGTAGCTGATCAGATCGCGGCCGGGGACCGGTCTTCGTGATCGCAGCCGCAACCGCCCGGCCGAGGCTCATGATTGCTTTATCCACGTCCTCGCCCTCCCCTTCCGCGTTGACGCTCACAAAGTAGTTTCCTTTCCAGAACCTCAAAAGTCCGCCGCCGAACTCAGACCCTTGACCAATACCAATCTCCTCGTCCTGCCGTTCGAATGAAAAGACGCCGTAGGCATCGGCGGAAGATCCCATCTCGTACACGTCAGCAGTGAGGAGAGGCCTGCCGGGTTTCTCGAATCGCCGGGTAACGAGACCCCTAAGCCCGTACGCCAAGATAGACTTCGCCGGCGCCGTCGATATACTTGAAGATTGTCTTACTGTCGTATCGCTCCTCTTTCCCATCCCATTTCCACCCGTCGATTTCCGACGGCAAGCTTAGCTTCGCATCCATGATGTTTTCTTCGTTTCGCCATGCTTGCAGCATAGCACGATTCTATGCAAATGGCTGAGATTGCCATCAAGATAACGGCAGCAAACAGGAAACTGCTGCGTAGAAACTCTTACTCAATATACACGCCATTAACCGACAATACCTCTGTCACGTCTTGGTCAGCCCACATTTATACTAGCCATCCTATCTCCGTGCCATGCCGGATGAATCATAGCATACATGGGCGGACAAGTAAAAAGCTCAGTAACACCTTCTACACACGTCTGATGCCGGGCTGAATTTTGATGCATAACGAGGCGCTCCGAGGGCTGGGCTATGAAGGCGTACCTTGTGGTACGTCGAAATAGACCAGACCGAAGGGCAACGAAGTTAGGCGCAAAAGGCAGCCTGGCATCAGTGCTTGTCGCGGAGGTCCTTGAAACGTTTAGCCTTAACATCATACCTCGGCAACGTGCCGAACGGATGCACTTCGATCTTGTAGCCGAGATTGGTGTTAACCCTCAATTGATCCTTCAGCCTCGCAAGGATGGATTCTTTCTGTCCCTCGTGCTCGGTCTTGATTTCGATCTTCAGCGCGATATCGTCGATGTCGCCTTTTTTCGTGACGATCACCTCAAACTCATCACTCAGCTCCTTGAACGACCTCACCACTTCCTCGATAGCAGAAGGCGCAAGCAAGACGCCCTTTACCTTGGTGATATCGTCAGCCCTTCCAACAACTCCACCCTTTGCGATCCGATAAGTCCTTCCGCAGGCGCACGAGTAATCGGCCCATTCGATGAGGTCCTTTGAATCGAAGCGCACACAAGGCTGGGCGATGCGGTCGAGGGCCGTAATAATCATTTTCCCCCGCTTGCCCGGCTCTGTTATGATCTCACCCGTATCGACGTCCTCTATCTCCACGAGGAAAAGGCCTTCATTCACATGCAGCCCTCCCGGTTGCTCATCGCACTCGTAACCCCAGGCCCCGATCTCTGTGGCGCCGGCGTGGTCATAGACTTTCGCGCCCCACGCCTCCTCCATCCTTTTCTTCGTCGCGGGTATGGATGCTCCCGGCTCACCCGCGCAGGTGATCTTCTTGATACCGAGGGATCGTGGATCGATATTCATCTTGTTCCTGGCAGTATCGGCAATGCCGAGCACGTACGTTGGCGTTGCCATGAATGCATTTACACGGAGCTCCTGCATCTTCAGTATCCGGGCTTCCGTGTCGAGGACGCCACCGGGCACCACCTCACAGCCGAGCTTTTCCGCCGCGTAGTGGGCGGCCCAGAAAGCCACAAAGATATTGTACCCGAAGGGCAAAAACACCCTGTCGGTCCTGCGGTATCCTTGCGAATAAAGAATGTGTGCCCATGATTCGCTCCACCATTCCCAGTCGGCCCATGTGTCCGGCTGGTAGACAGGCTGACCCGTTGTCCCGCTTGTCTGCCGGAAAATAACTACCTCTTCGAGAGGCACGCAGAGCGCATCGCCATAGGGGAAGGGATCCTTGCGCTGAATAGGACGCATCATCGACTTCTCCACCTTCGGCACCCTCTTGATGTCATCAAAGGTCTTTATATCCTCCGGCTTGATGCCCGCCTGATCATAGAGGCCCCTATGGAATTTTGACTTTTCATAGGCCCAGGTGAATATCCTCTTGAATTTCTTGAACTGCAGCTCTCTCAACTTCTCCGGGGGAAGGGTCTCCAAGATCGGGTTCCAGTATCTTTCCGGTTGCATAGCACACCTCTTCAGCAGATTTTCTTTTATTTCTATCAACATAGACGGTCATTGTCAAACGAAAACGGGCGAGCTACACCGAACGAGACGGTTCAATTGGCCTTGAGACCGCTTCTCATTGGTTTGTATTAGTCAATTCAGACAGCGGAGCTTGAACGAGAGAGTTCAAGCCGTTCTTCGACCAGTGGACCATAAGACCGAATTGCCGGTACTCAACCGAACCGTCCTTCCACTCCCTATTACTTTTTTTTATACGGTCATAAATTAATTTGCCTTGTACAAAGACAGGGATGTGCTACAAGGTAAGGTAGCGAAAAGTTTGTCTAAAGGAGGAATCATGCTTGAATTCGATGGGATCATAATCGGCGGCGGCCCTAACGGACTGACAACGGCATGCTATCTGGCCAAAGCCGGCTTGAAAGTAGCGGTCCTTGAGAGGCGTTATGAAATCGGAGGCGGGCTGGCCACAGAAAATCTCCTTCTTCCGGGCATGCTCGTGGATAGTCACGCCATCTACCACATGATGGTCGAATACGCGCCGCCGATGCGTGATCTTGAGCTGGACAAGCGCTACGACCTCGACTGGATCTATCCGGATGTCCAGATCGTGATGCCATTCCAGGACGGGACCTACCTCGCCCTTTACAAGGATACGGAAAAGTCGGCTCAGTCGATAGCCAAATTTTCTCGAGAAGGATGCGGAATCCTTTCGCAACTTCGTCGCCTGGTCAGAAGAGGCCATGGACATTTTCCTCGCGCCCGCGAGCTACGTGAACCCGCTGCCGAGCCTGGAGCAGGCTGCAAAGCTGGAGTTGCATCCGGCAACCAAGTGGGACGACGAACTCACCGGATATACGCCGAGGCAGATCGTAGACTCGTGGTTCGAAAATGACCGGGTGCGGGCCCTATTCCTCTACCTCGCGACCATGTGGGGACTCGACTACGACCTTGAGGGTCTCGGGTATCTGGTGCCCCTCATGATCAATCGCGGATGGCACTTCCGCCTCTCCCGCGGGGGGTCCCATCACGTCGCCCACCTGATGGGAAAGTATATTTCCGAACACGGCAGCAGGGTAATAAGCGGCTGCATGATCAAACGGATTGTTATCGAAGGGGGCGAGGCAAAAGGTGTAGAGCTTGATGACGGCACCATGATCAAGGCAAACAGGTTTGTTTGCAGCGCCATCAACCCTCACCAGACCTTCTACGATTATGTCGGGAAGGAGCACCTTGATCCGGAACTGATCACGCGGCTCGATCAGTGGCACTATTCGGACATGAGTTTCTTCACCGTCCATCTGGCACTCACGGAACTACCCCGCTTTACCGCTCTGAAAGGAGACCCGGAGCTCGCTAAATCGCTCATCTACGTCGTAGGCTATGAAAGCGAAGAGGACCTCGTCAGCCATTTTGAGGCCTCCAAACGGGGAGAGTTGCATGATGGAGGTTTCAATTGCTGTTTCCCTTCGCTCCACGATCCCATCAGGGTCCATCGCCGTCCTGACAGCGCCGTCAAGCACATCGGTCTCATCTCGATGGAATGCGCGCCATACAACCTCAAGAACGGTGGGCCTCAAGGCTGGAACGCGCGTGAGAAGGGAGTATGCTGAGCGGTGCAAGGCCACGCTGGGTAAGTATGCACCCAACATGAACGCAGAGACGATGGTCTGGGATTACATAGGGACACCGCTCGACACCGAGAACAAGTTCCCGGACATGAAGCAGGGTTGTTTCAAGCAGGGCGCGTATCTGCCCTTGCAGATGGGCTATTTCAGGCCGAATGAATACTGCAGCCAGCACGATGCACCGATAAAAAAGCTTTACCTCGCGGGGGCCTGCACGCATTCGGGCGGCATGATCACGTATGGTCCCGGCTTCAACGCCGCGGAAAAGATAGCTGAGGATTTAAAGATCAAGAAATGGTGGCCTGAAGCCAGGGGCGTCAAAGAAGCCAGAGACATCGGGCTGTTTTGAGAACCATAACAAAGTCTATCTGGTCACCTGGTCTATTTGGTCTAACTGGTCCATTTGATTTCCCCGGTTAACTTCGGCTGACAGAACCAGACGAAACGAGATAAACGAGACAAACCAGAACAGGAGGCAAGGATGTTTATACGATCAACGGGCCTTGGCAGAACGTTACTCACGGCGAGGGTAGCTAAGATCGAAACCACCGATATGGTTCCTTCGACGCTGGAGCCGCCCAAAGACGGCGCCACCGAGCCGATGCGGATACTCATGGTCATGGAGGTTGTTCACCCCGTGCACTGGACAGTGCGCGGTTTCGTTGACCCGGCTGATTTGCGGAGGATGGCAAAGCTCGTGCTGACGAACCCGGCGCTGATTTTGACGGGGCATCAAGTTCTTCTTCTCAAAGAGCCCAACGTATGAAGAACCGGGAAAGTCAGAGGTTTCCGCACCGGTGTCAGCCGCAGCCGAAACCAAGCCGGCCGCCGGACCGGCGACCGTGCCTAAAGCAGGGCCTGGACCGATGCCTCCGGCGCCATCCAGACAGGACCGGGACTCATTCCGCCAGCGCCCGCCAAACAAGGGCCTGGACCTATTCCACCGAGACGATGATGAAGCGCATACATCAAGGAGGTCAGCATGCCGGATAAGAAATATGATGCGGTGATAGTTGGAGGTGGACATCACGCGACGATCATTGCCTGCTATTTGGCAAAGGCAGGTCTCAAGACCGCCATGTTCGAGAGATGGCATGAAATGGGCGGCGGCGCGTGCGGCGAAGAATTGCCGCTGCCGGGGTTTATCCAGAACCCTTGTGCCCATTTCACGCGGTTTTACGCTCATCCAGCTTATGCCGATTTCGACCTGAGGGAGTATGGGCTCGTTTACACATTCCCCGAATATAACGAGGCGTGGATCTATCCCAACGGAAATTACATTCTGGGTAAGACCATCTTCCACGTGGTCGACCCCATGACCGGGAGGGCCGAGTTCTCGGATGCCAATGCACAATTCATGGTCGACCAGGTCGGAAAGTTCAGCAAACATGATGCTAACGTTGTTGGAGATCTAATATACAAATACAAAAACAAATGGAGGGCTGCGTTCGGCAAGTACCGTTACACCGCCCCCGGTGAGTGGGGTGACAAAGACCCTCTGGAAGAGCTCTTCGATGATCCGAAGAACGGGATCGATCCGAAGTACGCGACCATGACCGTGGGGCAGATTGCTACCGACCTCTTCGAAAGCCCCGAGGTACAGACCTTCTATATGAGGGCCATGCAGACGTCGAACGGGCTCTTTCCCTGTGACCAGCCCGGTCTTTACTATCACATTCACGCTCTCGGCCTTGTCTTTTCCATGGATGCGGCTGCGATTGTCATAGGTGGAACGCACTCCATAACGCATGCGCTGCTCCGCGCCTTTGAAAATTACGGCGGCGAGTTCTACGTGCTGAACGAGGTTGAAAAGGTCCTGGTGGAGAATGGAGCTGCCAAAGGGATAAGGCTGAAAAATGGCACCGAGATCGCTGCCGACATCGTGGTCAGTGACCTCAGCGTCGAGCTGACGCTGGAGGCCCTGGGCAAAGAGTATGTACCCCCGGCGGTGTGGGCCAAGGCGCAGAAGCTGAAGGAGAAGCCTCCGAGATTGGAAGATACGGGCTATGAGCGCACACAGCTCTTCTGGGGCAATATTGCGCTCATGGAAGCGCCCAAATATCCGATGAACGAGGATTTAGGCATGGTGCCGCGCTTGTATTTCGGCGAAGCCGACCCTGAATACCTCCTGAGCGGCAAGTATCAGCAGGAACGCTGGGATCTCGGCATTGCCAACAAGCTCTATCTCCTGGTTGCTCCGGACTCGCAATGGGATAGAACCCGAGCACCCGCGGGAAGGTTTACCGCCCTGCTGGAGGAGTTCACGTGCCCGTGGCGCAACTTTTCGGAAAAAGAGTGGCTGAGGATGAAACGGGAGGTTGTGGGAAGAATGGTGAAAGAGTGGGCAAAGTATGCCCCGAATGTTACGATGGACAACTTTATCGAAGCCTTCATCACGACGCCTGATGACGTGGTCAACCGTAATCCGTGCATGCCCGGTGGTGGATGGGGAGCACTCGATTCTGACCTGAGCCACCTCGGCAGGATGCGCCCCTTCCCTGAAATTTCCAATTACCGGATGCCTGTGAAGAACTACTACCTCTGTTCATCAGCCGCACACTCCGCGCACGGAATCGGTCGCGGCAGCGGATACAACTGCTACAAGGTGATATCTGAAGACTACAAGTTGAAGTACAAACCGTGGGAGGGAAGAGCATTCTAGCGAGGTTTAGGGTTCAGGGGCCAGGGTTCAGGGGTCCAGAAACACAAAGATCGTGACGCGTGATAGCGAAGCATCCTGTAAGGACGCGTGACGAGAAGAAGCAAGGGAGGGGGAGGTCGTGAAGCCTCATCCGGAATGCGGCGCTTGCCTTATTCACTGGGTCTATGAACGGGCCGCGGCATATACTGCACCTGAGGACACATCGGCGTTGATCAGGCGGATTGTGGGCATCCTCCTTAAAGAGACCTCCCCTGTTTCCAACGTGGGGACCCTTTGCAATAGCACGGTCTGGGCTGCTCTTGAGATCACCCCTGCTCTCGGGGAACATTACGAAGACCTGAAGGCCGTGAGCAACGAGAATGCTAAGAATCTATTGCCCGAGGCAGCAGAACACGTCGTAAATGCAGATACGGCCCGCGCAAGCTTCGAGCGTGCCTGCTTCCTCGCAGCCGCAGCGAACGTTTCTCCTCTCAGTGCACCTTCAGGCGCCTATACTTTCTCGGAGATGCGCCCCCTCATGAGTGACGATAGCCCTGCTCCAACTGTTGTGGGCGACGCCTACGGAGCGGTCAAGAGTGCCCGCCGCGTGCTCTATGTGACGGACAACGCCGGCGAAATCGGATTCGACTCACTTGTTCTGACACAGCTCAAGGCAATGGGAAAACACGTGACACTGGTTGTGAAAGAAAAGACCTTTTTCGAAGACGCCACGAAGAGTGATGCCCTTTTCTTCGGCCTGGATCGCCTGGTTGACAGCATTGTTACAGCGAGGGGCTTTCTTGCGCCAGCAGAGTTGGAACCCCATGCCGCACAGGCCCTTAACGATGCGGATCTCATCCTGGCCAAGGGGACAGGAAGCTACGAGGCGTTAAAAGATGAGCTTGGCAATAAACCCGCAATCTTTATGCTCAAGGTAAAGTGTCCGGCCATTGCCCGCGAGACAGGCCTGAACATAGGAATGACGGTTGTAAAGCTGGAGGGTACATGAAAAGACTTGAGGGAAAAGTTGCCATCGTAACCGGTGCGGGAAGAGGCCTGGGCAGAGTTTTCTGTGCGGGGCTTGCCCGGGAAGGTGCTAAGGTATTGGCAACGGACAAGGACATGGGGGGGCTCGGGGAGACAGTCCGCGAGATCAGAGAGGCGGGCTCAGAAGGCGAGCTGCTCCAGATCGACGTGACCTCCACAGAGCAGACGGAGAAGATGGCAAGCTTCGCAAAAGACAGGTTTGGGAGGATAGATGTCCTGATCAACAATGCCGCCTTCTACGGCGGCCTCAAGAGAATGACTTTTTACGAGGTGAGCGAGGAGGAGTGGGATAAACTGATGGCGGTCAATGTGAAAGGCATTTGGCAGTGCGTCAAGGCCGTGTTCCCATACATGAAAGCCCAGGGTAAGGGCAAGATTGTCAACATGAGCTCCGAAGTTTTCTTTACCGGCTCTCATGGTTTTGTTCATTACGTTACGAGCAAGGGTGCTGTAGTAGGGCTCACCCGCGCTCTTGCCGTAGAGCTCGGCCCGCATAACATATGCATCAATGCCGTTGCGCCGGGCTTTACCGACACCGAGGGAAGCAGGACCATTGCCGACGTCTCTGTGTATGATACATCCAAGACGCCTTTGCGGAGGCTCGGTGTGGCTGAAGATATCGTAGGTGCTGCTTTGCTCTTTTCGTCAGATGAGGCAGACTTTATTACGGGCCAGACCATCCTCGTCGATGGCGGAAGAGCAATGCACTAAAAAACAAAAAGGGGGGTATTATGAAGGTCTACGATTGCGTACCAGGTCTTGAGTTTGATGAGAGCACAGATTTCGACATATCTCCTTGCTGGTTCCAGGATGCAACACACTCAGTGCCGCCCTGGACACCGATGTTCGGCTGGTTCTGGATCAACTTCTGCCGCCACGGCATGCAGTACGGGGCGGAATCGCTTTCTTTGCCGACAGTGAAGGGGTGGGACTGGAGGTTCAAGGATGGCGGTGGGTATCTGGCACTGCTGCTTGTTACCGACCCGAACGAGAGAAAAGCACGCGAGGAGCGCTTCAGGACCGCTATAAGACCGCTCATCGACAATTTCGACGGTATCTGGCAGGGTTTCGTGGACGAGATCGTAGGCCGGTATAACAAGCTGCAATCGCTCAATCTCGATACAGCGTCCAACATCCAGCTCCTTGCAAATTTTGAGGAGACGATCGATACCTGCCGGCGCATGTGGGAAATACACATGTACATGATGTATGGCGTCTACACCGCATTCGTGCTCTTCGAACAGTTAACGAAGCAGCTCCTCGGTATCGATGATACGAGCCCCCAATTCCACAAGCTCACCAGCGGCTTTGACAACAAGAGCTTCCAGGTGGACAAGGGTCTTTTTGAGCTGGCGAAACTCGCTCAGGAGATGGGCCTCAAGGATACCTTCATCAAGACATCGGGTGAAAAGCTGAGAGATGCGCTGAAGTCGGCACCGAAGGGTCAGGAGTTCCTCAAAAAATTTGACGACTTCATGGAGAAAGAGGCCGGAATTAGAATGGAGCGCATGGCAGAGATCAACGTACCGACGTGGCTTGAGGATCCGACGCCCGCCTTCAATGTAATCAAAATGAGCCTCGAGAGAGGTGTGAGCTATAGTCTTGACGATGAGCGCAAGAAACGTGAGGCAGAGCGCATAGCAACAGAGAAGGAAGTACTGGCAAAGATCGCTCCGGAGCAGAGAAGCTGGTTCCAGATGATCCTGAAGCTTGCCCAGAGCAGCTCCAGGTTTAGCGAAGAGCACAACCATTACCTCGATCTCTGGACACACGCGATGATCAGAAGAAGTGCACTGGGGCTTGGAAGACGCTGGGCCAAGTCGGGTGCGATTGACAAACCCGAAGATATGTTCTTCTTGATCCCCGACGAGGTAAGGCGCGGCGGCATCAACCCCGGCATGTTCAATATGAGATCCATTGTTAACCGGAGAAAAGCCGACTGGCAGAGCTGGAACGAAAAAGGCAACGCGCCCATGATCATGAAGGAAGGGTTCGCCATTGAGGAGGCGATGAAGGCACTGGTTGAGTCTCTCGATCCGATCGCTCTCAAAGTGGTTGTCGGGACCATGCCGGTAGCAAGACCCGAACTGAAGGCGGACCTTTATGGAGTTTGCGGTTCACCCGGGGTTATCGAAGGCAAGGTCAAGGTCGTATGGACTGAAGCCGAGCTTGCAAAGATCGAGAAGGGTGACATCCTGGTGGCACCCACCACGTCCCCGAGTTGGACGCCTGTCTTCTCGCTCCTCGGAGGCGTCATCGTCGACAGAGGTGCAAGCTTGTCCCACGCCGCCATTGTGGGCAGGGAGTTTGGCATACCCGTCGTAATGAACGTATTTGAGGGAACGAAACTACTGAAGGATGGCATGACAGTGAGGTTAGACGCTAACATGGGTACGGTCTTCATCCTCAACAAATGAACGAAACGGCATTGCAGCGGGTAGGGCACTTAACATGTCGCTTTTCTACCGCGAGCGTAGCGAGCTTCGCTCGGAGGTGCCAGGATGGGTTTGATGCATTTCGAGGCGCAAGGAAGTCAGGGACCGCAGGCTGTACTCAATGTACGCCGAGGACTCCTGACGACGCGGCAACGAAGAAAGGCGCAAACCCTAATCCTGGCACCTCCGACGAAAAAGGATATAAAGCGAAACAGTTGCTAACACCCAACTTGACAACGAGGGAAGTGCCATGGAAGTAAAGGAAATATACTGGCTCGATGAGCTGTCGAAAGAATATAACGATCTTGTGGGCAAGAAGTGCGCCAACCTGGGAGAACTGATAAGGATCGGACTTCGTGTACCTTACGGCTTTGCGCTCTCTGTCAAGGCCTATGAGCACTTCATGGAGGCTACCGGACTGAAGGAAAAGGTGAGCCAAATCGTTGAAGAAGCGGTGGCCACGGGCCTTGATGTGGAACAGGATATGGGAAAAATGATAGAAACGAGTGCTCAGATAAGGGGGGCAATCGAGGGGTGTCCGATGCCTCCCGACCTTGCAGCCGAGATAGGCCGTTATTATTCGGGACTGCAAAAGAAGGTGGCAATCGACGGCGTTGCTTGTGCAGTGCGGTCAAGCGGGGCCGTGAGTATGCCCGGGCAGATGGAGACCTACTTGAACGTCGCAGGGGAAGAAGCCGTTATCGAGCACGTGAAAAAGGTCTGGGGCAGCGCCTTTACCACAAGGGCCATTGCCTTCAGGATTCAGCAGAATATGCCTGTATCATGGGCACCGATCGGCGTGGCCGTCATCATGATGATTGAGGCAAGGTGTGCGGGCGTCATATTGACCGTTCTCCCGAACATAGGTGACGCAGACCGGGCTATTGTAGAGGGCAACTTCGGTCTCGGAGAGAGCGTCGTGAGCGGAGAGATCACACCTGATTCCTTCGTTGTTCACAAGCACGAAATGCATATTGAATCGAAGTCGATTGCCGAAAAGACAAAGATGGTCGTTTATGACACCTGTGGCACATGCGTTTGCGACGTGTCGGAAGAACTTAAAAATCAACCCTGTCTCAATGACGATGAGATCCTTGAGATAGTGAGGATCGCAAAGGATGTCGAGGCGCATTTTGGTGCTCCGCAGGACATGGAGTGGGTGGTCGACAAGAGGTTTTCCTTCCCGGAGAGCATTTTCTGGGTCCAGGCCAGGGGTGCAAAATATGCCAAGAAAGAGGCACACAAGGACGAGGAGTATGTGATCGATCTCATGCTGCAACTATTCCGAAAGTAGGAGGTTCCTATGTATGTGAGAATGACGTTTTTCAAGGTCAAACCAGGAAAGATGGATGAGTTGCGCAATATCTACGTGAATGAGGTCATCCCTGCTCACTCAAACCACAAAGGCATCAGGTTCGTGCACCTCTTCGAGAATATGGAAAGTAGGGACGAAGGCATCTCCGTGACGGCCTGGGACACCAGGGGAGACCTAGAGAACTACGAACGGAGCGGAGATTACCAGAAGATCGTGGGTATGTTCAAAGAACTCTTCACAGGGGACGCGACACTCAAGTCATACGAAGTGACGGCCAGCTCTGAACCCATGATCCTGCGCATATTTTAGGAGGAACCATGGCTATATTATTTGCACAGTATTGGGACGTGGTGGAGAATAAGGAAAAGGAGTACCAGGAGTTTATCCTCAGCAAGTACATCCCTACGTATGAAAAGACAGGGTTACGGCTCGTTGGCGCATACTACGTGGTGGTCGGTGCGGGACCTCGTATCGTGGGGGTATCTACCACGGATGACCTTCTTGCGTTCCAGAAGGCCATCGGATCTGATGATTACGCCGATCTTCTGGAAGAGATCTTTCCTCTTATCAGGAATTACTCGAGCAAACTCTATGTATCGTACGGGCCAATCAAGGCTGACAGATACGAGGTGCAGCTTGGTGTGTGGAAATTCAATCAGTTCTTCAACATTCTTCCCGGTATGGAAAAGAGCTACAGGGGGTTTGTGGAGGCCGAGTTCATTCCCAAGATGGAGCAGCTTGGCATCAAAGTGACGAATATATGGAAAGCGGTAATCGGCTCCGGTCCTTTTGTACTTGTAGAAGGTACGAGCCGGACGATAGAGGAGATTGCCAGGGCGATCGACACGGATGAGTATCGCATGCTCACAAGGACCCTGAAATCAAAGTACGTAATGGACTACCAGAGCAAGATCCTGGCCCCGACGCGCAGGGTGGAGATCCCCTATTTCATCAAGGGGCTGACAGCAGGACTATAAAGAACAGGTAAGAGATAAAGCAGGTTGAGGTAACGACTAAAGCAAAGGTTGAGGTTAAGAGAAGAACAGATTAGAATTAACGACAGCTCCTCCTGTATCTCCCTCAACCTTTTTTTCGTTTTTACCTCTATCTGGTGTTTGCCTTTACCTGCAGTATTCTAGGAGGTTCACGGATGCCAACCATACTGCTTCTGAGCAGCCTCGACACGAGATACGACGAGACCTTGTACGCAAAGAGCCTTCTGGAACAGCATGGCTGCAAGGTGATACTCATGGATATATCCCTGGGTGCCTATAAAGAGAGTACGGCTGATTTTAGCTGTGTTGATGTCGCAAAGGAGGCTGGAGTCACCTTCGACCTCATACGGAATACCAAAGGCACATCAGAGCCTATGGATTACATGATCAAAGGCGCAACAAAGATCACCCGGATGCTCCATGATAAGGGCTCGATCGACTGCATCGCGGGACTCGGCGGTGCGAGCAATACAACATTTTTCTCCTGGGTAATGAGACGACTCCCTTTCGGATTTCCCAAGATGATACTTTCAAGCTCGGCCGCGATGCCCATGTACGCCGGACGCTATTACGGATACAAGGACATCACTATCTTTCACTCGTGTGTCGACATCAACGGAATGAACCCCTTTGTGCGCGATGTGCTGACGCGCTTCGCAGCCATGGTGGCCGGCGTTTCGACACTCAGCAAGATTGAACAGCTGACGGATGGGCGGCAGATAGCAATAGCCGAGTTCCAGTTTTGTGAAGTCTGCGCCAGGAAGGTGAGAAGCGTACTGGAAAGCGAAGGGCTCGAGGTGATCCCCTTCCATGCCCAGGGCATTGGCGAGCGGGTAATGGAAGAGATGATCGTAGATGGGCTTTTCCGTGGATTAGTAGATCTTTCTCCTGCAGGACTGGCAGAGGCAATCCTCGGGGGAAACCGTAATGCTGGCATGGAACGGCTGTCGGGTGAACTATCGTCCCCAATACCCATCGCCATGACCGTGTGCGGCTTCGACATGTTCAGCTGCGGCCCTTACGAGCGGAGACTTACGGATCCCGATCTGGAAACAGCGGAAAATTGAAAAGAGGAAGCTCTATTTTCAGGATGAGATGCGCGTCCAGGCGCGGACATCGAAGAAGGAGCTGGAGATCACAACAAAAGCCTTCGCGGAGAAACTGAACGCGGCAAAGGCCACGGTCTCCCTTCTCATTCCCCTGCGCGGCTTTTCCTCGCTGAGCGTTGAAGGTATGCCTTTGTACGATCCCGAATTGGATAAGGTCTTTATCAAGAATTTGAAGAAACACGTGCAGAGCAAAAACGTCGAGCTCCTGGAAATGGATTGCTCGATTATGGATGAAGCCTTTGCGCAGGCTATGGCCGAGCGTTTTTTAGGTATGCTGCGAAGCAAAGGTTGAAAGGGTCAATTCGGTAAAGCCCTTCGCACTGGGACTGAGTGCAGGCCCCGCAAGAAATACCAGTTGGACATCGATGAAGATGTCCGGGCTCTGTACGTTCAGCACCCTGAGCAAGCCTTTTTCCAGCTCATCCCGGACAACGGCCGGAAAGATCAAGGCAATCCCCTTCCCTGCTAAAAGGAATGTTTTTATCATCTCCTGGTTCTCTGCTTCCAGCGCTATCGTCGGCGTTATCTGATATTTTTCGAATATGTCTAGTACGGCCAATCGTGTTGCTGACCCTTCGCCCTGGATGATGAAGGGTTGTCGAAGCAGCTCTTGCATCGGTATGTGGTTCCTGTGCGCAAACGGGTGACCGCCACTCGCCACGAATTCCATCTTTTCACTGGAGATCGTGTGCGCCATAAATTTAGGACCGAGAGGCACCTTCGGGATGATGGCGAGGTCGTGTTTGAGTTCGGATATTTTCTGAATTATTTCGTGAGATGGCCCTTCGGTGACGCTGATCTGTATGTTGGGGAAATGCTCGTTGAACATATTGACGAGAATCGGGAGATAGGTCTGGGCGATTGATCGCGCTGCCCCCAGCCGAAGCACACCCTGCCTGCTCTCCTTGAACGAGGCCATCAGATGCTCGATCTCCTTCGATCTCTTGTATAGCTCTTCCGCCAGGGGGAGAACGTGTCTGCCCACCTCCGTGAGCTGAAGGTCTTTGCCGGTACTTATAAAGAGCTTGACTCCGAACTGTCGTTCCAGGCATTTGATCTTCGTTGTCACTGCCGGCTGGGTGAGGAAAAGCTGTGCAGCAGCCCCGCTGAAACTCTTCTCTTTTGCCACAAAGAGAAATGCAATGAGGTTGTCCAGATTTATTTTTACATTTTCCATTTTTTTTGCATCAAGCCAAACAGGCGCTCGCTGGCAAGTCCGGCAAAGCGAGGATCATCGAGTGGAAGATCAACATCTACTATGAATTCCGCGTTCCAGCACTTTAGCATCTGCTCTCTGAATGCCTCGACCAGTTCCGCGCTGTAATACTCCCCGCCCCGCACTCCGACGCCGGACCAACCACCGAGCGGTATAAGGAGCAAAGCGTGCTTCGGGCGTGTCTTGTCGAGGATAGCGCCAATCCATTTCGCAACCTTGACGACATCCTTTACATTGGCACCTATGCACCAACGGTAATCATACCTGTATATTTTTCTGTTGGCGAAAGCACGAGGCAAAACGCCGTTCTCCGGTACGTACGCAATAAAATCGAGAGCCCCGGGGGCCATGACCGCGGGGAGATCTCTGGACAGATAGGAATAAAGTCTCCTTTCATCCAGCCTGCCATAAGCCCCGTGGGCCACGTGGTCGAGGATATCGTGAAGGCTGAGATCGAGCACGCCTCTGAAAAAACCGTTTTCCACCAGTTCTGCCATGGCCATGGTGCTCTCACCGACAGCATGGAACGGTATGAGATGGTATCCCAACTCGTCCCAGAACGCCTTTGCGCCCGGAAGACAAGCGGATGTGATGCCGATGTTTGTGATGGCAACAGCCGGCTTATCGAGGCGCGGTAGGCTCTCATCCATGGAGGTCACCAAAGCTACGCAATTTTTCAAGATGGCTTCATTCACCGGGTTCAGCCACCCAAAATCGCACGGGACCTGCACATAGACGAAGTCTTTGTGTGTTCTGAGCATGGTCAGACTGTTGGCGACCATGGTCGAGACAATGACCTTCGGGACCATCAGCGGCATCTCTGTCATAATCCTGATAGCCATACCGAGGTTGGTTCCTCCGCCAACGGAGAGCGCACCGGCTACGTGCTTCTTTTCCATCAGAGCTTTCAGCGCTTTCTTAGCCGCATCCACCGTATCCGACAGGACCTCTTCCCTGGCCCTGCCCGTTTTCTCCGAGGATAGGTCAAGCTTGATCGGGTTATGATTTCTTTTTGCGAGTTCCTGGCAGACGAACTCCAGCTCCTCGCCTTTCGTATTCCAGGTGCCAATTACTACGAAATTGGCCATTACAAGAATCATAGCAGATTTTGTCAAAAAATATTACAGATAAATTTTGTAATCCGTCGCTGAAAGCCGTCCGCTCCCGCTATTCCTTCCGCTCACTGGCGCTCCATGTCTGGCCCGTTGGACGTTCCGACTCGCTCGATGCTTTTTTAGTGCGAACTTCTACTGTGCTGAGGGTTCAGTTGGCAGCTCGCAAACACATATAGTTCCATTCACATCATGCCTCGGAGTCCGGCGCATCGTGCCGCAACGCGGCACCGCTCCTCTCCACTTACGGGTCCCCAGACCTTCCACGATGTTCACTCCAGGAACAGTGCTCACGGACTCTGCCTTGCTGGAGAATGGAATAGGTAACTCATAAAGGACGGAACCGTTCCCGTGAGCGAAGCCTTGCTGGAGTCTCTCGGGTACCCGGCTTACAGGCGGAAGGAGCGGTGCGCCGAGAGGGGCGCACGCCGAGGATTGTCTGAGCGCTAAGCCTGCCACCGTGGCAGGCGTGCGCGAGTTCCGCAGGCAAGCGGAGGGAGGCTTTAGCAGAGCGGGTGAGAGACGGAGCACCAGCGAGCGACGGGAACGGTGGAGTCCGGCCGAGGCCCGGAATTGTGGCGAGCGGACGGCTCTCAAACGCGGTTATGAATCAGCGCTCATCGTAATTCTTTTTAAAACCGGACTGGGCTGGAAGGGGATGCAAAGATTGTGGGGGTGTGATAATGTGAAGTAGCCCATGGCTAAGTTCTACCTCGACAAACGCTATTACGCCGACAAGCCGGCGAGGTGGGTCAGCTTCGAGAGCACGCCCAACCTGGAAGAAACAAAAAGGGACATTTACGGCAAATGCGTGCCCTGCATATCCAATCTCTATGAGCAACTGCAGGCGGGTAAAACCGACGTGAATTTGGGACCGGCTTATAACTGTTGGAAGGTTGTGGCGGTGCTGGCAAATGACGATGAGTGCGTGCAGGTGCTCGCTGAGTTCGAGAGAGAATTTCTGGGAGAACGGACGATAAAGGGCAGGTTCGGGTCCGGAGATGCGCAGAAGCCGACGAGGGTAATCGTTTTTTCAGCCCCGGACGAAGCGGAAAAGGATAGACTGTTCGAAGAAGTCGCCATCTGCAGCCGGCGCGTGAACCCGGAGGCTCATGTTTTCTTTCATAGAGGCTGCGCCGAGCTTTATCACGAACTTTTTGGTGATTGGATGAGTTGGAGGCAGACTGAAACGATCAAAACACCGGAGGCTGTAAAGGAAATCCTCGCGAGGATACGCAAGATGCTTTTCTGGGAAAGAGAGTAACACCGAGGTTGAGGTTAAGGTTGAGGTTGAGAAAAACAGATTCTTATCTGCCTTTGATCTTAACCTTAACCTTGACCTTAACCTAATCTTCTTAGATGAGACCGGGGGTAAGTAAATGGAATCCAAACAAGAAGGGCATGACGTGTATCGGAGGCTCGCCAAGCACCTGGCTGCGCTGGGCATGGGCTATCCGGAAAAGGATGAATTGATTGAAATTCTGAGGGAGAATTTTTCTCCGGAAGAAGCAGAGATCGCCCTCGCGATTCCGACGAGGGTGATCCCGTTCCAAACCTGCGGTGCATCAGACATCGCGCGCAACCTGCGTGGCTTGCGCATGGCGCCAAAGGAATTGGAGCGGAAGCTTGCCCTGCTTGCCCATCGTGGTCTCTTGTTCTCGAAGAGGATGGCTGATGGAGAGATGGGCTATGCCCTGCAGCAGTTCGGATACGGGTTTCCTCAAACCTTCTTGTGGGCTGGGGCCGACACGCCCTTCTCCCGAAAAATGGCGCAGATGATCGTCAAGTACTCCAAAAAGGAGGAAATAAGAAAGGCCTACGGCGATACTCCCACCAAGGCCATGCGCTACGTGCCCGCGGCCCAGAGCCTGGACCCGGAATCAAACGCTGTCTTCCCCTTTGAAATGATGGAAGAACTGATCAACAAGGTACAGGTCATAGCAGTCGCACACTGCCCTTGCAGGGTGACGGCAGACCTGATCGGCAAGCGAAAATGTAACCACGAACTTGAGGTCTGTCTCAAATACGACGACCTGGCCGAGTACCTGATCGACAAGAAGATAGGAAGAGAGGTATCACGGCGAGAAGCCATTGAGATAACGAGACGCTGTGAGGAAAAAGGCCTTGTGCACCTTGTCGATAATGCCAGAGAAGGCATCAGGCATACCTGCAACTGCTGCGGATGCTGCTGCTGGTCTGTGGGGTCCATCAAGAGAAAAACGATTCCACGCGATGTGCTGATGGCCACCTATTTTATTCGGGAAACTGATCAGGAGAAATGCACGCGGTTGCGGCGCCTGCGTGGATATATGTCCTGTTAAAGCGGTCCGCCTTGAGAACGATACCTGTTTCGTTGACACGGATTGGTGCATAGGTTGCGGCGTCTGCGCCCTGCCCTGCCCTACCAGCGCGATCAGGCTCATCCGCAAATCGGATGCGGTTCCCCCGAAGGACTTCAAAGAATTGCACGAGATGATTCTGAGGGAACGCACCACCTAACTAGGGTCATGGGTCACGGGTTCAGACGAACCAAATAAGCTGAAGAAACGAGGCGAACGTGGTTGAGGGTTGGTCTTCCTTGACCCCTGCCCCTTGATAGCGGTAGCGAAGCATCCTGTAAGGAAGCATCCTGTAAGGACCCTGTCCTACTTGATCTTCAAAACCTCTCTCAGTTTCTCCATGTCCTCGAAGGCTTCCTTCACTCTCTCCTGGTTGCGCAGGAGAAAGGAGGGATGGTAAGTGGGCAGGAGCTTTATGCCCTTATACTCGGTAATTTGACCCCGTATCTTTGTGATGCGCGCGTCAACGTTCATCAAGGTGTTATAGGCGTGCCTGCCCAGCGTACAGATCACCTTTGGACGGATAAGCTGAAGCTGCGCAAACAGGTAGCCCTTGCACATCTCTACTTCAGCCGGGTCCGGCTCTCTGTTTTGGGGAGGTCGACACTTGAGTACGTTGCAGATGAATACATCTTTTCTTAAGAGTCCCACCCGCTGTATCATCTGGTCCAGAAATTTCCCTGCCCGGCCGACAAACGGTTTCCCCTGCGCGTCCTCGTCTTCACCGGGGGCCTCTCCTACAAAGACGAGGTCGGCTCGCTCTTTGCCTTCACCGAAGACTACGGTTGTCCTGGTCCGCGCAAGGGGGCATTTTACGCATGCCTTCACTTCTTTCTGCAACGCAGAGAGGGTAAGTTCATTCTTCCTTTCGAAGAAATAGCTCTCGACGCCCATACCTTTCAGGGCTTTCAGAAATCGGTGTGCCTCATTCGTATCCATTCGAGTTGCCTTTACGTGACCCCTGACCCTGTCCTTCTATGCAAACCTGTCCGGTATTTTCTTTAGCTTCATTTCAGTTTCGAACACATACGCAGCCTGCAGCATCAGGGGCTCGTCCAGCGGTTTCCCGATGATCTGCAGACCGATCGGCAATCCCGCGCGATCAAAGCCGCAGGGTACTGACAAACCGGGCAGCCCTGCGAGGTTGACCGGTATCGTGAATATGTCCGAGAGGTACATGGTCAGCGGATCTTCCACCTTTTCACCGATGCGGAAGGCCGTTGTCGGAGAGACAGGGGTCAGCACGAGATCGCACTTCTCAAAGGCCCTGTCGAAATCGCCCTTGAGCAGTGTCCGGACCTGGCCTGCTTTCCTGTAGTAAGCGTCGTAATACCCGGAAGAGAGCACGTAGGTACCGAGAATGATCCGCCGCTTTACCTCCTTGCCAAAACCGGCAGAGCGCGTCTTCTTGTACATCTCGATAATGTCTTTCCCGGGCGCCCTGAATCCGTACTTTACGCCGTCGTAACGCGCCAGATTGGAGGAGGCCTCAGCGGTGCATATTACGTAGTACGTTGCCACAGCATACTCAGTGTGGGGCAAAGTTATGGGGACCACAGTAGCGCCGTTTCGCTCAAACAGTCTGATCGCATCCTCGACAGCCTGTCTGACGTCCTGATCCATCCCTTCCATGAAGTATTCCTGCGGGATGCCTATCCGCACCCCCCGTATGTCGCGGCCGATATATGATAGATAATCAGGCACGGGCAGAGGGATGGAAGTGCTGTCCATACGGTCATGACCTGCGATCACCTGGAGCAGGGCCGCGGCATCCTTTACGCTTCGTGTGATGGGACCGATCTGGTCCAGGCTCGACGCAAATGCAACGAGCCCGTACCGCGAGACCCTTCCGTAGGTCGGCTTCAAACCCACGGTCCCGCATAGGCTTGCAGGTTGACGGATTGAACCGCCGGTGTCAGTGCCAAGGGCAGCCACGCAAAGACCCGCCGCGACAGCCGCTGCAGAGCCCCCGCTGGAGCCGCCGGGAATGCGTGCCAGGTCCCACGGGTTCTTCGTAACCTGGAAGGAAGAGTTCTCCGTGGACGACCCCATGGCAAACTCGTCCATATTGAGTCTTCCAAGGTGGACAAAACCGCTCTGCTTCATTCTTTGAATCACCGTCGCATCGTACGGTGCTATGAATCCCCGCAAAATCTGAGATGCGCAGGTCGTCTCCATATCGCGGGTGCATAGGATATCTTTGATACCAAGGGGAATGCCCGTGAGCAGATCGCCCTCGCCTTTCGCGAGTCTCTTGTCGGCCTCTCCTGCCATGCTCATGGCCAGGTCTTCCGTGACTCTGAGATACGACTGGAGCGCACCATCGTGTTGTTTCATCCGCTCAAGATAAAACCTTGTCAGTTCAACAGACGTGATCTCTTTCCTTGCGAGCAGGTTCCGCAGTTCGATGATATTTTTTCCGAGAAGTCCTTGCATGTTTGACCTCAACACTATTTTTGGGATACCCGCACGCGGGTATCCGGTCACCCGTGAGAGTCTATTCCACCTCTATAATCGGAGGGACTTTAAAAAACGAGCCCTTCCTTTCCGGTGCGTTTCCTACCGACGCTTCCACCGGGAACGATTCCGCGACCTGGTCTTCCCTGAAGACATTGACGTTCGGGATCACGTGGGTCGTCGGTTCAACGCCTGATGTGTCAAGCGAGTTAAGCTTATCCATGTATTCGAGTATAGCGTCAAGCTGGGCTGTGTAGCGCTCGATCTCGTCCGGATCAAGCTCAAGCCTGCCCAGGTGAGCAACGTGTTCGATCACATCTCGCGTTACCTTCATAGTGGCTCCTCCCACATACCTGTATTCGACTTCTAACCGGTAGACCTGTAGCTTGTAACCGTCTCTTAACCTGCAACCTGTACCGGTCGTCTAACTTCTAACTTGCAATTTGTAACCGTCAACGAACCTGTAACCTGTAACTCGCAACGCCTTCGCCCTCTTCACTCGTAAACGGCCGCGGCCCGGATGAGGTCGCCCCTCGTCACGATTCCGACCAGCTTCCCATCCTCGACCACCGGTATTCTATTGACCTTTTTTCCCACCATCAGCTTTGCAGCGTGCACTGCCGAGTCCGTTGGTGATATTACAACCACCTCACTCGTCATGACATCTCTGACGGTCGCATCTTGAATTGACCCTTCCTTCACCGCTCTAAGCACATCCGTTTGGGTGACAATCCCGACGAGGCTTCCCTTCTCCGTAACCGGCATACCGGCTATGTGAAAGAGCTCAAATTTATTGATAATCACGGTTAGCTTTTCAGAGGGGTGACACGTCACTACGTTCTTGTTCATGACCTCTGCTACCTTCATGCTATCCTCCCTAGAAAGGTTGTCCGAATAGCAAAATCTCGTTGATATATTTCTGGAAAGACTCCACAACCCTCATTCCCCTGCGCAGTTTTCCGGCCTCTTCGGGATCAAGCGCATCCGGGTTTACATGGTTCGCATTATTGCTGTCAGGCTCATTGATCTGGTTCATCACCCGAAACTTCACAAAGAGGAGATACGCATCAACGAGCTCCTCTTCCAGCTCGCGCTTTATGAGATTCATCTCGCGCAGCTTTCTGATCCTCTTCAGGGTATTGGTATCGCTAATTCCCTCTGCGAGTGCAAGCGCCCGCACCGACATGATGAGGGGCGCCCAGCCATGCAGCTTGATGTTCAGTTTGCCCTTATGTTCCCCTTCTCCTTCGACCTTGAATCTGCCGAAAAAACCTAACGCTGTCGGCATGAGCACGGCAGACTGCGCCAGCTCCTTCATAACGGCCCGGTTCTCCTGCAACATCGCATAAAATCGCTGGAGGAAGATGTCGAAGATCCGCTTCGCTCCATAGATGTGTCGTGCATCCGAGAGGATAATCAGATCGAGCAGTTCGAGCGTTTTCTTGTCCTCTGTAAGGGTCTCTCTTACTTTCTTCTCCCAGTCACGGGTAGAACCCCGCCATTTTTCATTGGAAGGCATGATCCCGCCCTTACACTTACTGAAGCCGACCACATGAAGCCTCTCAACAACCCTCCGGGCGAGCTCTTCGTAATAAGAGGCGACGAGTTCGCGGATGCCGGCGTCATTCCGGGCCTCTTCTTTTTTTGCACTCGTGCGATAATTTTGCAGACTCCTGGCCAGGGCCCCGGCAATAGCTGCGTCGTTAGTTTCGTCATAGATGATCATATTATCCTGGTCGGTCACAAAGGTCTGTTCGTTTCTACCCTCGCTGCCGAGGCCGACCCACGCATATTCCACGGGAGGACGCCCCAGCCCGTCCCGTTCCATTTCCTGCTCAACGAGGAAGAGTACCCGTGCCGTGATAGCATCCCTGATGTGGCCAAAGAGGTCGTGCACGTCAACCAGCGTCTGCTCTTCCAAAAAATAGTTCCTGACTCCGGCGACAGAACGCTGATGATGCTCCCCGAGTTCCTCGTAAGTTTTGGCCTCTTCTATAGACTTGATCATGGAGGCGAGCTCCGCTTCGAACGTCTCATAGTCCCGCATCGCTTGATAGAGTCTCTCTCCCAAGGCTGAGAGCATATGATAGCGATCATGCCTGAGAAGGATCTTGTCGCGCATCGCTTCCTGGCATTCTGCGGTAAAACGCTCGACGATGGAAAAATTGAGCGGCATGGTCTTAAGCGCCTTCTAGTCTATTTGGTCTATTTAGTCTACTCTGGTCTGCTTGGTCTGGCTGGTCTCCTCTGGAGACCGGTCTAACCTTAATCTAATGACCTTGCGTTTTAGGTCTTCAGCAAGCCTTCAAGCGTGGCTCTGTTCCCGACCAGCTTATCCCGCTTCTGGCAGAGATCTTCATAGACCGCCTCCTCTTTCTTGATGACCTCCGGAGGGGCCTTTCCGCGGAACTCTTCGTTGTTGATCTTTTTCAACACCCTCTCGATATCAGGGCCTATTTTTGCCAGTTCCTTATCAATCCTGCCAATTTCCCGGACGATGATCTGCGGGTCCTTGATGGGGATAAAAATTTCAACGTCCCCGTGAATGCCGATGGCAGACCGCTCCGATACCCCATCCGTAACGAAAAGAAGGTCCTCGACCTTGGCCAGCTCTTTAATATAGAACGCGTATTCCTCGAGAAGAGGTGCATGACGCCCGGCGCGTATCCGTGTCTCGATCCTTACGTTCGGGGCAAAGCCCATTTCACCGCGAATGTTCCTGATCACATCGACGACACCCATCAGCATATTCATGCCGGCCTCGGCCTGCTCGTCGATCTCTGAAGCGTCATGCCGAGGGAAGGGCTCGATCATGATGCTCTCCTTTCCCTTGAGAGGCATCCGCTGATATATCTCTTCCGTAATAAACGGCGTGAAAGGATGGAGAAGCCTCAAGATGTCCAGAAAGGTTCCATGGAGGGTCGAAGCAGTTGCATTCGCATCGAACCGGGTCACTTTGCCGTAGAGGTTTGGTTTGACCAGTTCCAGATACCAATCACAGAATTCGTGCCACACAAAGCTATGGAGTGTGATTGCAGCTTCGCTGTAACGGTACGCATTTATGCTTTCCTCAACCTCACCAGCCACCTTCCGGACACGCGACCGTATCCAGCGGTCCGGGAGAAAAGAAGATCCGGCATTGTCGGCACTAAATTCCTTGCCTTCGAGCAAAGCCGTTGTCAGACGGGAGGCATTCCACAGCTTGTTGACGAAATTACGTCCTCCTTCGACGCGCTCTTCGGAGAGGAGCACGTCACGACCTTGAGCTGCCAGCATCGCAAGTGTAAACCTGAAGGCGTCGGTGCCGTACTTGTCGAGCATCATAAGGGGATCGATTACGTTGCCCTTCGACTTGCTCATCTTGCGTCCCTCAGCGTCCCGCACAAGGGCGTGTATGTAAACCTCTTTGAAAGGCACGTCGCCCATGAAGTGGAGTCCCATCATAATCATCCTCGCTACCCAGAAAAAGAGGATGTCAAATCCGGTCACGAGGAGAGACGTGGGGTAAAAGGTGCGCAGATCGTCGGTGCTGTCGGGCCACCCGAGGGTCGAGAAGGGCCAGAGTCCTGACGAAAACCACGTGTCGAGCACGTCCGATTCCTGCCGCAACTCGCCCTTGCATTGCTCGCACGAGGTCGGCTCTTTTCTCGATACATACATCTTTTGGCAGGTATCGCAGTACCAGACAGGAATACGGTGTCCCCACCAGATCTGTCTCGATATGCACCAGTCCTTGATATTCTCCATCCACTCGAAGTAAACCTTCTCCCACATCTCGGGGATGATGCGCACCCGGTCGGCTTTGACTGCTTCGATGGCGGGAGTCGCCAGCGGCTTCATGGTAACAAACCACTGAAGGGAGAGCATCGGCTCCACGACGGTCTTGCAGCGATAACACCTGCCAACGATGAGGCCATAATCATCGATCTTCTCGAGCAGGCCTTCCCGGCGCAGCTCTTCGACAATCTTCTCGCGCGCTTCGAACCGGTCCATACCTTTGTAGTGGAAGGCATGCTCGTTCATCTTGCCTTCTTCGTCTATGACCTTAACGATGCCGAGTGAGTGCACCTTTCCAATTTCAAAGTCGTTGAAGTCGTGGGCAGGCGTTATCTTGAGCGCCCCTGTTCCAAACGTCATGTCCACGTAGGTATCGCCTATCACCGGGATACGTTTCTGCGCGATGGGAAGGATCACGTCCTTCCCGATGTAACGATGATACCGCGGGTCTTCCGGATTAACCGCAACCGCTGTGTCTCCGAGCATCGTCTCCGGACGTGTGGTGGCAACCGTGACAAACCCGTCGCCTTCCGCCAGCGGATACCGGATATAGTAGAGATGCCCCTTCGTCTCCTCGTGTTCTACTTCCACGTCGGAGAGCGCGGTCTTGCAGCGCGGGCACCAGTTGATGATGTAATTGCCGCGATAGATCAGCCCCTCTTCATAAAGCCTTACAAATACTTCACGCACCGCCCGGGAGAGCCCCGCATCCATGGTGAAGCGTTCCCGGGACCAGTCGCAGGAGCAGCCCAGCCTCTTCAGTTGTTCAATGATGGTCCCGCCTGACTTCTCTTTCCACTGCCACACCTTCTCAATGAAGGCGTCCCTTCCCAGGGCTTCCGGGGTGAGTCCTTCTTTCATCAGTTCCCGTTCAACCACGTTTTGGGTCGCTATCCCCGCGTGGTCCATACCGGGCAACCAGAGCGCGTTATACCCGCGCATCCTCTTGTAACGCGTGGAGATGTCCTGGAGCGTGTTGTTCAGGGCATGGCCCATATGGAGCACACCCGTCACGTTGGGAGGGGGTATGACTATACAGAATGGAGGTTTCCCGGAAACGCTCTCTGCCTTGAAATAACCTTTTTCCAGCCAGAAGCTGTACCATTTCCGCTCGACCGCGTTTGGTTCGTAAATCTTCTCTGTCATGAAGTCGATTCTTTGAGCAACTTGTCTATTTCCTCTTTGATGACCTTCTCGGCTGTTTCATAGACCACGCGTCGCGTATACTCTTCTACAAATGTCGAAAGGACGGGGGTCATCCTATCCACAAATCTCGGCACTATCTCCTCCATGGTTACATTCAGGACACGGCGCAGCTCAGCCTCCAGGGCCGGCGCGAATTCCTCAGTGCCGACAACAGGCCGACCACCCAACTCCCTGGCAAGCCCTTCTACCCCGGCCTTCAGATCGATCTCTTCTTTCACAGCAGCCTCCTTCGTAGCGGATTCTCCCGTCTCTTGTGCTGTCTGTTGTTCTTTCTGTTGCACTACCCACTGTGCTGCCTGTTGTTGCTTCTGTGGCGCTGCCCACTGCTCTTTCTGTGGCGCTGCCCACTGCTCTTTCTGTTGTCGTATGTGTTGTTCTGCCTGAGGTTGTGTCTCTGCCACCTCATCCGTAAGCACGATAAGATCGTCCTCTTTGGCAATCCGCTCGTGGACCTTGAAGAAGTTGATCGGTTTTTCTATCACCCCTTCGGCTTGAAAACCGAGAAGCTCCGTACTGTCATTCTCATCCTTCATGAAAAAGAAGCGGGCGTTATCGAGCAGCTTATCCTTTTGAAGTTTCCGGTAAACCTCTATCCCGCTGCTCTTTAGAAGGTTGACATTTATGATGTAGATCTCCGGATGATCGGTATCTGCCAGCCTCTCAACCTCTTTTCCCGAGGCCGCGTACAGGATGTCATACTTGTCCTCAGAAAATATGATGCGGAAGGCCTCCTTGAGACTGGAGTCCTTATCTGCGATCAAGATCTTTTTCTTCATCGTGGCCCTCCCTCAAATGGCTATCTTCCAAGGTAGCGGAAGAAATAATTTTTCATAAAGGTTGAACGCGTACCTGTCTGTCATGCCCGCAAGATAGTCACACACGCAGGTGGCAGGCTCATCATAAAAATCATTTCTGCCGGTCTCTTCCATAAACGCATCCGGCTTCTTCAGGAAGTGCACGTAGAGCTCCTCAAGGATTCTTGAGCACTTTTCGAAGTCTTCGTGCACCAGCTTGCTCTCGTACACACGCTGCCACAGAAATCCACGCAGTTCCTTCATCCGCTCTTCAATCTCTTCTTTGATGCAAATGCCCCGCTCCTCATGCTCAAGAGATTCCCATATGACGCCGCGCACCATCGAGTCGATCCTCTGTCCGTGTGTCTCCCCGAGAGATTTCACACAGTCTCTCGGCAGATCGGAACCGTCGATCACATGACCTCGGATTGCATCATCGATGTCATGATTGGTATAAGCAATGACGTCCGCCACTCTGACCACTTCAGCCTCACGGGTCAGCGGCTTGTCCTTCTTATCCCTGGCGAGGATATCACCCTTGCCTTTGGCATGTTTTAGAATGCCATCACGCACCTCGAAGGTTAAGTTAAGACCCTGCCCATCACGCTCCAGACGATCTACGATACGCAGGCTCTGCTCATGATGGCTGAAACCACCTTTGTGTATCCTGTTCAAAACTTCCTCGCCCGCATGTCCGAACGGTCCGTGTCCCAGGTCGTGACCCAGCGCGATGGCTTCGGTGAGATCTTCGTTAAGGAATAGCGCTTTCGCAATCGTTCTTGCGATCTGGGATACCTCCACCGTGTGCGTCAGCCGCGTCCGGTAATGGTCGTCCGTGGGAAAGAGAAACACCTGTGTCTTGTGCTTCAGTCTTCGAAACGACTTGCTATGTATGATCCTGTCCCGATCATGCTGAAATGACGGCCGTATATCGCACGCAGGTTCCGGCCTCTGCCTGCCCCGCGTCTTAGAACTTTTCTGGGCAAACGGGGAGAGCGTACGTTCCTCTCGATCCTCTAACCTTTCTCTGACATTCATAGTGTAAAAGGGCGCAATTCAGGCTAATCTATCATAAGAATGGCGCTATTTCAACAGACTTCTAGTGTTTTCGACGAGTTTCGATTGCGGACGGGTTGTTTGATCTACGTCGATGCAGTAAACCCTTAGTTACGTTGTTTACTAACTTAGTTGACAAAGTATAACATGCGTACTATATTTTATCGTGCATAAGACCATGACCAGACGGGGATTCACTCTTCACGTAGCCTGTGCAATGTTGCTTGCCTCGCTCTTCGTGGCTGGGCAAACATTGCATGCCGCAGCAGCCATGTTCGGGCCGTGTTACTTGAAGGCCGTCGCGCCTAAGCATGCGCACACGGGCAGCACCCACCAGCACTCCACTCATCAGGGCGGTTGTTGCTGCGACAGACCGACTCCGTGTGACTGCGACCTCAATCAGGGCAGCAACGATGAAGGGTCAGCTCTCCCCGTCACGGCTGCCACTAATTCAATAAGCCCCACTTCGCTTAATGCCTGGGTGGTACCGGCGCGTATTGCAGCAGGGTCGTGTTCGCCGGAGAAAGAGCTCTGCCCGGGCTGGGTGCAGGCGAGGGCCCCCTCAGAAACATTACCCTTCGACACAACCAAACTCATCTGTTGATGTAACGCTCCAGTCATACGCTCTCGGTGCGCCCTTGCGGGCCATTGAGCGGCCGATCATTCTGTCTTACATTAATACGATTCATTACCATAATAAGACCTGCCCGTCATGCAACGGGCAACAAATAACCGATGAGGAGGATCGACATGAAGAGATTCACAATTCTTATGGTCATGGTTCTGTTACTTGCAGGTACGGTCTACGCGAAAGATTACGAGGTAACGAAAAAGGCGGGAGACCTCACCGTGGACGTCAAGATCGACAAGAACCCGCCGATCTCGGGAACGAACAACATGGAAATCGCCGTGAAAGATGCGGGCGGGAAGGCAGTAACCGACGCAAAAGTACTGGTGGAATATTCCATGCCTGCCATGCCGGGCATGCCTGCCATGAACTACAAGAGCCGACGCGGAGCTTAAGGGAGACGCATACAAAGCGGCGATGAATCTCTCGATGTCCGGCTCATGGAACATCAGCATAAAAGTAACCCGGGCCAATAAGACACAGACGGCGAAGTTCACCGTGGATGCAAAGTAGCGGGGCATGCGTCTTCCCGCGTTGCCTCGTGGGCAAACGACACGAGAGGGATCAGGAGGTGATCGCTTTGAAATCATTTCACGTTACACGCATTCTGCGTATGAGCGGTGCCTGGCTGTGCGCCGTGTTGCTTTTGCTGGCTTTGCTCCTGGTGATCTCCCCGGGGATGGCCAGGGCGGAGGATCAACCGCTCCGGCTGCAGGATTTGATCGATGAGTGCCTGAAGAACAGCCCGGAGCTTCAAGCCTTCGAGGCAAGGGTGGAAGCGGCGAAATACAGGATTCCGCAGGCAAAGAGCCTTCCGGACCCGATGTTCATGTTTGGTTACCAGAACGAAGGGTTCCAGAGAATCACCCTGGGAGATGAGATAGGTGCCATGGGCATGTTCGGTCTCTCCCAGATGTTCTTCTTTCCGGGAAAGCGCTCACTCAAGGAAGAGATGGCAGCGCGCGACGCTCAGGGGCTTGCGGATCTTTACAACGCTGCCAAACTGAGGCTCGCCGCGAAAATCAAAGAACAGTACTACGATCTCTTCCTTGCCTATAAGACAATCGACATTCTGAAGGAGAGGACCGACCTTTTCTCCAGGGTCGAAGATGCAGCGACAGCGCGTTACGGGTCCGGCATGGGCTCCCAGCAGGAAGTCATCATGGCCCAGACTGAGAAGTACATGCTACTGGAGAAGGAAGAGATGCAGCAACAGAAGATAGAGGCGGTCCAGGGCATGCTCAACACGACCATGGGAAGAGACGTGAATCATCAGCTGGGGCGGCCCGTAGAAACTTCTCAAACGCCCTTGAGCCTCACCCTGGACGAAAGCCTCGCTCTGGCAAAGGAGCGCTCCCCCGAAGTGAAGGCGAAGGAGAAGATGATTCAAGGGAGCGGAGGCCAAGGTGAAGCTGGCCAGGAAAGAGTATTATCCTGACTTTACGATCAGCGCTAACTATTTTTACAGAAGCGGTCCTTTTCTGGATATGTGGAACCTTACGGCGTCGATTCCGCTTCCGATCTACCAGAAGACGAAACAGGACCAAGCCGTTCTCGAAGCCAGGGCTTCCCTGAGCGAGGCAAAACAGGAGCTTCAGGCCACCGAGTTACATGCTTGCCGTCCGCCATCCGTGACAGTTATTCCATGGCAAAGACCGCCGCACGGTTGATGGGCTGTACAAGGACGGGCTCATTCCGAAAGCACAGCAGGACGTTCAGCTGGCCCTGTCCGGGTATGTGGCAGGCAAGACCGAGGCACTCACCGTAACAACGAGACTCAAGGCGTTACTCGATGTCGAACTCCTCTACTGGACCCAGTACGCTGAAAGGGAAAAGGCCATAGCAAGACTCGAAGCGCTGACCACGACAACTGACGCAGCGGCAGGAGGGACGAAATGAAAACAAAGAGCCTGATGATTATCGGTGGAGCAGTCGTTATCGCGGTTCTTATGATCTACCTTTCAAAGGCAGGTTTTCTTGGCGGTGCGCGAGTCATGCCCGCGAATAGCCTGCCGAGCAAGCCAAAAGGTCAGGCGCAGGCCACCGCGGAGCCCCCGGATACAGAGCGCTCCGGGGCAGGCTCCGGCGGAAGCACCGACTATAGAGATCTCTCCGGAGAAACAACAGCTCATCGGCGTAAAGATAGCAACCGTCTCTGTCCAGCCGCTCAAGAAGGTCATCAGGACCGTGGGAACGGTTGAGTATGACCAGAGGAAGCTTTACACCGTGAACACCAAAGTCGAGGGCTGGATTGAGAAGCTCTACGTCAATTACACGGGCATACATGTGAAGAACGGGGAGCCGCTTGCGGAGGTTTACAGTCCTGAGCTCTGGGCCACGCAACAGGAATTCATCAACGTGGTCAGATGGACAAAGCGGGCTCAGGCAAAGAACGGGTCTGCGCAAACCGAGACGCAATCGGGCTTCGGGACTATGATTTCAAAAGATGCGGAAACGTTGGTAGAGGCGGCCCGGCAGCGCTTGAAGCTCTGGGACATCAGCGATGACCAGATCAAGAAGATAGAGGAGAGCGAAAAACCGATCCGCACCCTGACCATATATAGCCCCGTAAGCGGCTACGTGCTGCAGAAAACAGCAGTCCAGGGCATGAAGGTGATGGCGGGAGAGAAACTCTTCGACATAGCAGATCTCTCGACGATCTGGATAACCGCGGACATATACGAATATGAGTTGCCCATGCTCAAGGTGGGAGAGCCCGCAACCATCCAGCTGAGCTATTTTCCGGGCCGGCAGTTTTCATCAAAGATCGACTACATATACCCAACGTTAACCGGCGAGACGAGGACAGCCAAGGCCAGGTTCGTCATTCCCAACCCCGGAATGCAGTTGAAACCGCAGATGTTCACCAATGTGGAACTCCAGATCAACCTCGGGCAAAAGCTGGCCGTTCCTGAGGATGCGGTCATAGATACGGGCTTGAGGCAGATCGCGTACGTTGACAAGGGAGACGGCAATTTTGAGCCGCGCGAGGTGCGCGTCGGCGTGAGGGCGGAGAAGATGGTGGAGATCACGGCAGGGCTCAAGGCAGGCGATAAGGTCGCAGCGGCGGCGAACTTCCTCATCGATTCTGAGGCAAAGCTGAAGGGAGTAGAACCGCTGAAGATACAGAAACCGGGTTCCTTACAGGATGCTTCCCACGGGGATGCTTCGCTATCGCTACCGGGGGCCAGGGTCCAGGGTCCGCAGAGAAAGCACCTCAACAGGCAGCGCCACCGGCGCACAGGCATTAGAGACCGTTGCGATGTTAAGGCCGCTTGCCGGCGATGCGATTACGGGTTCCGGGTGTCAGGATCGGCCATGACGACGTTGTAGGAGGAGCGACGCAGGCGTACATTTGATACGTCGAGGAACGCGACGACGCAGTCGACTAAGTAATGCGCGCGAAGGTGAGCCAACAGTGATCGCTAAGATAATCGAACTAAGCGCAAGAAATAAATTCTTCGTATTCCTGATGATCTTCTTTGCCATCGCCTGGGGTTACTGGGCACTGCAGCATACGCCCCTCGACGCGATCCCCGATCTCTCCGATACCCAGGTGATCATCTACACCGACTGGACTGGGCGGAGCCCCGACCTCGTCGAAGACCAGATCACCTATCCCATCTCGTCCACGCTCCTTGCCGCACCCAAGGTGCAGGCCGTGCGTGGTTTCTCCTTTTTCGGAAGCTCCTTCATCTACGTTATCTTCGAAGAAGGGACCGATATCTATTGGGCAAGAAGCCGGGTTCTGGAGTATCTCCAGGCAGTGAGAAACAAGCTTCCTGCAGGTATCAACCCCGTGCTCGGCCCCGATGCGACAAGCCTCGGGTGGGGATTCTCTTACGCGGTCGTCGATGAGAAGGGGAACCTCGACCTGGCACAGCTTCGGTCGCTCCAGGACTGGCAGCTCAAGCTCGCTCTCGAAAGTGTTCCCGGCGTTTCGCAGGTTGCGAGCGTGGGCGGGTTCGTCAAGCAGTACCAGATCACCGTCGATCCCAACCGCCTTGCCGCCTATAACATTCCAATCACGAAAGTCATGGAAGCGGTCAGGAGGAGCAACCTCGACGTCGAAGGGCGGGTAATCGAGTTCTCCGGCGTCGAGTACATGGTGCGAGGCCGGGGTTACATCAAGACGATCAAAGACATCGAAGATATCGCGGTCGGCACAACCGCTGCCGGAACGCCTATTTACCTCAAGAACGTAGCCAACATCCAGCTCGGGCCGGAGATACGCCGCGGAGTCGCGGACCTTGACGGCAAGGGCGAAGTCGCCGGCGGCATCGTCGTCGTGCGCTTCGGCGAAAACGTGCTCAACGTCATCGAGCGGGTGAAAGCAGAAGATCAAGACAGGATATCGAGCCTTCGCTTCCCCCGGCGTGAAGATCGTCACCACGTACGACCGGTCCGATCTGATCATCCGCTCCATCGCCACACTCAAGGAAGAGATCATAAAGCTCTGCCATCGCCGTGAGCGTCGTCTGCCTCGTCTTCCTCTTCCACCTGCCCAGCGCCCTCGTGGTCATCCTGACGCTTCCCATAGCCATCATCATGTCCTTCATCTGCATGTACTACATCGGGGTGACGTCCAACATCATGAGCCTCGCCGGCATTGCCATCGCCATCGGCGCGATGGTCGACGCCTCGATCATCATGGTGGAGAATGCCCACAAGAAGCTGGAAGAATGGGAAGAGCATGGCAGGCAGGGAAAGCGAGTCGACGTCGTTATCGAAGCTGCAAAGGAAGTGGGGCCATCGCTTTTCTTTTCACTCCTCGTGATCACCGTCGGCTTTCTTCCGGTCTTCACGCTGCAGGCGCAGGCGGGAAGGCTCTTCAAACCCCTCGCCTACACGAAGACCTTTGCCATGCTCTTTTCCTCATTTCTCGCCGTCACCCTCACGCCGGTGCTCATGACGCTCTTTATCAGGGGCAAGATAAGGCCTGAGGAAAAGAATCCGGTGAGTCGCCTCCTGCACTGGCTCTACGAGCCTGTCGCGAGCTTCGCGCTGCGATTCAAGAAGAGCGTGATCGTCGGCTGCTATCCTCGTACTTGCCGATCGACCGTCATTCCCCTTCATGCAGACTGGGCTCAGAGTTCATGCCTCCTCTCTACGAGGGCACACTCTTCTACATGCCGGTCACCGTGCCGGCTGGCATCGATCTCGGTCGCCACCGATCTCCTTCAGTTGCAGGATAAGTTGCTGATGAAGATTCCCGAGGTATCCCAGGTCTTCGGCAAGGCCGGCCGGGCAGAGACGGCTACAGACCCGGCGCCGCTCGAGATGTTCGAAACCGTCGTCAACCTGAAGCCTGAGTCGAGTGGCGGCCCGGCATGACCGTTGACAAACTCAAGAACGAGATGAACGACGCCCTTGACCATCCCCGGCGTTTCCAATTCGTTTACCATGCCCATAAAAGCCCGGATCGACATGAACGCCACCGGCATAAGGACACCGGTAGGTATCAAAGTGCTCGGGCCCAACCTTGATGAGCTTGAGAAGATCGGGTTGCAGATAGAGCACCACATGAAACAGATTCCGGGCACGCGGAGCGCCTATGCGGAGCGGGTCACAACGGGTTACTTCCTCGATTTCGAGATAAAGCGGGAGGAGGCGGCTCGCTACGGTCTCACCGTCGAGGATGTCCAGGAAGTGATAGAAGCAGCGGTCGGGGGGATGAACCTGACCACGACCATCGAGGGAAGAGAGCGCTATCCCGTCAACCTACGCTATGCCCGGGAACTCCGGGATACAAGGGAAATGCTCAAACGCGTGTTGATACCCGTACCACAGATGGGGCAGCAGCAGGTGGCTTCAGGCGCGGGCTCCGGTATGGGCGGCTCTGCTGCCTCAGTCGGGGGATCTGCGAGGTTCCGCTGGAGCAGGTAGCCGACATCAAGATCGTCCGGGGACCAACCAGCATAAAGAGCGAAGAGGGCCTTCTATCATTGTATGTATTCGTCGATTTTTCAGGCCGCGATGTCGGGGGATACGTGGACGAGGCAAAGAGGAGCGTTGCCTCCTTGAAAATCCCGGAGGGCTACCGTCTTGAATGGAGCGGTGAGTACGAGTACCTTGTGAAAACGCATCGAACGGCTGAAACTGGTCATCCCGCTCACCTTTCTAATCATCTTCGTGCTCATCTATCTCAACACGAAATCGGTCTTTAAGACGATCATCGTACTTCTCGCGGTTCCGTTCTCCCTTGTCGGCTCCTTCTGGCTCCTCTACCTCCTCAACTACAACATGAGCATCGCTGTCTGGGTGGGCATCATCGCGCTTGCCGGCCTTGACGCGGAAACAGGCGTGGTGATGCTCCTCTACCTGGAACTTGCCTATGACAAGTGGAAGAAGGAGGGGAAACTTGCCGGCATTGCAGACCTCAAGGATGCCATCATGCACGGCGCGGTCAAAAGGATCCGCCCGAAGATCATGACCGTGGGAGTAATCCTTGCCGGCCTCATCCCCGTCATGTTCAGCCACGGCGCCGGCTCTGACGTCATGAAAAGGATCGCTGCCCCCATGGTCGGCGGCGTCATCACCTCCACGATCCTGGAGCTGATCATCTACCCGGCCATCTACATGCTCTGGAAAGGAAGAGAGTTCAAGGAAAGTTCAATGACGTTACAAGTTACAGGTTGCAGGTTGAAAGACCAAAACTAAGACCTGTTACAGGTTGCAGATTAGAAGACCGTAGGGTAACACAGCTTCGAGCCTTCTCACTTAACACTGAATACCAAAAAGTGTGCACGGTTCCGGTTGAAAAGACGTCACAAGTTTTTGCTAGTTAAACTGTAACCTGCAACTCTGTAACCTGTAACGGTTATTCTCCGTGCACCAGTTCTATCAACGTGACTTCCGGCGGGGCGAGGAAGCGGATGGGTGGGCCCCAGGTGCCTGACCCTCCACTTACATAAAGTGCGGACTGGTTTGCAAGCCTATAAAATCCTGAGTACATCGGATAGAAGAGACGAGTGATGAGCCTGAAAGGAAAAATCTGCCCCTTATGCACGTGGCCGGAAAGCTGAAGATCGAATAGACCCAGGTTGCCCCGCTCCACGTCGGGTCGATGTTTAAGTAAGAGCGTAAACCCGGTAGGTGAAGATTCGGCAAGAAGCTTTCTCTCCAGGTCACCGTCACCCTTCAGCATGCCCGGTCCCGACGGATCATCCACCCCGACTATCGTCAGAAAATCCTCAACCGTGATGCGCTCTCCTCTCAGCATAGTGAAGCCGGCCCTTTTCGTGAAAGCCACGGCTTGCTCGATACCCGCGTAGAACTCATGGTTACCCGTGATCGCAAATTTACCGAAACGGGGATTTACTTCTTGAAGCATTTTTGCGACTCCACCGAGACTGCTCACCTCCCCGTCGACAAGATCACCCGTCGACAGAAAAAGATCCGGCTCCGTCTTTTTCACCTGCTCCATGATCCTCTCGACTCTATCATCACGCACGATCAAACCGATGTGCACATCTGAAATCTGCGCAATACGTAGCGGACTTACCCGAACAGGAATCTTAGCGCTCCGCACAACGACTTTCTCAACACGGATCTGCCTCGCCTCAAAACTACCGTAGACGGCTATGAGCACCGATACCGACAACGCCAAGAGAAAATAGCCTCTCGACGATACCGCCGATCTCAAGACGTTAGTCGCGGCTTCAATGCCCGGGACGAAGCTCACGAGGTAGAGAAGCAAACGATAGAGATCAACCACGATCGAACTGCAAACGAGAAGAAAAAGAAACCCCAGCCACGTGTAGCCGACATATGCCATGACACGCGCGAGGAATTCGAGCTCATATTTTTCTAAGAGGCGAACGATCGCAGGCGCCGCAATCATCAGAAGCATGAAGAAGACGAGTATCAGGCTTGACCGAAGACTGAGTGCGAGAGCGGCCTTCGCTTTCATAAAGATATAGAAGTGAAGCAAGCTGTAGAGAGAGAAAAAAGAAATAAGGAACATGGTCATATCTGCTCCACCTCTAAACCGTTGCGCCTGCTGGCTGCTCGTAACGCAATAGTCACGTTGATTGGTTGATGACATCCGCTAGTCAATCTGAAAACAAATTTGTAGCTCGCGCTGAAAAAAAACTTCTCGTCTCGATTTATATTCTTCGTATGATCCGTCTTACACATACACACCTATGCACAACCGCTCCTGGAGCGCTTCAGCAAGATTACATCAAGTGAATCAAAATTACAATCACCAACTTCAGATCACTTTTCTCTTAAAAGTTTTTCTTCTTTTTTTCTATTTTTTTTATTTTTCTCTTGCATCGCAGCGTAATTGGCCTTATTCTTATCTTTAATGAACGCTTGTTCCACAAGGATCTGGGAAGGATGCAAAACATGCCGACGCAGGTGAAAATTGTCGTCGATCATGTTCAACTCGACGCAGAACTTTTCGACACCGACTGCGCAAAGGCCATTGGCGCGGTTCTTCCTCTTGAGACAAAGCCATCCGTGTGGGGCGATGAGTTCTATTTCGAGATTCCTGTTCAGCGACCTCTCGATGATACAGCGACGACAAAGGTGAGTGTCGGTGACATTGGTTACTGGCCTCCCGGATCCGCTCTTGCAATTTTTTTTGGTCCAACGCCGATAAGTACGGGCCCAGAGCCTGTTCCCGCGAGCGCTGTCAATCTTGTTGGAAGGGTGCACGGTGATCCTACAATTCTGAAGAGTCTCAAGAGATCTTCAAGGATAGGTATCGAGCATGCTCAATAACATTGACAGGAGAATTTGTTGTGAGCAGTTACGAAGAACAATTGTCAGCACGTGAGCACTATTGCGGCGTGCTATTCAACAAGGCGAGTCGGCGGAAATCATTTCGGTAGGTGAAAGGGGGTGATGAGAGTGGCAATGAAGAAAGCACCGGCGAAGAAGGCGGCACCTAAGAAGGTGGCACCTAAGAAGGCAGCACCTAAGAAGGCAGCAAAGAAGGCTCCGGCGAAGAAGAAAGCAGCTCCGGCGAAGAAGAAAGCCTCTGCCTCGAAGTCGAAGAAGGCTCCATCGAAGAAAGCGGGTAGTAAGCTTTACTGTGACACGTGCGGCATTGTGCTCACGGTAGACGAGACGTGCGACTGCGGAGCATGTGACATTATCTGCTGCGGCGAAGAGATGCAGATTAAGTACTAACTGCATCACAAAGGGTGAAACTAAACTAGGGCCGCCGATTCGCCACCCTTTATCACCCTTTGTTTAAGTTCCCCGTTGTACGTTACCATATCCTTCCGCGCCGCACCCTATTTTGGTCTATCCGGTCCGTTTGGTTGTCTGGTCTATCAAAAATAGCGTGCGAGCGCGGGAGGATATGGTTATGGCATCCAACACTCTTGGTCGTTACAATTTGTTGGAAAGAGAAGAGAGCCTCCTGGTCATCATCGACATGCAGGAAAAACTGCTGCCGGCGATGGCGCATCGCGAAACGGTCACCGAGAACGCGACCCGACTCCTTGCCTTCTCTGATATCATCGGGCTACCGGTCGTGGTTACGGAGCAGGGGAAACTCGGCGCCACAGTCTTCGATCTTTCTCACCGCAAACAAACAGTCAAACCAATTTCAAAACTCGCGTTTAACTGTTTTTTATCTGATGAGTTCGCTGATACAATTCATCGGAGCGGAAGAAAGACGCTTATACTGACGGGGCTCGAGGCGCATATCTGTGTTGCACAGACCGCGCTGTATGCCGCACCACAGTTCAACGTCCATGTCGTACGCGACGCCATATCCTCACGGACTGTTGACAACTGGAATGTCGCTGTTGAGAGAATGCGCGCGAGCGGCGTTACGATCACCTCGACAGAGATGGTGATCTACGAATTGCTCAAGCGAGCAGGAACCGACGAATTCAAAGCCACCCTCGCGCTGGTAAAGTAAAGCCTGTTACGACTACACGTTGCGGGTTACGGGATACTACCTGTTAGACGACATGAACCGTTAGCCGTGGAGAAGACACTTCGTTGTGCGTCGTTCGTCGTAACATGTCTTCTAACATGTTTTGTCTGTAACCTGTAACGGCTTACGCCCCTAACCCGAACTTATAACAAAGTATTACTCGCCTGCCCGGTCAAGCACTGCCAGGATCTCCATCTTCTTGCGCGCGATCTGTGCGGTGTGCTGGCGCAGGTCGAGGACTATCACCGTTACGTTGTCGCTGCTGCCGGCCCCGAGCGCTTTCGCCACGATGCGTTCCGCTGCCGCTTGCGGATCGCCCACATCGCGCGCCACTTTAATCACGTCTTGTGGCCTGAGCACATCCCAGACACCATCGCAGGCAACCACCGCGAAATCATTTTCGGAGCCCAGAAGCCCTTCGGCAATACGTGGTTCAGCGCTGACGTATGGCTTGAGGCTCGGGTCTCCCAGGGCTCGACTCATGGCGAGTATGCCTTGTACCCTGGGGACGGCATAGGGTAACAACCACCCCGCCCAGCGACTCGATTCGCGAACGTTCGGCAGGTACATCCGGCTTATGATCGAGCGTAAGTTGGACAGCATCGCGACGCGTGCCCAGAACCACCCGCGAGTCGCCCACGTTAGCGGCAAGGAATCTATCACCAATAATGTGGAAGGTAGCAGCCGCAGTCCCGCTCGCAATGCTGCGGTCACTCATATAGCGATCAGCAGCCAGGTATGCTTCTCTCAATAATTCGCGATCGGGCCTCTTGTCGGAAGCCGGCTTCGCACGTTCAGACCTCAATGAAGACAAGAAATCAGGGGTCAGCATTTCTGAAGCAGCATACGCAGCCTCTCTGCCCCCATGACCGTCGTAGACCTCAGCGCTGAAGAGTCCGTCCTCCTGAATGTCCCAGATCGCATGGGCATCCTCCATGCTCGGACGTAACCCTATATCTTCTGCTATGCCATAGGTGATGCTCACGGGAGACACCCTCTCCGGCAATCTGCTTGCCAATCACATCCATGGCAAAACTGCGAAAACCAGACTCCCGGTGCATCGATCACGCGCTGAGCAATGCCCTGCCATGATACGCTCGCACCCGCTGATACGCCCAGATACTCCGTCGCCATTCTATCGAGCTTCCTGATTTCTTCCTCCGCCCCATCCTTATAGGTACATCGTGCTTCAGTGAGATGACGACATGATGCACACAGGTCATCCGCGCCATTAACAACTTCCACCGGCTCTCCCTCCTCGACGCACGCGAGGATACGCTCTCTATTTAATCCATACGCTCGCTCGTCCAAATCCCCTTCAAAGAAATAGAGGCAGATCAGATGGTGACCGCGCAGCCGGGCCATACTCCCTCTCGTTTATGAGGCACTGCACCGCAGAACCTTGCTTACTTTACCATATTTTAGTAGGATAGGTAAGGAGGCGGCATGCCGGATTACACTCGCATTGATGATTCACACCTTCTGAACTACATCTTTTATCCTCGCCCTGACTTCACGCGCGCACCCAAAAATGCATTCGACCTCTTTGTCCCCGTGGAGACGGGTGTTGACGTCTCCTGCCGTTTTTATGTCGGTGACGAGAACTGGCCCCTGATCCTCTACTTTCACGGCAACGGCGAAGTCGTGAGCGACTATGACCATATCGCCCCTCTTTACAACCAGCGAGAACTTAACCTCGTGGTCGCAGATTACAGAGGATACGGCGCCAGCGGGGGCTCACCAACCCTCACTGCAATTTCCAGGGACTGTCATCTGATTTTCGCGGCGGTGAAAGAAGAGATTTCTACCAGAAAATTTAAAGGCGGCCTCTGGATCATGGGAAGATCGCTTGGGAGCATCTCCGCAATCGAGCTGGCCTATCGTTGGAAAGAGGATTTCAGAGCACTCATTATCGAAAGCGGTTTTGTAAGCATCCTTCCTGTCATGAAACACCTGGGCCTTTCCCTTCAGATAGATGCCGATGCTGACAGCGCCCTGGAAGAAGCTCTCGCCATGGTGCGCGCGATCAAGCTGCCGGCGCTTATCCTTCATGGTGAGGACGATACGCTCGTACCTCTGGAAGAGGCGAGAAGATTTTACGATAACCTGGGGAGCGCCGAGAAGAGGCTGGTCATAATTCCCGGGGCCGATCACAACGACATCATGTTTACCGGCATCGATCAATACTTCGAGGCAATAAAGAAATTCATCGCGTCGACTTGAGGTTGGCGAAGGGACTTCATTACAGACATTATCTCACGCCCACTCGCTTCGCTCGTTCGAGGCCGCAGAGTCGCAGAGGAAAGATAGGAAGCGAGAGAATGAGATTCTTGCCCGGAATGGTTGAGAGGACCATTCCGGGTAAACCCCCGTCCGGCGCTGCCGGAAGGGGGTCAGTGTAAGTGAAATTCCCGCGATAGCGAAGCACCCTGTAAGGGAGCCGGATGCGATGCGAAGAATTCTCTCGGAGAATTCAGAGCAAGCACCTGCATACTCTCAAGTATTTCTCTCCTCATGTCCTTCCTCTGCCGCTTTTCCTCTGCGGCCTCGAACGACGACGGTAGTGTGTCGGAGTGGGCGTGAGACTAATCTCTTCTCTGTAATCTCTGTGTGAGACAAAAGAAGGCTTTACTTCTCGGGTGATATCAGCGGCAGCACCGTCGAGCGCTCGGCCTCGGTCGCCTTCAGCATGTGCGAGCGACCCTCGAAGAGACCGCCTTCCGCCACGGAAAGCTTTGGCGTGGATATGTCGCCGCGGACCTGTCCTTTGGGTGTGATCTCGGCCGATTCGCTGCAGCGGATGGTCCCTTCCACCTTCCCGCCCACGGTCGTTTCCCTCGACACTACGTCTCCCCGTATCAATCCCGATTCGCCAACGATCACGCAATCCGCCTGAATGTTTCCGTCAAAAGTGCCGTCTATTCTGACCGTTCCCTTGGACTGGAGCTCTCCGCGCAAGCTGGAATCGGCGCCGATGACCGTCGTCAGAGTCGTTTGCCTTTTTCCGAACATCACGACCTCTCCTCTAAGAATGAGATAGGATCCCTTGGGACCCCGCGCTTCCACACTTCGTAATGAACGTGCGGGCCTGTTGTCATGCCGGTGGCGCCGGAGATCGCTATCGTATCGCCGCGCTTCACTCTCTGCCCCACCTTCACCAGGTTCCGCGTATTGTGGGCGTAAGCGGTACTGAAGTCATGACCATGTTCTACGACCACGATGTTACCATTGCCGCCCACCCAACCCGAAACAATCACAATGCCATCGGCCGTGACTTGCACGGGAGTGCCTGAAGGCACCCTGATGTCCACGCCGGAATGAAAGGCCGGCTCGCCAGTCTGCGGGCTGGCCCTCGTCCCGAAACCTGAACTCAGAGCACCGGGCGCCGGCCATCCGATCGGTGTGGCAAAATACGTATCCCTTTCTTCGCGGATATACCGCCTGATCTCGGCCACAGAAGCCATCGCTTCGGCCACATGCTTCTTCAAAAGCTCAAGGTCCGGCGCACCCGTCTCGTTCGTACTGACTGCTTCCAACACCTTCTTCTTTGACTTCAAGGAAAAGAGCCGCCTGAACTCTCCCTCTGCCGCCTCAAGAGACGACAGAGTAGAGCGCATTTCAGTAAACTGGCTCGAAAAGTACGAAAGCTTCCTACTCATCTCTGAATATTTGGCTGTCTCGACACCGATGGAGACGACGTAAAACGTGCCGAAACCCCACAGGACCGGGACCGCGACAAGCAGCGTAAGAGGAATCCTGAGCCGCAGCAGCTTCGACTTGGAATGAGGCACGATCATGATGGTGATAGGAGTGAAAGCCTTCCTGAGGTATCGTCTGAATTCTGCGCATGATTTTTTGTGGTTTTGACGGTCGAGTTGGTTCTTGTGTTCTGCCCACTTTGTAACACACCCCCTAAAATCTGTCCAGAAAAAAATGCAGGAGGCCGGTTTCATGTTACAAGTTGCAGGTTACACGTTATAAAAAACACAAACAGAAACAATTACTTACGTCTGGCCACTGTTGTTAACTCAGCCTCTCTTCTTAACCTGCAACTTGGAACAGTAACGTGTTTTTGTCTCTTGAACTTGCAACCTGTAACGTGTAACTTGTAACAGGTCCTTCAGGGCCGCACTCTTGTATTCGGCAGCCGATGATGCTATCTTTTGTCGCCAAAATGACAGAACTTCTTACCTGGGCCATCGACGTTATTCTTCATCTGGACAAGCATCTGGATGAGATCATAAGAACCTATGGCCTCTGGACGCACCTGCTGCTCTTTCTCATCATCTTCTGCGAAACGGGGCTGGTCGTGACACCCATCCTTCCGGGCGATTCCCTGCTCTTCGCCGCCGGCACGTTTGCGGCCCTCGGCTCTTTAAACCTCACGGGCATCGTCGTATCGCTCTCTGTCGCGGCTGTGGCAGGGGACACGGTCAACTACTGGATAGGCCATCTCGTGGGGCCCAAGGTCTTCACTCAGAAGACATCGCGCTTTTTCAAAAAGGAATACCTTGATCGCACTCACCAGTTCTATGAGAAATACGGCGGCAAGACGATCATCATCGCCCGATTCGTCCCCATCATCCGCACCTTCGCGCCATTTGTCGCCGGCATCGGAAGCATGACTTACGTACGCTTCATCGCGTACAACGTCGTCGGAGGCGTCGGCTGGATCATGATTCTGGTTCTGGCCGGCTATTTCTTCGGCAACGTTCCCATCGTGAGGCGCAACTTTTCACTCGTCATCCTCGCCATCATCATCATCTCGATCCTGCCCGGAGTCATAGAATTCGTCCGCCACAAGTACGTGACAGAAGCTAGAACTTTATCTCACGCCCGCTCATCTCATTCGCTAGAGGCCGCAGAGGTCGCAGAGGAAAGACTTGAAGAGACATGACATTTGATTTCCCGGAATGGTTGAGAGGACCATTCCGGTAAACACCGTCCGGCCTTCGCCGGAAGGGTAGTCAGTGTCCGTAAACTTTCCCGCGAAGCCGGATGCGAGGCGAGGAATTCTCTCCGAGAATTCTGAGCAAGCACTCTCATACTCTCCGGTGCATTAACTCTGCACTCTCTGCTCTACTCTGCGAGCTTTTCTCTGCGCTCTGCGGCCTCGAAGTGCGAGCTCTGTGTGAGACAATCGTCTTCTACGCATTAGGTCTTTAGACCCCATAAAGTTTCTCAGTGAAGCAGACGATAACGAAAATGAACCTGAAAAGGGCAAACCATCCGAAAGGGTGGGACGCAAAGCCACTGGCCTAAGTTCCCTGACGGGGATACGGTAGCAGGGTTGCCAGGCGAACGCAGCACCTTCCTTGTGCTGGCATTCGCTGGCCCAAAACGAATATCAGCCATGGAGGTGCTGCAATGGCATTCGGACACCTTTCCTCCGGGCGTGCGGCCAGACTAGCCCTACTCGCCCTGAGCATCCTGACAATCATCTTCGCCTATTCCCTAATTCCGTCGACTGATTGCGCATTCGCGGCTCAGGCAACGGTCGCCTGGGACCCCGGAACCGACCCTGCCCTCGCAGGCTACAAGGTCTACTGGGGCACCGTCTCCAAGAACTACTCGTGGTCAGCCGACACCAGCGCTCAGACAACCTACACGGTCCCCAGTCTGAGCGAAGGGGCCACCTATTACTTTGCGGCAACAGCTTATGATGCTGCCCGCACTGAGAGCGGGTTCTCCAATGAGGTCACGTACACAGTGCCGTCCGCCTGCACCTACACCATCTCGTCCTGCCAGCCAGTCATTTGGTGCCGGCGGCGGCACAGGGACCGTAAACGTGACTGCAGGCGCTGCGTGCAACTGGACCACCTCAAACGGTTCCTCCTGGATCTCAGTCACATCGGGCGCGAGCGGGACAGGGAACGGCACGGTCTCCTATTCCGTGGCCGCCAACACAGGTACTGCCTCGCGCATCGCCGGCCTCACCGTCGCCGGACAAACCTTGACGGTCAACCAGGCGGGCGTACAGACTTACACATTGACTATCTCGAAGAGTGGCGCGGGTAGCGGTACGGTGACCAGCAGCCCAACGGGGACAACCTTCAACGCTGGTACGTCCGTTACCCTGACTGCCACGCCCGGCGCAAATTCAACCTTTGCAGGCTGGTCAGGGGCATGCTCCGGAACGGCAGCCACCTGCACGGTGACCATGAACTCGAACCTCAGCGTGGGCGCAACCTTCAACACTCAGGCCTATACCGTCACCGCCAGTGCCGGGACGGGTGGATCCATCTCACCGTCGGGATCCGTCAGTGTTAACGCAGGGGCAAACCAGACCTTTACGATCAGCCCGGCGAGCGGCTATGCGATCTCCAGTGTTACCGTCGATGGGGCGTCGGTGGGCAAGGTCAGTAGCTACACCTTCAGCAATGTAACGGCCAGTCATACGATCAATGCGAGCTTTGCCGCCGTGAACTACACTCTGACCATCACGCAAGAGCGGGCACGGGTAGCGGTACGGTGACGAACAGTCCATCGGGGACAAGCTTCCCTGCAGGGACGTCTGTTAACCTCACCGCCGCACCCGATGCAAATTCCACCTTTGGCGGGTGGTCAGGAGGCATGCTCTGGGACAGGAACCAGCTCTTCCGTCACCATGAATAGCAACCTGAATGTGACCGCAACCTTCAACGCTCAAGTCGTCTTACACCATCACCGCCAGGCAGGGACGGGCGGGTCTATCTCCCCGTCGGGGAATGTCAGCGTCAGCGGCGGCAGCAGCCAGACTTTCACCATAACCCGACGACGGGTATACAATCGCGGATGTTAACGTCGATGGGGCCTCTGTGGGAGCGGTCAGCTCATACACTTTCAGCAGCGTGACGGCAAATCATACGATTCAAGCGAGCTTCTGCCCAGTCTCAACTCAGTTACACCCTGACTGTCTCGAAGAGTGGCGCGGGTAGCGGTACGGTGACCAGCAGCCCATCGGGGACAACCTTCAACGCTGGTACGTCCGTTACCCTGACTGCCACAGCCGGCGCAAATTCAACCTTTGCCGGCTGGTCAGGGCGCATGCTCCGGCACAGCAACCACCTGCACGGTGACCATGAATTCGAACCTCAGCGTTCAAGCAAGCTTCGCCCAGCCTCAGTCCAGCTATACACTGACCGTCACCAAAAGCGGCTCGGGGAACGGTACGGTCACCAAGAATCCATCCGGGTCAACCTTCAAGCAGGGCACGAGCGTCACGCTAACCGCTCAAGCGGACAGGCGTTCGACGTTCGGCGGCTGGTCAGGCGCGTGCTCCGGCACATCAAGCACGTGCACCGTCGTAATGACCGGCAACATGACCGTAACAGCTACATTCAACTCGACGAAGAGAGCATAGCATTAGGCAAGCACTAGCCCATACCACCGCGTAATTCACGCGCCTCCTTCTCCCCTATGCGGGACTGGTGGTAACCGCTGGAAACCCTCCCATCCAGCGAGACCAGTCCCGCATTTTTTGTGAAACATGTGATTAAAAGACTTGACATACAGGAGGTAGCTTATTAACCTATTCCGCATTGTTTAAGTCTGCAAAAACATCAAACAATCCCTCGGTGCGCTTTTTGGCACAACTTCTGCCGCCACCCACGACAGGAGGCAACAACGTGTCACGTTTTTCTTTGTCAAAAATGTCTTTTGCCCTGCTGGTGGGTATCCTCTTGATGCTTTTCGGGCAGAGTCTCTTTGCTGCCCAGGCTAACCCTCACGTGGGATCCTGTCAGCCGATAGCAGCCTACGGGGTTACAAAGTTTATTACGGCACTGCTAGCAGAAAGTACACGACGACCGATCGACGTCAAAAACGTCACCAGTTATCAGGTAACGGGCCTCGGCGATGGCACGACCTACTATTTCGCGGTGACAGCCTATAACAGCTCTGCGGAAAGCGCGTTCTCCGACGAAGTGACGTACACCACGCCTCCCGGGACCTACCAGCCCGCCCCCGTCTTGTACCTATTTCCCTTTCATCCAGTAGCGCATCCTTTGGCTCCTCCGGAGGAGCAGGCAATGTAACGGTAAACGCGCCCACAGGCTGTGCCTGGAGCTCTTCGACCCCACCAAGCTGGCTGACCTTGACTTCGGGAGCAAGCGGCACGGGTAATGGCAGCGTCATGTATTCCGTTGCACCCAATAACAATACCAGCTCGCGAACCGCAAACCTCACGATCGCCGGCCAGGTGTTCACCGTCTCTCAAGCAGGCACGACCGCTTATACTATCACCGGTACGGCGGGAGCCGGCGGCTCTATTTCTCCATCGGGCTCTGTGAATGTTACCCAGGGGGGAAGCCAGACTTTCGCTATAGCGGCTAACTCCGGCTACACCATCTCCAATATCAAAGTGGATGGGGTTTCCCAAGGCGCGGTCAGCTCTTACACGTTCTCAAAGGTGACTGCTAACCACACGATCGCGGCAAGCTTCGCCGTGAAAACCTATAAACAACGATCACGGGAACGGCGATAAACAGTCCGCCGGGAACAACCTTCACGGCAGGGCACGCAGGTCTCGCTCACTGCGGCAGCGAATGCCGGGTCAACCTTCACCGATCGGTCCGGGGCCTTGCTCGGGGACGTCAGCGACCTGCACCATTACCGTGAGTGGCAATGGCAGCGTGACTGCATCACTCGCTGTCAACACTTACAGGATCACTGCCACCGCAGGCAAGGGGGGCCCCATTTCTCCGTCAGGACCGGTGAATGTCGGCCCAGGGGACCAGACCTTCAAGTGTCGGCTAACTCCGGTCACACCATGCTAATGTCAAGGTAGACGGGCCATCTGTCGGCGCAGTGACTTCCTATATGCTCACAAACGTGACCTTAACAATACGATCGCGGCGAGCTTCCGCGATTGAACCGGGGCCTACCCACGCGCTTAGTGGGGGAGGATTTGTGGTGATTCACTGCCTGGGTTCCCTCCTCACCACTGCCAGGCCTATATAGGCCCAGACCGAGAAGAAGTATGATGGTGGGTTCCGGAATAGCCTGTGCCTCGGTGACACTGACGTCGTCCAGACGGAGAGCGGGCCCGGGACGTCGCGGCCGTTGAACTGAAGAATAGTAGATGACGTGGAAGCTATTTTGTTAAATGTATGTTGGGTATAATCAAAATAGCCGCTGTTGACCAGACTCAATAGTGGATTCCCATCCCAGTCCGCCCTAAAGTCATTTGGGCTTGTATCAGTGGACTGGGCGGGCCGGCCAACCAGAAAGTGATGTTATATGATTGACCCGCAACCGTGTTCAGATAAGTTGTAAAAGAATCCCGACAGATAAAGTGCACTGTATGAGAACCCATCTAAGAACACGTTCCAGGATACAGCGCTCCCCGCGCCTTCGCCAACTAGCCACGGCTGTAAGCTTTTCGGACAAAACCTGTGCTCAACAGGTTCTCAGTTTCTCCTTTAGCCGTCAGGCCATGTCCTAATTGCAGCAGCTATTTTTGTCTAAAATAATCTGTAGAGCGTTCATTTTTGCGCGAGACGACGTTTAAACAAAAGGATGAATCCCATTAGATAGGGGGGCCGACGCAACCGACGTGCGGTGTTGTGGGCAGCATTCACATGGCTGCTCGGCGCAGCTTGGCCTGATCGTTCTCTCACATCAGGCCAAAGGTGGTCTATATCATTATAGAGAATGCAGAAAAGAACAAAAAAGGCAGGGACCTATCCCTGCCTTTTTGTCTAGCTAAGAAAATCGTTTTATTTCAATCGCTTCCTTGCCGCAGCAACACCCAGAAGGCCTAACCCCAGAAACACGAGGGTGACCGGCTCGGGAACCTGTTGGCTGGGAATTAAAGTGGTCTGAAACACAGCCGGTGCAGTCTGGCATTCACCATAGTAAAACGTAAAAGCCTGATTGCCAGTCGGACCAGTATAGGTCCCTGTCGTAACCTCCGGAGCTGTGATGCCCGGCTGATTAATGAGTGTAAGCCCACCGACGATCGCGACAACCCCGTCATCGTGTGCAATGGTGAACGCCTGGCCGTTGGTAAAAAAGGCAGTGCCCGTGAACTGCATTAGCGTGCCTTTGTTAACGTTAACACTCTGGTCACTCATAATCGTGGCGAGATTCCCCGCGCTCCCGGTTACTATAGTCGCCCCACCATGTGTTAACCAAGAGCCTACCGTGAAAAACGCAGAATCATTCCCACCGGATATACTGGTAAAATTGATGGCGGGCGTGGTAAACGTCACGTTAGGCGTGCCCAATCCGACGAAACTGGACGGGCTAGCATTCTGCGCCTGAGTGTTTGTTACCAGCCACGCGCTCCCGTCATAGGCTCCAGCGGCCATTGGAACGAGCAGAAGACCCAAAACAACTAACACAACCATCCCGCGACTTTTCATTTCCTTTACCTCCTTAGGTTCTTTCTATTTTCATTTTTTGTAATTAGCCAAAGAGCTTAAGTCTATTGTAGCAAGAGCGGTGCCATCCGGCCCACAAGAGGCACAAGCCTGCCCACGCAAACCGTACTAGTCTGATTTTACTACGTATTTGTGGCATCCCACCAGTCCCGCCCCCAGCCAAACAAGCGACCGGGCTGCCCACAGTACCCCTAGAGTGTAAACATAGCCGACGCTCTCGCAAAGCCTCTGCCAGAAAATCTGAACGCCTCCAACTTTTAGGGAATTTTTTGAATTGTAAGAAAAACCGACGCCAATTCGGAACGGTTTACGCTAACGCTGAATCGGTAAAACGAAGAAGGTGGCCGACGGAATACCATCGTCCACCTTCTTCTTAGGTACCGCGCCAATACTTATTTCACGCGTCGCCTTTTACGTCTATACACGCCGTAGAGCCCGAGCCCGACGAGCACCACACCGAGAAGGACAATTATCGCAGGCTCCGGTACAACCATAAAAATCGCCGACATCGCTTCTGTCATCGTTCATCACCTTACGGTGGATTCCCACATCCGTAATTCTGAGACTTTTCTTCTCACATCATGTGATTAGGGTTGTCTCTCCATCTTGCCTTAACCCTAACCTTGACCGCAATCTTAACCGTCTGTCGCTGCTGCCCGGTTCGTCATAAGGCGAGTAGATTGCAAGCATCATACCCAACGTTCAACAATCCGGCTGACCAAAAGAAATTGCTTCTAACATTCCGATATAATTAGCTAAGTGTGTTTTACTTACTCGAAAGATTCAGGTGGAAAAATTTTGTTCTATTTCTACAATCGTAAAGAATTCCGACGCCATGAAGTAGTCCATGGGTCTGACCGAAAGTTATTATTGACAATAGCGACATTAAGTCATAAAATATGGATTGTTGTCGCAGGACGAAGGAGGGCCGTCAATGCAGGTCAACATAGAAAACGTACTTGGGCTTAAGGACAAAATCAGGACGCCTCTCGATCTCGTCAAGCTTGGCACCAAGGGGGTGTTGAAAGAACAGATTAAACACCTTGCCGAAGCCATGTGCGTCCCAAACACGGTGCTGGCCACGCTGTTGTCCATCAATGTCCGGACCATACAGAGGCAGCCGGAGGGGAAACACTTCGATCGGAATGTGTCCGACCGTGCCATTAAGCTTGCCCAGTTGACGGTGAGAGGCATTAAGGTTCTGGGTAACAGGGAGGAATTCCGCGCGTGGCTTCAGGCGCCGTGCATCGCCCTGGGAAACAAGACCCCGATAAGTCTCCTTGTCTCGACAGTCGGAGTAGACATGGTCGATGATGTGATCGGCAGGATCGAATATGGTGTCGTATCGTGATTGTCTATAGAATCGGCAGAACCGAGCATATCCGGGATCTGTCAGGTATCGGCGCAAGCATTCAGGGCGGCCGATGGAACCCTAAAGGCATAAGCGTACTTTATACATCACAAAGCAGATCGCTGGCCGCGTTGGAACTTTATGTCAACAGGACACGTGCTGCGACGCTCAAGGGTCTCAGCCTTGCCACGATTATCATCGACGATACAGCAACAACAAAACAGATCATGGTGGATGATCTGCCGAAGGGATGGAACACGTATCCGGCGCCCCCCGAACTGGCGCATATCGGAGCAAAATGGGTCAAGTCAAGAGAAACACTCGTTCTTGCCGTACCGTCGGCGGTGATGTACCAGGAGCGCAATTATCTGATCAACCCGGCCCATCCTGAAATGGCCCGGGTGCAGATGGGTGACATCGAGGATTACACTTTTGACCAGCGGTTTTTGTCATAGACGGCGCGGTCAGAAAAACTATATCAGGCCCGAAAGGAATTTCCCGGCTGAAATAATCCTTGTTCCTTTCTCGATCCTGTCAATAGCGGTCTTCTTCACTACCTGGTAAACATAGGGGATCGACAGCCTTTCCTTGAAGTAGAGGAGGTGAGGTGAGAGGCTGGTATCATTAAGCTTAACCTCGACTGCAAACCACGGCTTGCCGCCTATGGTCACCAAAAAGTCAACCTCGCGCTTGTCAACATCCCTCAAGAAATAGAGTTCTGACTTGTATCCCTCATAATCAGTTATGAAATGCACCAGTTTCAGCAGATGGGATGCTATAAGGTTCTCAAAGCGGGCAGCTTCATCCTCAACTTCAGACCAGTCCCATAGATAGAGCTTCGGCTCTTTTTTGAGGGACCGTATTTTCTTTGCAGAGAAGGGGTATATCCGGAAATGATAATAAAAGGCCTCCAGGATGTCCATCCAGTGTGCAACAGCACGGAAGCTTACTCCAAGGTCCTGCCTGATGGTATTGAGCGACAGCAACGAGCCGACCTTTGACGGCAGAATGTCGCTCAGCAGTTTCATGTTGCCGATATCGCGTATTGCCTGGACATCCAGAATATCTTCCCGGAACATCCTGTCGATCTTTTCATTGTGCCAGCGTCTCAGACTGTCTTTTGCTCTGTTTCACAAATGGTTCAGGAAACCCGCCGAACTCGTCCAGCCTATCCAGAGTCTCCTGGTAATATGCTCTTCCTGTCGGCAGTTTGTCCTGAACGGAAACCTTATTGCTGATACCCTCTATTTCGGCCAGCGTGAATGGATGGAGCCGGTAATAATGATACCTCCCCTGCAACGAGTCGCCGCCGCGCCTGTAGATATCGAGCCGCGCACTGCCGGTAACAAGGAACTTATAGGTTTCTTTCAGTTTGTCATATTCGCCTTTGATAAAGCTTTTCCACTGCCGGTATTTGTGCAGTTCATCAAAGATAAGGAGCTGTGCATCTCCGGGCCAGGAAGAAGCCATGACAGTCTTTCTGTCTCTCCTATTGTCCCAGTTGAAGTATGCGTGGTTCTCGAAATGCGTTGCGATGAGGTTACGGCAGAGGGTCGTTTTCCCGACCTGGCGCGGCCCCCCGACAAAGACCATCTTGTCCTTAAGGTCCTCGATGATAAACGGCGTCAAATACCTTTCCCTGAGCACGTACTCATTATACAATAGATTTGCCTGAAAGCAAATATATTAGCGTATAAATTTGCTTTTGAGATATTCCATCATTAGCGGTTGCGAATTGGCTTTCCTTTGATTGCATCGACTGTCGGCGCCGTTGTGGCCATGTAGGACCTTGCCTTTAGTCTTTGCCGAGCAGGCCAATGATCAATGAAGTAGATGCCGCGGGTATTCGGGTGTGCAACAAAAGAAAAGGCCCGCTAACCGAAAGTCAGCGGGCCCCTATACACCAAGGTCTTTCTTACTTTATGCGACTCCTTGCGACACCAACAAGTCCGAGTAGTCTGACCTCCGCATTTTGGTTGGTTTAACCCAAAAACTGCAGTTAGTCTCAAATAACAGTTAACAAAAATCCTCCTTCCGCAGTAGAATCAACCGTCGCCAAACAACCAACCCCACGCGGAAGGAGGAATAAAACAATGCAGAAGAATTCTATCACGCCGACCCCGGTAAACAAAATAAAAATTGTTCTTACCAAAAAGAAGATGACGGCCTACGGAGGCTTTGCTCTCATCGCAGCCTTCTTCCGGCAGATCGGTTTTGCGCAGATGATCGAGCATGCACTCCCCGTCACCGAGTCTTCCCCGAACGGCATGGGGATCTATGGCAAGGTCATCGCCTATGCCGCTATGGTCTATGCCGGTGCCGAACGGTTCTCCCACCTCGTCTACTTGGGAAACAAAGATGTTCTCGCCACGGTGTTCGGGGCAGGTCGCCTTCCCGCTGCCGCGACGACGCTCACCCGGCTGTTCAACAGGATCAAGAGCCTGAACGACGCAGAAACGCTCTCCCTGAACGTCTGGACGTACCTCAGCCAGCTTATCCCCTGGGAGACCATTAGTGAAGACTGGCTTACGTTTGATTCCACCGTACTCGTCCGGTTCGGGGCACAGGAAGGGGCGAAGAAAGGCTACAATCCTACCAAGCATGGCAGACCGAGCCACAGTCCCCTTTTCGCCTTCCTCAACCGGAGCAAATACGTGATCCATCTCTGGATGCGCTCCGGCAATGTTGCGTCCTGGAATAACATCGTTGCCTTTTTTTCTGCTTCTTATACGCGTGTTCGCAGCCACATCACGGTCCTCGGCGTAATTGCCGACAGCGGCTTTTATCTCCGGCAGTTCATTGAGGTCCTTGAGGAAAACCATCTCACCTACATCATCGCCGCCCGACTCATCAGACCTCTTCAACGGGAGATCTACGGACTCACGAACTGGAAAGAAATGACCAGAGGTTTATGGGTAGCTGAGTTCCGCTTCATGCATCCCGGCTGGGGGAAGGAGAGGCGCTACATCGTCGTGCGCCAGAACATCATCCGGAGAACAAAGGCGATGGGGAAAACGCTGCCCCTCTTTGCCCATGAGGTTGATGTCAGGGACTACCGCTTCAGCGCGTGGATCACCAGCTCACAAGAACCACCGTATGAGGTCTGGACGAGGTGCAAGCCCCGGGCGAACGATGAGAACACGATAAAGGAACTGAAAGAAGACTTTGCCCTCGGCGGCTTCTCCATGAAGAGTTTCTATCCGGTGGAGGCAGCCATGGTGCTCAGGGTGCTCCTCTATAACCTCTTCCTCCTCTTCAAACAGCAGTTCCTCGGGAGAAAGGAAAGGGGGCAGCAGCTCAAGACGCTCCGGTACAAGTACTTTGTGCTCCCCGCCCAGATGGGAAGTGACGGGAGAGAGCCGGTGCTCAGGATTTCGGTGATGGGAAGGAAGGTCAGGGCAAAGCTCTTTTCTCTGTTTGCCCGCATCAGTCAGTACGTCCCGCAGGTTGATCCCAACTGCACTGCAGTTGGACCTGTCTGAACAACGGTAATCGGGGGTGGGCCAAAAAACCGCACCAGCAGTAGTCATTCTGAGGGGAAAGTGGGGAAAGCCTTGATGGGCTTTATGTTACGGGTGTACCTATTGTCATCGCATTTTTTGGGTTAACTGTAACCTGTAACCCGTAACTCGTTCCCAACAGCCGTTGACACGTTGATTGATTATACGTTGATACGTGGTAAGCCGGAAACTTTGAGAGATGATGAGAACGTGTAACGTGTAACTCGTAACCTTAACGTGTAACTTGTAACCGTTCGACTCCGTCGAACTTACTTCCTCCCCTATCCCCAGCTTCTCCATCAACTCATATAATGTCGGCCGGCTGATGCCCGAGTTCTTCCGCGGCCTTCGTTATATTATCGTTGTTTCTTGCGAGTGCCCTCGTGACCAGATCCTTCTCCAAGGCCTCCCTCGCCTCCTTCAGAGTTGCCGCCCCTCGCTTGTCCTCAGGCGCCTCCATCTCGAGATCGGCCGGCGATGATCCTATTTCCCTCAGCCATGATTACCGCCCGCTTCAGCCGGTTCTCCAGCTCGCGCACATTTCCCGGCCATGGGTAATCCTGCAGCGCCTTCACGGCCTCGTTTGTGAAGCCCGTCAGCTTCTTCTTATTCTCTGCCCCATACTTCCGCAGAAATGCGTTTGCGAGAAGCACAACGTCTCCCTCCCGCTCCTTCAACGGGGGCAAAGCGATCGTGATGACACCGAGTCGAAAATAGAGATCCTCCCTGAAGGTTCCGTCTTTCATCGCCTGTTTCAAATCCCGGTTCGTGGCAGCGATCACCCGGGCATCGACCTTGATCTGCTCACGTCCACCGATCCGCTCAATGACCTGCTCTTGCAGAAACCGCAGCAGCTTCACCTGCAAGGCAAGAGACAGTTCACCAATCTCATCCAGGAAGAGCGTGCCGCTGTGGGCCGCTTCCACGCGCCCTCTGCGCTGAACGTGCGCACCGGTATATGCCCCTTTCTCGTGTCCGAAAAGCTCCGCTTCGAGGAGGTTCTCCGGTATCGCTCCGCAGTTGATCACCACAAAAGGATGGTTCTTGCGCGCGGCTCAGACGATGAATGGCACTCGCCACGAGTTCCTTGCCCGTGCCGCTCTCGCCGCTTACCAACACGGGCACGTCGGTCGTCGCCACCTTGCGAACAGTGGCAAAGACGTCCTGCATTTTCGGACTCGTGCCGAGAATCCCCTGGAAAGGCTCATCGCCAACCCTCGATTGCAGCTCCTGGTGCTCCCGCTCCAGACCCGCCAAATAAAAGGCCCTTTTCAAGAGCACTCTTAGCTCTTCAATCTCAACGGGCTTATAGAGAAAGTCGTACGCACCGTCCGCTATAGCCCTCAGCGCATGTTCCTTCTCGCCTCGTCCGGTTGCGATGATGACCTTGATCAATGGGTCGAAGGCGAGGATCTCTGCAAGGGTCGCAAACCCTTCTTCAACGCTGGCAGGCCACGGCGGCAATCCAAGATCGAGGGTAACGACCGGCACTTTCTCGGTGCGCACGGCCTCGAGCGCACTCGGCCTGTCCTCGGCGAGGAAGACCTCGTAGTCCTGCGCCAGCGCCCATTTCATCTGCGTCCGCAGATCTTCGTCATCATCGACGATGAGCAATTTCGGCTTATCCACGTTTCCCCCAGTATTGCTTTAAGAGCTTATCTCACGCCCAGTCGCTCCGCTCCTTCGAGCCCGCAGAGGGCGCAGAGAAGGCACGCTGAGGGTTATCTTTTGGCCTGATGCGAGAGAAGAAGCGCATCAGGCCAAGCCCGACGCCTTCGGCGTGTGCATTAGAATTTTTCATACCGCATCCGGCAAAGCCGGACGGGGTTTGCCATGAATTCTTCTGTCTCTGAATTCATGGCAACGCTCTCGTGCCTTCTCTGTGAACTCTGTGACCTCTGTGAGAGACATCCCTGCCTTTCCTCTGCGCCTCTGCGCCTCGAACGAAGACGTTGGTGCGTCGGAGTGGGCGTGAGACAAGACCCTTGCCTCTTTTCATCTCGTCTCTTGTCTCGCCGGCAAGAGAACGTGGAACGTCGTCCCTTTCCCTTCCTCGCTTTCCACTTCAATCCTGCCGCCGTGTGCTTCCACGATTGTCTTGCAGTGAAACAGACCAATACCCATGCCTTGTTTCTTGGTCGTCTGGAACGGCCGGAAGAGGTGCTTCTCCACAAACTCCTTCGACATGCCGCTGCCGTTGTCACTGACAGACAGCTCGGTCCAGCCATCCCGGTACCCGGTCGTCACCGTTATCTCTCCATCCTCCCCAACCGCATCGAGGGCATTCATCACCAGATTGACGAGCACTTTCTGCATCTGCTCAGGATCGATCGCGAGCGGCGAGACCGGCTGAAACCCGCGCACGACGGGGACCTTCAGGTACGTATCAAGTCCGGAGAGGGTCTCCTCTACAAACTGGTTCAGATCGGATTCTTTCGGACGTAACTCCAGCTTCTGGCTCAACAAAGAAAGCCTCGTGCACATTCCATTGATCTTGGAGACACTCTGTGACACCGTTTTCAAGGCGTCATCACGGAACTCCGGGTTGTCAAAATGGACAGGCAGGTTCTGCGTCACGAGGGAGAGCTTTGAAGCAAGGTTCTTCAAATCGTGCATGAAGAAGGCTGACATCACCTGGAAGGCTTCCAACTCCTTTGCCTGCCGCAGATGCTCAGAAAGCCTGAGACTCAGCAGGTTAGCGGCTGCCTGGTCCGCAATCGTTTTGAGCAGGTCGTAGTCCTCCGGTGAAAGAGGTCCTCTTTCCACTCTGTCGCTCACCGTCATCAGGCCCACGAAACGTCCCGCCGCGCTCAGAGGGACAGCAATATTTGATCCGCGCTTCCTCAAGGTCCATCCCATAAAGGCGCCTCAACTCTTCAACCTGTTCATCCGTTGAGCCCGCCACGTGGACAGGCATCGTCCGATCCCGCATCATCTGCGTCAATGCCGTTCCGCTCTTGCCGGTCAAGCCTCAGCTTGTTTGCATCAGCCTCCGAGAAAACGGTCGAGCCGGCAAAATTGAGGCGCTCCGACTGCTCATCGACAAGCCAGATGGTAACGGAGAGAGCCTCCAGTGTCTCGGAAACCAAACGTACGAGGACTCGAGCAAAGCTCCCGGGTCTGGGTCAGGGCGGCTGTCTTCTGCGTGAAATCGCTCCAGACCCGCTGGTAATCGTACGTGGGCCGCTTGAAGTGCCGGCTGATGAACCTCTTTCTGTCGCAGGCGCAATCTGTCGGAAAAAAAGAGCACCGAAAGACCGACGATTGCAACAAAGAGAAGAAACGCGAGCAGCGGGATACTGGCCGCGCCTTTCCATTCATAGACAAGCCGGGCCATAACGCCGACAAGAATGAAGTAGATGCCGACGAGCAAGAGGGAGAGGGAGTTGTAGATGACCGCGTGCGAGACATAGAAGTCGAACTTGAGCAGGCGTGCTCGGGTAAGGGAAACGATCACAAGGAGATCGGCAAGAAGAAGCACACCCGCCTCAACGACTTCCAGGTTCGTACTGAGCAGTCGATAAAGAAGGACCTGGCTGTCGGTGTAAACGTGAACGCCGAAAAGGCCTCCGACGCCGAAGACCATGAACTTCACCTGCCAGCGTGTCCTCCCGCTCGAATGACGGAGGGTCCGCTCAAGGTTCATGAGGACCAGCACAGCGCCGAGGAGCGACAGCAGGTGGAGAATGTAGCCGGACCAACCGAGCCTTAAGAATAGCGAGCCGGCCTCGTCCATGAGCGGCTTGCCCGTGAAGAAGGAGTCGCTGAAAAACGCGATGAGGACGATAGGGATGACGAATGCAGCGAGGATGGCCCATTTCCATTGAGAGAGAAACTCTTTGTAATTGCCGCGGCCAAAGCTTAAGGAGAAGAGAAGCCAGATGGCGGGCAAGAAGGAGCCGGCGGCCAACCGCAGGCCCTGCCACTGCATGAACGCCGCGGCGGACGTCGCCTCAAAGCCCAGGCCGATCAAGCCGGCCTCAAGAGCGCAGGCAGCGAGGCCGATGGCAAGAATGCGGTGAACAAAGGCGCGCGGATCGCGGTAGAGCACCGCGATGGCGATGACCGCAGTCAGCAAGGCAGCAGCGTAACAGATGATGGAGTTAAAGGACATGTGGAAGAACCGTTACGGGTTACACGTTACAAGGTGCAAGTTACACGTTACAAGTTGCATGTTAGGTCTTTTATTGCTAGATCATACGAAATGACATAGATTTCGAGGTCATTATAGCTCTTCAAAGCTTTGCCTCACGATCGGGAAATATCCCGCTGTAGCGGGAGAGCTGTCACCTGCAACAGTCTTTGCAGTCTAACCTGTAACCTGTAGCCTGCAACTGTCTTTGGGGTCAAACTTGCGACTTGCAACTGTCTTTGCGGTCTAACCTGTAACTTGTAACCTGAAACCTGCAACGGTTCTATTGGTTTGCCTACGTCCCAAACAAGCTTCTTACCGGAATATAACCCTTGATGACGTAATAAAGGAGTTTAACCGACTCCGAAAAAAAATCGTAGCACCCGTCAGCCGTGCGCCACCATGTCTTCGTCTCATACTCGCGAAAATACGGATATAGGTAAATTTTCATGCCGAGAGACGTTCCCACCTGTTTATAAACCCAGAAGCTCCTTCTCGCGTGAAAGCCTTCAGCCATCAGGAGCACGGTCCGCACTTCACTTCGGGAAAGAGTGGCAAGGGCTATTTGAGCCTCCGTTAACGTTATGGGGTGATTCGAGGGCACTTCAATAACCTGGAATTGATCCCTTCGCAAGCCAAGAGCCTCCATATCATCGGCTACGAGACGCGCATAATTCTGTAAAGCAAAGATCGGCCCATCCGCAAGGTCTTGCTGAACAACCACCACCATGCGATCAGCCCGGCCCAAGGCCAACAGCTCCATAGCGGCTCTCACGGGCCTCTCTCGTATCAATTCAGTCCCCTCCAGGATCAGGACGTCTGCTTTCCCGGTGACCTCGGGAGCAAGAAACTTTCCCGATTCAATCAGGATGGTCTCGGTAGGAGAAGACCAGACAAACCAGCGCCAATCCTAATAGGACGGCCGAAAAACCTAGTTTTCTTGAGGCAAACATAGCTACTTTATCTCACACAGAGTTCACGGAGACGGCATGCGATGCACACGCCCCAGGCGTCGGGCTTGGTAGCGTGGCATCCTGTAAGGACCTGATGCGCGCCTTCTCTCGCATCAGGCCAAAAGAGAGCTCTCTGCACTTCTCTGTGAACTCTGTGGACTCTGTGTGAGAAATTCTTTTGCCTTTCCTCTGCGCCTCTGCGGCCTCGAAGGAGCGCAGCGAGTGGGCGTGAGATCAGTCTCCTGTCTTTCTCTGTGGGCTCTGTGAGAGACAGTCCTTCCTTTCTCCTTTCCTCAGCCACCACAGGACAACCGCGAGCATCCCCAGCGCCGGCAGGTAAAAGATGAAGCCGCCGGAGTGGTGCAGAAAACTGTCGGTTATGAACTTCCGGTCAACGTAAATGGCGAGAAGACTCAACGTCGTTATTCTTACGCCGTTCTTAAAAATCGTGAAGGGCACCATTGCGACGACCAGGACAAGCTGCCTCCACCCCGTGCGAAGGAAAAGATGGCCCGCCAATACCCCGGTGATTATCAGCGCGATACTCGACCGTATCCCGCTGCATTCCTTTGCCACCTCGATCGTAATATTCGACAGCCGGTACACGAACCCATTTCTGATGTAATCGGTGCCCGTCAGTTGGAAGAGCCACTCCGTCACTTCCGTCGATGCCACCTGCAGAATATAGATAAACCAATCCAGCAGAAACTGGGGGATCGGGACCGCAAAGAGCAGAAACAGCAAGGGAAAGCGAGCGACTCGAAACGCCTCAGGCCCTAACGCAAAAAGGAAGCCTCCCCACCAGAAAATGAGAGAACCCGCGGTGGTCAGAGAGACAAAATCGTTCTGCCCCAGCCAGCCTTTCAGCGTCAGGGCGGCCCCGTAAAACAGCAGCCCGCAAGCCGCAACGCCGAAACCCAAATAGGAATATCTTGCCTGCTGTAGGATGCTCTTGCGATCCAGAAACAAAAAGTACGCCGAAACGAAAGGGATGAGTAGTATATGCGAGTAATAGTCACTGTCAGCCCCCGCGTCGGCGTACAACGCGTCGATAGGGCCATATCCGAGGACTCGCCAATCCTGACAAGAGCACTCAGCGGACCATATGCAAGGTATCCCGCAATAATCGTGAAGACTGCGAATACGCCGATCTGCGCATTCGGTCGCCCCTCACGTGTCAGGTTCTTAAAAAAACCGTTCAAAGTTTCGCTCACGGCCCTTATTTCTTTTTTACGTCTTCCTTCATCCTTCTAATGTGCCCCCTTCCCAGACCTTTCACTTCACAGTCCAGTTCGAGGTAACGACGTATCTTGGCGTCGTCCAGGATGCAGAAACAGTCAATCACTGCTATAGGCTTTCCTGCAGCCCTGACAACCTCATCCGGATCGAGGTCGAGATACGGTTCATGTCTCACGGCAAGAACGAGCGCGTCAATACCGCTCAGCGCCTCACTTAAATCATTTTGTATTCGCAGGTCTTTCAGCTTCTTCTGATTTCTGAAGAAGACGCTCTTGTTGTTATCGGGATAATTCTCCTGGTTTTCAAATTCATACCAGTGGTCGACATACGGATCATGGACCCTGATTTCAGCTCCCATTTCTGCCAGTCTGCGGATCAGGATCTCGGAACCGCTGTACCGCGTATCACCCACATCTTCCCGGTAAGAAGCACCCAGGATCAGCACCTCGGCGCTCGCAATGGGTACATTCATATTTCGGAGTCCATCCCGCACCTGCTGAGCCGCGTGAAGCGAACGCGTATCATTTATGTCGATTGCCATGGGGGTGATTTTGAAAATATCATCTTCGAAACCAAGGATATGTTTATACGCCCATACGCCCAGGCCCCCATCTTTGGGAAGACAGTATCCACCGATACCCGGACCGGGGAAGATCATGTTGTTATGGGTAGGGCGCATTTTAATTGCCTTGATCACCTTCATGATGTCCACCCCGTTTGTTTCAGCAAAAAGACTCCACTCATCCATAAAGGCCAGAATTGTCGCACGGTAACTGTTCTCCATAATCTTGGCTGTCTCCGATTCTATCGGTCTGTCCAGAACCGTTAGCGGAAATTTTTTTGTGTTAAGTACCTCATTCAAGAACTTTTCCACCCTATCCGTTGCCTCCTGACTGACACCACTGCACACCCTCCAGAAATCGCGAATAGAGGCGACGTAGTCTCTGCCCGGCATGACCCTCTCATAGCTGTGAGCCAGTAAGGGGTCGCTCTCGATGCCCCTTTGCCGGAATACCTTTCTCATTTCGGGAAAAGCCACCTGTTCCGTTGTCCCTGGAGCTACTGTGGTTTCAATGAGAACAAGCGCATCAGGTTTAATCCGTCTCCCAATAATCTCAAACGATTCTTCAAGGGCAGTCATCTCAACATTGCCGGTACGCACATTACCCAGTTCACTTTTTGCATAGTCGAGTTGTACGTCGACAATCACCACATCTGCCAGGGCTAGCACATCATAGGTAAAGGTGGCGGTGAGGGTTTTTTTCTCAAGAACACATCGTTTGATCATCGGCGCTACTTCAGGGTCTTCGGCCTTAACCGGTGATACCCCGCTATTGAGCATGGGGATCTTCCAGAAACTGCGCACACTGGGCCGCTGCATACCGATAACAAACTTTGAGGGCTTTCCGTTCTCGCCCACCGTATCGGCAACAATTGCTGCCATAACCGCACCAACAAAACCCAGACCCATAACCACAACGATTTCCTGGCCGTTTCCCCTCGCCTGCGCAACTAATTTCTGAACCCGTTCAAACTCTACTTTATACTCTTCATCTTTAGGCAGAGGGTGCTCGATACCATCGGGACTAATGGAAACTAAATCATTCATAGATTCTCCTCTCAAAAAAAAGTGGCTAGTGTTTGGTGTTTGGTGATTACTGAAAAGCCCAATCAGAACCTGCTCCCTTTGCGGAAATTGCGATAGCAAAGCATCGCTGTAAGGATGCGAAGCATCCTGTAAGGATAGCGAAGCATCCTGTAAGGAACCGGTTTTGGCCTGATTGCGTTGTCCTATCAGGCCCGTCCCCGTCAGCCTACCTTGAAGGCGATCCTACCGGGTGAAAAAGCTAAAAACTTGCTTCCAAAAAAATTTACCAGCGTTGCAGCCATGATTCCCATAAAATTCGTTGCTATATATAATTTCCCGGAATCCATTTTCCCATATCCAATTAAGAAATACATGGTAATAAGCCTTACCAGCAACCCGATTGAGCAAACAGCAACGAATAGTAGATAACTGCGAATCAGCGGTGTATACCTCCCGAGTTCAAAACTCCAATAACGGTTTAAGACATAGTTAGTTGATACCGCGAATAAAAATCCGAACATCGCGCACACCAATGTAGGCAAATGGAGAAATTCCTTTAATAAAATTACTATCCCCATATCAACAAATATTCCAGAACCTCCAACAATACAGAATTTAATGAATTCGCCGATTGATGAGTATTTATACCGATATAAATGGTAAAGATGTCGTATGTAGTTCCATTGTTCTCTTGCACTCATCTTGCTTTGCCCAAATTGCCTATCTTCAAAAGTAATAGGTATCTCAATCATCCGCTTGGAACCCAGTCTCACAACGATTTCTAAAACGATTTTCCATCCGATAGGGCTTAATTTCAATCCATTAAGTAATTCTCTCCTTATTGCCATAAATCCAGTTGTCGGATCCGACATGCTTGTTAAACCTTTAGCGAGCATCCCTGCGACCTTTGAAATTAATCTCCTATGCAAAGGCCAATCCCCTATTTCCCCTCCTTCAGTATGTCTGCTTCCTACTGTAATATCCGCAGAATCATTCAAAATTGGTTGTATCATTTCCGGTATCTTCTCGACAGGGTGACTTCCGTCGGCATCCATAACGACACAGGTTTTCGCTTTCGATAAATTGATCCCGTCTATGACCGATGCTGCAAGCCCCCTATCTGTCGTTCGAATAAGGACTCTAACCGGATATTTGTCTGCCAGGGATTCTGCAATCTTTCCTGTCCCATCAGGCGATGAATCATCTACGACGATAATTTCTCCATGTATGTTTTCCAACGTGAATACATTACAAATCTTTGAAATAATTAAGGGAATGTTTTGAGCTTCATTATACGTGGGAATTATGACGGAAGTTTGTAAATCACTTGAGCTATTCACGATATTGCCTCGTTCTCATCAAACAATGCTCTAATTCAAATAACGATTTTTGGCGTCATGGGGATTCCACGTGCAAATCAAACAAATAAACCTCAATTTCGCCAAAAACTTTCTTTTCACGCACTACCGAGCCGCTTCCAAACCTATCCATCAAGGAATCCTTGGGAGAAGGTTTTCCCCGACTGCAAAGAACTAGCCAAACCCTTTCCTTACCGACAGTTGCCCCATCTACAAGACCAGCAATCTCCTTAGTGTCCTGCACATCTGGTATACCGAATCTTTCTAAGTTTCCTTTGTAGTAGTAATTGAAAGGAAGTTGATAATAATCTGGCCATATAATAATAACGTCTTTTACCCGAGTGTTGTGTTCAATGAAACCTGTTATTTCTCTCCACTGGGCCTTCTGGCCCTTCATATAATGCGAATAATAGTATTGTAGTCCAGGTAGGGATAACAAGGAAACAAGTATGACGACAAAAAACAGGGCCTTCCTGTTGGTAAAGGCGCTGATCCCCTTTGCGACTAACAGATAAAATGCTGCTGATGCACCGATTGTATACCTTGTCACATAAATCGGAGTAAAAAATTGGGATACGATGAAAGGTATGATAATGGGAAAGGAAAACCATAGTAATAATAGTAGGATTTCTTCAACGAATTCAAGCGAAATGTTCCAGCTCAGTCCTTTAACGCTTTGAAGAAGCTTTCGCCGGGTCCATCCGCCATTAAGCCTTCTTAATAGAAATAACTCCAATCAAGCAAAGAATGGAGAAAACTAACCAGAACGTCATTGATAACCTGGATAACCCCTGGGTACCACTGGTGTAATCTACGAACGTTTCAAATATATCTTTCAATGAAGGCTTAGGTATCCAAAAGCCTTCTGATATTTTCGAAACTCTACCAAAAAAAGTGGGAATCCATGGCGAAAAGAAAGCGACTGTAGCTACTTGTACGCCTAGGAACCAAAACCTTAGTCGCTTATATTCACTCCATAAGAAAAGAAAATAAACAATCTGTGAAATTATTACAAACAGACCGTAGGGATGGGTATAGGCCAGGCAAACATTGGTCAGGAGCAAGAGGGCGAAATGCAACTCTCTTTTGTCATCTGTTTTTACTATTTTGATGAAAAAGGAAAAAGACAGCAACGTTAATAATTGGAGAAGACTATAAGCCCTGGCCTCTTGGGAGAAATGAATATGATAACAGGAAATTGCGGAAAGGAAGCTACTTATGAGCCCTACTTTCCTGTTGAACAGCCGGCATCCCACTTGATATATGACAACTATAGATATGATGCCGAAGATTGCCGATAAAGATCTTACTGCTATTTCGCCCGTTCCGAAAAGAAGCATCCAAAAATGAAGGAGAACGAAATATAACGGAGGCTGATTGTGAAGCCTGCCAGACGATTCTATTACGGATACAAAGCTTTCCTTAGATCCATCTATACTGGCTGCTTCGTCGTACCAAATGCTTTCGGTGCCCAAATGGTAGATTCTGAGGAGGCTTCCGATAAGGATGATCCCTAATAGGATCAAGATTACCCGATGAGATATCGCCCATCTTTCCATGTTGCCGACGGATACCATGCTACGCCTTACACCCTTCGCCCGTTCCTTTGTTCATCCTGTCTTTATGATCCCGCAACCCGTAACAGTTTTTGCATCCCTGAAAATGTAAAGAGCTTCCCCATGGGCCGTTTTAGGGTTATCTGGAACGTACCGAGTATGCTCGCACAGGAGTTTGTCACTTAGCCAGGATGTCCCCAAGGTTCGTTTAGAATTACCCGGGACTGAATTATTTCACGTCAGAGAGGAGAGGTTATCCACCTTAATGGGTTGTCCAGTTTCTGGGGGGTAAGTGTAGGATTGCATAATTTTGTGCCAGATGTTAGAGATATCCCCTCAGGCTACTGCTTCCATTCTCCTTCTAACGTGCCACCAGCCAAATACCGGCAATGATCAATGTGAATCCAAGGATCTGTGCAGCGCGTAATCGACTCCTTGAAGAACAGCCAAGATGCAAGTCCGATAAGCAAAAAGCAGCCGCTGGTCAAGATGGGATAGGCTACACTTAGGTTCGTTCTGGAAAGGACGTAGCTGAACGACGCCAGGGCAAGAACAAAACAGCAGATGCCCCCCAGTGCTGGAAATATGAACGAGTTTATCCTTGACCAGAGCAACGACGTTTTCTGCCTTGCTATTTGCTACCGCGGTTTTGATGAGGATATTCGCCGTCGCATTCAACATAATCGCTGCAACAAGGACCAGCCATCTCACATTAAGCCTCCTATTCAGTTCTCAGCGCTTGGAGGCGCAAAGAATATTGTCGAATCGCGCGGCCTGAAGTAGCAGATGGTGGCTCCGTGAATTGGTTTCATCTCCAACAGCGTCGCATTCTGCTTCGAGCCAGGACTCCGGAGCGGGTTCGCGGACCCATGGGTCACGATCAGAACGATCCCTCTGCGGCCGGTCGCGAGGGCCTTCATGTCTTCCGGAACCCGCCGCCGGCCCAGCTGGCCAACCCACGAGGCAAAGCCGACCCCGGTCTCGGAAGCGTGGCCTCGCTCCAGATAGCGCGCGATGCCGGTGACGCAAGAAGGGATGGAGTGCACGAGGATCAGGTCTGACTCTGCCCACCTCGTGGGAAAGGAGTTTCGCCACCCCCGGGTAGTCCTGGCCGTTCCGGGCATCGCCGGCGTAGAACCTGCCGACGGCGGCCAGGTAAAAGAGCACGATCAACCCGACGAAAAGGGCACGCAGCCGAGGTCCCAGACTGTCCAGGCCCAGTCCCACGAGCAGAAAGGCCGCCGGCATACCGGCGAAGGCATAGCGGGGTACCGCCGTGACGTAGGTTCCTCGCGCGAGGTCGACCGCCACCATGCCGAGACAGGGGCTGAGCAGCCAGAGCCAGAGCAGGCTGCGGGGAGTCGAGAAGACAGACCACGACAGCTTACGGACGGCCGCAACGGCCAGGAGCGCAAAGACGCCTGCGTTGATCCAGTCCCCCCGGCTCCGGATGCTTCCCCAGACTCCGTCGATGGAGAGGAAACTCCAGGGAAGTGAGAGAGCTCTCAGAATCGGGTGGTAGCCGGGCGGCCGCATCGTCAACCAGGTACCCGTCACGCGCCACTGCGCCAGGACTCTCGGGAACGTGGACGTACCACGGCAGGACCAGCAGGACGGTCAGGAGAGCACCCGCCCCCGAGAGCCATCGTGGGAACCGGCCGGGACGAGACTGCAGCCAGAAAACCGCGGCGATCCAGACGAAGAGAAAGAAATAATGAGTGAGCAGACCTGCAACGCCCGCCGCGACCCAAAGCGAGAACCTCGACGCACTTGGACCCTTGTCCCACAGCCTGAGGGTGAGCCACATCAAACAGACGCTGCAGAGCATGAGCAACGAATACATGCGGCCTTCCGTGGAATAGAAAACGCATGAGCGGAGAGACGGCGAACAGGATGCAGGTGGATACGGCGGCGCCTCCGCCCCCGAATCTCCTGGCGAGCGACCAGAGGACCGGAAAGCAGGCGAGTGAGCACAGCACCGAGAAGAGGCGAAGGACGGCGTCTCCCGTACCCAGGGCCCGCGTCCAGCCGTACAACAGGAGATAGTACAAGGGCGGGTTGGTATCGGAGAGCAAGACCGCTCGCACGACACGCCGGGGACTGCCTGGAGGTACCCCGTGTTCCAGGTAACGGCTGTAAGCCGCAGGTGGGAGAGCCCGCGGGGCTTCCACGAAGTCCTCGAAGGCTGGTTCGGCCCGGTCGGCCGGATGCTCGAGGCTGTGCCCGGTCGCCATGGCCAGCGAGAAGAACTCGTCGGCCCACAGGCCGTGGCGGTCCACCAGCGCGATCCGGATCAGGGCGCAGACGCCGAAGATGAGCACCCCTGTGAGCGCCGTTCGGCTCAACCTCGGACCTCGGGCGGGACTTCGGACTCGCGCCATCTCTTTCGATGCGCGCCTCTGCCGTCCAGGTCCCGATAGGGACCCCTGCCCAGTACCTTCTTGAGCCACAAGTAGAGCAGCACCTGCACGTATCCGCCGCCCACGCGCGCAAGATGAAAGGACGACACCCCCATGTCGGGCGTCCGGTTGATCCAGGAAATCGGAACCTCCCTGATCTTGCAGCCCATCAAGAGCGGTTGCAAACCCGTCTCCGCGTTCACGGCAAAGCCCGGCTGCGTGAGCTGGAGCCGCTCTGCCACCTCTCGCCGCATCAGCTTCAGGTTGTTCGTAAGATCCCGGAAGCGCCGGAGCAGCACCAGCTGGGCCAGAAGATGGAAGCCGCGGTTGGCCACGATCTTCTGGAACGGATAGTTCAGCAGCACGCTGTGGCGGGAGAAGCGGCTTCCCACGACGACGTCCGATCCCTCGGCGGCAGCGTCGAAGAGATCGCGAACTTCCGGCAGCAGCTGCTGGAAGTCACAGTCCATCGACAGCACCCACTCGCCGGTCGCCGCGCCGATAACCGTCCGCGAGCGCGCGGCCCACCCCCTTGGGTGCCGTGCGCATGATCGGCTTCACCCTCGGATCCTCCGACGCCAGCCTCCTGATCACGTCGCCCGTCGCGTCGGTGCTGTTGTCGTCCACGGGGATTATCTCGTGCAGATACTCTCCGAAGAGCTCTCGCAGTCCGGTCACGAGAGGGCCGATGTTCATCTCCTCGTTGTGACAGGGGATCACCACGGAGACCGAATGCCGCAGCGCTTCGTGCTCGAAGAGAGATACATGGGGACGCGGCACGTTCCGGGGCGGCTTCTGGGCCTGGATCAGGATCGAACCGGCCAGAGTCCGAACCACCGGCATGTTCTCCAGCAGGATCGAAAGATTCCGCAGCACCCACGCGATCGACCGGGTCAACGGCCAGTAAACGAAGTCGTTGAACACCGTCCAGATGCGGACGAATCCGATCGCCGAAATCAGCTCGTACAGCTCCGGACGGCTCAGGAGCCGCCGCGGGTCCTTGCCCCCGAACAACCGCCCGACCAGACGGCGCAGCTTGAGCACGACATTCCAGGGGTTGCTCTCGTAGAAGAGCATCTGACCCCCCGGCTTCAGGAGCTCATAGACGATCCCGAGCAGTTCCGAAGAGTTGTCCCTGTCCAGGAGATCCATTCCCACGACGACGTCGAACTGTCTCCCGGACAACGCTCCCGAAAGCGACGAAACCGGCGAGAAACTCCACGTCTTTCGGAAGAGCTTCGGGGCGCTGGCGGTCCGAGCCGAAAGACACCGCCGTGAGCGGATTTTCGCCACGGGACACACGAAAGAGCTGTCGGGTGAAGAGGCCCTCTCCACAGCCCATTTCCAGGATGGTCTCGACCGGGTATGAGGTGGACCAGATGCCGGAGGCTTTGTGCTCTCCACAGCAGCCGGTCTTCGCATATGGGATCCCGCTTCCGCCGGTAATCGTCGCGGTAACGCTCGCGCAGCGAGAGAGTCTCGAGCGTCGAGCCGGCGATGGCGTTCATGGCATCATCCTTCTGTTCAGCCCTTCAGCCGGTCCTGCCATGCGCTGATGATCTCCACCGAAGATGTCGGCGATACGTGGCG
>CAWGEZ010000019.1:0-72479 GCA_963821605.1 uncultured delta proteobacterium | reverse complement strand
CAGAAGTGCCAACCGCAAGAGCATGGGCTGCTACGCCGAGTAAAAAGATAGCGACAAACAAAGGAACCAACCCTTTTTTCATTTGAGACCTCCTTGGTATTTTTGAAGACCATACCACGTCGCAGTAGATTGCGCAATTGCGTTCGGTTCTCGGTCATGATGAATACCCGAGACCGATGAATGATGGAAGCAGTGTACACTTTTGTACACCTAACTCTTCGCCTTGGCTACCTACAACAGATTCACGATTACCCCTTGAAAGCTCACTACCCATTTCCGAGACGTAAACGTCTTCCACTCCTTCATTAGCCGATAGTATTAAATCGTTCCACCGACACGAAGTAGCCCGTTGGGCGATTGCCCTTGGGCTTCATCCAGGATAGACTTCAAAAAGGCACGCTCCTCCCTTCCGGGGAGAAGAAATGCAAGAACAGGAGAAAGAAAATTGGGAGGTCTTTCAATGAAGGTCATGAAGAGGGTTCTTATTGGTGCGTTCTTGTTGTCATTCGGACTGTCCACTGCTGCTAACGCTTACAGCATTAATTACGGCCACAACACAAATGGTAACGAATTCACGTCGCCTTACGCCGGGGTGACAACAGAGACTTTCGCGGGAGGTACGCCAGGTCTTCTCACAGGTCTGGCTTGGACTTGGACAGGGAATGGGACTGTGCTGAATGGCGATATATCGGGTGTGGCTTCCGCTCCGTTTGGCGTATCAACAAAAGATACTTCAAACTATATGTCGGCTCCACAAAACCTGAGTAACGCTCCACAGTCCGTGACAGTGACTAACTTGGGCGGCACCCACAATTACTTTGGCCTTTGGTGGGGGTCCGTCGATACCTACAATACGCTTAGCTTTTATAATGGCGGAAATCTTGTGGCATCATTTGACGGAACCGCTATAACCACGCCCAATGCCGCGAATGGTAACCAAACAGCCCCTGATACAAACCTGTATGTGAATTTCCTTGATCTACCTCTATTCGATAGTTTTAAGATGACTAGCACGCAATACGCATTCGAGTCGGACAACGTCGCGATAGGAAATGTTGCTGTTCCCGAACCCACTACCATGCTGCTTCTCGGCTTCGGTCTTGTTGGATTGGCAGGGGTGAGGAGATTTAGAAAGTAGGCATTAGTCCGGAGAGAGAATAGAAGGCAGAGTCGATTGGCTCTGCCTTTTTTTTGGCCGATTGCAGACTGTAATCTTCTATTTCTTAACCGAGTCCTATTTCAACGATTGCAGGAAGAATTTTTCACCTTGGAGCGCAGCAAGTCTACGAGGGGTGAAATTTGTCAGATGTTGAAAGCTGTGGTTATGGAGAATGCTTGGTCGGCTCCCCCGATCACCCAAACGTGATCGTGAAGGCTGTTCCCTTGCTTCGGTCAAGTTCGATCGTGCCGCCGAGCTGCTCGACTAGTGAGTTTATCAGGGTCAGTCCGAGGGAGGTCGATTTTCGATAGTTCACATGTTCTGGGAGGCCGATACCGTTATCGCTTACGGTGAGCCTAATCTGGTTTGCGCCCCCTCTGTGCAGCTCAATCGTAATCTTCCCTTCATCCCCCGTTCGGAAAGGCGTGTTTCAACGCGTTCGACACGAGCTCATTAATTATGAGGCCGCAGGGTATGGCCTCATTGATACCGAGCCGGATATCTTCGATATCGAGGGTGAGCCGGACGAAATGCTGCTCGGTATCCGTGGGAACGCTGGAGATCGGACACGAGATTGCTCGTGTACTCGCCCATGTCGACGCTGGCGAGGTTGGGTGACTGGTAGAGCCTCTCATGAATCAGGGCCATGGACCTGACGCGGTCCCGGCTTTCCGTGAGCGCGGACACAGCGCCCGGGTGGTCTGTTCTCGCTGCCTGCAGATACAGAAGGCTTGAGACAATCTGAAGGTTATTCTTGACACGATGGTGGATCTCTTTCAGGAGTACCTCTTTCTCCCTGAGCGATGCCCGAATCTTTTCCTCCGAACGTTTCCGTTCAGTGATATCCCGCGTAACGGTGAGTAAACGTTCTCTGCGTCCCACCTTTATCCGCCCCACATTTCTTTCGACCCAGAACGTGCTGCCGTCTGCTCTTTTGCCTTCCCATTGAAAAAGTCCCGATACAGCCTCACCTGCCTGTTTGTACTGGGCAATGAGTCCTCTTCGACTCTCGTCGAGAGATGCGTTCGGCAAGGCTCCCCAATGGCATGCCTTTGAGTTCTTCGAAAGTATAGCCCCACATCTGGCAGAACCGGCGGTTCGCGTCCAGGAGTTCAAAGGTCTCAGCATCGCGCATGGAGATCCCGTCGTTCACGCTGTGAAAAACCAGCCTGAACTTGGCCTCGCTCTCTCTGAGCGCCTCCTCTGCCTGCTTACGCTCAGTGATATCCATGTTCGACTCAAGGATCTCGACCACTTCTCCCTGGCCGTCAAACTCGGCCAGCCAATAACTCTGTACGACGACTTCCCGCCGGTTTTTCGTATGATGGATGAGTTCTCCGGACCAGCGTCCCGTTTGCCTGAGCTGGTCCTTGAATCTGCTCAAGCCGTTGAGGGAATTTCGTTTCGATTATGTGATGCGTCTGCCGGCCCAAGGCTTCATCTTTTGTCCAGCCGTAGAGCATTTCAGCGCCGCGGCCCCAGAAGGTAATCTCGCCGCCGGGACGCATCACGATGATGGCATCCGGAGCAAGGTCGATCAGGTCGGCCTGCCTGTGCAATTCCTTCTCTGAGCGCCGCTTCTGGGTTACATCATGGAATACCATGACCACACCGATCAGGTTACCGCCGGCGTCTCTGATCGGCGCAGCACTGTCTTCAATCGGTATTTCCCTACCGCTACGCGAAATCAGGGCGGTGTGATTTGCAAGGCCGACAACGTGGCCCCATTGCAGCACCCTGCCCGCAGGGTTCTCCGCCACCGCACGCGTTTCCTCATTGATAATGTTGAACACATATTCCAGAGGCTGACCGGTGGCTTCCGCACTCGTCCAGCCGGTGAGATCCTCGGCTACTTGGTTCAGGAAGGTGACCCGCCCCTTAGCATCGGTAGTGATAACCGCATCTCCGATGCTGGCCACCGTGGCCCTGTAACGCTCCTCACTGCGGCGCAGCGCTTCATCAGCCCGTTGATACTCACGGAAGAGCCGGGCATTGGCGATGGCACCGGCAATCTGGTTGGCAACACTTTCCGCCAGCTTGATGTCCCTCTTTCCATACGCCTTCGGCTGTTTTGACCACAGGGCGAGACTTCCGACCACTTCGCCCCGGGAGATCAAGAGCACGGAGAGCCGTGAGCGAAGGCCTGCTTGGAAAGCGAGAACCAGTCCAGGAAACTGATTCCGCACCTCCTCAATCGATTCCGGCTGAAAGAGTACGGGCGTTCTCGTGCCTAGCATCTGCTCAGTGACGGAACCCCTGATGGGGAACACGACCCCTTTCCTTCTTCCCGCTACCTCCATCCCTGCAGTGTACGCCGTGGTGATACTGCCTTCGTGTTGGTTGACAAGGTTGATCAAGACCCGGTCAAAACGGATCAGCTTGCGCACCTCTTCGGCAAAGCGCTCGTATACCTCTTCGATATCCAGGCTGGAGCTGATGATGCGCCCGATTTCGGCGATGACGCCCGTCTCCTGGGCCAGCCGCAGGGCTGCCTCCTCGCTTCGCTTCAGCGCCTCCTCTGCCTCCCGGCGTTCGGTGATGTCTCTCAGGTAAACGAGGGAAGCTCGTTCCCCCTGATAGACGATCCTGGTTGCAGAAATCTCCACATGGAATATCCTTCCATCTTTGTGGACTGCCTTGTGGTGATACCTGGAAGGAGTTGGCTCTCCCCTCTGTCTTTGCCGAACCATCTCAACAACCATCTCACGATCATCGGGGTGCAGATGTGGAGCGTCAGAGGTGGATTTGCCAATGATCTCCTCCGGCGTGCCGTAGCCAAACATGTCAAGGAACCTCTGGTTAACGTAGGCATGCTGGTCTCCCTTAATGATGGCAAGCCCGTCGTTGGAGTGCTCCATGGCAATCCGGCACCGCTCTTCGGATTCTCTTAGCGCCTGTTCGGCTTTTTTGCGCTTGGTAATGTTGTCAAACACAGAAATAAAACACCCTTTCTCCGTACTATATGTCGTTGCAGTCTATGCAGTCTTCCTCATCGAAGAGAAGCTGTGCATCTGCCGATTTCTCGAATAGTGATCGGAATTGATTTTCGTTCTTCATGAAAGCCTTCTTGACAACGTCACGGTAAGTCATTTGTCGCGCTACTCGAATCCCCTCAGATGAGGATTCTCAAACAGGTTATCGCGCTATTCTTCTCTTGATTAAGAGGGGAGCTGAGCAGCCGGTCAACTTTGCCATTTCGGCATCCTGAAGCCCCAATATGCCAAAATGATCAGTCGGGTATGTTGTTGTGAGGTAATCAAATTAATGCCCACAATTAGGCTCATGTTTTCTTACGACACAGGAACCTTACCGGTAGACCGTCCACAGGCCCAATCAATCAGACGGTATCATTCGACATGATCATTTCCTGGTTTCAAAATGTCGCAGAGGCAAACATAAGACGATGAAATCAAAGATTATCAGGTATAATGTGCAACTGCATGAGCAAATTGGATTTTCACGCTTCCAGGAAGATATGATTTAACGATGACTGCGAACTATTGCTTGAGGTCCAGTATGACTTTCTCGTACTTTCTTCTTAATAAAGAGATGAAATTCTCCACAGATGCGATAGCATTAAGATCGTCAATATCGACGACAACGATTACCATGCCACGATCTTGAAAGACCTTAAGCTGTTCCCGTCCTGCATCAGCGTACTCTAGGGTATCACCGGGAGCAGCAGATAGGACGCATGCTCTGCATTGTGATAGACCGTATGGTTCGTTTCCTTGATATTGCACAGGTGAAACCAGATCGGGTCCTCGGAAGGCGCGTCCTGACCCTTGATTACCAGCTCAATCATATGTCCTGCCTTGAACAGATTTGAGGTCTCCCGGATTTCAATCGCGTACTCATAAACCTTCCCGGGTTCAACCGGGATGCTCTCCGTATGAGGATGAAAAGGCTGGTAAGGTTTCGAACGTTTCTCGTCAAGTGCTCTGTGCGAAGCCCTCAACCAACCCTTGGTCACCAACTGGCTCGAACCATCAGGCCCAACATCGTTGACGGTAACAATCCACGTCGCATCCGTCTGATCAAGAGCAGCAGACAGATAAAGCGCCATCGGGCCCGTTACCTCCATATCTTTCTTAAGAGGTGTGGTGCTATATCTGATCCCCGGAATTACATCGCGAGGAAGCGGATAGGGTTTGTTTACAAAAGCATCAGAGCCTTCATCCTGCCGGGGAGGATCCTCGCTCAGCCCTCCGCTCTTTCCGTAAATAAAACTTCGTCCATTCTGTCCGTGCCAGCGGCCATTCGTGTTCGTAGCGCCACTCATTCTTTCCCTTAATGAATAGCTTGACCGGAGGCTCATCCATGATCCCGGTGTCAATTCCCTTCAGCCAGTGGTCGTACCACCTCAGAATAATGTCGTGGTCGTCGGTCCAGGGACGAGTCGGCCCGCTCGAGTACTCGGTTTCATTGATCATCAACTTCTTGGGTGCATTGATCCCGTTGAACGCAGCGAAGGCCCCCGGAAGATGGATGGGCCATCCGCTCCAGCGACAAGCCATGTACGCGGGAATTTTGATGCGATCAAACTTGGTGTAAGGGGAGACCTCCCAGTAATATGGCCCATCGAGTGGATGAGTCAAACCTTCGAAGAGCGGCGGATTTTTTTCAGGATACTTCAGGGCATCGTAAAGGGGGACGTAGATTTGAACCTCCTCCTTATGCATCAGTTCCTTCACGACCTTTTTCATCTCCTCCGGCTTTTCCCTCAAGCTGCGCGGCAAACCCATGCCCACACCGACATGCCCCCACCACTGCATGTAAAACATGTTCATCATACCGCCGTGATAAAACTGATGTCGATACCGGTCGGTATGAGCCTCGTAAGGGAATATAGCCTTCAGGTGAGGAGGATTCTGAGCCGCAATGAGGAACTGTATCGTGCCGAAATAAGACATTCCGAGCATCCCTACGTTGCCGTCGCACCAAGGCTGGGCAGCGATCCACTCGATCACATCGTACCCATCCTGATGTTCCTGCAGGCCGTAGAAGGGATATTCTCCTTCTGAGTCCCCTGACCCGCGGGAATCGGCAATTACGTGCACATATCCGCGTGAAACAAAATATTCGGTGTCGCCTGATTCCTGCCCTCCGTTGCCGCGAACCGGGCTCAATGGTCCCCTCGGGGACTTGAGCTTCTGAACGTCTTTCCCGTAGGGAGACGCAGACAGAAGCGCGGGAAACTTCCCCTTGGCGTCCGGGCGATATATGTCGGCTGCTATTCGCACACCGTCTCGCGCAGCAATGAAAATATCTTTCTCCGCCTTCACCCGATACTCCGGCTTAGAGACCTTATCCATCCAATCGTCAGCCATCTCAATCCCCCTCATACCAATTTGCCTTCAAGCGTATACCTTCGTTGCCCGTCGGCCTGCTCTTACTCGACGTACCGCAAGGTACGCCTCCGTAGCCCAGGCCTCGGCGCGCCCTCCGCCGCGGTCTCCATCTTGAATGCGAATTGGTATATGTCGATTTATTTGAGTTCCCCAGTTATCTCATCTTATTTAGTTTCTCTCGTCCATCGTCCGAGCGCATCCGATCAGCGCGGCGGCTTCATCCAGTCTCGGTTTATGGGCGGCTCTGGCCCTATCTTCTACGTGATCCTTTCCCTGAAGCGCCGGCTCTGCCGCAAGGCCACAGGCAACAATAGAACCGTGAGAGCAATGATCAAGCATGCCACTGAAATCGGCCTCTTGAAAAATACAAAGATATCTCCCTCCGGATATGAGGAGAGATTGTCGCAGGGAAGTCTCAAGGATGGGCCCCAGGACAAATGCGATGACCAAGGGCGAGAGTTCGTAGTCAATTTTTCTAAAGATGTAACCTATGACGCCGAAGATAACCATGATCAGCACGTCAAACTGTGCTGTTGTTTATGCTGTAAGAGCCGATGATGCAGAGGAGAAGCAGCAAAGGAAAAAGAATCCTGTATGGAACCTTCAATATCTTCACCCAAAGACCGATCAGGGGAAGGTTGAAAATCACGAGCATCACATTTCCGATATACATGCTGATAATCGTTCCCCAGAAGATGTCCGGGTGCTTCTCGATAAGAGATGGGCCGGGCTGCACTCCGTGGATCATCAGGGCGCCCAGGAGCAAAGCCGTGATCGCATTGGAAGGAAACCCCAAGGTGAAGAGCGGGATAAACGCCCCTGAGCTTGCTGCATTATTCGCGGATTCCGGTCCGGCCACACCTTCAATCACGCCTGTACCAAACTTTTCCGGATGCTTTGAAAGTTTCTTTTCCAGAGCGTAAGAGGCAAAAGTGGACATGATTGCGCCGCCACCAGGCAATATTGCCCAGGAAGAAGCCTAAGAAGGATCCCCTGATAATCGCACCGATAGACTCCGCCCAGTCTCTCAGCGCTGGGCAACAGCCCCTTGATTCTCGTCTTGAAAACCTCAACGTCTAACTGATTCCTCAAGATTTACCAGGACCTCAGCCAATACCGAAAAGACCCATAACCACCGGCACCAATCCCAACCCGTCCTGCAGTTCCAGTATACCGAAAGTGAATCTTACGCGGGCCGTGACAGCATCGATTCCAATCTGACTCAAGCTGATTCCCAGAATGGCCACGATGATTGCCTTGATGATAGAGCCATGGGAGAGATAGCTCAAGATCGCTAATGCAAGAATAATCAGGGAAAAGTATTCGGGAGGGCCAAACCTGAGCCCAAGCTCAGACAAAGGTTTCGCAACAAACATCACGATTATTGTACCGATCGTCCCCGCGATAAAAGAGCCAAAAGCGGCTATGCCCAGCGCAGGACCCGCTCTGCCTTGACGGGCCATCTGATACCCGTCCAGACAGGTGACGACGGACGTAACTTCTCCCGGAATATTGACAAGAATGGACGTGGTAGACCCGCCGTATTGGGCTCCGTAGTAAATGCCCTGCCAGCATGATGATGGCGGAGGTCGGACTGATGCCGAACGTCACGGGCAGAAGCATCGAGATGGCTCCTATAGGACCGATTCCCGGTAGAACCCCAATGAGGGTCCCGATAAAAACCCCTACAAAGCAATACGCGAGGTTAGCAACCGAGAAGGCGACGTGACAACCCAACGAGAGATTTTCAAAAAAGCCGGACAATGCAGTGCCTCACCAGAATGTAAGTAGCCCTTTCGGAAAGCTGGATTGAAGCCAGACGGAAAAAATAAGGTAACTCAGGACAGCAGTGACGCCGGACAAAACCATGGGCATCAACCACTTCCTCGGCTCAGAAAGCTTAAAGAGCAATAATAGACAAACGAACGTGGTAAGCACAAACCCCAGGGGCTCCAGCAACAGAATGTAAGCAAGCAAGGTCATCAGGGTCAGCAATGGAGTGAGAGACTTTCTCCAGTTCCATTTCAGCCCGGCCTTCATAACTGTTTTGTTGCTGCCGCTCATCGGCTCCCGCAAAAAGCGGTGATAGCATTTGGATAAACCCGAAGAACCCCAACGACACGCCGGAAAAAAAAGGCAAGAATCCGGGACCGGGAACACGGAAGCTTCCCAGCTTGCAGCTTGACTGAGCCGAGACACAGGGCAATCCCTAAGATGACCCAGATTAATCCATCTACCCGGACATACTTTTTCATTCCAGGTCTAACCTCAACTCGATAACATCGTCTTCCCGCTGGAGGCATGGGGCGCACTATTTCTCCACGAGCCCGAGGGCATTTAGAGTCTTTCCCATGGCAGGATAGAGGGACTTCCATTTTTCCGAATATTCCTTGCCGCTCATATAGGCTTCATCTATGGTGTATTGCTTCAGCATATCCTGAAACGTACGGTCCTTCATGCCGTTCTTGAAGGCCGTTTCGAGCTTTTGCCTGATTGGTTCCGGCAGGCCTTTCGGGCCGTAGATACCCACATAGGACAACAAATAGAAATCGTGGCCCTTATCTACAATAGTAGGAACTTTCGGCACCGCTGACCAATGGTTACCGCTTATTATAACCAGGAGCTTCAGTTTTCCCGCCTGCACCTGGGGAATAAGGTCTGCAGAGCCCGCAACAGCCGCGTTAACGTGTCCGCCCAGAGTTGCGTTCACTGCCTCCGGTCCGTTCTTGAAGGGAACCTGCTGCCATTTTATCCCTTCTTTCATGGCAATATGTTCCATCGTGATATGCGGCATCATGCCGTAGCCCGGGTGACCGTACGTGAACTTACCCGGATTGGCCTTTGCGTACGCGACAACGTCCTCAAAGCTATTCCATGGGGCATCGGCTTTCACCGCAATACCATCGTTATATTCAGCAAAGGTCATTATGTCGACGACGTCCTTGAACGGGTCATAAGGGACTTTTCTCATCTGGGGCTGCACGATGTACGTATTAGTGACAGTCGAACCCAGCGTATAGCCATCAGGCTTCGATTTCAGGACATAGGTCTTTGCGATCACTCCGCCCGCTCCGGCTCTATTCTCGACAACGACAGGCTGGCCCAATTCCTTCTCTGCCGCCTTTGAAATCACGCGTGTCAAGTTGTCCATCATACTGCCGGGGGCCGTGCCCAGGACAACCGTGATGGGCCTGATTGGGGTAGGTGTCTGCTGACAAACCTCTCCGTGGCCCATAAGGCTGTGACCAGGAGCATCACAACAAGAAATAGTTTCGATGTGTGACGTTTCGATCTATTCATCTTCTTTTCCTCCCTTCATAATCTGCCGTCCCTGAGTCTCAAATCCCAATATCGAATACCTAAATCCTAAACAAATCCAAATATCCTTGCAGGATGCCGATCAAATGTTCCAAACTGGAGGCCAGAGTCTGGTACCCTTTTGTATTTTGGTCATTCGATATTGTCTATCCTGGACGGCTTTCGCCTTCTTGGATCCATGATTCTCCATGCGCAGCCCTGTGACATTTGGTTTGAATTTCTCCTTCTTGCCTCCTGCCCTTCTCTTCCACGTGCTCACCTCAATACCGGCGGCTTTTGCTTCACTTTTAACAGCTTTGCCCTGTCGTACGCTTTCACCTTTTTCTGAGCCTCTTTGAGCACCTTCCCATCGTAAAGACCCGACCTCTTCATCCCCTGAAAGAGCATTTCGACTTCTACGTTAGGTCTTGGCAAGCGAGGATACCGCATATGCATTTCCGGAATCAAGCCTGCCAACCAACCGTGCAGCTTGTACCTTTCCACGAAACCCGGATACTCAATACCCGGAAGGGCGCCGTACACGACATCAAATATCGATTTTAGTCGTGTTGCAAGAGCCAGCGACTCATTCATGTTCCCTGCCATAGCCTGCTCCATCACCTCTCTGTCCCACTTAGCGGTAAAGTTTGAGCCTCCGCTCAAAACCCCTCTGGCCCAGCCCATTGCGTGGGTGATAAAGAGCTGTGGTTCCGAGCTACCGGCGGGGCAGAGATTTACCTGGGTCTCCTTCATGATTTCATGGGCCCTGTAAAAAAAATTCAGGTTGCCCCCCGATATCTTCCAGGCCTGGATGTTCTTGATCTGGTCAGCGGCCTTTTTATAGGTCTCGGCTCTCACGACGTTATGATTTTGTGTTGTTCCTCCCGGAGCGATGGCGAAAACAGCGATGGGTAAATTAACCTCTGCGTCAAACCGTTTCAGATGCTCAATGATGAATTCTTCATTCTGTGGAGCGGTGAACCCAGGATAAAAACTGGGGGGATGCCATAAGACCCCGGTTACACCCAATTGTTTACCATCCTTGGCCATCTCTATTTGTTCCCAAAGCGAATCCGCATGGGCGCCGCAAAAAACCGGAACCTCGCCTCGTGCTTCTTCAATCGCCATCTTGATGATCTTTTTCTTTTCTGCTCTTGTTGTAGTGTCTACCTCTGCCTCAACGCCTCCGGCCATAAGGTAGCCCCAGCCCTTGATCTCCTTGATGAGCCTTCTAAAGTGCTTCCTCGTTTCGTTTTCATCAATCTCTGAGCATGTCTCATCCTTCCAGACAACAAAAGCCGAGACTCCACATCCTTCAATGGCCATTCAACTGTCTCCTTTCATATGGACCGGATATCTTCGAAACCTCAAAGGGAGCTGCTGTTCTATCGTCGTATCCTTCATTGTCAGCCGACAAGCAACATCCTGTCAAGCGGTTTTTGGTAGCGGCACAGGCTCTGTAAAGAACCTGGCCTTTCCCTCCTCTTCCTTAATCACGATCCATTTGAGCCAGTTCTTGTCATCCCTATCAGGATAGTCCTCACGGTGCTGGGTACCGCGAGTCTCCTGACGCATTAATGCAGCACTCAATGTCCATCCCGCAGATAGGGCCATGCTCTCCGCCTGATGATAACGAGACAGCACATGGTAATCCCCGGCCCTCACCCGTTCCAGGCTGCTCCTGGCCGCATCTGTCTTGTTCAGCGCTTCCCGCAGCCGACCGTTCTCTCGATGGAGGTTATACTTCACAGGAATCATCGCTTCATGAATCTGGTAGATCACCTCGTTGACGTCCGTGTCGCCACGCCGGCTCAAGGGCGCCAGCATCCTTTCTTTCAGCCTTTTTACTTCTCCGAAGTCAACCCTTGTCGGGTCGGAGACCGCCGCAGTCTTACCAGCGCTCCGCCCACCTTTGAGACCGCTGACTGTAGCGAAGGCTACGCCGAATCCACCAAACGTGCCGGATGCCCGCGCACCCGTATAACCGGAGCCGAGCGAACTCGCATCTCCCACAGCCCAGAGCCCATCCACCGTGGTTTTGCAGTCCAGATCTATCTTTATGGGACCCTGCCCGCCGACAAATTGGAGCTCCACCTCTATGCGTTCTCTGTCCGGGTCCAATCCGAGTTTTTCACGAATAGCCGTCAGCAGCTCTCCCCTGCCCGCAGGCTGGAATCGCGCTGGAAGCGTCTCGCTTTGCAGGGCCACTGACCTTTCCTCATCGGTAAGGTTCCGGAAATCTATGTAGATAGGCCCTCTTCCAGCTTCCACTTCCTTGGTCATAGCATCGGCTACGCGATAAAAGTCGAGGAATTCCTGTCCTGCTTTTACGCCCGTCTTAACCTCCGGATAATATCTCTCGACAAATCTCTCGCCCAGCGCATTCTCAAAAAACAGATAGAGGGGGGTGCGCCTTCGTATGTCACCCTTGAACCCAAACGTATAGGTGTTGGAAAACTCGGCGTTCATTAAATGGGCCCCCGCACGATAAGCCATGGCGATCCCTTCACCCGTGTTAACGGAGAAGTGTCTCTGCGCGTAGTAACGGCAGGAACCATTGGCGATGACCGTGGCCCTGGCATTGATAATATACGTTTTCCCGTCCACCAGTCCAAAGCCTATGGCACCGATTACTCTGCTATCCCTGCTGATCAGATCAACGACAAATATTTTATCCAGCGTCTTGATGCGTTTCTTCGTCGCAGCCTGCTGCAGCTTTATCATAAGTTTTGTTGGTGAAAAGTGTGTCGCCTTGTATTTCTTATGGAAAGGAAGCGCGACCAATTCTCCGTCGGCCATCCAGAAGGGCAGCCCTATTTTCGCGGCTTCCCTGATGCAGCCATACATATCGTGGGCAAAAGCGTAGGTCCAGTCCTGATTGTTCAGATTTGCCCCCATCTCTACAAGCCACCTGAAATGCTCCTCCGCTTCTTCCGGGCGGATCAAAGCGCAGTCGCCTCCGGAGAGAGGCACCTGGCCGGCCCAGCCTATTCCTCCCTTATCAACCACGAGAACGTCCTCTGCAGCCTCTTTTGCTTTGATCGCCGCAAGCAAGCCGCTTATGCCGCCTCCTATGACCAGGACGTCGGTGGCTATCACTTCACCAAGCTGATCGATAGAGCCCATCACGTTATTTCTCCTCCTTGGGTAGCTTGACCCTTGATAGCGAAGCATCCTGCAAGGACCCATGCCCCATGACCCTATTTTTTAAGTAATCAATATGCTGCGGGTAATCTTCGCGGCCGGGGTTCAGATACCTTTATGCAATGAACAGGGCAGAACATCTCGCAGCTCCAACAGGCCACGCAGTCAGCGGGATACGTGATTAGCGCCTTACCGGTCTTGCGGTCCAGGCGAAAAACATCCTGTGGACAGGCGGCAAAGCATATCCCGCAGCCGGTACATCGTTCTTTGACTAATTCATCTATAGCCATGAATATCTCCTTCTCTCACCGCAAATTAGAACACGACAGCCGCCTCTCTTTCAAGTCCCGCCGACCCTGTTTCACAATTCAGACACCCGACTCAACAGTTCAGACTCCTGACCGTGCAGGACGTTCATCTCAAGACACCGGATCTGATCTCATCTTCGCGTAATCTCCGGTTGGTTTCCTTTCCAACCCAGTGTCCGAAGTCTATGGTCCACTGTCTCAATTATTGGGGTCTGTTTGTAACATATTCTGTAACTTGGTCGAGCCGGAAAATAAATTCTTGCAAAAGCCCGCACGAATAGGGTAAGTGTTGTAAGAGAAACTTACAACAAGGGGGTTCGCAATGATCAGAATGTTGAACTCAAAGGTAGTCTGTTTCGCGATACTGTTTTCGTTTGTTTTCGGCGTCACGCTCGTCTCAGCCCAGGCGCCACAAAACTGGCCAAAGACTATCTCCATTGCCGGCGGCTCTCCCGGCGGCGGGATGCACGCTGTGGCAACCGGCATGGCAACCGTATTGACAAAGTACTTGAAGATAAAAACGGTCGCTGAAAGCGGTCTTTTCGGCAAGAACCTCACGCTCCTCGCTAAGGGCGATGTTGAACTGGCTATGGCACAGGCTGATCTGACGTACGATGCGGCCCGCGGCCTTGGCAATTACAAACAGTTTGGGAAAAATAAGCTGCGCCTTCTTTTCTCAGGCTCCACGCCGCCCGCTGCCTTTGTCGTCCGCGCTGACTCAGGCATGAAAACTACGACAGACCTGAAGGGCAAGAAAGTCATGTTCACCATGCCGTCGAACATGACCTTCACTGCGTGCGGCGAGATTCTTCTACAGGCTGCCGGTATGACCGCAAAGGACATTAAGGATATTACCTTTTCGGGTCCCAAAGTGGCCCAGGACTCACTTCCGGAGAACAAGATCGATGCGTTCATCGTGCTCTTCCCGAGCATAGGGAAGACAGCCTGGGCAGAGGAACTTAACATAGCTGTACCCATACGCCTGATCGCAGGCGACCCGAAAACCTATCCCGCAGTCCTTGCCAAGATACCGTACGCGCAGGAGACGGTCCTGTATGCCGAGTACTATGGGAAAATGGTCGACAATAAGGACCTTCCCACCGTGGGCATCCCGCATAACTTTCTTACGCGCACCGATTTGCCGGATGACTTCGTCTATGATGTCATGAAGACATTCTTCGGTCACCTGGACGAGCTTTACGCATTCCATTATGAGGCAAAACCGTATCTGGCCAACCCGCTGAAGACGGCCGTGCTTCCCTTCCACCCCGGCGCAGTCAGGTTTTACAAGGAGAAAAAGCTCTGGACTCCCGGAACTGGAGAAGACCCAGCAAAGACTGCTGAAGGAAGCAGGGGCCATGTAGCGGCCGTGCAAGGCCATACAGGGGCCATCTAAATGAAAAGAGTCGTCAGAATAGTCGGCATCCTGCTATCAGCATGGTCCGCCCTGTATATTTCACACGGGACAGACTATCTTGGCCTGGACATAGCGCCCAACCAGCACCAGGGCATATTCATGGGCCTGCTTTTCGTACTCACCTTCCTTACCCACCCTGCAGACAAGAAAAAACCGGGCGTGCGCTGGTATGACTGGATACTGATGTTTCTCGGTGTCGTACCGTGCGCGTACGTCGTCTTTTTCTATAAGGATTGGTTACTCCATAGCGCAAGTGAAATCCAGTCGTATGAGTTGGTGTTGGCCGCCGCCCTCGTGATTTCGCTCCTCGAAGGGCTGCGCAGAGCAATGGGTCTTATCGTCACGTGTCTTACACTCTTCTTTATTCTCCACCCGCTCCTCAGCGCTCACTTGCCGGGCATTCTCTACGGCAGGGGTTACTCGCTGGAGAGGGTCGGCGCCATGGCCTACATGCAGCCGGAAGGCGTCTTCAGCCTGCCTTTGAACATCGCTGCTACCATTATCATAGGTTTCTTACTTTTTGGACAGTTGCTCATCACCACGGGAAGCGGCCGGGTACTGATCAACATGGCCCTCTCCATGGCAGGACGCGTCAGAGGAGGCGGCGCAAAATCGGCCGTCATCGCGAGCGGCCTCTACGGCATGCTTTCGGGCAGCCCGGCGTCCGACGTGGCCGTGACCGGCTCCTTTACCATACCGCTCATGAAATCGACCGGCTACCGGTCCGAAGTCGCCGCGGGCATAGAGGCAACAGCGTCGAGCGGCGCCACGATCATGCCTCCCGTCATGGGCGCAGTCGCGTTCATCATGGCAGAGTGGCTCGGAATTCCGTACGCACGCATTGCCCTCATATCCTTCCTACCCGCTTTCCTCTATTACTACTTTCTCATCGTCCAGGTCGACCTGCACTCCGCGCGAGAGAAAATACTGAGGATACCCGTTGCAGAAATGCCGACCTTCTGGCGCACCCTCAGGGAAGGCTGGTGGAAGCTGATCCCGATTCCGATACTCCTCTTCCTGCTTTTCGGCCGCGGCTATCCACCGGCTGTGTCAGGCCTCTGGGCGGGCATCAGCATGGTTATCATCACGCTTTTCAGAAAAACGACGCGCCTCTCCTGGAAGCAGCTCGGTGATGCCCTGGAAAGCGCTGCGGAGAGTGCCGTTGTCGTGGGGCTCGCCTGCGCCATGGCAGGGATCATGATGGCGTCGGTCTCCATAACAGGCCTTGCAACATCTATCTCGAGCTTTATTGTGGAACTATCCAGCCAGAACCTGTTCATCCTGCTCCTCCTTGCCGCGGCAGCCTGCTTCGTATTCGGCATGGGGATCGGCTCTATTCCCGAGCTATATATTTGTAGCCATCACGGTTGCCCCAGCCCTGACAAAGATAGGAATCCCGATTCTTGCTGCCCACCTGTTCGTTTTCTGGACCGCGATGTCCGCCTTCATCACTCCACCGGTCTGCGTGGCGGCCTACGTGGCGTCTGCCATTGCCAAATGCTCACCGGTCAAAGCAGGGCTTCACGCTGTTCGCTTTGGCGCGGGCTTCTTCGTCGTGCCGTTTGCCTTCGTTTACAACCCCGCGTTGATCCTGAACGGCACGATCATGCAGACAGTTATCGCAGCGGCGGCAATGGCAATAGGCCTTTACGCGATAGCTATCGGATTTGAGGGTTATCTTCGAAAAAGTGTAGCGTGGTGGCAGCGGGTGTTGTTCATGGCAGCAGGTGTGAGCATGATCTACCCGAGCTTCACGATACGCCTGGTCGCCATCGCCGTGATAGCAGCGCAGGTGCTGCTGCACATCAAAGCAGCAAGAGGCGCGGTCGTTGAGGACGTAGCCTGCGAGTTCTTGAGGAGGCTCATGGATGAAAGAGATGAGGACCACTGAAAAACTGATTATCACTGTCTCGCCGTCGAGTAACTTCCAGGGCAAGGAAGCAAACCCTGCCCTGCCCTATTCTCCGCAGGAGATTGCCGACACCGTGTACGAGTGCTGGAACGAGGGTGCGGCCATCGCCCACATCCACTGCAGGGATGAAAGCGGCGTGCCATCGAATGACCCTGAAGTTTTTCGGGAGGTGGACCGCCTGATCCGGGAGAAGAAATGTGACATCATCATCCAGCATAGCACTGCACCCGGCATGAAACCCGGCACGACGATTGACGATGGCATACGCTCTATCGAAGCCAACCCTGAAATGGCGAGCCTCAGCATGGGCGTGGGCGTACTTTTGCGAAAGGGTGAGACACGGATAAACTGCCGGCCGCGCTACTGGATCGAGGACCAGGCGAAGACAATGATGGAAAGAGGCATAAAGCCCGAACTCGAAGTCTATAACATGGTGATGATGGAGGACGTATACGCGCTGGCGGAGAAAGGACTCCTCAAGAAGCCTTACTGGATGAGCTTCATCATGGGCATGCACAGGATCAACCAGAATGCCATCAGGTTCAGGCCTCAGGCCCTGATCTACCAGGTCGAGCAGATGCCGCCCGATAGCATGTTCAGCATGATAGGCATAGGCCTCGATCAGTTACCCGCAACGACTTTGTCGATACTACTCGGCGGCCATTGCCGCGTCGGGTTTGAGGATAACATTCATTACAGAAAAGGCGAACTGGCAAAGAATAACGCGCAGCTCGTGGCGAGAACGGTCCGCATAGCGAAGGAACTCGGCTCCACGCCGGCAACGCCTGACGAAGCGAGACAGATGCTCGGCATCCCGCCGCTGGCAGAATCGAAGAGGTAAACGATAGTAATCAGTAAGCAGTAACCCAGTAATCAGTGGTTAGTAAGCAGTTGTTAGAATGACTGCATCAATACCGATTTGGATTCAAGATGGATACCGAGGCGCTCCGAGGCCTGGGCTACGCAGGCGTACCTGCGAGGGTACGTCGAGTAAGAACAAGCCGACGGGCAAGTACGTGCGAGTAGGAACATCCGAAGGACGAAGGTAGGCGCTTGAAGACAAATTGGTATAGGAGGAGGAGAGTGTGTTGAAGATCGATATATATCCGCATATCATGCCCCCGAAGTACAAAGAGAGACTCTTCAAGAAAGCAAAGAAGAAATTTTACTTGCGCGACGTGACTGATGCCACCCCCACCCTGTGGGACCTGGATGAAAGGTTCCGGATCATGGACAAGTATGAGGGACTCAGGCAGGTGCTCACCATCGCTTCGCCCGGTCTCGAAGATGCTGTGGGGCCGAAGGAAGCGGTCACGTTATCGAAGATAGCCAATGACGCCATGGCTGAACTGGTCGCAAAGTATCCGGACAGGTTTGTCGGCGCCGCTGCCTGTCTGCCCATGAATGACATCGACGCCGCACTGGTCGAGACAGACAGAGCGATAAAGGAACTGAACCTCAAAGGGATCCAGCTCTACAGCCCGACCAGGGACAAGCCGCTGGACCGGCCTGAGTTCATGCCCCTCTACGAAAAAATGGCTGCGTACGACTTGCCCATATGGATACACCCGAAAAGGGAGATCGGATTCGCGGATTACGGTAGCGAGAACCATTCGAAATACTGGATATTCAGCATGTTCGGCTGGCCCTACGAAACAACCGCAGCCATGACCAGGCTGGTCTTCAGCGGGGTTATGGAGAAGTACCCCACGCTCAAAGTGATCACTCATCACTGCGGAGGCATGGTACCCTATTTTGCCGAGCGGATCATCGGCGGCCAGGACTATGCTGAAAAGTGTCTCAACGCAAAATTCAAGAAATGCCTCTCAAAGCCGCCCATAGAATACTTTCGCATGTTTTATGCTGATACAGCGCTTTACGGAGGCACACCCAGCCTGATGTGCGGCTACAGCTTCTTCGGAGCTGACCACGTGCTCTTCGCAACCGATATGCCGTATGACAGCGAGGGCGGAGACAGGTATACGCGACAGACCATAGCCGCAGTCGAACAGATGGACATAGCCGCAGCGGACAAGGCGCAGATCTTCGAGGGAAATGCGAGGAGAATACTGAAGTTGTGACAAATCCCATTCAGGAAGACGTTGATGCGTTGACTGATTATAGGTTGATACGTATCAACGAGTCAACCTATTAACGTATCAACGGTCACATCGTTGGACTCGAACGAGCCCGGTTGGACCGGGCGAGTGGGCGTGAGATAATCTTTTTCTGAACAGGAGGTTGTACACGATGCGAGCGCTGGAAGGACTGCGGGTTCTTGATCTGTCCCGCTTTCAGGCCTGCCCCTTGTGCGGCATGATGCTGGCCGACATGGGGGCTGAGGTGATCAGGATCGAACAGCCGGAGGGCGCCCCCGACAGAACCTGGGGACAGACAGGACCTGATGGTGAGACACTCCTTTACAAGATCGTTGGACGCAACAAGAAGGCCATAACACTCCGCATGGAGAAACCCGAAGGTTTGGAGATCTTCCGGGAACTTGTTAAGCGGTCAGACATACTCCTCCATAACTTCACACCCGGCGCACCTGTGGCCCGCGAGGTCAGCTACGATCAGCTGAAAGCCATCAACCCTAAGATCATCGTTGCCGCTGTCTCAGGCTATGGTCAGACGGGACCTGACGCGGAAAAACCCTGTTTTGATGCTGTCGCGCAGGCACGCGCCGGCAGCATGTTCCTCAACGGGTTTCCCGGCGATCCCCCTATCAAGACCACAGTCACCAATATCGACGTGAGCACAGGGCTCATGGCTGCTATCGGGGTATTGACCGCCCTCTACCACAGGGAAAGGACCGGAATGGGGCAGGCCATCGATGTATCGTTGTTTGACACGGCCTCCTTCGCTACGCAAGCTCTGGGAACGCTTCTCCTTTACCAGCTGTACGGGGAGATCCGCATGCAGGTCGGAAACAAAGGTTTTCACTCGTACGCCGGCTGTCACAAAGCAAAAGACAAATGGATAATGATCAACCCTGCCACAAACACAATCTGGAAGAGGTTCACCAGGGCGATAGGCAAACCTGAGATGGCAAGCGATCCCCGCTTCGCCACTGATATGGACCGGTTCCGGAACGCAGCGCTCATCGATCCTGCTGTCAAAGAGTGGGTGGAGCAGAGGACCGTGGCCGAGATCCTCGCCGTACTGGATAAGGCCCGCATTCCCTGCAGCGCGGTCAACACCATAGATGAGGCACTGCAGGATCCACAGGTAGCCGCACGAGACATGATCGTGCGTCTTGGATTATCCCGGTCTCGGGACCCTCCCCATCCCCGGGCTGCCTATAAAACTCTCCCTGACCCCGGCCAGCATTGACAGCCCCGCGCCGAGGCTCGGGGAGCAGAATGAGGATGTCTACCGCGACCTCCTCGGGTTCACGCCGGAGAAGCTTGAGAGGCTCAGAGCCGACGACGTTATCTGATCCTCTTGCGCTGCTGGCTTATTGCCCTCATTCGCATTGACAAAGAGATGGCTCAGTGCAACAATGGACATAATGTCATTTAAGAACATGGTCAAGAGCTATTAAAACGGACATACCAGGAGGAGACAACCCATGTGCAGAAAAGTGTGTGCGCTTTTCGTTCTGGTGCTCGTTTCTCTGTAGTGCAATGTCTGCCGCGGCGCAGGAAAAGAAGGCCCTCGATCCCCTGAAATTAATCCTCTTTACGCCGCCCAGTCCGCTTGTTGTTGGCGAGGCCAAGGGGTTCTTCGCCGACGAAGGCATAAAGCTTGACATCACGCTGACGCGCAATTCAGTCGAACAGATTCGTGGCATCCTCGCAGGCACGTGGGATCTCGCTCAAACCGCCACAGACAACGTTATCGCCTATGTCGAATCCGAGGGCGTCGATCTGGCCGTGCTGGCGGGCGTGGAACGCGGCCTCAACATATCCCTCTTTGTGCAGCCGGATATCAAGTCCGTGAAAGATCTGAAAGGCAAGGTTCTCGGGGTGGATGCCCTGACAACAGGATTCACATTCATACTCCGTAAAATGTTGATGCTCAACGGCCTGGACTTGAACAGGAAGGATTACGAGCTAGTCGCCGTGGGCGGGACTGCGCAGCGTTTCCAGGCGTTGAAGGAAGGCAAGGTGGCCGGTGTACTGTTGAACGTACCCTATGATGACATGGCGAAGCAGCAAGGGTTTGTTCCCCTTGTAGCCGCGAGGGACGTCGTTGACACGTTCCTGGCCACCACCTGGGTGGGCCGCCGCGCCTGGGCAGCGAAGAATGCAGATCTCCTGGTAAGGTTCATTCGCGCGTATATCAAATCTGTCGATTGGCTATCGAACCCGTCAAACACGAAAGAGGCAGTGACCATTGTGGCCAAGGAGCAGAAGGTCAGCGAGGAAGTGGCGGCGAAGCGCCTGGCACAGGAGATGAATCCGGCCACTGCCACCGTGCCTAAAGCAGCCATCGACGTCAAGGGTATTGAGGTCGTGATGCAGCTCCGCGCAGAGGCAGGTCTTCTCAAAATGCCCCTCCCGCCGGCCGGAAAAATATTATGATATGACGTATTATAACCGGGCCGTTCAGAAATAGCGATCCCGGAGAAAAAAGATGCAACAACTCTTTTATCCTCAAAGCCTGGTTGTGGTTGGCGTTTCGGATTCCCCCTCGAACCTCGCAAGGCATGATCGTTGAGAATCTCGACGGCGCCCGGTTCGCAGGAACAGATTTATTGTGTCGGCAGGCGCGCCGGTCAGGTGAACGGCAGACCGATATTCGAGAGGATCGAAGCAGATCGACGCAGTTCCTGATCTCGCTGTTCTCCTCATCCCCGCTGAAACGATACCCGATACTCTGGACGCATGCGGAAGAAAGGGGATACGGTATGCGGTGATCGAAACGGGCGGGTTTTCAGAGTTCGACGAGGAGCAGGAAGGACTGGAGCAGAAGATCCTGGAGATAGCGAAGAGATGGAATATCACGTTCATGGGTCCCAACTGCGTGGGCGTCATCAATACGGACAATGGGTTGGTGCTGCCTTTCTATCCTGTTGAGCCACCTGATCTGGTAAAGGGGAACATTTCCTTCATCTCTCAGAGCGGCGGCCTCGTGCACGACTTTCTCAAGCGCTGCCGGCTACGAGAAGCTCCGATGCAGTAAGCTCCTGAGCATCGGGAACAAATTGATGCTCGACGAGAATGATTTCCTGGAATTTCTCATCGCCGATCCGGCCACCCAGCAGTATCGGGACTTTATCTGGAGAGTGTGGCGGACGGAAGACGGCTGATGAAGGCGGCCCGTTCATCGGACAAACCGATCATCGCGCTCAAGGGTAACAGAAGTCCTGCGGAGCCAACAGATAGCGAAATTTCATACGGCTGCCCTGGCGGGCGATGAGCGCGTGTTTGACGCTGCCCTCGAGCAGTGCGGCATACATCGTGTAGACAATCTGACTGAAATGGTCGCAGCTCTTAAAGATATTTACTCTTCCGCTCCTGAAAGGACGAAATATCATGCTCATCTCCCGCTCCGGGGGACAAGCGGTATTACTGGCAGACGCTGCTCACGCCCACGGCTTTAATCTGGCCCAACTTCCTCCGGCACTCGCCGATTTCGTGAGCCAAAACGTGAAGGCAGGTGTCATAAGGCCGACCAACCCCGTGGACCTCGGGGATGTCTTCGACATTCAGTCCTACGACAAGATGATCGAAATGTCGCTGCAAGACGAGGGGGTTGATGGCATCGTCCTTTTCCATTATTTCCCCGACGACGAAAGACCGCCTTACTGACGTCCTGATCCAATCCGTAGCCACATTGTCACGCAGGTACCAGAAACCGGTAGTCTTTTGTTTGCTACCGGGAAAAAGGGAGCAACTCACGTTCGACGACCGGAGAATACTTTCCCATCTTCGAGGACGCGGATGCGGCCTTGAATGCCCTGTCCTCTTCCTGCGCCATTTTGAAGGCCTGCGATAAAAGAGCTGTTCCTCATCCTCGGTTGAATGCATATATCGCAGAAAACGGATGGAAGCAACTGCCCCGGAAACTCATGGCTGCGGACGAGACGTTCGCCTTGCTCAAGGCGTCCGGCCTGTCCGTGGCAGACTACGCTATCGTTTCACGTGCTTGAAGAAGCATTGGAAGCAGCGGCCGGAATAGGCTATCCCGTGGCTCTGAAAATCGCTTCTCCGGCCATACTTCATAAGACCGAGAAGGCCGGTGTCAGGCTCGATGTGCGCGATGCTGCCTCCTCTTGAGCGTGCCTTCAGAGAGATGAAGGCGGACCAGTATCTCATCCAACGTATGGTCCACGGCTGCGAGACCATCCTCGGAGCAAAACAGGACCCGCAGTTCGGGCCTGTTGTCCTCTTTGGCATGGGCGGGATACTCGTGGAGCTTTTTGACGATGTCGCAGTTCGCGTGGCTCCTCTCGATGAGAGGATGGCCCTGGAAATGATGCGACGAGATCAAAGGCTCAGCTCTCCTGAACGGTTACCGGGGAAGCCCTGCCCTCGACAAGAGGGCCCTCTCGGAGCGCTCTTCTGAGCGTGTCGAACCTGCTGATCGAGCATCCGGAGATCGTCAATCTGGACATCAATCCGCTCGTCGTCCTTGAAGAAGGCAACGGCGTTGTTCTCGTCGATGCCAAGATCGAGCGTTCCCCGATGCCCGCATCTCTTCTGTATAAACGCTGACAGTGGAACGAGAGTTTAGCCTATCTAGCTGCCTTTACAACTCCTTCGTCCATAGTTACATTGTGAATCAACGGGACGGTAATGGTACGACAGAGGCGACCATGCCGGGCCGAGAGGAGGATTATATGAAAAGATTCATCCTTTCGAGACACAGGAATAATTCTTCTCAGTCTGCTTCTGCTATCGATACCTGCGATCAGTCATGCGCAACGGGCAATCGGGGCCGCCGCCGATAGCACCGCCATTGGCTCGCGAAGGCGACTTAGCGGTTATGCTGGTGGCTGCCTTGGGCGTGGGAAATACCGATAACGAGGTCGAGGCTGAAACTCGGCTGGGGGAAATCGGCATCACCCCACGGAATGGGTGGATTGCCGATTACCCGGTTACACCCGATGTCCTTGGTGAATTGCAGAAATCGGTCAGCGACGCCGCTGATGCCCGGAAACTATCGATGAGCAGGGATGAGGCCCTGAAGAGGCTTAATGACGTCTCCGCTCAACTCGGCGTCGGCGTCCAGCCCTTTGCAGGCAATGAAACCTACAGACCTGAATCCGCCGGTGCAGAGAACTACCCCAATCCTGAAGTGGTAAATAATTATTACTACGAAGAAGGGCCGCCGGTGGTCACCTACTACGCTCCGCCACCTGACTACTATTACCTGTATGCCTGGGTCCCCTATCCCTTCTGGTGCTACGGTTTCTGGTTTCCCGGATTCTTCGTTCTGAATGATTTTCACAGGGTCGTGCATGTGCACAATAGAGCCGTGTTTGTCTCGAACCATTTTAATGACGTCAGGGCTCACCGGGTTTTCCGGGTCGACCCTGTGACGAGATTTAACGGAAGAACTTTTGCCGGCATAGGTGCGCCTCGTACAGGTGGTTTTGTCTCGACCGGGGTTCCGAGAAGCGACAGAAGGATCTTCAATGCGCCACCGCGCACCGCACCCAGCAGCAGAATGGTCGTAGCGCCTTCCGGCGGAAGCAGAATGGTTAACCCGTCTTCGGGTGGGAGCAGGATGGTCAGTCCGCCTTCCAGTGCCCCTACGGCCGGACAGGCCACTCGCGGCGCTGGTCCCGGGATGGCAGGCCAAGCCACCGGTGGGGGCGGCCCTGGAATGGCTGGACAGGGCACTCGCGGCGGAGGAACGGTCGGCGCGCCTTCTAGCGGGAGCGGTGGTTTTTCGGGTGGAAGCCATGAAGGAGGAGGTTTCTCCGGCGGAAGCCGAGGTGGCGGCGCTTCCTCTGGCGGAGGCTCCTTCGGGGGAGGCCATGGTGGCGGCTCCTCTGGTGGCGGCGGGGGCGGACATGGAAGATGAATAGCGATGAGCGTAAATCGCGAGGTCAACAGATGAAGCATGCGCGCTTGTTTAGATTTCTCTTTCTGGCAGCGCCGGTTTTTTTTCTCGCAGCAGCCGCCACTGCCGCAGATCATAAAGGTGCATATAAAAGAATGGAGCCTTCCTGCATCCGGCTCTCTGCCGCACGATCCGGCGGTAGCACCGGACGGAGCGCTCTGGTACACGGGCCAGCGGTCCAACACCCTTGGACGCCTCGATCCAGAGACCGGGCAGATAAAGGAGTATCCGCTTAAGACTCCCGACTCAGGACCACACGGGTTAGCGGCCGATAAGGAAGGCAACATCTGGTTTACGGCGAATTATAAAGGATATATCGGAAAATTAAATCCACGGACCGGTGCGGTGGCGGAGTATGCCTTGCCTGATCCGGCCGCTCGCGATCCGCACACTCCGGTATTCGATCAGAAAGGCATACTATGGTTCACGGTTCAGGCGGGCAATTTCGTGGGCAGGTTAGATCCCGAGACAGGCGCCATCAAGACTGAAGTCCTTACCAACTCCCAATTCACACCCTTACGGAATCGCGATCAACGGAAGAGGGGTCCCATTTTTCTGCGAGTTCGGGACCAACAAGCTCGCGGCCATCGATCCGGGCACCATGGAGATCACCGAGTATGCGCTCCCGATGGGTGCACGGCCGCGGCGGCTCACTATCGTGGAGGGTGACATAGTTTACTACACCGACTTTGCGCGCGGATATCTCGGCCGGTTGGATCCGCATGGAGGCAGCGTCGAAGAAAGGGTTTCCCCCGGCGGGACCGATTCCAAACCTTACGGTATAGCGGCAACTTCGGACGGCATAGTCTGGTACAGCGAGTCCGGCATGAAGCCGAACACCATCGTAAGGTTTGACCCGAAAAGCAAAGCCTTCGCCAGCTGGCCAATACCCTCCGGCGGCGGCACGGTTCGGCACATGGTCGCAACACCGGGAGGAGATCTATACATCGCGTGCAGCGGCGTCAATAGAGTTGGGATTGTCAAAATTGAGAGGTAATACCAACAGCACAAGAGTTAAGGTCAGGTTAAGGAGGTAGAAAATGAGAAAAGGTATTTGTGGAATATCGGTGCTGGCCATCCTTCTTGGGGTGCTTTTCCCCCTCGGGGGAACCAGGCAAGCCGCAGCTCAGGTACAGGTCAACGTCAACATCGGCCCGCCGCCGAGATACGTCATCCCTGCTCCCCCTCCGGTGATCGTAATACCGGGAACCTACGTCTACGCAGTGCCTGACGTCGACGTGGATATTCTCTTCTATCAGGGCTACTGGTATCGTCCCCATCAAGGCTATTGGTTCAGGGCCCGGTCTTATAATGGACCCTGGGTGTATCTCGCCGCGCCGCAAGTCCCTCGAGTTTTAATAAATCTGCCGCCCGACTATCGCAGACCACCGCCCGGATACCACCGGATACCCTATGGACAGTTCAAGAAGAGCTGGGGTGCATGGGATCGCCAACGATACTGGGACCGAGACAGAGAATGGCGGGAAGGGTGGCATAGAGGGCCTGAAGGAAGAGGTGAGGAGCGAGGCGGGGAGGGCCATGAAGGCCACGAGGGTCAAAGGTCACGGGAGGGCAGTGGCCAAGGCTCACAAGGGAGGAGGTCACGAGGGCGAGATAAAGACTCGGCCCAATTTCATTAGACTACCGGGCACGGGCGGTGCCATGCCTTGACAGCCTGGCACCGCCCGTCCTTCTTTCCGGGTGGCTGCCCGGCCATAGAAACGAGGCCAGGAGAGGTGTGCTGTTCCGTCATTCAGGCTCGGTCGTGCGTCCGATGGTGGCGCGCTCAAGTTTCTCAATTTCATCGCTTGCGCATTCAGGACATTCAGGAGGCTCTTCCTCTCCCGGAATCGCGTTAAACTCCCAGCCACACTTTCTGCATACATATTTTTCTTCAGCCATGCCAGCACCTCCTTCTCTTGCGCCGACCCGGCTATGCGAGCTTTTCCGGCCTTTTTGCAAACGCTTGTACCAGGCGTGCCGGAGACTTTCCGTTCTCCGCACGGACGGCTATGATGAAAACTAATGCTGCAAGACGATAAATACAATCATGTGATGGCGGTTTAACAACAGGAGGTCACGTCTTTGAAATCACGGTATCTCTATTAATTCGAGGGCGGTTGGTCTTTCCATCGAAAACTCAAACAGGAAACGGATGGGTACCTGCTCATGCCACTTCAGGCTCTCGAAAAGCCCCGGCACAACAGTCTCTCCAATGATGATTCCTCCATCCGCCAACGCATTACGGGCGAGGGCCAGGACGTTCTCAAAAGGGACATTAACAAGACCGGACATTAAGACAATGACCTTGGCCTTGACGGGGTCTTCCTTTCTTGTGGCAACGATGCCCACGTCATCGACCGGCTCAAGTCGCCAGAGCCTGTTCATGTCGGCATCTGTCGCAAAATAGAGATTGAGCCCCATCGTGTTCAGGAAGCAACTGAAAAACGTCGCCATCGCATAGCAGGCGCCCTCGCAACCGGCCCAAATGAGGGCATCGCCCTTCGTTGCGCCGGCCCTTTCAACGAGAGACCTGAAAATAGGCGCCATGTCCGTATGATCTGTGCCCACTGACAGTACTTTCCTCTCTCGGTTCATTGGGTCCTCCTGATGAAGGCAATTAGCATCATCCGATAGAAACTATAACAGTTGTTGCGCAGCAGGGGGCAGCCGACGTTCAATAAAGTTCCGGGGGCTCACAAACGGGCCCCCGGAACGAGTGTGATTGTTTCTAATAAATGTGGCGAGCGGGCCAGACGCCCATCTTTACCACCTTACCCTTCTGCAGCTGGTCGACCCGCACCTTATCAACGCCCTCGATCTTACCCGGGCCATAGCTGATCGGCGTACTGCTTATGCCGCCGGTCTCCAGGTTTTTGATCTGGTAGAAGCCGTAGTTGAGTACGTCAGCCGGCTTTAGCTTCTCAAGAGGCATCTTCAGCATGGCAAGCCTCAATGCCTCAACCTGGGTCATGGCCTCAAGCATGCCCTCCCATATACTGGCTGTGGCTGACCCATTTGTTGGGGTGATACTTCTTCTGCAGCTCGATCTGCGAATTTTACCCCGGGGGTGGTAGTTCATCCCAGGGCGGGAAACCGCCGGCGACGACAAAGCCGTCGCCCAGCTCACCCATGGCATCGGCAAACACCGGCAGGTGGCTCGGCGTGCCGCAGGCAAGGGTCAGCTTGTAGGCCTGAAAGGGTCCCATGCCCAGTCTGACCATCTCCTTTACGGTCGGCTGGGAACCGGGATTGATCATAACGCCGACGCGCAAGGTCCACCTTGTTCTGTTTGAGCCACATAAGCTGGGTGGTCGGTGGGAGAAGTGGGGACGAGCGGCACGTACTGGATGCCGACAAATTCATAGCCGATCTTCTTCGAGATAGGCCTTCATCTGAGGTATCTCGATCGACTTGCCCATGGCATTATCAGCGGTCAGATAGGCCACCCTTGGTTTCCTGTTTTCCTTCCAGTTTCTCTTTATACCAATCGGCGATGGCCGCCAGGTCATCGGTATAAATGGGGTAATAGGTAAGGATGGTTCCCGGCGGCTTCATGAGAAAGGGCCCGGTGGACATGCTGGTGGCGCCGAAGCCGTCCTGTTTCAGTCTGTCTTTTAGGGCAAGCGCGATGGGCGACCCCGATACTCTGTAGACCAGTATTCCCTTGGCCTTCAAGCTCCTCATAGATGCTGAGAGCGCTTTGCCGGCTTGAGCTCATCATCCCGCCACAGCAGCTCGATGGTTACATCGGCAGGCCATTTCTCCTTGCGCCACGGGGCCAGATTCTTTGTCTCGTTTACATACTTGACATAATCCTCGAAGGCCGCCAGGATGGCCGCCGAATCCTCGGCGTAGGGTCCGGTGAGCGACATGGTGCCGCCGACATAGACGGTTTTCCCGGCCGCATGAGCGCTCGACAGGCAACGAACAATGACTACCAGCAACAGAATAATCACGGAAGCTACTAACTGCCATTCCTGATTTTAGCCATGTTTTCCTCCTTTCAGTTTTATGATTCAACCTATGCCGTGCGCTTAGGGTACTTCCACTGTACGTAACTGATCTATCCCTCCCTTTCACTCTATTCTTCATGCGAGAAAGGCCACAGCCTGAAATAGGCCTTGATCATCCCCCAGCGGTGAGCGAGCCCCCTGGGTTCAAAAATGAGGAAGAGCATAATGATCAATCCCCGGGTGATGAGGGCCAGCGAGGCGGCGGCCTGGGCGGCCACGGCGGCCGATAAGATCGGCCCGACCACGGTCACCAGCTCATCCAGCAGCTTGAGCGATACAGCGCCAAGGATAGCCCCGGCGGTGCTGCCCATGCCGCCGACGATCAGCATGCCCAGATACCAGACTGAATCCATGAAGGGAAACTGGTCGACACTGGCGAAGCCATAGTAGTGAACCAGCAAAGACACCGGCCACACCGGCATAGACGCAGCCGATAAAAAAAGCCTGCAGCTTGTAGCTCCACAGATTGATGCCCATAACCTCAGCCGCCAGGTCGTTATCCCTGATGGCCACGAAGGCCCTGCCGGCCCTGGCTCCTGCCTGATATTTACAGCGAAGAAAGGTGGCCAGGCAGGCAATTACCATGACCAGGTAGAAATAGCTGGCCTTGGACATGAACACGAAACTGCCTATCTGTGGTTTGGGCACGGTCAAACCATCGGCACCACCGGTAAGACTGCGGAGCTGGAGTATCAACCCAGATAATGATAAAATGGGCGGCGATGGTGGCCATAATGAGGTAGAAGCCCTTGATCTTCAGCGAGGGCAGGCCGAAGATCAAGACCGGCCATTCCCGCCGCCAGGCCGGCAGCAGGGCAGGGCCGCCCAGAAGGACCAGCCCAGCTTGGCGGTCAGGATGGCCGAGACATAGGCACCGACTGCCATGAAACCGACATGACCCATGGAGATCTGGCCGCAGTAGCCGGTTAGGATATTGAGCCCGTGAACACTGATGATGGCAATACCGATCATGGTCATGATGGTCAGTATCCTGTCGCTGCAAAAACAGAGGGCAGCTGAAAAGAAGGATGAGGAAAAGGCGCAGCATTCCCCACTGCAGTCTGGTGCGGAAGATAGCCATGTCCTGCGCGTAATTTTCTTGAAAGGTTCCCGAGCCGTAAACCCATGGGTTAAATCCTTTCTATCCTGACCAGGCCGAACAGACCGTAGGGCCTGAAGATAAGCACGATGATCATAACGACAAAGGGGAATATCTGGGCCAGCCCTCCGCCGGGCAGCAATGGGTCCAGGTAGCCGGCAGCCACATTCTCCAGTACACCCAGTATGATTCCGGCGACGATGGCTCCGCCGATCGAGTTGACCCCGCCCAGCAGCACCACGGCGAATGCTTTCAGGCCGATCTCGGCCAGCGGGATCATAACGCCGGATACGCCGCCCAGGAGAATGCCGCCGATCACCCCGACGACACAGGCAATTACCCAGGAAACGGCATAGACCGTGGTTGCCCTGATACCAACGCTCTGCACCACCTGCAGATCCTCGGCCGTGGCCCTCATGGCCAGTCCGATCTTGGTGTAGCGGAAGAGAGCCATGAGCAGCGCTACGGCTACAACCGAGACGATGAGCCCGATGAGCGACTCCGGGGGCATCGGATATCTGACCCAGCTTGAGGGTTAGCGTGGGCAGTACGCCATGGTAGGTCTTGTATTCACCGCCCCAGATCAGGGTGGCCAATCCTTCCAACACCGTGGCCAGGGCGATGGTCATCATGATGATGGCCAGCTCGGGCTGACCCACCAGAGGACGTAGCGTCAGCCGTTCAATCAGCAAACCCATGACGGTGGCCACTGCTATTGCCAGGATCGAGGCTGGCCCAGATCGGCAGACCGAACGTCACCAGGAAGGTATAGCCCAGGTAGCCGCCGATCAGGACGAAGTGTCCCTGGGCGATGTTGAAGGCATTGGAACATTTAAGAATGATGACAAAGCCGATGGCGATAAGGGCATAGACCATGCCCAGGGCCAAACCGGTCACCACCAATTGCAGAAAAAAGTTCATGAGGCAGCTCCTTCAACAGACTTGATCCGCAGAGTCGTCTTGACTGTTCCCGTCCGCCCATCCCGGTACGTGACCGGCGCTTCTATCGGTACCTCGGTCTTATCGCCATAGATCGCATCGATAAGCTCGCGGTAACGCTCTTCCAAGGACACTCTTCCTCAGCTTCCTGGTTCTGGTTAATTCGCCCTCATCGGGATCGAATTCCTTGTGCAGATTGACATATTTCCTTATCCTGGACCGGGGGGCAAAGTCACTGTTGACTCTGTCGATATCCTGCTGCACCAGGTCGTAGACCTCCGGGCTTCTGGGAAAGCTCGGCGAAGGTAGTAAAGGCCACTCTCCTTTGTCCGGCCCATCTGCTGACGGTATCATAGTTAATTACTATGATTGCCGAGGCGTATGCTTTTCTTGGGCCGGCCAGCACCCAGGCGTCCTTTATGTAGGGGCTGAACCTCAGCCGTGCCTCAACAAATTGAGGAGCCAGTTTGTCGCCGCCGGCAAGTTCGAGCAAGCTCTCCTACCCTGTCGACAAAGACGACGTGCCCATCCTCCCTGACGAAACCACTATCTCCGCTGTAGAACCAACCGTCCTTAAGCACCTCGGCTGTCTTTTCCGGATCCTTGTAATACCCGGCAAAAACGACCGGGCTGGCGATAGACGAGTCTCCCCGGTCGGTTACCCTTACCTCTGCCCCCTTGTGTGACAGGACCAACCGTCTCCAGGCTGATGTCATCATTCGCGGCGCCGGTAAGAGGCCCGCCTTCTGTTGTCCCATACAGGCTCTTGAGAGGGCGATTCAAGAGCCTGGTAGAACCTGAAGGCGTCCGGACTGAGTATGCCCCCGGTGCTGTAACAGATTCTGGCGTTTGACAGGCCGAGGCTGCTTCTGATGGGCCTGAATAAGAGCGATGTCAGCGAGAGCATAGAGTCATCTTCGAACAGGCCAGGCTTCTTCTTTTGAAGCCTCAGATCGGCCATCTTGTAGCCGACCGGCATGAAGCAGACGCACGGCGAACCTCTTGAGGCCGTCAGTGCTCAATAATCCGTGCCTGAACCATGGCCGCCTGACTCTCCCACAGCCGGGCGCCGTAAAAGACAATGCTCGGTCCTGTTTCCCTGGTATCCCGCTGCTGGGTTTCCGGGGCTTCAGCAAAATTCAGGATGTTAGCCGCCAGAAGATGGCAACCGATGTCGAGACCATTGCTCGGTCATCCAGGCCGGGGGCAGGTAGGGAACCACATTGTCCTTCTCATACCACGGGTCGAGACGTAGGTAATAGTCGGCACCGGCCCTCATCGTTCTGTAGGTGTGGATGGCCCCCTTGGGTGTCCCGGTCGTCCCGGAGGTGTAGACGATGGCACAGACATCATCAGCTTTGCCTGATTCCACGTGCTGCTCAAAGAGTCCGGGGTGTTCCTCTTCATATTTTTCCCCCTGTTGCAGCACCTGCCTGTAGCCCATCAACACAGGATCGTTATAATGGGCCAGGCCCTTGTAGTTCCAATAGATGATCTTTTTGAGCAGGGGAAGTTCGTCCTTGACCTGGAGCATCTTATCAACCTGCTCCTGATTTTCAACGATGGCAAAGCGAGCTTCGGAATTTTCGGCGATCTTTTTTACCTCCCATGGAATTGAATCCGCGTACAACCCGACTGAAGCTCCGTGAATGGCCTGGGCCGCCAGTTCAGCGTAGTACCATTGCGGCGCATTATCGCCGATGATAAGCAGCTTATCCCCGGGCTCAAACCCGAGGGATGCCAAACCGAGCGCCAGGGACTTGACATTGAGATAATAGTCCTTCCAGGTATAGGACTGCCAGATACCATAGTGCTTGTGACGCATGGCCTTTCGGCTATCGCCATACGTTTCATAGTTATACTTGAGTACCTTGGGCCAGGTATCGCCCTTTTCTCTGTCGATGTTCTCCATCTCCCCCATCACGTGTCTAGTGCGGATTTCGGATTTCAGAAATCCTTTTCCCTGGACCCTGTTCTTGGTCCTGCTGTTCCCGGTCGCCATGTCACCCGTCACCTCCTGCCCTCATGCCAGCCATCTCTTCCTTCGATGGTAGTGCTTGACGTCACGATAGCTCTTCTTGGAGCCAACAGCCGATAGCCCCAGGTAGAATTCCCGCACATCCTCATTATCCCGCAACTTGTCGGCCGGACCACTCAGAACTACCCTGCCATTCTCCATTACATAGCCATAATCAGCGATGCCAAGGGCAGCTCTGGCGTTTTGCTCCACCAGGAGTATCGCCATCTTCTGATCGGCGTTGATTCTCTTGATGATTTCATAAATGTCCTGCACCATCAAAGGGGCCAGACCGAGTGAAGGCTCATCCAGAAGCATAAGCCTGGGACGGGCCATGAGCGCCCGTCCGATGACCAGCATCTGCTGTTCACCGCCTGACAGATAGCCGCTTACGTGGTGACGGAGGTGCTTAACCTTGGGGAAGTAATCAAAGACCACTTCCAGATCCTTCTTTGACGCCAGCCCGGTCTTTGCGGGAATAAGCACCAACCAGCAAATTTTCCTCAACAGTAAGGTGCTCAAGAACCCTTCGCCCTTCCATGGCCTGACTTATACCCATACCGGCAATAGCCTCCGGCCCGTACCGGTCTATCCTCTTGCCATCAAAATTAATGCTGCCCTCGGTGACCTCTCCTTCTTCCGTCTTGAGCATCCCTGATATTGCTTTGAGCGTGGTAGTCTTACCCGCACCATTAGCCCCGAGCAGGGCAACGATCTTCCCGTCACCTACTTCCAGCGATACGCCTCGCAGCACCTGGATAACCCTCATGTAGACAACTTCGATATTGTTTACTTCCAGCATGTTCCCTCAGTCACCCCGTCAGCGAATTCGCTTCATACGCATGCTACTCTCTTTCCCCAGATAAGCACTTATAACCTCGGGATTGGCGCTGATTTCGGCAGGGGTGCCCTCGGCAATCTTGCGCCCAAAATCGAGGACGGCAATCCTGTCTGCAAGGTCCATAACCACTCCCATATCATGCTCCACAAGAATGATGCAGCGAATCCCATCCCTCAGGACGGGCGTATTGGGATAGGTAGCTCCCTGTCCTTCAAATACATCGATTATGAATCGGGCGATATCCTCCTTTTCCTCCAGGTTCATCCCTGCCATGGGTTCGTCAAGGAGCAAGACTTTCGGTTCCAGGGCCAATGCTCTCGCCAGTTCGACCCTTTTCCGCATTCCGTAGGGTAGAAGACCAACCACTTTTTTTCTGATGGGCGCTATTTCCAGGAAGTCGATAATCTCCTCCACGATCTCGCGATGCTCGATCTCCTCCTTCTGCGCCCAGCCGAAGTACAGCGCGCCGGTGACGAAATTTTCCTTCATAAGCGCGTGCCGGGCGGCCATGATGTTGTCCTGCGTGTTTAGCCCGGTGTACAGCTCGATATTCTGAAAGGTTCTGGCTATGCCGAGCTTGGCCAGCTTGTCCGGGCGCATCCGGGTGATACGCTGCCCGTCGTAATATATCTCGCCTTGTTGAGGTTTGTAGAAGCCGCTGATGCAATTGAGGAGGGCGGTCTTGCCGGCGCCATTGGGTCCGATGATGGCCAGTATCTCGTGATCTCTGATGTCCAGGCTCACGTCAGAAAGGGCGCTGACACCGCCAAAGCTGAGCATGAGGTTTTCAATTCGTAATTTAACGTGGCTATCAGGTTCCTTGATCATGCTCTCCTGGACAGCACCATTACGTCTCGATAAATCACTCAGGCAACGCCTTTCAGGGCGCCTGGGCAATCCGCAATCGACGCAAGCACATTTGACGATATTGGTGTAAGTCTATATCAAAAGATTCCGCATTTCTACAAAAAATGAGTGCGGATTTTGGGCGGTTATTCTTGAGGAGGCCGTCACTCCACTTCTTTGACCAGACGTTTGGATATCCAGCCTGTCACCCCGGAAGGCAGTCTGACGTTAAACCAGTCGCCAGACTCGTCGATCTTGACGACAATTCCTCCTTTTCGCAAGGTTGTTATGACTTTGCTCTTCGTGCCGGGCTCGGTCCTGATATTGCTGTTCTTCAGAAGGATAAGATGCGTCTCTCCCGGAAGCTCATCAGTCCCCGGCCTGGTCCCCGGTTTCACACGCACCGCACCCGGCTGGGAAGGAACAGGTTGCCCGGACGGGCCTACCCTTAACGTCGCAAGAAACCGGTCCGTGAATTCCTTGACCGTCGTGTCTGCGAGAGGCTTCGGGCTTTCGTAAACGATGCTTACTTCCGCTGCGGGGCCTTTGCTTTCTACGCCAACCGTCATGGTTTCTGACACGAAGTCCGTGCTGCGAAGCCTGTTGAGCTTTACAATTCTTTGCTCCCTGGATGACGATACCACCCTGTAACCCAGGTCTACTCCTGTTGAAACGGCTGCGTTATATGCGTTATCCAGGTCCTGTTGGGTGAGGGAAAGTTTTCCCGGCTCCGGATTGAGCTGGAGGCTCGTCTTGTGCGGGGAAGAAGCACAACTAAAAAGGATTACAGCACAAAGAAAAAGGAAGGAACGATAAAGCATACCACGCATATCCTCTCTCCTTTTATACAGTGCAGGTCGCGTCAAGGCAATGAGGAGCAAGTGGCCTTATTCCATTCTACGTCACCTGCGCGATTTTGTCAACAGGATATTGGTGCAGTTTCCGTGCCGGAATGACTCTGAGGTCGGTCGAATGCACTCGGCTGAAGCGTCTGCTAGTACCGACTTGCATTCAAGAATGACGACCCAGCCTTCGGCCGGGTACCCCGGGCGGCAGCGAGGAGCCGATAGCGGTAGCGAAGCATCCCGTAGGCGAAGCGATCGACTGTAAGGACGCAGGCCGAAGGACGCAGCAACGAAGGTATACACTTGAAGGCGAATCGGTATCACGACTTCCACTGCACGAGCCGTGCCTCAAACAGCCGGATCAACTGGCTTGTACCTACGCCAATAACGACGATCACAAAAAGGCTCGCAAAAACGTCACCAAAGCTCAGCTTGGCCCCATAATAGCTGATGTGAAAACCCAATCCGGCATTGGCTGAAAAGAGCTCTCCGACAACGACGCCGATCAATGCACGTCCCAGAGCGAGTCTCAAGCCTGCGACGATCATGAGAAGGGCTCCCGGGAGAGTGAACTTAAAAAAAAGGTCGATGGTCCGCGCGTTGAATGACCGGGCGCACCGGATAAGTACCGGGTCAATATTGCGCACTCCCGCCATGGTATTGATGACGATCTGCACTATGGAAAAGAGGAAGGCCAGGGCGATGATCGCTTTGACGCCAATACCGAGCCATATGATGAAAAGGGGCCAGAAGGAAACGAGCGGTGTGGAATAGAGAAGCCAGACAAATGGGTCAAGCGCATACTCTGCCGGGCGATTCCAACCCATGGCGACACCGAGGGGGATGCCAACAACCGCGGATGCGCCGAAAGCGACGATCAACTCCCAGAGACTGGTGATGAGGTCACGCCACAAGGGCACCGCTTGCCGCCCAGTCTCTCAGCGCAACAGCCACCATGGTCGGGCTGCTGATGAGTATAGGGTCCGCCCACCTGAGCCTGGCAGCGGTTTCCCAGAGGCCCAGGGCTGCCACGAGACCGAGGGTGCCGAGGAAAGGTGCGTCAAATCGCCGGTAAAGGTTCGCCAGTTTCACCACTGCGCCTCCGCCCTTCCTTTATTTACCCATCCTTCAAGACGTCTCATGAGATCAACGCAGAACAAATCCGAGAACGCTGACTACGGCAATTAATGCGATCAGCTCGTTCGTGCGAAAAGAGTTGCCATAGAGCCCTATCAGTCCCCCGATGCCCTCGGTGGAAGCGTACATTTCACTCACCACCATGCCCAGGAGTCCCCGGCCGACACCAAGACGTATGCCGGTCATCATGGGCGGGACTGAGCCCGGCAGCAGCACCTTTCTAAAAACATCCCACTCCGATCCGCCAAAAGAGCGCACCGCACGCACCCAGACCGGATCGACTTCCCGCATACCGACAGCCGTGTTGATCACAATGGGAAAGGCTGCGCCCAGAAAAACAACCGCAACTGTGGCGCCGAGCCCCACGCCGAACCAGACCACGAGCAGCGGCATTATGGCGAGATACGGCATTGTGTAGAGGGCCATCAGCAAGGGATCAAGCAGCATCGAGAAAAAGCGGTAGCGGCCGAGTATGATGCCGAGAGGTATACCGATGATAAGTGCAAGCACAAAGCCGACAGAAAATTCTTTCAGACTGATCAGAAGTGGCTGGAAAACCTCTCCCGAAGCGGCCAGCTCGACAAAAGCCCTGGCGACAAGACTGGGCCGGCTGATGTCAGCCACTTTCACCAGGCCCAGCGGCATAGCCGATTCCCAGAGGACGAGGAAAATCAAGACCGCCAGCCCGCCGATCCAGGCCCGCTCCCATTGCTTCACGACGCTGCCCTTCCTCCCGCCTGCCGCTGGGCCTCCTGCTCCAGAAGACCCCAGATGTGCCTCCTGAGTCGGACAAACTCCGGCTCATCCTTTATCTCAAGGTTCCGCGGTCGCGCCAGGCCAACAGGGATAATCTCTTTGACACAGCCCGGGCATCCGGAGAGCACGACGATCCGATCGGCCAGGTAGACGGCCTCGTCAATGCTATGGGTCACAAAAAGCACGGTCTTCTTTTCCTGCTCCCATATGCGAAGGAGTTCCGCGGACATGATCTCACGCGTCTGGGCATCGAGTGCGGCAAAAGGCTCATCCATGAGCAGGATTTCGGGTTGACCGCGAGCGCCCGTGCGATACCTACGCGCTGGCGCATTCCTCCCGAGAGCTGGTGCGGGTAATGGCGTTCGAACCCCTGAAGGCTGACCATTTTGATGTAGTGGTCTACCAGCTCCTTTATCTTTCCCTTGGCGACCTTGTGCTGCAGTTCCAGGCCCAGCATGATATTACTCTCGACGGTACGCCACGGAAGGAGCGCAAACTCCTGAAAAACAAGCGCACGGTCAGACCCCGGGCCTGTGACCGGCTTCCCGTAAATGAGCGCCTTACCTCCTGACGGACGAATGAGTCCGTCAACGACGGAAAGAATCGTGCTCTTCCCGCATCCGCTGGGGCCGACGATGGTTACGAATTCACCCTTCTCCACTTTCAGATCAAAACCATTCACCGCCAGGAATTCGCCTCCGTCGGGCTGCGGGAAGGTAACCATTACCTGGCGCAAATCGATATGTACCAAAACGCCTCCGCTCCGTCGAATCTATTTTCGCCACTGACTCTGTGTCTTCAAAAAGCTCGAATCAAGCCACTTGCTGTCGGGCCAGGGCTCCGTCACATCGCCGGCCTGGACAGCGATCTCCCAAAGGACTTTCATGCCCTTCTGCGCGATGCGTCCGTCTGTGTCCCACCAGTCCTTATACTCATCGATGAACTTTCGGCTGTGCTCAATCTTGAATTTTGTCATTTTGGTTCCAATCTGCGCTGCCTCTTCCGGATTGGCCTTTATCCAGTCTATAGCCCTGCCCTGGGCTCTCAAGTATGCTTTGATCGTGTTCGGATTCTTGGCGATATATTCCTCCTTGGCAAAGACAACGTGGAGAGGCCAGTCAGGCGCTATGTAATCTTTCTGACTCATCAACTTCACAAAGCCTTTTTCCGCGGCTATGTACGTATTCGGTGCGCTCAGGATACTCGCCTCGATCTGACCCGCCTCCATGGCCGCAAGGCTCTGCGGTGATCCGCCGAGCTGAAGGATCTTGATGTCCTTCTCCGGGTCGAGACCGGCAGCGCGCACCGCGTACCGCGTGAGAAAGTCGGTCAGCGCGCCGTACTTGGTCACGGCATAACGGCCACCCTTGGTAGCGGCTATCGACTTGAACTTGGGCAGCGCGTACCACTCGAAATAGGGCTGGTTGAAGCCGCCCCAGACTGCCTTGAACTTTTGTCCTGACTTGATGCTTTCCACCAAACCCGGCACCGATGAAACACTGAGGTCAACCGTCCCCCCGGCCAGGGCCTGCAGCACGTCCGCGTCGCCTTTGAAGGCGAACACTTTGACGTCAGTTATCCCCTCCTCTTTGAGAAATCCCTTCTGGTCTGCAACCCAGCAGGGAAGATAGGAGAGAGAAGGCACGGCGAGCCCCACATAAAGCTTGTTCGTCTCCGGTTTAGCCTTTTGGGCCTCAGCAGGATTCCCAAGACCCGCGATCGCAACGATGAGTGCAACTGCGAGACTGACCGCGGCAAAGGCTCGTAACGCGAAACGTGTTCTCATTTTCGTTGCCTCCTTTTTTGTTTTTCTGGTTTCTCTGGTTTGTCTTGTTTCTTTCGTTTAACCGGAGAAACCAGAAAAACCCAAGAAACTAGAGAAACTGACTCGGTCCCCTGCCTGCTACTTTCGCCACTGGTTCTGGGTTGAGAGGAAGCTTCTGTCGAGCCATCTGGAATCGGGCCAGGGCTCCGTGACATCGCCCGCCTGGACAGCTATCTCCCAAAGGACTTTCAAACCTTTGGTGGCTATCCGGCCATCTGCAAACCAGTAATCCTTATATTCTTCGATGAACTTGCGGCAGTATTCCACCTTGAACTTCGTCTGCTTGGCTGCGATCTGGGCCGCCTCTTCCGGATTGGCCTTGATCCAGTCTATGGCCTTTCCATTTGCCCTCAGGAATGCCTTTATCGTATTGGGGTTCTTGGCGATGTACTCTTCTTTGGAAAAGACGACGTGGAGCGGCCAGTCAGGGGCTATGACATCCTTCTGGCTCATGAGCTTCACAAAGCCTTTTTCAGCAGCGGCGTAAGTAAAAGGCGCAGCCAGAATCGCTGCATCAATCTGGCCTGCCTCCAGGGCCGGAAGGCTCTGCGGTGATCCGCCGAGCTGCAGGATCGTCACGTCCTTTTCCGGATTAAGCCCGGCCGTGCGCAAAGCATACCGGGTGAGAAAGTCGGTAAGCGCACCGAACTTGGATATTCCGTACTTGCCGCCTTTGGTTTGGGCGATAGACTTGTACTTCGGCAAGGCGTACCATTCAAAATTGGGCTGATTGAACCCCGCCCAGACTGCCTTGAACTTCTGCCCTGACTTGATCCCCTCGACGAGGCCCGGGACCGAGGAAACACTGATGTCGACGCTACCTCCCGCCAAGGCCTGGAGCACGTCCGCGTCGCCTTTGAAGGCGAGCACCTTGACCTCAGCAACACCTTCATCCTTTAAGAATCCCTTCTGGTCTGCGACCCAGACGGGCAGGTACGTGAATGCAGTCAGGGCAAGGCCGATGTTGAGCTTGCTGCTTTCCGGCTTTGCTTTCCCCTGAGCGAACGCGGGCCCCAAAAAACCGGCGATCGCGATGACGAGCATTGACAGAAGAGAGATCACGATCACGGCTCGTGATGTGTATCGAATTTTCATGATGGTACCTCCTTGACTTTCACGGCTTCTTGCGTTTCTCTACTTCATCAGCCTTTATATACTTTGACATGGTTTTTTCGCGCGTCGAGCGCACGTACTCCACGATCTGTCTGTTCGTCATATGCTTCTTCCGATCGTAATGATCGTGATGCACTATCTCGCTCAATTTCCTTCTCGTCGTCTTTTTGTGCGGGCCGTCCGGATAGCCGACGGGGATGATCTGGTAGAGCGTCATTACATCGGGCACACCCAGAAGCCGCTTGAAACTACCCTCAATATGGATGGTCACCCACTGCGAGCCCAGACCCAGGGCCGCTGCCGCCAGGTGCATCAGCATGCAGGCATTTGCGAGGCCATCGGTAAGATGCGACTGGTGACGTCCCAGGGTGTGACCTCCCATTACCGTCGTCCACTGTCTTCGCCCATCCCCGAGCACAACGATGAGCGCCGGTGCGTGGGCAAAACCGGGGCGAGCCCGCAGCTTCTCCCGCTGCTCGTCAAGGCTGCCGGTTAATTGAAACGCGGGATGGCGCAACTCCGGCACGCGCATCTGCTCCAGCCAGAAATTGTAATCATCGATCTGGTCTCTGTAGAGATCGAAAACGAGCCTGCTTGACGGACGGATCTGTGACGACGATGAATTCCCAGGGTTGGCCGTTGGCGCCCGACATGGCCCATCTGCCTGCCTCCAGGATCTTCTCGATGGCGCCATCCGGTAATGGATCAGGCTTGAACTTTCGGGTGCTCCTCCTTCGCGTAAGCAGGTCAATAAACATTTCATACGTCTCCGTCATACACCCCTCGTCAAGACTGGCGTTCCGGCTGAAGGTCCTTTTTTCAAAGGCTCTCTAATCTATACATGCCTTCCGTCCACCCTGTCAAGGGCCACAAAGGCCAAGGACTCACTGTTCTCTTCCTGGACCCGGGCCCCTGGATAGCGCTAGCGGTAGCGGAGCATCCTGTAAGGAAGCATCCTGTAAGGACCCTAGGTAAGCAACTCCACCAAGGAGTTCGGGCTCTCCGCGCTATCCATCGAGTGAATCGCCTCTATTATGCGCTCCGCCTGGACTCTGCCGACAATGGGTCCGGCTATGCGTTTGAATTTCGCCTCGATCTCCTCCCAGCCCAACTCATCGCAGGAGTCCCACGCAGGACGGAGCAGTTCACGAGAGAACGTGCGTCCTCCCGATGTCACCTCCACCTTTGCGGGCCACAGGGCAGGGAACTGTTTCTCCAGTTCTTCCGAGGCCCGAACCTGGACCTTCTTCATCAATCCGGCAACATCGCCGTCATCGGGCAGGAGTTCGCGATTCACATCAAAGAGTATCTCGGAATGAAAGGCAGCAAGGGCCATCTGATACTGCACACCAAGCAGGGATTCCTGCCTGGTGACGGGTAGCGCTGAGTTGTTGATCATGGCAGCGTACTGCACGGGCACATGGACCACGATCTCATCGATGGAGCCTGGATCAACCCCTTGCACGGTCAGAATCTCTTTGAAGGCCTCGATTGCAGCAAGGGCCTGGCGCGAGGATGGGTAAGGCTTCAGAGCTGTTTGCGTGATAAGAAACTCTCCGTCCGACGACCCGACCAGCTTTTCTCTAGCCTTGATCATCGCCTGCAAGGGGCCGACGTCCTTATCCAAAAGCCCCTCATCACCCGCAAAGCCCTGACTCGCGGCCAAGGCAGCTATCACTCCATGCTCCGCTGCAGCGCCCAGGGTGAGCCAGCGGGATGAAAGAGCGCTCCTGACCCTGCCGGCTACTCCCGTCGACATGGTGAGCGCTATGGCAAGCGCATGAGCCGCCGTGCGGCTATCCAGCCTCAACCCTTTACAGGCGACAGCGGCACTGGCAAGGGGCGCTCCCATATACGTCGGCCATACCCCGTGATAGAGCACTCGTGGTCCGTCGATCGCGAGTCCCATCCGGATCATGAGCTCGTATCCTACGACTATCGCTGAAAGTATATCTGCGCTCGTTTCAAAATGACCCGCGGCAGCGAGGGAAAGCGCAGTCGGTACAACGACCGAGCCGGGCGTAGTGCACGATCCAAGATGGATGTCATCGATCTCCGTGGTTCGCGTGGCCGCGCATGCGCCAAAAACGGCGCGGGGCAAAGAAGTCGTGAAGGAGTAACCGATGACGGGAATGGTCGATTGATCGTCGAGCGACTCGATGAACTTTCCGATGGCAATGCCCTCTGCGGTTTGAGGCCCTGCGAGCATCGCTCCAACCGTGTCGAGGATATGCATCTTCGCGTGTGTGAGCGTCTCCGGAGAGAGGGCAGCTATGTCCGTGTCTTGTCACGAATTCTGCAAGGTTTCCGATGAGACTCATACCTGAACCTTAACCTCAGCCTTAACTCCGGTTGTCAGGATTGCCGTCCCTTGCGAAGTTCGGCGCGCAACCGGGCGGTTCCCTCCGAATCTATGACTAACGTTTCCGGATCGAGCACCACACCATACTCGTTTCGTGCCGCTTCGGCAGAGACGTATTCCTCCAGCACATCTTCGCGCACTTTCTCCGCATCGCGATCGAGCGGGTCTCCCCAACCACCGCCGCCGGCCGTGATGACGATTGCGTCGGAATCGGCAGGCACCCAGTGGCGCACCACATCCACACTCTTAAAATCGGATTCGTTCGGCAGGCGAAGCAAGTGATCGGATGGCTCGCCCGGCTTGCCGTTCCATAGACCCCAGGGTGGATACGCCCTTCGACCCGAGTCAGCGAGGTTCCAGCGCCCTTCGACGAAGTTCCTTATCTGGGTAGACATGCCAAGGCCGCCGCGGTACTTTCCCGGCCCGCCTGAGTCCTGGCGCAGCACGCGGCTCGTTACCTGTACCGGCCAGCGGAGTTCCATTTTTTCGATAGGCGCATTCCTCACATCGCCCTGGCAGACGGAAACCGATGCAGACTCTCCATCTTCCCAGGGACGACCACCCCATCCCCCTCCTTCAATGCTCTGCGTAACAAAACCCTGATCGTTCCGGGGATCTGTGCCGATGAACACAGCGGGGCCGCCCAGCACCCCCAAATGCGCAGCAGGGACCCTGTCAGGCATCACCGGGGCAAGGGCCTTTAAGATCGTATCTACCACACTCGGCAGGGTGCGGCCCCAACTGGCCATGGGCGCCGGATACTTTGCCATCATGTAGTTGCCTTCCTGTATCAGCACTTTGAGCGCCCGGAACGAGCCTTCGTTGACCGGCTCAAAAGGCGTCGTGATGCACTTGTACGCAACGACCGCGCCTGCGAGCGTCCGGGCATTGACCGGGGCCCGCCGCTGCAACGAACAGCCGGTCAGATCGATGGTCATGTCGCTTCCCTGAATTATAACCTTCACCTTTATGTGGATCGGTTCGTTATTATCGAGGGCTCCGCCCGCAAATAGAGATTCCGCCTCATAGGTGCCATCCGCAATTTTTTCAACCACTGCGCGGCAGCGCGTCTCCGTCTGGTCGAAGATCTGCCGGATCGCGTCCGTCACAACATCGCGACCATATCGGTCAAAGAGTTCTTCCAGCCTCCGTTCGGCCAGCCTGCACGCCGCCACCTGCGACTGCAAATCACCCAGGGAAGATTCAGGGATACCGGATATTATCCTTCAGGATACGCCACACCTTTTCATCGAGCTGGCCCGCCTCGTACAGCTTGATCTGATCAAGCTGAAAACCTTCCATCCACGGATCGACTGCGTTACCGGCGCTGAATCCGGTGCTCATGCCGCCAACGTCTACCCAGTGCGCCCTGATAACCGGAAAAGCGAAGATCTCCCCTTGAACAAAGCATGGTGTATAAACGACGACGTTATTCAGATGCTGGCCGGCAACCCGCTGATGGTTCGTGATGATAACGTCTCCCGGCTTGAATCCTTTTGCGCCGTAGCGCTCCATACCGTCTTTGATGACAACACCGAGATCAGCGACAAAGTGGGAGACACCACCCATATTCTGGGAAAGGAGATACCCCGAAGCTGTCGACGAGACCACAGCAGTAATCACGCACCTCGTAAATCATCATGTTGTACGACGTACGCTGCAGCACATGTGACATCTCGTTGGTTATGGCCGGCAGGGCGTTTCTGATGACCTCCAGCGTCACGAGATCGAGCTTATCTTTTGCCAATCGTTACCTCCCGCTGAAAAGTGCCAAGATCCTGAGCAGGTCCGATATCGCAATCTTAAACAAATTCCAATGTTCAAATCATGAAAACAAAGACCAAATTGCGGCAATACGCGTACTCTTTGGAACATTGGTACATTTGGATATTGTTTGGAATTTAGATATTGAGATTTGGAGTTTGCTCAATTGCATCATACGCTACCGATTCTTCTACCTTTATGGTGATTACCAGTTCGCCGGTATCTGCCACGACAAGCGTATCTCCGGGGAACAGAACGGTGGTGCATGCGTACTCCTGCACGATCGCGGGGCCGGTAATCTTGTATCCGGATGTCAGCTCTTTCCCGGCTGAAAATAGGACACTCCACGGGTTCCGCACCGCTCTCAAAGTAGACCATGCGCCTGCCGACAACGGGACTGCCGCTTCCACTCGGTTCAGGCACAGGTAGCTCCATCTGTTTCCGCCTTCCCATGGCGCTCACTCTGACGTTCACGATTTCGAGTGCATGCTCGGGCGTGTGATACCCGTAGCGCCGCTCATGAACCTCATTGAAGGTCTCGCCTATTGCATGCGTGTCGCCTGCATCGATGTACTCAGCAGGCACGGGAACGGGAATGGAAAACTCCTGACCTGCATACCGGATGTCGAGGAACCGTTGAAAAAACATGGCCTCGGCCGGCACGTTCTCGCGCTCCAGTCTCAGCCGGCCTTCCTCTATCAACCCGTTGCAGATACGCTGCAGCGCTGCAAAGTCCGTCTGCGCAAGCGGCCTGTAGTATGTCTGGACATAATCATGCTGAATGTCGGCCATTAACATGCCCAAGGCCGAAAACTGGCCGGGGTAGTTGGGGACGATCACGGTCGGAATGTGAAGTTCGCGCGCCACCTCCACCGCGTGCAGTCCACCGGCACCGCCGAAGGCAATCATGGCGAAATCGCGGGGGTCGTATCCCCTCTCGACCGAAACACCGCGCACGGCAAGTGACATGTTCATCACGGCAATCTTGGTGATCGCAAGGGCCGCTTCTACATCTGAGACTCCGGTCTTTGATGCTATCTTCTCGACGATGCCGTGCTCGCGCCTTCTCAACATCGAGCGGCATCTCGCCTCCCAGAAATTCGCTGGGACTGAGTCTGCCAAGGACGAGATTCGCGTCGGTGATGGTGGGCTCAGTGCCGCCCCTTCCGTAACAGATCGGGCCAGGTTCAGCGCCTGCGCTCTGCGGTCCGACGCGCAGAGCACCTACCTCATCAACCCATGCTATGCTGCCTCCGCCTGCCCCGATCTCGATCGTATCGACGACGGGAAGCATCATCGGGTGACCGCTGGCATACCCTCCGATGTAATACCCGTGGGCAAGCTGCGGTACCCCATCTTTGACAAGGTTCGTTTTCGCGGTGGTCCCGCCCATGTCGAAGCCGATAACGTTTTCAAAGCCGAGCCTCTTGCCCACGCGAGCCGCTGCGATGAAGCCGCCCACAGGACCCGATTCGAGCATGGCCACGGGGATGACACATGCAGTTTCCGGCGACATAACACCGCCATTCGACTGCATGATCAGGAGACTGCCGGCAAAACCTTGAGCGGCAAGCATCCGCTCCAGGTCTGTCACGTAGGTGCTCACTCTCGGGCCGATATAAGCATTGAGCACCGTTGTCGATATCCGCTCGTACTCACCATATTCCCTCAGGATCTCGTGCGAGAGCGAACTATACTTTTCCGGACAGATCGATCTCAGCAGCTCCCCCAGCTCGGCCTCGTGGGACGCATTCACCCAGGAATGAATCAGACAGACAGCCACTGCTGTCGCATTCGATCGCGCCACTTTTTCTATCGTTGCCCTGGCCTGGTCAGTGTTGAGCGCCACCGAGACCTCGCCGGATGCCAAGAGACGCTCTTCAATCTCAAAGGTAAGATGCCTCGGGACGAGCGGCACCGGTCGCTTGAAGGACAGATCGTACGCCTCGGGTCGATTTCCGCGCCCGATCTTGTAGACGTCGCGCGTACCCTTGGTCACGATGAGGGCTGTGGGTGCACCTTTGCGCTCGATGACCGTGTTTATCGCAACAGTCGAACCATGCACAAAGTTGACGAGGTTGCGAATAGCCATACCGCTCTTTTCCAGGCATCGCATGATACCACGGGTGAGATCGGTCGGCGTGCTTGAACTCTTGGAGCTGAAGACGTGTCCTGTCTCGTCATCGTAGCCGATCAGGTCTGTAAAGGTACCGCCTATGTCAACAGCAACGTGCAGAGCCAATCCAATGCCTCCTTCGGGTACAGTGTACAGTGATCAGTGGTCAGTGACAAACGAATACCGTTGCCAGTACGGGTTGCGCAGCTCATGAATGTATCCTTACTGTTCGTCCTTACACTGTACTCTTAACCCGTAATCACTCGTACGACTCGATTCCGACCTGCAACACTCTCTTCTACTTGCCCATTCTTTTCTTCAGCGTCGCAAGGATGCCGCCCGCGTTGACAATTTCGAGCGAACCCCCGGAGAGGGGCTCGAAAGCGGCCTTTTTGCCCGTCTTGGGATTACGCACCTCGCCTTTTTCGAAATCGATCTCGATCTCATCACCCTCCGCGAAGAGTCCGCTCACCCCCTTCGAGATCACGGGATAGAGGCCGAGAGCCACGCAGTTCCTCATATAGATCCGGGCCATCGATTCAGCTACAACGTAACGGATGCCCAGCTGTTTGACCACGGCGGTCGCCTGCTCCCTGCGAGGAGCCGCAGCCGAAGTTGTTTCCGCCGACGATGATGTCGCCTTCCCGGACGCTTTTTGCAAAGTCCGGGGCGATCGGCTCGAACGCATGCTGCGCCAGTTCCTCCGTGCCCAGGTGCAGCAGCGACCCCGATGTTATCGTATCAGTATCGATGTTGTCACCGAATTTTCTCGCTCTGCCTCTGACAATCATTTAGTTCACCTCTCTCGGATCGACGATCTTGCCCCTCAAAGCTGATGCGGCAACGGTCGCGGCTGATGCGAGGTAGATCCGCGCATCAGGGCTCCCCATTCTTCCCCTGAAGTTCCTCGGTGTCGCGGCGACACACGACTCGCCTTCAGCCAGGACTCCCTGGTAGCCTGTGCAGAAGCCGCACGAGGGGTTCCCGACCATGACGCCGGCATCGACCAGGGTGCTGATGATCCCCTTGTCGAGCGCTTCCTTATATTGCTCCCAGGAGGCGGGCGCCACAAAGAAGCGGACCGTCTTCGGTATTTTCTTACCCTTGACGATGCGGGCCGCCGTCTCCAGATCTTCAATGCGCCCGTGGCAGCAAGAGGCAATCACAGCCTGATCGATGGGGATGTCGCCCACTTCGGAAACGCCTTTCACATTGCCCACGTTGTGGGGAAGGGCAATCTGCGGCTCCAGCTTTGAAGCGTCGATGACATACGTGTGCGCGTAAACCGCATCCGGGTCGGGGTCGACCGGCTCGATGGGTTTGTCAGTGCGTCTCTTCAAGTAGGCGATTGTCTTCTCATCGGCCCTGAAGATACCGAACTTCGCCCCCAACTCCACAGACATATTGCCCATGGTGAGCCGCGCATCGATGCTCATCTCATCCACGGCGCTTCCCGTCCATTCGATGGCCTTGTACTGGGCCACCTCCGTGGAGTATTTTCCTGCAATATGGAGGATCACGTCCTTGGAGGTAATCATGGGGGAAAGATGGCCCTGGATGTCGAACTTGATCGTCTCCGGCACCATGAACCAGAGCTCTCCTGTTCCCAGCACATACGCCATTTCCGACGCGCCGATGCCGGTCGAGGCCGCATTGAGAGCGCCGTAGGTCGTTGTGTGCGAATCAGCACCCACGATCAGCTGCCCGGGCAGCACATGCCCCTTCTCAACCATGACCTGGTGGCAGACACCCGCGAAGATGTCGTAGAAGTGCTTGACGCCAAGACTCCGGGCAAGATCCCTTGCCAGTTTCTGGGCCCGCGCATTGACCACGTCAAAGGCCGGCACCCGGTGATCCGTGACAATAACGACCCGCTCAGGGTCCCACAGTTTGAATTCGCTCTTCAGGTATGCCCGCCTGCTTCAGCAGCGGGCGGATCAGCCGGAACGCATCAGGCATCATCGCCATATCGATTTTGGCCGTCACGTAATTGCCCGGCTCTACCTTCTTTCGTCCCGATGCCCTCGCCAGTATCTTTTCAGCTATGGTCATGGTCGCCGCTCATCCTCCTTATTTTTATCGCTGATCTCAACCACAAGGTCTTTTATGTGCCCGTCGGGAAACGTGAGCGGGTCCACGGTAAGTGCCGCTCCCGGCTTCACCAGCGTGATGCATGCGAATCTTCTTTTTCCGTCTATGCGCATCAGGCAGGATCGGCACATCTGCAGGCCGCAGCAGAAACTCCTGAAGCTGAGCGTCGGATCGATTTCTTGCTGGATCCTGTTCAGAAGGACAAGCACGGATATCTCCTCCTCGACCGGCACCGGATACTCCTGGTAGCGCGGCTCCCTGTCACAGTCCGGGTCGAATCTGAAAACCCGTGCAGTAATCGTATCACCCATCTTAAGCCTCCGGCCTCAGGTAGTCGAGGGCAACCGGGGTAGAGCCGACCGCCAGTTTTCCCCCTTCGAGCCTGCACCGTTGTGTGGCGTAGCCACGCCGCGTTATTCTCCCGCGGAAAATCGGACCGGTAGTGGAACCCGCGGCTCTCTTCCCGCGCCAGTGCGGAAAGAGCAATGATCCGTGCCGCCTCGACCACGTAGGGAAACTCGATGGCCCTCATCCATTCAAGATTGAGCCTTCGGAAGGCCGGCACCTGAATGCGGGCGATATCCGACTCGATGGCATCGATCTCGCCGGAGTGCCCGCTCAAGGCCTTCCTTGTGACGGACGATGAACACATCACGCTCCATCACCTGCTGCAGCCTCTTCTTAAGCGCATTCACCGAAAGCGGGTCCGCCTTCGCCTCCATGAACCTGCGGACCAGGCCTCTTCGTGCTCCAGCAGCTCTTTGGGCACAGGGCCCGCGTGCTCCGCTTTCCGTGCATACTCGGCCGCCCGAAGGCCTGCCTCGAACCCGAAGACGATCATCTGCGAGAAGCTGTAGCCCGACAGGCGGCATGCGCCGTGCACAGAGCCCATGATCTCCCCGGCTGCAAAGAGCCCGGGAAGTGTCGTCTCCGTCTTCTCATTGACCCTTACGCCCCCCATGATGAAATGGGAGCCGATGAGAAGTTCGATTTTGTGGTCGCGCGGATCGATGTCGAGCGATTTGATCAACCTCCGGCGCTGAGCCCAGTTCTTGATAAGAAGCTTCGTATCGATCCCCGGAGATCCCCTTTGGTCGATAGAGATCGGTCCATTGCCCTTCGCGATCTCAAAGTAGAGCTTCTGCACCAGCTCGGCCGAGTAGGACGCGGCCAGATACCGGGAAATATCATCCTCAACCACCTCACCCAGGCGGTTCATGTAAGGCCCGTTCCAGAATTCAGGGAAGTAGCGGATGTAGAGAGCGCGGGGGCTGGAGGGAAGAGGAATGAACTGGATCATCTCCATGTCGACCAGCTCGGCGCCCGCCCGAAGGGCCATTATGTGTCCCGTGCCCGATGCGTCAGTCGTCACGCCAAAAGGATTGTTACTCGTATGAGGATAGAGTTCACCGGCGCTTCCGCCTGTCGCAAGCACAACCGCTTTCGCCTCGACGCCGAAAAACTCACCGGTCACAAGGTCGAGGAGTGTTGCTCCGGACACAGCACCGGCCGGACGTGAGAAGGCTTGTCACCAGTACCGTCTCTCTAAGCTCGATATTCGATCGACGGACGATGTGCTCCCTCAGTTTCCGGAGAGCCGGCGTGCTCTGCACGCAGACCGATCTCGCGCGGAGCGGTATCACCTCGACATCAAGCTCCTGCAGCCGCCGGCATGCGTTCTTGATCTCGTGCGTCATGAACCAGGCAGTACCCTGGTGGTTCAGAAACCGCCCTGTGTTGATCATCAGCTTGAAGAGGTCATCTTCAGAGCCGGCCCCGGCCGTGCCGCCGTTGGCGGTCGGGGTGAGCCCGCTCATGCCGATCGGCCCCTTTGACACGAGCATTACCTTGAGGCGCTCATCCTTCGACGCCTCGAGTGCAGCGAGTGCACCGGCGCCGCCGCCGCCGATAACCAAAACATCACACCGGTACGTTCGTAGTTCGATCTCAGTTATCTCTCGTTTCTCTAGCTTCTTTGGTTTCTCTGACCCGTCTCTTCCATCGTCCTAGCGCGAAGCGCGGTCGTCCTAGTCATGCGCAGCATGACGGTCATCCCTCTGGCTTCTTCCCGTGACCCTTGATAGCGCAGCATCCTGTAGCGTAGCATCCTGTAAGGATAAGGACCCTATCCTCTACGTCAGCACTTCCGCCCCGTTCTTCCCCACGAGGAGCGTGTTACCGAACATCACCCTGCCGTATATCTTGTCCCTTGCGGCCAGCCGTAAGGCGAGGCACATCCCTTCCTTCAGTCTCTGCGCGCCCTTCTCGCTGATTATGGGAGATTCGTTGAGGCTGAGACCGATTCCACTTCCCAGGCCATAGTCGGAGAGCAGCTCCAAGCCTGACAAACGCAGCTCGTCGACAATGGCCTTGTATACCTGGGAGACGCTCCTTCCCGGTTGTACCGCCTCCAGCCCCTTACTGTAAACAGTCGGCGCATCGCTCGAGATTTCAGAAAACGAACCGTCTCCCGCTGCAAACGTCCTTACCCCTTCAGCCCAGTAGCGCTCAAACTCCACGGCAGTGTAAAGGCTAAAGACCTGGCCCGGCTCCTATCCTTCGATTCTCCGGAGGCCGGAGACTCCTCTTCTCATTCGCCATTGCAAACAGCATCCGGATATCCTCCGCTCCCTCAAGGCGCATCTGCTTCCGGACCATCGCGTCAAGGAACAGTTCGCTCATCCCGGCGGAGCAGACCGAGTTGACCAGCTCAAACCCCTTCTTCACGATGCGACCTGCTCGCCTGATCTCATCGCTCTCCCTCGCTGATTTTATCATCGCGGAGGTTCGGCACGATGCGCGCAGCGTCGACTATTGTGCAGCCTGCCAGAGCCTCTATCAGACCGCGGAACTCCTGGTACGGCATCATCTCCGCGAACCTGCCGAGTCCCACGGTGCAAGGGACAAGACCTTTTTCTTTCAGGTACTTTGCACATTCCTTCGCCACATTGCCTGCCGCTTTCAGCTCCCTGACCCACGTGGTGGCAAGCAACGACGGCAACCCCCTGGAGGCACCCTCGAAAAAGAGCACCAGAGGACCTTCAAGAGGTACTACTGCGATTGTTCCGCGGGGCAACCTGATCACAAAGTTACTCACGTAGCACGGGTCTGCATACTCATTGAGCCCCTTTCCGTAAAGAAGAAGCAGATCAAGGCCGCTCTTCTTCATTTGTGCCCTGACTCGTTCCACGCGGGCTCTCAAATTCGCTTTCGGGCATATTGACACGGTCCCAGACATTTCGGCCGTTCTTCAGTGCGGGCTGCATCGTTTCCATGGCTACACCTCTTTCACGTAAAGTTTCGTGTCGGTCTTCGCGAGCCGCTCTGCACCGGCATCGGTAACAAGAACTGTCTCGCCGCACGCGAGATAGCCGGTCTCGGGCAGGTACTGGTTGGGATGTACGACCACCACCTGCTGCTTTTCAAAGGTGACTTTCGTATCATCATCCACTGCTCCGCCCGGTGCGAGAGAGCCAACACCGAAGCCGTGACCCCGCGCCCGCATGTAAGGCGGGTAGCAGTACTTCGCGTATCCTGCCTCGCTGATCACACGGTTCATTGCCTTCGACATTGCCGAAGCCTCTACACCCGGCCTGATCGCCGCGAGCGATTCCCTGAACGCACGGAGAAGCATATCGTACTTCTCCACCACTATCGGTGCGGGCTGACCCAGCACCACGGTCCTGCACAACTGCATAAACTGGCCCTCGCGAACGGGCGTGATTTCGCCGATGATAATATCGCCCGCCCTCAATCTTCTGTCTGTCGGCTCATGCATTTCCTCGTTGTGCGGGCCTGAGCTGAGGAGAATAAAAATATCGTCAGCCCCTGCCGCACGCATGACAAATTCCATCTCGGCGACCAGCTCATATTCCCTCACGCCGGGTCTCGCGGATTCGAAAAAGGCCTCGAAACCGATGTCCGCAATCCGCGCCGTGTCGTACACAATTTCCATTTCTTCTGCCGTTTTCTCCCGCGCGATCTCCTCGATGATGAAATCAGCCGGCTGCAATTCAGCCACAGCTGAAGCGGCAACATAGACCTCTTCCGTCATCTCCCGCGGATGCCGCAACGCCGACCGGGCCGGTGAGTCGCAAACCGACGCAGAAGACGCACGAGATCACCTTTGAAGTTCGCGGTACCCCGCACGTCATTGATCCAGCTCTCTGCCGGATACCCTTTCTGCATCCCACGAAGGCTCGACGAGCAGCGCCACCTTCCCGCTCTTCGTCAGCACGGCAGCGTTTCTCGGTCCCATGGGCCTGCACCCGCAAAAATAATGGAGGTAACTCGGCGCCAGAATACTGCACGTACCGCCTGAGTAAACGATCAAGCCATCCAGTCCCTTCTTGTTGATCAGTTCCAGACTCTTTTCCAGCTTGAGTATTCGTATCTGCTCATCACGTCACCCTCACTTGAGTAACTTAAAATCGCTCTTGTGCTTCACGATGTACGGATTGATCCCGCCGGCCTCCAATATCCCCATGATGAAATCAGGGAAAGGCTTTGCCTGAATCGTCTCGCCCGTGGTGAGATTGTCGATCCGTCCCGTTTTGATGTCGACCTGTACGTTGTCGCCCATGTGGATCTTGCTTGATTTCGTCCCCTATCTCAAAAATAGGAAGGCCCGAGTTGAGGGCATTGCGGTAGAAGATGCGGGAGGCGCTGTGACAGATGACCACGCCGATACCCTTCTTCTTCAGGAAGAGGGGCGCGTTTCTCGACGAGGAACAACCGAGGTTCGATCCGGCCGCCCAGATGTCGCCCTTGTGCATCTTCTTGGGAAACTCGGGCAGCAGCAGCTCGCCTATGTGCTCCAGCATAGGTTTTTCCCCCATGTGCAGCCAGTGGCTCGGTGTTATGCTCTCCGTATTCACGTTGTTGCCAACGCTCCAGACCGTGCCTTTGACAATCCATCCCTTCTTTGCTTTTGTTGTCGCCATGATCAATCCTCCTACAGGTAGTTCCGCGGGTCCGCGATCTTTCCTTCGATCGCCGTAGCCGCACAGGTTGCCGGAGATGCCAGATAAGAAAAAGAACCCTCCGCGGTCCGACCCGGCCAGTTGCGCGGTCCCGCGTGCATCTGTACCTCGCCGGGGGAGAGATGGCCGATGCTCAAGGTCTGACACGTTCCGCAGTAAGCCGGAAACAGGTTACAGTCGCTATCCACGAAGACCTGGAGGAGCCCTTCGGCGGCACACTGTTTCATTACTTCATCCGTGCCGGGGATGACCAGCGTACGCGCCTTCACCTTGTGCCCTTTCAATATCTTCGCCGCCTCCCGGAAATCATAGATGCTGCCGCCGGTACAGGTACCGATGCAGACCTGGTCTATCTTCACTCCCAGAGCTTCGGAAAGCGGCTTTGTGTTCTCGGGAGAAGATGGTGCGCAAACCTGGGGCTCCAGGTCTGAGACATCGAAGTTATACGTCTTCTCGAAGTGCGCATCCGGATCACTCTTGACCGTCTCGTACGAATGCTTTACCCTGCCCTTCAGCCACTCGACCAGGATCGCATCCGGCTCGATGAAACTGCACTTGGCGCCCAGCTCTGTAGACATCAACGTGAACGGGAAGCGCAACGGCACCGGCAGCGAGTGAATGTACGGGCCATCCCATTCGATGCACTTGTAAACGGAAGCGTCCATGCCCACCTGCACGCACGATGTGCTGAATCACGTCCCTCGGATAGACGCCTTTCTTTCGTCTGCTCCGGTGATGACGTACTTATGCGTGTCAGGCACTTTGAACCAGAGCGTTCCCGTCAGGAAGACCTGCGACATCTCAATACCGGACTGCGCAGAGATCGCGCCGACGGCGCCGTAAGCAGGCGTATGGGAATCGCCGAAGACGCAGAGAGCGCCGGGGAAGGCGTAGCCCTGTTCCATGATGATGATGTGGGCGATGCCGGTGCCGAAGTTGAAAACCCGTATACCCAGCTTTTCGGCCCAATCCCTCGTCTTCTTCTGGTCCTCCGCCAGTTCGTCGCTGTGGCCCGTGCAGAAGTGGTGCCCCATGAACATGCCGATCTTCGAAGGATCGAAGACGCCCGTCATCTCACCGAGCGATGTGAACTGCTCATACTTCTTTGCGTCAAACCCTTCGTGCATGCCTGCGTAATCAATAGTGCAGGTCAGGATATCACCGGGTGACACCTTGTCGACGGGCTTGACTGAATGCTTCATAAGAATCTTTTCAACTGCTGTGTATCCCATAACTTTTTCACCTCTCCAGAGATTAGTGTTAATGCAAAACCCTGTTACACGTTACGAGTTACGAGTTATGAAATTAACAATCGAAGAACTCGCAACAATTTGTAACCCGTAACTTTCTTCGTATCCATACCATTTCTCCTTGACCCTTGACCCTGTCTTCATCAGTGATGTTCAGAAACACCAGGCTGACCCACGGGATATACGTAATCACGAAAAGGCCGGCCAAAAGCAGTATCAGGAAGGGCAGGACCCCTTTTATCACTTCGGTTATCGGCTCCTTGCAGACCGCGGCCATGACGAAGAGGTGCATGCCGACAGGCGGCGTGAGGAAGGCAAGCTCCATGTTGATGGTCATGAGAATGCCGAAGTGGACCCCGCTGATCCCCAGGTTCTGAAGAATCGGATAAACGATAGGGAGCACGATCAGGATGATCGAACCCGGCGTGAGGAACATGCCCATGATGAAGACGGAAATATTGATGATCGCGAGGAACATCCAGGGTCTGAGGTCATAGCTTGCCATCACCTCGAGCAGCCGGTCGGAGAGCTGCTCCATCGTAACGAGGAAGCCGAAGAGCGTCGCCGCCATGACAATGAAGTAGATCATCGAGGTGAGCACGACCGAGTCGTTCAGGATTGAGACAATCTCCTTGAAGCCCACATTGCGATAGACCACGAAGCAGATGATCGCAGCGTAGAAGACGGAGACAACAGCCGCTTCGGTCACGGTGAAGATGCCGGTATAGATGCCGCCCATGATGAGCACCGGCATCATCAGGGCCCAGAAGGATGCTTTTGTCTTTTGCCCAACCTCCTTCCAGGAGAAATTATCTCCCGGTGCGGGCTGCCCGTACTTCTTGTATTTGCAGATAAGCCAGACCTCTACCGAGATGGCTGCTCCCAGAATAAAACCGGGAAGGAACCCCGCAATGTAGAGATCGGAGACCGATTCGCCGGAGACTGCGCCGTAGAGGATGAGAATCGATGACGGGGGGATGAGGATGTCGAGCGTGCCGCCGGCGCCTATGAGGCCCATGCAGAATCGCTTTGGATAACCCTTATCCATCATCCAGGGGATGGCGATGAGGCCGAGCGTTGCAGCAAGCGCTGCGCTGACCCCCGAGATGGCGGAGAAGATAACCGCTGCGAACATGACGGCTATGGCAAGGCCCCCGTCAACCCGCTTCAGAACAGCGTATCCCAGTTCCAGCAGCGGCTTGGCCAGACCGCCTTTCATCATGAGATTGCCGCCCACGATAAAATAAGGGATGGCGATCAACACGAACTTGTTGATGCTCCAGAACATCTTGGGCGCGATGCCGTCCATCTTGATCATGTTAAAGAAGAGGAGGCAAGCCAGAGAGGCGATGCCCATGCCGAAGGCGATCGGCATGCCGAGAAAGAGCATGACAACGAGCATAACGAGCAGGGCCACGGTGATGTTGATCGATGGTCGTCAGCATATAGGCCAGCGCCGCCGAGAGCGCAATGAGGCCAAGGACGGCCGGGTCCTTCCATGCCCCTTGCCCTTTCAACTGCTTACCCAGCATCAGGAGCCGTTCTACCATACGGAACACGAGCAGCAGCCCTCCGAACGGCATGACGAGATACGGCAGATACATTTTGAATTTCAGGTAGCTCTCCGACGTGATACCCGTCTGGTAGGCCTTCTGCACCATCAGGTACCCTCCCCAGGCCACCACGCAAATAAATGCCAGGCCGAGAAGGGTATGATAGAAATGGAGAATGTTCTGCCGCTTCGGCGAGAACTTGTTAATCAACAGGTCTACGCGCACGTGCTCGTCTACCTTGATCAAGGCGCTTATACCGAAAAAGACCGCCCAGATCACGGCGTAGACGGAGATCTCGTCGGACCAGTCGAGCGACCAGTGGAAGATGTATCGCGCGATGACGCTGTAAAAGGAAAGGCAGAGCGCAAAGATCATCAATATCCCGGCGACCCACTTCTCCAGGCTATCCCAACGTCTCATGATCGTGCTGCCGCCACCTTGCGGCGTTTCTTGACTCCGCACCTCGCTCATGTGATCACCTTACTTTTTTGTTTTGGTCAATTTTTCCACTTCCTGCTGCGCCTCTTTGATGAGGTCAGGTCCTATCTCGTTACTGAACTCCGTATAGACGACCTGGAGGACCTTCTTCCAACTCGCCTGCTCTGCCGGCGTGAGGGTCGCGACCTGAACGCCCTTCGCGGCAATCTGCTCGAATATCTTCTGGTCCTCCTGCTCGATCTCAACGCGCTGTTCTTTCACCATCCGGTCGACGGCCGTGCGCAGTCCCGCGCGGACGTCGTTCGGAAGCTTGCTCCACCATTGCCCGTTCGCTATCAGATAGATAAAGGTCGCGTTCATGTTGCCCGGGTTTGTCGCATACTTCTGTACATCGTAGTATTTACGGGCAAGAAAGACGGTGGCCGGGGTCATCGCCCCGTCGATCACTCCCTGCTGGAGGGCTGAATAGGTCTCCTCCGAAGCGGTGACAACGGCCATTGCACCGAGGGCCTTTATGGTCGTAGCGCCCATGGGGCCGTACGAGCGCATCTTGATGCCGTTGAAATCTTCCAGCTTCCTGATCGGATGTTTGCTGTTCGAGACGACCACGGTACCGGAGGAGACTACGCCGAGCAAGGAGACTCCCTTTTTTTCCAGCATGGCAGTCAATTTTTTTCCGATCGGGCCATCCCAGAGCCGGTACGACGCCTCTATGTCCGGGCAAAGATAGGGCAGCTTCACCAGCTGCGGTGGCAGGCACAAAGGTATCAAACGGAGAGGCGATGATGTAAGCCATCTGGATCTCACCCTTGATCAGGGCCTGCAACTCCTCCTGCCCTGTGTATAGCTGAGCCGCCGGGTACGTCCTCACCCTGACCTTGTCACCCAGTTGCTCTTTGGTATACTTGGCAAATCGCTCAATGCCGACCCCCATCTGCTGCTGACGGAGCTGGATCGTTGTGATCTTGATATCAACAGGCTGTGCGCCAAAGACGGTCACAGGTACGCTGAAGAAACAGACGGTAATACAAAGCGCAATGGTTAAGAACATTAAGGACACCGATGTTCTCCTCATCTCTCCCTCCTTTCCACGTCGTTTTGGACAATCTTACTTTGTCTTGCCGAACCTTTCGACTGCTGCTTGGGTCTCCCTCACCAGGTCAGCCCCTATAACGGGCGTAAACTCGGTATAGACGGGCTGGAGTGCCTTCTTGAAAGCCGCCTGCTCGGCGGGTGTCAACATGTGGACCTGGCACCCCTTGGCCGCGATCTGCTCGAACACCTTCTTGTTGTCTACCTCTATCTCGGCACGCATCTCCTTTGTCAGTCTTGCGACCACAGTGCTCATTTCGCTTCTTACATCGGCAGGCAGTTTCTCCCACCAGGCCCTGTTGACGATCAGGAAGGCAAGAGTGGCATTGAGCATGCCCGCGCCCGTCACATACTTCTGGACGTCGTAATACTTCCTCGCAAGAAAAACAATGTTGGGGACCGTGCAGCCCTCGATCACGCCCTGCTGAAGTGCCGTGTAGGTCTCTTCCGATGCGGTTACGATCGACAAGGCCCCGAGCGCCTTGAGCGTCGCAGCGCCCATGCGGCCAAAGGAGCGCATCTTGAGCCCCTTGAAATCCTCGACATTCTTGATCGGCCTTTTGCTGTTGGAAATCACCACGTCCCCTGATGAGGCCAAGCTGATAACGGCAGCGCCCTTCTCGTTCAGCTTGGCAAAAAGCTTCTGCCCCACGGGCCCGTCAAGCACCTTGTAGAGCGTATCGAAATCGGGAAAGAGAAAGGGAAGCTTCAGCAATTCCATGCTCGTGTCGATCGGTTCAACAGCAGAGCCGATCACATAGGCCATCTGGATCTCGCCTTTGATCACTGCCTGGATTTCTTCCTGTCCCGTGTAGAGCTGCGCCGCCGGGTACGTGCGCACACGCACCTTGTCCTTCAGCTTCGGGTCAGTATTGATGTACTTTGCCAGGCGCTCAATGCCCTCTCCCATCTGCTGCTGCCGTAATTGAACCGTCGTAATCTTCATTTCGATCGGCGCGGCGAGAGCAGCGCTGCACCACGAAATCAAGAAGACCCCAAGACAGATCCCAAGGACCGCCGATAGCTCTTCTTTCCCTTTCATAGCCTTACCTCCTCAAAAGAAATTATTGCGCAAGCGCACACTTCCTCATTTTTTTCCTTTACTCAGCTTCTCCACTTCCTGCTGGACATCCTTTACAATGTCGCTACCAATCTTGGGTGCGAATTCCGTATAGACCGGCTGCAACGCTTTCTTCCAGACCGCTTGCTCAGCGGGTGAGAGGGTGTACACCTGGCAGCCCTTGGCAGTAAGCTGTTTGAGAATCGTCTCGTTTTCCACCTCTACGTCTGCCCGCTGTTCCTTAACAAGCCTCTGGATGCACTCGGACAGGCCGGCGCGTACGTCCGCAGGAAGCTTCTCCCACCACGCTTTGTTGGCAATAAGTACTGCAAGAGTTGCATTCAACATGCCGGCGTCCGTGACGTATTTCTGGACATCATAGAGTTTGCGAGCGAGAAACACAATATTCGGGTTAGCCCCGCCATCGATCATACCCTGCTGAAAAGCAGTGTACATCTCTTCCGGGACCGACACAACGGCAATAGCGCCCAATGTTTTCAGAGTAGCAGCTCCCATCGGGCCGAAGGAACGCATCTTCAGGCCCTTGAAGTCTTCAGCAGTCTTGATAGGATGCCTGCTGTTATGGATGAGCACGTTTCCGGATGAGACCACGCCCAGGACAGCAAGTCCTTTCTGGTCCAGCCTGGTAAAAAGCTTTTTTCCCGTCGGACCCATCCAGAACCTTGTACATCACGTCAACATTGGGAAAAAGGAAGGGGAGCTTCCAGAGTTCCTGCGTCCCGTCGATCGGCTCCAGGGCGGAGCCGATGACATAGGCCATCTCCACTTCACCCTTGATGGTAGCCTGTATATCCTCCATGAACCCGTAAAGCTGGGCAGCCGGATAGGTGCGCACGCGGACCTTGTCTCCCAGCCGTTCTTTGATATACTTGGCGAGCCGCTCGATGCCAACCCCCATTTGCTGCTGGCGGAGCTGGATTGTGGTGATCTTTATGTCAACCGGTTGCTGTGCTGACACTTCGCTCACGTGAGCCAACAGAGCCGCTGCCAGAAAAACAACCGACAAGAAAAGCATCGCTATCTGTTTTTTCATGCCCCACCCCCTCACGTTTTGTTAATGCTACCTCCTTAAAGAATCAGCTGCTGATACTTGCCCAGCCATTCAGCGTAATCCTTGAGCGCCCTTTCCAGCGGATATTCAGGCACATAACCAATTTCATCCCGCGACCGCGATATATCCTTCGGTTGCGTATTCGGATAAGGAAAGCCGGCCGCACCCGTTTTGGAAACATGCTTCAGCTCGATCTCCACTTTCGGAAATATCCTCTTTGACCGTGTCGATGAGATCCTGGAACGTGACAAACTGGCCGCCTGAAACCGTATAGACCCGGGCTTTGATCTTCTCCGGTGCGGCGTCGCAGGCACAGATGCAGGCTCTCGCCGTATCCTTCGAATAGACGTAGTCGGCCCCGCCTCCATAACTGAGAAGAGGATCTTCAACGACGACCTTCTTGCCTGCTATGGCAGGCCTGATAAACTGGTCGATGGTCCTTCCCGGAATGCTGCTCGCGATGCCGAGAAAAGGACCGAAGACAGAACCGAGGCGCACGGTGACAAAGTCGATATTATAAAGTTGATGGTAGCAGAGCCCTATGTATTCGCACGCAAACTTCGTGACCGGGTAGACCGCCTTTGGCCTGTGGGTGAGCATCTTCATCTGAAAATCCGGCTCGACCGGCTCAGGCCAGGCAGGGTCGACCGCCCCGAAGGAGACGAGGCCGGTGCTCGTGAAGACCACCCTCTTGATGCCTTCGAGCCGGGCTGCCTCAAGAACGTTTGTCGTTCCCATGATATTCACGTTGATACCGTCGTAGGGTCTTTCCCGCACCCCGGACAGGAGCATACCTGCTGTGTGGATAATGCGGTCGATCCCTTCCTTCCGTATCGTATGGATGAGGTCGGCCATGCTCAGAAGGTCGCCCCTGACGATCTTCAGCTTGCTGAGATCAACGACCGTTGACAGGTGATGAAGTGGCGGGGCAGCGTCAAAGAGCACGAACTTCTCTCCGCGCTCAAGCAACTGCGCGGCGATTTGAGAACCAACCATCCCTCCTCCAGTCACCAGATATAGCCATATCCGTCCTCCTTTTAGTGAACAGGTAGTCAAGGGTGCATCGTGGTCTAAGGGTCAAGCTGAAGGACAAACCATTATGACTCAGGATACTTTCCCTATCTTGCGTCTGTATTCCATGACAGACCTATGACTCCGTCGCTCTCTCTTTGTTTCCAATTTGTCACTTGACATTGCTTGGCCACTTGATACTCATATTAGGTCTCCTTGACCCTAAACTCCGAGGTCCCTTGCTATTGTTTCGAGTCCAAGCCCGACGAGCTTCTCTCTCGTTGGTATTCCGGTCTCTTTATCCCACCCGCACACTCGTATAAAAAGCATCCACCAGGGGCTCGAGCTGCACGCCCTGCCCTTTTCTCCCTTTTGCGCCCGGGAGATTCTCTTTAAGCAGCCGCTCAGGCAGCGTATCCCAGCTCCGGCGAAGTCCCTCTCTCACGTTAAAAGAACGCTCCACGTTACTCCCTCGATCGCCGATAGCGTAGAGCTCTTCAACTCCTCTATTCAAGCCGGTGACGCCTCGAAGCAGCCCGGCAAGCACTTCGTCTTTAACGCCGACCGCGAGAAACGTGCAGAAAATCGCTGAATCGCAAAAGACCCTCCGTTCACGGCTGGCTTTAACGAGAGCGGCCTCAGTCTGCGTATCGATCTCCTGGCCCTGCATGGGATCCTGAGCGGTGAATCCGCCCGCATGGTGGCATCCGCCACGGGGGCCGCAGGCGTAGACCAACGCCATACCCTTCGCAACCCTTGGATCGTAACCACCAATCTCCATCCCCTTGGCATGCATGGCAAAGCTTTCAGATCCCTTGCCGAATAGTTCCGCCATTTTCTTCGTACCGAGGGCCACGGTTTCGCCAAAACCTCGCCGGTACCCGATATCTTTTATCAGAGGATCCAGCACTGCGGCGTTTCCGAAGCGCAGGTCCAACCCGCCGGTCTCTTTCTTGGTAATGATCCCTTTCTCATAACACTCCATGGCGAAGGCTATCGAGACCCCCGTGGACATGGAGTCGAGGCCGAGACTATTGCAAAGGAATTCCCCGTTGATCACTGCCTCGACATCGCTGATACCGCAACACGTCCCGAGGGCATAGAGCGTTTCATATTCGGGCCCCCGCGTGTGGAGCGGTGCGTATGGCCCTTCCTGCAGTGCCACTTCTTTGGCGCACTTGGCCGTGCAGGGAGCCGCGCAGTAAGTACTCTTAACGATAAGTCCCTTCTTTTCCATCGCCTGACCGCTGATCGCTTCAAACCGTTCATCCGATCCTTCCTGAAAATTCCTGATCACCAGACCGCCTGCAGCTATTCCTCTGCGTTATAGCACCCATAGTTCCATAAGCAGGGAACCGCTTGAGAGAGCATAGGGTTGGCGGCGATACCTTTCTTGGCCTGTTTCATCGCTTCCATGAATATGGCGGGCTCGGCCAGTTCCGCCCTTTGCTTTCTGCCACTCACCACAACGGCCTTCAGATTTTTTGATCCCATGACCGCGCCGGCACCGCCACGTGCCGCGATTCTTTCTTCGTTCACGACGCCGGCGTAAGGCACCAACCGCTCGCCTGCAGGACCGATCAAGGCTATGCCGACTCTCTTCCCCGGAAGTGTTTTCCGGATAAATGTCTGCGCCTCTCCAGTACCCATTCCCCAGACAGGCTTCGCGTCCTGAAACGTGACTCCATCCTCCGTGATGACAACATAGACCGGCTCCTCAGATTTGCCCTCTACAATCACCACATCGTTTCCCGTCCACTTCAACTCTCTCCCGAAGTACCCGGAAGAGAGCGTATCGAGGTAAAGACCGGTCAGGGGAGATTTGGTCGTGATACAGTAATGATGACTACCGTAAGTACCTGTGCCGGTCAGCGGCCCTGTGGAGAGTATGAGTTTGTTCTCCGGACCCAGGGGATCGATACCTGCGGGCACCTCCCGGTACAGGAGCAAGGCAGCCAGCGCCCGGCCACCCAGGAGCGTCTCCACATACTCACGGGGGATAGATTCTCGTCTGGCTCGTCCTGCGCCTCAAGTCGATGCGTAATAACGTCCTTTCAAAGGAATTTCGTGAGGCCATCTTCCCTCCCAAAGCTTACGGTGTCCGGCCGCCTTCCGCGGTCTTCTTCCGACCGGAGCGGTCATTACCCCGGTGTCGCCGAAAAAGCTGGAAGGTATCGTTAATGTGGGCTTCCATGATCTGCGTAGCTTCACTGTATTGCTTCGTTCTCAAAAGATGGATCAACTCCTCGTGTGTCTTGAGGACCTTTCGCGATCTTTCAACACTGTATTCATATTCTTCAAGCAGGTTGCCCATGAGGCCCATCAGGGCTTCCGCTATTTTGCTGAGCAACTGGTTACCGCTTGCCTTCAGGAGTAACACGTGGAAGCCGAGGTTTCTCTTTCCCCTGATTCCGCGCGCGAGGTTCTCCCGCACCTCTTTCAGGTTCCGTTCAAGCTCATCGAGATGCTCTGTATTGATGCGCTTGAATACGAGGGGCAAGGCTCCCATCTCCAGCGCCAGCCGTGCTTCCGTCAGCTCTTCGAGGGAGACGTTGTCCATCTTCATAATGCCTTCGAATGTGTCGGCAAGAATGCTCGAATCGATCTTCTGAACAAACGCCCCGCCACCCGCTCCCGGACGAACAGAGATGAGGCCCGAATTCTCAAGAGAGCGGAGCGCCTCTCGCACCACGGGCCTTCCAACGCCGAAGGTTTCACAGAATGCCTTTTCAGAGGGAAGCCGATCTCCCGGCTTGTAATAACCACCGAGGATGGCCTCTTTCAATTGTCGATAAACTTCTTCGGAAAGTCGTTGCGGTTTGAGGGGAAGAAAGACATTAACATCTTTTCGCCGGTCCATCGATCCATGAATGATCTCGGTATTACATTAAGACATTAATACCGATTTCTGTCAAGAGGTTTGTCATGATCTTTATCACGCGCCGAAATTCCCGCTGCTGTAACGGGCTGTGTCTTCCTTCTTCTCGTCTCCTGTCTACCGCCTTTCATCAAGAGGCGGCGCGAGGTGGTTGATACGTTCGAAGAGCAGCATGATATACTCCTTGATTCCGCTGACCCGAAGATATAGATTTATAAGTATCATGAGACCTTGGACGGCAGCCTTAATCCTACTATCCGCCATTATGCTCCCCGGACTGGCTTCGGGAGACGTCTATTATTGGGTCGATGAGAAAGGCGTTCAATATTACACCACGAGATTGGAGAGTATCCCGGAGCCTTACCGGTCGTCCGCACAGTCGCTCTCTCTGCCCGCGCCTCCTCCCGCACCTCCCGAACTGCAATCGGCCCCATCACCAAAGGGGTTTACCAGGATTCCATTTGTGGCCGGCCTACCGGTTCTGGTCAGCGCCAGGATTAATGGCGCCGGTCCTGTCACCCTGGTCCTTGACACCGGCGCTGACCGCACGCTGGTCTCGCCGGCAGCCCTATCAAAAGTTGGCGTTTCTATCGAGGGAGCGTACCGCGGCTTAATGAAGGGCGTGACCGGAATGAGCTACACGGACGCTGTCTGGGTGGCTTCGATAGAGGTAGGCGAAGCAAAGGTGGGACCTCTCCTTGTCTTAGCCTACGATGCAGGTTTGAGGGGCGCTGACGGTCTATTGGGCCGCGACTTCCTGGCCAAGTTCAGCGTAACAATCGACCCGAAGGAACAGCTCGTCACGCTCACAGCTGATTAATTGAAGAGAAGGGAATAGTGGGGGAGGACTCGCATAGTTGACCTATCATTTCAAATGTACTTTGTGTGGTGAAGAGTACGAAGCCGGACAGGTCCGCTACGTTTGCCCCAAGCACGGCGACGATGGAATTTTAGATACGATCCTCGATTACAAGAAAATCGCAACGACGACTTCTCCAAAGAAGATTTCCGATTCGCGCGATTATTCCATCTGGCGTTACTCGGATTTGCTTCCGCTCGACAATCCGCGCAGATCCGCGCCGCCGCTTCACGTTGGTTGGACGCCGCTCTATCACGCGACCAAGGCGGGCAAGCAACTTGGTTTGAGCAATTTGTACATCAAGGACGATGGGCGGAATCCGACTGCGTCGTTCAAAGATCGCGCCAGCGCGCTCGTCGTGGCCAAAGCGCGCGAACTGGGCGTGGATATGATCACGACCGCAAGCACGGGCAACGCGGGCGCAGCGCTTGCGGGTCTTGCCGCCGCGGCTCAAATGCCAACCGTGATCTTCGTTCCCGAGACCGCGCCACAGGCAAAGATCGCGCAATTGCTGATTTTTGGTTCGCGCGTTCTGCTCGTGAAAGGAAATTACGACCAGGCATTCGACCTCTGCCTCGCCGTGTCGAAGGAATTCGGATGGTACTGTCGCAATACGGCGTATAATCCATTCACCGTTGAGGGCAAGAAAACCGCGTCCTTTGAAATTTGTGAGCAGCTCTCCCTTCCCCTGCCAAGCGGGGGAAAGCGTGGGGATGGAGGTTTCCGCGCACCTGATCGTATTTTCGTTTCCGTCGGCGATGGCAACATCATCAGCGGTTTGTGGAAAGGTCTGCGCGATCTCGCCGCACTCGGCTGGATTGATACAATGCCCATGTTGATGGGAATTCAAGCGGAAGGCTCGGCCGCGTGCTACAATGCCTGGAAAGCAGGGACGGACAAAATAACGCCTGTCAGCGCGACAACTATAGCGGATTCGATCAGCGCGGACATGCCGCGTGATGGCGTGCGGGCGGTTCGGGCGGTGCGCGAGACGAACGGTGCGTATCTCACTGTCGGAGACGACGAAATCCTTGCGGCGATCCGCGATTTAGCGCGCAAAGAAGCGGTCTTTGCCGAACCTGCCGCGGCCGCGGCGTACGCAGGATTGGTCAAAGCAGTCCAGCAAGGTCTCGTGAAACCGGATGAGACGATTGTCTGTTTGATTACGGGCAGCGGCCTGAAAGATATCAAGAGCGCGATGCAGGTGGCAGGCGTTGGTACGCACATCGAGCCGACGATCGAGGCAGTTCGACAATTGAAATTCAATTAACCGAGATGAAGGAGTTTACCAATGGCAATCCTGGGTCCCACCTTTGAAGAAATGCTTCACCCCGAAAAAATCGCGCCTGAGATTCGCAAGCGCGCGCTGGAGATGAAGACAAAGGATCCGAAAGATCCGATCAATCTGTTCAATATCACATGGCGCGACGGCAACAACGCCATCTATTATTTCGTGATGCCTAAAGAGTTGACCAATGTCGATGCAAACATCGTCGTGCTGTACGGAAAGGATTTTCCGACCGGCTCGCACAAGGTTGGCGCGGCGTACTCGGTGCTGATCGAGAAAGAATTATTCGGAGAGGTCGATCCCAAAACCCATACGCTCGTATGGCCCAGCACCGGCAATTATGGAATCGGTGGAGCGTACGTCGGCTGCCGGATGGGATTCGACAGCATCGTCGTCCTGCCCGAAGGCATGAGTAAGGAACGCTTTCAGCAAATCGAATCGTACGGTGCGCGTATCATCAAGACGCCCGGTTCGGAATCGAACGTCAAAGAGATTTACGACGAGACGCATCGCCTGCGCCAGGACCCGAAGGTGCGTATCCTCAACCAATTCGAAGTGATGGGCAACTATCGCTTTCACTATCATGTGACGGGCAACACGATTGTCGAACTTGCGGACGTGTTGAAGAAGCAAGGCATCGGCAATGGAAAAATAGCGGCGTATTGTTCCGCGATGGGCAGCGCAGGCACGATTGCCGCGGGCGATCGGTTGAAGCAAGTGTGGCACGATCACAAAATCGTCGGACTGGAACCTATTCAATGCCCCACGCTTTACAACAACGGCTACGGCGCGCACGACATTCAGGGCATCGGCGACAAGCATGTGACGTGGATCCACAACGTGATGAACCAGGACGCGATCATGTGTCTCGACGATATCGAATGCAAAAAAGGTTTGCAAGTGCTCACCAATCCAGCCGGGAAAGAGACGCTCGTCAAACGATTCAACATAGCGCAAGCAACCGTCGAAAAAATGTCCACGCTCTTTGGCATTAGCGGGGTGTGCAACGTTCTCGGTGCGATAAAAACCGCGCGCTTTTACGGATTCGGCGCGAACGATACGATCGTGACAATCTGCACCGACAATATCGACCGCTATTACTCGGTGATGGAAGAGATGACCAGGACATACGGCAAGGTGGATGAAGCCAAAGCGACCGCTTACGCGCACATCTTTCGCGATCAGAAAACCGATTGGATTCATGAAGGCACGACCGGGATGCGCAAGCAGTGGCACAATCTGAAATACTACACCTGGGTCGAACAGCAGGGCAAGACGGTCGAAGAGCTGAACGCGCAGTTCGATCCAGCGTGGTGGGCCAAACACCAGGAGATGGTTTCAGAGATCGACACCAAGTTGAAAGCCGCGCGCGGATAAGCTACCTGGTGTCATTGCTCATGACCACCGCACGGTCGTAACGCTTGGTACGAAAAACCGCTCCTATCCTGAAAAAGCAAATGCCTGTCCTCTGGCATTATGGTCCTATAATTGTGTTGACAACCGCTCATCTTGGGTGATAATTTTCTGTGCTGGAAATTCCCGAAAAAGCAGCATATTGGAGGTGTGTCGATGCCGTCTCATAGGGCCGGCGGCACTTCGCATCCACGCGGCAGACTCACGTTCGACTGGAAAGACGTTGGCTTCCGGGCAGCGCTGCCGATGTTGGCGATGCTGGCCGCGATGCTGATCGGCGCCGGGATGCTGCTGCTCTTGAAGGCCAACGCCTTCCATGCTTACGCTGCCCTGTTCGCCGGGGCGTTTGGCAGTGTGTACGGCTTTACGCAATCCCTCGTCAAAGCCACCCCCCTGCTCCTCGTAGGGCTCGGTATCTGTATCTCCTTTCGAGCCAGCGTGATCAACATCGGCGGCGAGGGGCAAATCATCGCCGGCGCGCTGATGGCAACGTGGTTCTCGCTGGCCTTTCGCACATGGCCGGGCTGGCTGCTGCTCCCCGCAACAATGACGATGGGCTTTCTTGCCGGCTCCGTGTGGGGATTTATTCCCGGCATCCTCAAGGCCCGGTTGAGCGTCAACGAAATCCTGAGCACCGTGATGATGAACGCCATCGGGATTCAGTTGATGAACTTCCTGCTGCGCGGCCCGCTGATCGATCCGGCCGGCGTCAGGGCAGGAACGTTTTTGCATCAGTCCGAACGCCTTCCCGAACAGGTGTGGCTGCCTCGTCTCATCCCTCAAACCCTGCTGCACGCCGGTGCGATCATCGCGGTGGTCCTGGCCATCGCCGTCTACATCTTGCTGTGGCGCACGACGATCGGGTACCGCATCCGAGCGGTCGGCTTGAATCGTGACGCATCGCGTTATTCAGGCATCAACGTGCCCTTCTACCAGACGCTTTCGCTGACGCTGTCGGGCGGATTTGCAGGGCTGGCCGGTGTCGTCGAAGTGATCGGGGTCCAGCATCGCCTGCTTGAAGGCATTACAAGTGGTTACGGCTTTTCCGGCATCGTAGCGGCGTTGTTCGGCGGCCTGCATCCGCTCGGCACCATTCCCGCGTCGTGGCTATTTGGCAGCCTTCTCGTCGGAGCGGACAAGATGCAGCGCGCGGTGCAGGTGCCGTCAGCGCTGATCGACACGGTGCTGGGGCTGGTCGTGATGTTTGTCGTCGGCTCCGCTCTCTTGTCGCGCCGTTGGGCCGCCCGGCGTTCGCTTGCGGCGCGGGGGAGCTAAGGAGACCAGCTATGGCGGATACATCGATCTTTACGCTTCCGGCCACCGTCGGGATTCTTTCCTCGGCCGTCCGTCTTGCCACGCCGTATCTTTTTGCGGCTGTCGGCGAGGCCATCGCCCAAAGCTCAGGCGTGCTCAACCTCGGCGTGGACGGTATCATGCTGATGGGTGCATACGCCTCCTTTTTCGTCACACTCACCACCGGCAGCTTGTGGCTCGGCGTGCTTGCGGCCATGGTCGTGGGATTGCTGATGGGGCTTCTGATGTCGGTGATCAGCGTCACCCTCAAGGCCGAGCAAGGTATCAGCGGCATCGGTTTGTACATGTTCGGGCTGGGTCTCTCGTCTCTGCTGTTCAAAGTCACCGTTGGCACAGTCAAGACCGTGGTCGGTTTTCAGCCGGTTACGATCCCAATACTCGGCGAGATCCCGGTGCTGGGCGAGATCCTGTTTCAACACAGCCTGCCGGTCTACGCTGCGTTTCTCGTCGTTCCCCTGGCCTGGTTATTTCTCGACAAGACGACCTGGGGTCTCAAGATAAAAGCCGTAGGGCACACACCGGCCGCAGCGGATTCGCTTGGCGTGAGCGTCCTTCGCGTCCGCTATGTCGCCGTATGCTTGGGTGCGATGCTGGCCGGGCTCGCAGGCGCGTCACTTTCCCTCGCGATGGTGAATCTCTTTCAGGAAAACCTCACGGCCGGGATGGGCTTTATCGCCGTGGCACTGGTCTACTTCGGCGGCTGGCGACCGGTGACCATCATGGCCGGCGCGCTTCTCTTCAGCTTTATGAACGCTTTGCAGCTTTGGATGCAGGTGCTTGCTGTCAAGATTCCATCTGATATTGCGGTGATGTTGCCCTACGTGCTGACGATTGCCGTCCTGGCTGTGGCCCATGGCCACGCCCGCGAGCCAATGGCGTTGAACAAGCCCTTTGAAAGGGGTGAGCATTAGCATGCAGATGAATCCCTTGGATACAACTGTTCCACAAACCACATAAGGAGGAGAAGAAATGAAAATCCGCAGACTGTTTATTGTTGCATTGGCAGTTGGCCTGCTCGCCGCCGCTCTCGGCGGGCCTGCCGTCGCCGCAGAACCGTTCCGCATCGCGATTGTGATGCCGAGCGCCAAGTCAGACATGGCCTTCAGCCAGTCCATGTTCGACGCACTCATGGCCATACAAAAGGAAATGGGAGGAGAAGCGGCGCTTAAAATCGCCTATTCGGAGGACATGTTCAAAGTGCCGGACGCTGCGGCCGCCATTCGCGACTACGCCGGCCAGGGTTTTAACATCGTGCTCGCACACGGCTCGCAGTACGGCTCGTCTGTGCAGGAGATCGCCAAGGACTTTCCCAAGACGGCGTTTGCCTGGGGCACGCACGTGGACACTTTCGGTCTGCCGAACGTGCTCGCGTACACCGCGGCGGCTGAACAGGGAGGCTACGTCAATGGCGTGCTCGCGGCCAAGCTGACCAAGACGAAGGTGATCGGCGTGACCGGCCCGGTTGAGATCGGGGATGCCAAGACCTACATCTCCGGCTTCACGCAGGGTGTCGCGTCGGTGGATCCGTCGATCCGGGTTGCCAAGACCTGGACGGGCTCCTTCTCGGATGTGGCATTGATGGCGGAGGCGGCCAAGACCACGATCGCCGCGGCGCGGACATGCTGACAGGTTCTTCGCAGTCGGTAGTGGGATCGATCGGCGCGGCGAAGGCAGCAAAGGGTAATGTGCTGTGGTTCGGCACGCAGCAGAACCAGGCGCCGCTGGCGCCCGAGCTTGTCGTCGCCAGCCAGGCGTATGACTGGAAGGGCGTCCTCGAGGGCAATGATTGAGAACAACAAGGCGGGAAAGCTGGGCGGCAGACCTACGTGCGGAACTCAAGAACGAAGGGTTGAAGATCGTCTTCAACCCAGGCTTCAAGCTTGCCGGACGCCGCAAGAAAGCCGGTGACAAAGCGATCAAAGATATCACGAGCGGTGCTATCAAGGTCAAACCGTAACTGATTAGGCCACCCCGGTCCCTCTGTACGGCGAGAGCGGGGTAGCCTTCACTTTAAAAGAGAGGGCAGGCGAGCCTGGAAACATGATCGCGACCACAGCATCACCATCCCCTTCCGCAACGCCGGATCGGCCGGGTGGAAATGCGCGGCATCGTCAAGCGCTTCCCCGGCGTGGTGGCTAACGATGACGTCTCTTTTGACGTCAACCGCGGGAGAAGTGCATGCGCTTCTTCGGCGAGAATGGCGCGGGCAAGAGCACGCTGATGCGGCATGCTGTACGGCCTGTACCGGCCCGACGAGGGTGAGATCTATCATCGACGGGAAGCAGTACGCATTCCACTCGCCCGCCGATGCGATCCGCGCCGGCATCGGCATGATCCACCAGCACTTCATGCTCGTGCCGACGCTGACCGTCGCGGAGAACGTGGCGTTGGGGTTGAAATCGTCGCGCGAGCCGCGGCTTGACCTCGACGTGGTATCGGCCCGGCTTCGAGAGCTGTCCAAGGTCTACGGGCTAAAGGTCGACCCCTCCGCCACCGTCTTGCACCTCTCGGTCGGCGAGCAGCAGCGCGTGGAGATACTCAAGGCGCTCTATCGCGGCGCAAGCCTCATCATCCTCGACGAGCCGACCGCGGTGCTGACGCCACAGGAGGTGGACGACCTGTTCGTGACGCTCAAGCGCATGGCGGGCGAAGGCCACGCGCTCGATCTTTATCTCCCATAAACTGCACGAAGTGATGGCGATCAGCGATCGGGTGTACGGCGCTGCGCGACGGCCGCATGGTCGGCACACGACCTACCAATAGCGTCACACGCGGCGAACTTGCCGCATGATGGTCGGACGTGAAATCAAGCCGCTCGACTCCGCAGCCGCTCCAGGCGGGCGACGTGCGCCTGCACGGTCCGGGCGATTCACGCTCTGGGCGACCGCGGCACCGAGGCGCTGCGCGGTGTCGATTTGGAAGTACGGGGTGGCGAGATCGTCGGCGTTGCCGGCGTGTCCGGCAACGGCCAGCGCGAATTGGCGGAGTGCGTGGCCGGTCTGCGCAAGAGCAACGGCAGGCACGATCATCATCGATGAGCAGGACGTTACGCACGCACCGCCGCTCGAACGGATGGAAGCGGCCGTGGCTTACATGCCCGAAGAGCGCATGCGCGATGGCGCGATTCGCAGACTTCTCCGTGGAAGAAAACCTGTTCTTGCGCGATCACGCATCGCAGCAGTATGCCCGCGGCATCTTCCTGAAGATCTCCAAAATGCGAGCCCGCGCGCAGCGAGATGGTGAACGAGTTCAGCGTGAAGACGCCGGGCCTCGACACGCCGGTCAAGAATCTGTCCGGCGGCAACATCCAGAAGCTGATCATGGCGCGCGAACTTTCGCGCGAGCCGCAAGCTGCTGATCGCGGCTCAGCCCACGCGCGGCGTCGACATCGGCGCGACCGAATACATCCATCAGCGTCTGCTCGAGCAGCGGGCGGGCGGCATGGCGATTCTGCTGATCTCCGAAGACCTCGACGAGATTCGTGGCTTCTCCGATCGGATCGCCGTGATGTATGAAGGACGCATCATGGGCATCGTCGAGCGCGGTCAGGCGACGGTCAAGATTGGCCTGATAATGGCCGGCATCCCGATGGAGGAGGCCATGCGGCACGCGGCGGATCGGCTGCCCCTTTTCCACCCGGCACAAGACACGGACGAACCCGTTCCGTTTACCGATACCAAGTTGCCTTCATTCATATAGCTTCGTTGCCTGCGCCCTGCCTCACTCCGACGTACTTTAAGTACGCCTCCGTTCGTCATGGCTTGAGCGCCTCGCTCTATTTTTGAATGCAACTTGGTATCAACCAGGCGCCGTCACATCCGTCCCTTTCCGGGCTTTCTTCAAGCCCTGATTTCCTCTGTTTCGCGAGAACTACCCCCGTCCCATCAACTTTCGAGAG
>CAWGEZ010000018.1:0-59803 GCA_963821605.1 uncultured delta proteobacterium | reverse complement strand
AGGAAAGGCCTTGAGTAGCTGGTTCGTATTATAGGCGAAGATATCTTCCAGGCTTGCGGTCTTCTCCACGCCCGGGAAATTGATGATCTGAACGTACTTGCTTTTTGCGTTCTCCGCAATGGTTCCGGCTATAGGCGACTGCAGGATATCCAGAACAACATCCGGCTTTTGCGCAACTGCGTCGGCGATCACCCTGGGCGTCAGCTCCCCCATAGGAATCACCTGAACCACTGAGAGGCCTGCCCACGCGGCAAAAGGCCTGGCGTGCCAGTGCACCACAGCACGCTTTCCGGCAACCGGAGCCAGCCTATTCTTCAGCAGTCCGAGCGTTTGGAGAAAACTTTTCTCCCAGGCGCCCGCCTCTCTTTCCGTCTTCAGCGAGGCTGCAACTTTATGTACCTGCGCGATGAGATTTTCAGGCGAGAGTGTCGTATCGACTTGAATGGCAACGATCTGCTTGTTGCGGGAGGTCTCGACAAGTTTCGATACCATCCTTTCATAGCCGGCATAAACGACAACGTCTGCCCCTTCCAGTTTGAGCAGATCCGTCGGTTTCAGATCGTATTCAGGCGGATGCTTCACGTCTGCGGGTGTGAGCACCCGGACCTCTTGGGCGCCCGCAGCCTTTGCGATCGCGCCGGTGAGAGATGTTGATGCGACAACGACCTGGCCCGCCACGCCCGGAGAAGGCATCACCATGAGAAGTGCTACCCCGACAGCGAAGAGCATAAAAGCCGTACGGTACGCTACGCGGGGTTGATGCCAACGCGTATTCAATCGGAGACCGAGGCGGCAGCGAGGAGATGACGCAGGCGTACTAGAAGTACGTCGAGGAAAAGCGACGCAGCGACAACGAAGGTATGCGATTGAATACGCGTTGGCATCAGGCTTTTGCATGGCTTATAAACCTCCTTCCGAAAAGCATACACAAAGCGACTATGAGAGATGCCACCAGAATAATGGTGGAACTTGCAGGCAGGTCGAAGCGGAAGGATAGGTAGAGACCGCTCATACCCGAAACAAGGCCGAACAAAGAGGAAAGAATGAAGGATTGCTTCAGGCTTCTCGCTATCATGCCGGCTGCCATTGCGGGCAGGAGCACAAAAGCATCCACGAGCAGAGCGCCGATCATGCGCATCGATACTGCGATGGTCAGCCCGAGCATGAAGACAATCAGATAGTAGAGCGACTTCTCCGGTATGCCCACGGCGAGCGCGATCTCCCGGTCAAAAAGGATCGCCTGTATCTCCTTGAAGAAGAGAAAAATCATGACCCAGAACGAAGAGGCTGACGACCCCGACGATCACGAGGTCCCAGACGGTGAGCGCGAAGATATTGCCCCAGAGTATGCTGAAAGCCTGGATGACGTTGATGTTGCCTTTGTAAAAGAGGATAAAAGCAAGGGCCAGGGTCAAGGTCATGAAATAACCCGAGATAGTGCCCAGGCCTATTTTTGTTTTCTCAGATATCGGCCCGAGCGCCAGCGCGGAAAAGGCGCAAAAGAGAAGGCCCATGAGCATCGGGTCGACCTGCACAAAGAGACCCACGGCGCCTCCGAGCAGGGCTATGTGCATCATGGCAAAACGGAGCGGAATGAGATTGAGGGAGATGATAAAGACCCCGATCAGGGGAAAGGCAATCCCCGCGAAGAGCACGGCAACAAGGGCGTGCAGCATGAAAGGATAGCTCAGGGAGTCGAGCCAGCTCATACTACGCTTTTTCCTTGATCAGGCGGCTCTTCCCGTCCTTCAGAAGATAGACCTTGTTGCTGTATTGCTCGACCCAATACGGATCATGGGTCACGAGGAGCGTGGTGAGGCCGCGCTGTTGATGCATGGCATAGATTGTCTCCATGATCTCAGACTGCGAATCAGCATCCAGGTACGTGGTGGGCTCGTCGAGAAGCAGTATGGAGGCCTCCTGGGCGAGGGCGCGCGCCAGCGCAACCTTCTGCTGCTCGCCGCCCGAGAGCTCATGTATGAGCTTACCGGAGAATGCCGTCATGCCAACGATCTCCAGCGCTTCGCGGGTCCTGTCCCAATCCTGTTGCGAGGGTTTGCGCATCAGGCCGATCTTGCCGTATCGCCCCATCAGCACTGCCTCATCAACGCGCATGGGGAAGCGGTTGGAGACGGATCGTTGGGGCACGAATCCAACCTCTTTTCTCACCCCGTTGCCGTTGCCTGCCGGCCAGAGCTCATGTCCCAGCATCTTCACCATGCCTTTGAAGGGGCGAATCATGCCATTGGCAACCTTGAGCAGGGTTGTCTTGCCTGTCCCGTTGGCGCCAACGAGGGAGACGAACTCGTAAGGCTTTGCCTCGACGCTAACTCCGGAAAGCACATGAACGTCGCCAAGCGTTACATGAATGTCGAACAACTCGATGGAATGATGCATCAGGCCTTCCTTCCCAGGGCAATAAAGCGGCCGGGCTCGTTCACCATTGAGATATCGATGAGCCCTGAATCCTTCATGAGAAGGCGCAGTGCTTCGGGATCCGGAAGCCGGTCGCAGGCCACGGCCCCCCCAATCTGCCCGTGCAATGTGGTTGATCTCTTCAGTGCTCTTGAGATGCGCTATCGCCAGCTTTCCTCCCGGCCGGAGGATCCTTACCATTTCGAGGAGCGCTTTTCCTTTATCCGGAAAGTGCGGGAACGCCGCAAAGCAGGTGACGCAATCAAATTGGCCCGAGCAGAAAGGGATCGATTCGACACTGGCATTAAAAAGCGTCGCGTCCGCAGCCTTGCGCCGCTCAGCAGCATGCTGCAACATCTTGAAGGAAAAGTCCATGGCAGCCAGCCTGCCGTTGGGGCCGATTGTTTCACGTACGATTGGAAGAAGGACCCCGGTGCCCGTGCCCACGTCGAGCACCGCGTTTCCGGCAGTCAATCCGAATGAGTCCACCAGTTCCGAGAGCCGGGCGCGCTCCTCAGCGCTGTGGAAGCGGTCGTCCCACGACGCAGCGTGACGATCGAAAAATGTTTTCCTGTCTTCCATTCCCATGTCAGCTCCTTGCAAAAAAAAATGCCGCGAAGGCTGCGGTCTTCAGACCCAGCGTGCCTTCATGGCGAGAGAAAGTATACGATTACCTATATCCGAATGTCAAGCAGAGAAAACGCAGTGGGGGTTGCCCCTCTGGTGGCTCCCCCCAAGATTTTTGAAGTGTGGACGATAATGGAACATGATTAGCGGGATAAGTGCATCACTCTCAGGACTTAATGCCTTCGGGAAAAAGCTCGCCAACACTGCAAACAACATAGCCAACAGCAACACGTCCGGCTATAAAAAAACGGAATCAGTGATCACAGAGAATGGGGTCGGCCTGCCCGAGCCGAGCCTCAAGCGTATTGACACCCCCGGCCCTCTCCTCGTGGAATCGGACGGAACTATGACGGAGCAGTCAAACGTTGACCTCGCCGAAGAGCTGGCCCAGTCCATCGTGGCGCAGAGAGGGTACGAGGCGAATCTTAAAGCCCTGAAAGTACAGAACGATACGCTGGGTTCTGCCCTCGATATCTTAGTCTGATTTTTGCGGCGGGCTTTTCTGCAAACCTGGCGTGGAAGAGGTTTGAGCTGTCTTCTTCTGCGCGGGCGGGAAGATATCTTTTTCCAGGGACCGCAAAGCCTTTTCCGCAGCCGCCACTCCCATTTCCTTAGCCGTGGGGCTGAGCCCGATAACGGCGTCCCCGACCACGTCAGTGGACCAGATCGCCCTGCCGGTAGATACACTTATCAGCCTCAGTGTAAGTCGAGTCTCATCGACCAGCCGGCCTTTATCTTGCGACAGGATTCCAACGAATATGCCCTGCAATCCGTACCGCGCTTCCAGCTCTTTGCGAATGGGCTCCGGGATATTCTCCATGACCCCGTCCCCTGACCAACGAAGGACCCTGTCCAGATCCCAGCTACGCGCGACCACCTGGAAGCCGAGATCGACGAGCCCGCGCGAAAGCCGATCCGTGGCCTCCTCATGCGCAGAAAGATTGCCGGTGAGCGTGGCAACGCCTACCCTCTTGGGAAAGCCCGCCGGCAGGCCGTCCCCGTAAGAGAATTTGGACGAGGCCATATTCAAAGCACAAGCGGCCGTCACACAGACGATGGCGAGCCCCACAAGGAGTGCCTCGCTTGCACTGTTTCTCCCAAACATTCTTCGCATGTGCAGAACATATGCAAGCAAAAATCGGGCCAAAAAGGAAGAAATGTTGCAAGTTGCGGGTTACAAGTTACAGGTTGCAGGTTACAAGTTACGAGCAAGATTAGACAGGTGCACAGGTTAGGCTCAGGCTTAGAGCGTAGGTTGGAGAAGCAGCGTCCTGTAGGGGTCCTGATGCGGGTCACTCTCACATCAGACACTTACCTACGGGTATCTCACTATTCACTAACCAGCTGTCATCAGTCGTAGTGACGACAGTTGCTCAGGAGAAGCCTCGCATACTCCTGCTTCAGGCACTTGTCCTCTACGTAGCCGATATCCGTTTTCTCGACGAGTTGCCTGGCCTCATCATTCCGGATGCCGAGCTGCAGCCATATGGCCTTGGGTTTCAGCTTGAGGGCCTCATCAACGAATGGTAAAACCTTCTCGGCCCTCATGAATATGTCAACTATGTCCACCTTTTCCGGTATGTCAAGGAGCGATTTGTAAGCCTTTTCTCCCAGTATCTCTTCGTGGCCGGGGTTCACCGGGATGATCCTGTAGCCCTTGTCCTTCAGGTACCGGGCTACGCCGTTGCTTGCCTTTCCCTCTTCGGGCGAGAGGCCGACTATCGCTATCACGTGCGCTGTCTTTAGAAGCTCTTCCATCTCGTCATCGAATAGCATAACCCCTCCTGGTCAGACTAACGTTAATCCTTGTGAGTGCTCTTTGTCAAGCACAGGGCGATTTACTTTTCAGGCTCAAGCAATTATAATACTCTATCCATATGTTTGGCATCGGCATTCCAGAGCTCGTCATTATCATCATCGTAGCCTTGCTGGTCGTTGGGCCGAGCAAACTGCCGGAGCTGGCGCGCTCCATGGGCAAGGCCCTGGGCGAATTCCGAAGGCTTGCGGACGACGTGAAAGAGACGATAGAGCAAGAGATGGCGAAGGAGCCTGAAAAAGAAGAGGAAACGCAGAAGCAAGCACAGAAGAAGAGCAGAAGGAAGAGCAGAAGGCCGAAGGGGAGACAGCGCCCGAAGGCCAGCAGTCGCTGAAGAAGGCCAGACGCAAGAGCAGCAGGAAGAGCAGAAGGCCGAAGGGCCGATAGAAGAGCCAATAATGGGTGATGGTCACCTAATGGCTGATGGCCACATAGTCGCCGAAGAAGGCCAGACGCAAGAGCAGAAGGCCGAAGGGGAGACGGCGCCCGAAGGCCAGCAGGTCGCCGGGGAAGAGAAGAAGGCGGAGATGGCCGAAAAGATCGCAGAAGGTATCAGAGTAAATGAACCGCAGAAGACATGATAGACGAGAAAAAACCCTTTTTTTCCCACCTCAAAGAGCTTCGAGATAGACTTATAGTCTGTGTCATCGCCGTCGGTGTAGCGTTCATCATCACTTACGCATTCAAGGAGAGGATCTTTGCATTCCTCATGCAGCCCTTTGTCCAGGTGATGCCGGCGGGAAGCTCCTTCATCTTTACCAATGTCACGGAAGCCTTTATCACCTACTTCAAGATAGCCATCGTTGCCGCGGTCTTCCTGGGCTCTCCGGTCCTCCTTTACGAAATCTGGATGTTCGTGGCCCCGGGCCTCTACGAGATGGAGAAGAATTACGTTTACCCGTTCATCATTTTTGGCAGCCTGCTTTTTGTTGCAGGGGCGTTGTTCTGTTATTTCGTCGTCATGCCCATTCTCTTCCGATTCTTCGTCGGCTACGCGTCGGAGTTTGTTGTCCCCATGCCCTCCCTCAAAGAGTATATGAGCCTGGCACTCAAGCTCCTCATTACCTTCGGTTTCATCTTTCTCATGCCTTTGGTTGCCTATTACCTCTCGAAGGGCAGGGGTTATCAATCACCGGTTGCTCTCTTCCAAGCGCCGATACGCGATCCTTGGCATATTCGTCCTGAGCGCGATCATAACGCCCCCGGAGATGACGAGCCAGCTTCTCATCGTCGCTCCCCTGATAGGCCTTTACGAAATCAGCATCATTATTGCAAGGATTTTCGGAAAGAAGCCGAAGAAGCCCGAAGAGGCGCCGGAGGAAAAGACTGCGGACAACACCGAACAGAAACCCGGGGAGAGCCCTGATGTCGCAACCTAGGATCGTTATTCTCGCAGCAGGCAAGGGTACGCGTATGCACTCGAAGAGGCCGAAGGTACTCCATGAGATCATGGGGAAGCCGATGATCGAGTACGTGGTCGAAGAGGCGAAACAGCTCTCTCCTTCGAAGATCGTCGTGGTCACCGGCCATGAAAAAGAGCTGGTGGAAGAGCGTCTGAAAGACGCGGGTCTATCTTTTGCCGCTCAGGAGGAGCAGAAAGGGACAGCCCATGCCCTGCTTACCGCTGAAGCCATGATCGCTGACGGCCAGGCTATGGACCAGGCCACGGGCGATGTCCTGGTGCTTTACGGCGATGTGCCTCTTACAAGGGCCGAAACGCTGCGGGCTTTCATCGCATTTTTCCGGAGGTCCGAAGGTGTTGCTTTCATGACAACGGCAGTCAGCGATCCGACCGGCTACGGCAGGGTCATCATGGACGGTGAGGATATCCGTGACATCGTGGAGGACGCGGATGCCGACGCATCGCAAAAAAAGATCAGGGAGATCAACACGGGCATCTGCATGCTCGGTAAAGAGATGCTGCCGCTTGTAAGGCAGATAAAGGCCGAGAACGCGAAAGGCGAGTACTATCTTACCGACATATGCACAATTGCCCGCGCGCGAGGGATCAGCGTAAAAGGGTATCACCATGACGAGGCTCAGGAAGTGCTCGGCATCAATACGCGAAAGGACCTGCTTGAAGCGAATCGCGTCATGCGTGAGAGAATCCTTGCGCAACACATGGATCAAGGCGTCACGCTGCTCGGTGAAGGCATCTACATCGAGTCCGGCGTGCGCATAGGAAGGGATACCGTGATCTTCCCCTTCTCTTTCCTGCGCGGCAAGACCATAATCGGCGAAGGGGCAACCATCGGTCCCCACGTCGTCATCAACGACTCGGTGCTCGGAGATAACGTCACCATCGAGCCTTTCAGCTCGCTCGACGGGCTGACCGCAGAAGCAGGAGTCAGTATCGGCCCGTTCTCCCGCATCAGGCCGACGACCGTGCTGAAAAAGGGCGTCAAGATAGGCAACTTCGTCGAGGTGAAAAATTCCGTCGTCATGGAAAAGAGCAAGGCGAATCACCTGTCGTACATCGGTGATGCCGACATCGGCAAAGGGGTTAACATCGGGGCAGGGACGATTACCTGTAACTATGACGGCAAAAAGAAATACAAAACAACGATTGAAGATGGCGTCTTTGTGGGAAGCAATACGGAGCTTGTGGCCCCGGTGAAGGTTGGCAAGGACGCGATCATCGGTGCAGGATCGACGATTACGCATGACGTCCCCGAAGGTGCGCTTGCGGTGAGCCGGGTGAAGCAGAAGCACATAGAAGGATACGCGAGGAGGAAGAAATAATGTGCGGGATAGTCGGTTACCTGGGAGATGCCCGGGCATATCCGATCCTGATAGATGCCCTGAAGAAGCTGGAATACAGAGGCTATGATTCGGCAGGTATAGCGATATGGCGCAACGGGAAGATCGAGATTGCGCGCAAGAAGGGCAAGGTCGATGAGCTGCGTGAGATCTGCGCGTCAGGCTTCGAGGGCAACATGGGGCTTGCCCACACGCGGTGGGCCACGCACGGCACGCCTTCCGAGAGAAATGCCCACCCGCACCGGTCGGGCGATGTGGTCGTCGTCCACAACGGCATCGTGGAGAACTACATAGAGCTGAAGGAAGCCCTGCGCAAAGACGGTCACAAGTTCCTCTCCGACACCGACACTGAAGTCATCCCGCACCTCATAGCAAACCGCATCAACAAGGGCGCTGATTTCGTGGAGGCCGTGCGCTCTTCCCTGGCCGACATGGCAGGCTCATACGCGCTCGGCATCATACGCGAAAAGGATAAGATGCTGATCGCCGCCAAGAAAGAGAGCCCGCTCGTGCTCGGCGTCGGCGACGGCGAGTTTTTCGTTGCCAGCGACGTGCCTGCTCTGATCGGAAGGACAAACAGGTTCATATTCCTCGAGGACAACGACATCGCCATCATGAAGGATGGCTCCTTGCGCATCATGGATGTGGAAGGCAAAGAAGTCGAGAGAAAGGTCCACGTGCTCCATTGGTCCGGGGCCATGGCAGAGAAGGGCGGCTACAAGCACTTCATGCTGAAAGAGATCTTCGAACAGCCGAGGGCCATCTCGGACACGCTGATCGGGAGAATAAAGGAGGAGCATGGAGAAGTAGAATTTGATGAGCTGAAACTTCCGAGCCTCAAGCGCGTCAAGCGCATCTGGATGGTCGCCTGCGGCACATCCTACCACGCATGTCTCATCGGAAAGCAGATGCTGGAAGCAAACCTGCGCATCCCCGTGGAAGTCGACATTGCCTCAGAGTTCAGGTACCGGGACCCGATCATGGGTCCCGATGAGATGCTCATTCTCGTATCGCAGTCCGGCGAAACGGCCGATACCATCGCCGCGATGAAGGAGGGCAAGAGGAGGGGTGCGTACGTCCTCTCCGTCTGCAACGTGCTCGGCAGCACGCTCGCGCGGGATGCCGACGGCGTGATATTCACCCACGCGGGGCCCGAGATCGGCGTTGCCTCAACAAAGGCCTTCACCACACAGGTATCGGCACTCTATCTCCTTATGCTCCACATGGGCAGAAAGCTCGGCCTCATGGATAACGAGATCGTGCGCGCAAGGATCGCCGACATAAAGAAGATACCGCACAAGCTCCAGCTCCTCCTCGACGGGGCAGGGGGCATTGAAGAGCTTGGCCGCAAGTACATGGGCTTCAAAAACTTCCTCTATCTGGGCCGGGGCATCAATTTCCCGATAGCCCTTGAAGGCGCCCTGAAGCTGAAAGAGATTTCATACATCCATGCCGAAGCGTACGCGGCGGGCGAGATGAAGCACGGACCCATCGCCCTTATCGATGAGAACATGCCCGTCGTCGTTGTTTCGCCCAATGACCAGACCTACAAGAAGACGTGCAGCAACGTGGAAGAAGTTGTTGCCCGCCGGGGAAATATTCTGCTCTTTACGGACACGGACTGCGCACGAGATGGCTGCCAAAGCCAGTGTCGTCTTTCGCGTTCCGCCCGTGCCGTATGACCTGCAGCCTATCGTCCACATCGTGCCTCTGCAGTTGTTCGCCTACCACATAGCGAATTTGCTGGGGACGGATGTGGATCAGCCACGGAATCTGGCGAAGTCAGCGTCACCGTCGAATAGTGTCCAGAAAGGGCGCGTGTTTTGTGGCGGTTAAATAAAGCTGTGATTTGTTAAAATAAAGCCATGAAATTCAAATGAAGCCATGCGGGATGAGAACATCAACTCTGGTCTTTCTGTCAACGGGGACAAGCGCTTTGCTTCCTTACCGACTCATAAGGCGATTCGTCGTTCTTTGACACAGATCTCACTCGGACTAAAATTAGCTGGGAATAGACCAAGTCTCTGATACAATCTATCCGATACAGCAGGAAGAAGAGCCTTAAATCAGTACTTTGGAATTGATCGAGTGGCTATGATGAAATCTGGGCGAAAAGTTTCAGTGTCGTCCGAGCCTAAGCCGTCTCAGGTGAAGCACGAATACTGGTTATATGCGGAGAGAAAAAGAGGTGATTACCCAGAGACCACAACGAACTCAGGAAAATGGCTCATATTCGCACCGATCTCGCAAATTGATGATGTCTGGATGAAGATCAAACTTGCAACGGAGGACGGACGTTTGGGCGATTTGGCCAAGGTAGCTACCGCAAAACCGAATCCGATTGCGACCAACCCGGGATGAAAGTGATCTGCGTTTACACGTATGATTGGACCGACGAGGCTGACGTGAGACGGGTTCGCCAGGAGCTACGCGCGTTGGGAATTACTTCCAAGATCCCGTATAAGACGGACGATGATACCAATGCAGGCAGATACTCAAGTCAAGGCTCATAAACGAATCTCCAGATACTACGAATAATTCGCCTGAAATTGAGGATACATTTGCACGGCCTGGCGGCAAGAACTTCAGGGCGCAGACATCGGAAGGCACTTGCCCAGTTATGGGATTTACCGGATTCGCCGGCTTGATGCTTTTTACAGTCGAAATCCCCTTGAAATAGGTTAACAGAGATGTTAACCTATACGTATGGGTAAGCGAGAGGTCAATTTCTACCGAACTGAAGAAGGTAGGTGCCCGACACAGGAGTTCTTAGATTCTCTCCCTGACAAGGCTGGAAAAAAGGTAGTTTGGGTTCTCAAGCTGATACAGGATCTAGAGATGATCCCTTCGGCTTACTTCAAAAAACTCGATGCAACAGATGACATATGGGAGTGCCGAGTACGGCTTGGGTCTAACGCGTATCGGTTTCTCGCTTTCTTTTCAAAAAGTGCCGTCATCGTTCTTACTCATGGGTTTTCGAAGAAGAGCCAAAAGACGCCTCGAAGGGAAATAGAGCGAGCAGAGGCGTATAAGAAAGATTTTATGAGGAGGCCGAGGTCATGAGCGACTTAGATAGTTATGTTGACGAGAGAAAGAAGAGAGACAAGGGGTTCGCCGAAGGGTTTGACGAAGGGTACGAACAGTTTAAAATCGGAGAAGTTCTTCGCCAGGCGCGCGAAGCTGCCGGTTTGACTCAGGAAGAGCTGGCCATCCGCGTCCACACAAAAAAGACGGCCATATCGAGGATCGAGAATCACGCCGAGGATATTAAGATATCAACCCTTAAACGCGTTGCCAAGGCATTGGGCAAACGGATTCAGATCCTTCTGATTTAGCAATCCGGTGGTCATGCACCATGAATGGTCGGATCGAAGCGATCAAGGCCCGCCTTGCCGAACTTGAACAGGAAAAGCTGCGTCTCCTCCAGGAGTTGGAGTCCTTGTCGACAGTCAGCGCATCACGAGACATTCTCGGGATCCCCGCTTCCGAGAACCCGCTGACGACTCCTGAAGAGCGGATCTCCCTTTTCATGCGATTGTTTCGCTGTCGCGACGATGTCTTCCCCAAGATGTGGGAAAACCAGAAGAAGGGGACAAGAGGATATTCCCCCGCCTGCAGCGCCGAATGGGTGAGAGCCCTATGCAACAAGCCGAGAATCAAGTGCAGTGACTGCCAGAACCGTGCACTCATCCCTTTCGATGAGTCGGTTATTCGCAACCACATAGAAGGCTCCATCACAGTCGGAACCTATACCATCCGCAACGACGACACGTGTATATTCCTTGCCGCCGATTTCGACAAAGAGCATTGGACCGTTGACGCCCTCACGTATAAGGCTGCCGCAAGGGATATGGGCGTCGAAGTCTACATCGAGCGGTCGCGCTCAGGAAGCGGCGCTCACGCCTGGATATTCTTTCAGGAGCCGATCGCTGCGCGGATAGCCCGGCAGCTCGGAACGCTTATTCTCACCCAAGCCATGACGCGACGCCACCATATAGGATTCGATAGCTACGACCGGCTCTTTCCCAGCCAGGATACCATGCCGAACGGAGGTTTCGGTAACCTGATCGCCCTTCCCCTGCAAAGAATCCCCCGGAAAAGCGGCAACAGCGTTTTTGTTGATGACGATTTCATCCCCTATCCCGACCAATGGGATTTTCTCAGCCGTGTCAGGCTCCTTTCGGCTGCGGATGTTGCAGCCATTCTCCAAAGCAACTCCCCATCACCGATCCTGAAATGTAAGACAGAACAGGCTGCCCCCGACCTCGTCGAGGCCCAGGGATCGACAGATATTACGGAGGAAAAGCTCAGGGGCATTTACCCACAATCCATTTCATTCCTCTATTCGCGCCATCTTGAGATAGTCATCCGCGGAATGCCCTCGAGCCTGATCGCAGCGTTCAAACGGACGGCGACTTTTGCCAATCCTAAATTCTTCGAGCTACAGCGCATGCGTTTCTCGACCTGGAATACACCCCGCTATGTTTGTTCCGCGGAGCTATCCGATGACGGCGACAAGATGATATTGCCCCGAGGGCTGCTTTCGCGTTGCATGCAGCTTGCCGACGTGGCCGGGGCACGCGTGGAATTTACTGATCTTCGCACCGGCGCTAAGCCCATTCCGATTAAGTTCTCCGGTGTTCTTCTCTCGCCTCAGAAACAGGCTCTTACGCGCTCTGTCGCCCGATGAGTCGGGCGTGCTGGTCGCCCCGCCAGGTGCGGGAAAGACCGTTATAGCCTGCGCGCTCATTGCGAAGCGTAAACTCCCAACTCTCATCCTCGTGCATCGAAAGCAGCTTGCTGATCAGTGGAAAGAACAGCTGCTTGAGTTTACAGATCTCGAGAAAAATCAGATCGGGACCTTCGATCATAGAGAGAAGAGACGGAAAGGCCTTGTCGACATCGGAATGTTGCAGACCCTTGCCCGGGACAACGACCCTGATCGGCTGATAGATGAGTATGGTCACATCGTCATTGACGAATGCCATCATGTTCCGGCGGTATCTTTCGAGGCGGTACTCAAAAGAATCCAAGCCCGACACTTTCTTGGCCTTACGGCGACTCCGTACCGTAAAGACGGGCTGGAAAGAATCATCACCATGCAATGCGGTCCGGTGTTGCATACCATGGAGGAAACCGAGGCCCAGTCGCTGCTTTCACGCCAGGTGGTTGTGCGCGAGACGGGGTTCCGACTGAGCGATGAGACGTCGCAACCGGCGCTCCACGATATCTGGCAGGCCCTGGTGACCGATAGAGACCGTCTCCGCCTTGTCGCGTCGGACGTCATAGCCGCACTGAAGGAAGAACGATTTCCTCTTATCCTTTCGGACAGAAAGGATCATCTGGAATTGCTTCTGGCCGAAATAACCGCGATGCAGCCCGAAAAGCGTGCGGCTGGCTTTCTTATCACGAGCGACACCGGGAAACGTATCAGGAATCAGATGATGGAAGAGGTCAAGGCAATGAGGGAACGAGGAGAGTCCCCTTTTCTGCTTTCAACCGGATCCCTTATTGGCGAAGGATTTGACCTGCCGGAATTGTGCACACTGGTGCTGGCCATGCCTGTATCGTTCAAGGGACGCCTGGTGCAATACGCCGGGCGCCTACACCGTGAAAGCGCCGGAAAGCATGATGTTCGGATATACGATTATGTCGACGTTAACATAGGCCTCGGTATCACCATGTTCCGAAAAAGGATGAGCACCTACCGGAAAATGGGGTATAGCGTCGAGATTCCGACCGATTCACATCTCGACACTATGCTGCACCGCAAGTCAGGATCCAGGCCTCAACAAACGACTGGCCTTTGAATCGATCCTCCTGCTCCGTATATTCAGTCCTTGGAGTTAGGTACACTGGAAGAGACCAAGAGGAGAGAATAATCTAAAAGGTGGCTCATCACGGGCCTTGCATAACTTTATTTGAACTGGTCCGTCCAAACCGGTTGTTTTTAGCGTAGCTTTATTTGAAAATGCGGAACTACGGAGCGTCGAAAAGGCTTGTTTTTCCTCGGACGGGGTATGCATGACTTTATTTAAACGCAACAGTTTCTGCTGTAAAGAGAATACTTTCAAGAGCGTTATTTATTCTCATGATCTCATGGTGTATCGTCAAGATTAGCTGAGAAAAAAGTCCCTCAGCGCCCTCATCGAATGTGTCGACGGCGAGCAGCCGATTTCTGGTACAGACAATCGGAACAATTGTATACAATATGTGATCCCGAAAGGAGAGCTCCAATTCACCTTCAGGATATTCCACAATGACGATTTTATTATCTGTAATATACTTATATTATTAAATAAAAAAGGGACACACTGTGACGGTCATTGTTAACTGTATAGAATATTTTTCTTGACAAAGCATACCGTAGACGATTTAGTGTATACATTCTGGAAGTGGTCGAGATTCTATGGCACTTAAGAAAGCTATTATCCGTGATTTAAGAAACGGCATCGCTGGTGGTACATTAAGACCGGGCCAACGTGTAACGGAGACTGCTATTTGTCGTCAATACGATATCAGCAGGACACCGGTTCGGGAGATACTAAAACAGCTAGAAAAGGAAGGGTTGGTACGAATCATTCCCAATGCAGGAGCCAGAGTCGTTGACCTTTCCACCAAGGATGTCTCAGATATTTATGAAATGCAGATCGTTCTGGAGGGAGCCAGTGCTCGCTTTGCTTGTGAGCACATTACCGATGAGGAAATCAGGAAGCTGCAGGAATGCCAATTCATGATAGAAAAAGCTATTGCGCAAAAGAATCTTGATCTTGTGTTTGAGTTGAACACCCGCTTCCATATGCTTCTTAGTGAATTTACCAAGAACCCTTATCTCGTAGAGATCAGAACGAACTTCGCCACCCTTATGAACCGGTTTGGACGGTTTGCTACATACATTCCCCGTCACCTGGACGCTTCCTTACAGGAACACCCGAAGATCATTGACGCCCTTACAAAAAGAAATGCCCCGCTAGCCGAGTTTCTGGCAAGAGATCATTTTGAGAGGGCCAAAGAATACATGTCAGCCTATGTTGACAACCTACAAAAGGGCAGTGAGGGTATAACAGGTGCCGGGCCGATCCGACGAAGCAAGAGTGTTGTTCGGACAGGAGCCGGCCAAAGGCGCATTAATAGCAAGAGGAACGCATAGAGGATATCTCAGACAGAATTGGCTCGCAAGTCTGGCTGTTCTGATCTGCGTGGCATTGACAGCTAACAATCTTTCGACGGCGTACATTGTTGTTAGAGGTTTAGCTAGGAACCGGGATATGACGCCGTTGGCTGTCTCCCGATCCGTATTGAACGGCAGATATTGGGTGGAACGGTAATGCACTGGGATAGCTACAGGATAGCAAAAACCGTAGAAGAGGCCCTCGATTCCCTTGAGCACTATCAGGGAAAGGCACAGGTGATTGCCGGCGGAACCGACCTCGTCCCTCAACTAACCGAAAGGCAATCTCAGAATAGGCTCACACTGTTGGACATCAGCTCCATTCCGTCCATCCGGGGAATTGAGCTTACTGACGGCGGAAAATGGATCCTGGTAGGCGCAGCTACTACCATGGCCGAGTTGGCCGAATCGGAAATCATAAAAAGGCATGGAAGGGCGCTTGCTCTGGGAGCTTCATGGATGGGAGCCCCCCAGATACGAAACGTCGCCACCATCGGAGGCAACGTGGTGAACGCTCAGCCTGCCGCCGATGGGACGATCCCCCTTGTTGCTCTCGGAGCTGAGGCCAAAGTCGCCTCAACTCACGGAGAGAGATGGATCCCTGTGGAAGACCTCTTTCTCGATGTAGGAAAAAGCTCGGTGAATCCTGCTAGAGAGATGGTCACGCACTTTAGATTTCGAGCAGCAGGAGAGAGGAGTGCGAGTTCCGTTCAGCGGCTGGCCAAAAGAAGAGCCTTTACCCTTCCTATCTTGCTCGTTGCTGCTCGGGTCGAGCTGGACGCGGAAAAAGAGTCCTTTGGAAAGGTCCGCGTTGCCGCAGGTCCTGTTGCGACAACCCCGTGGCTTGCAAGAGATGCGGCGGATAGTCTTTCGGGAACGCGGGTGAATTATGAAGCTATTGACAGAGCCGCGGCCCAGACTAAGCGGGCTGCCCGTCCCAGGGACAGCCTCCGTGGGGGCGCAGAATACAGAAAAGAAATGGTTTACGTACTGGTCAGGCGGGCTCTTCTCGAATGCGTGAACTTACTCGGAGTCTCCCTCGGTGGGTAAACGAAAGATTGAGCTCAAGGTCAATAACGTCACGAAAGAGGTTTGGTTAGCTGAGGATGCCCTCCTACTCGATGTGATTCGGGAACATCTTGGCTTGAAGGGAGCGAAGCGGGGATGCGGGAAAGGAGAGTGCGGAGCCTGTACCGTGCTCATCGATGGACTGCCCGTCATGTCCTGCATCTACCCCGCGATCAAGGCCGAAGGCCGGTCTATCGTGACGATCGAAGGCCTCGGTGACACGGAAAAGATCCATCCTCTCCAGAGGCAATTCGTAGAAAGAGGAGCCGTTCAATGCGGTTTCTGCACGCCCGGCTTGATTCTCTCCTCCAAGGCACTGCTGGACAGGAACCCACGACCCAGCGAGCAGGAACTCCGGTTAGCCATTTCAGGAAATCTCTGCCGGTGTACCGGCTACACAAAAGTGGTCGAGGCGATCGACGCGGCCGCCCGTGAATTGCGGGGGGAGGCCATTGCTTGTGATCGTCGCGAACCGGAGACGGGGAGTATAGGACGATCGATTACAAAAATCGATGCGATGCCAAAGGTTACCGGAAAGGCGGCCTATGCCGATGATATCACTTTTCCCAATATGCTCTTCGCGAGCGTGCTTCGGAGCCCTTTCCCCAGCGCCGAAATACTTTCGATCGATTGCTCTGAGGCGCGAAGCCTTCCGGGGGTGCGAGTCGTCCTGACTGCAAAGGATATCCCGGGGCCTAACCGATATGGAGAGCTTGTCAAGGATCAGCGCTACTTGGTTGAAGACAAGGTTCGCTATGTGGGCGATCCCGTTGCCGTTGTTGCCGCCGAAACTAAGGCACTCTCCAGGCAGGCCCTCGAAAAGATATATGTCGATTACCGAAAACTCCCCGAGGTGTTTGATCCGGAAGAAGCGATGAAGCCGGGAGCACCTCTTGTGCACGAAACCGGAAATGTCCTTCATCATCGAAAGATCAGAAAGGGCAATATCGAAGAGGGATTTGCTGAAGCAAGTATTATCGTAGAGAAAACGTTCAGGTCTCAAACTGTGGAGCACGCTTACATCGAACCTGAGGCGGCTGTGGCATACATGGACCGAGGGCAGATGGTAGTCCACTGTTGCACACAGTCGCCCCATTACGTCCGGGGGGAGATCGCTTCGATGCTCGGCCTCCCTGTCAACAAGGTGAGGATCATCAGGGCTACCACCGGCGGCGGGTTCGGAGGAAAGGGAGAACTCTCGGCTCAGCCGTATGCTGCCTTGTGCGCCTATGTTACCGGGCAGCCTGTTAAACATGTATTCACGCGTGAAGAGTCAGTCATTACCACGAGCAAGCGGCACGCGTTTAATCTCTATTACCGATTTGGAGCTAACAGAAACGGAAGGCTGACAGCGGCACACGTCACGATCATTGGTAATGGAGGAGCATACGCCTCTCTGGGGCCAGCTGTATTGACGCGGTCTGCCACGATGGCCATTGGTCCGTACGAGTGCCCGAATGTGTACGTGGATGCCTACGAGGTCTACACGAACTATCCGATTGGAGGAGCGATGAGGGGGTTCGGCGCGCCGCAGATGGCCCCTTGTCATGAAGCGATCATGGATGAGATTGCTAGGAGATGCGGTTTGTCGCCCATTGAAATAAGGCGAAGGAATATGCTACGCCCCGGATCTTCCACGGTCACGAATCAGATCCTTGAGCATGGGGTCGGCGCACTTGGCACGTTGGAGGAGGCTTCCAGGCGAGCTGCAGGTATTCTCTCCGAACCGGGTGACACATGAAGAAGAGAGGCAGTGGCATCGCGTGCACTTACTTCGGTATGGGGAATACTGCCAGACCCAATCCGTCCAGCGCGTTCATCGAAGTCTGTGAGGATGGGACCGCGGTTGTCCACTGCGGTGCGTCCGAATTGGGACAGGGCTCCGATACCGCTTTGGGCCAAATTGCCGCAGAAGCGCTGGGGATCACACCTGAGCTAGTCACCATGGTTTCCGATGACACTATGGCCGTGCCCGACGCCGGCGTCACTTCCGCGAGCCGCCAGACCTACGTATCAGGAAACGCCATTCGTCTTGCGGCAGAGCAGGCGAAGTCAATTCTGCTTGGTGAAGTTGCCGAGTACATGGACAGAGACCCTGGCGATTTTGAGGCCAGAGACAATCGGTTTTTCTTGAAGGAAAAGCCAGACATATATGTTACGATCAAGGATGTGTGTGCCCGGCTACGGAGGCGGGGCATACCCGTTATGGGAACCGGCACCTACACCCCTCCGACTTCTGAATCGCTCGACCCTGACACGGGCCTTGGTATCCCTTATGGCGCGTATTCCTATGCCACGCAGATTGCCGAGGTGGAGGTGGACACTGAAACCGGAGAGGTTACACTCCTTAACCTCATAGCTGCTCAGGATGTGGGCAAAGCAATCAACCCCATGGCTGTCGAGGGACAAATAGAAGGAGGAGTTGCGCACGGGGTTGGATATGCTCTTATGGAGGAGGTGGTCGTGAAAAATGGGGTAATACAAAACCCATCTTTCTCTGAACTTCTTATCCCTACCTCTCTCGATATTCCTTTCATCCATAGCATCATTACGGAGGTGCCCGAACCCACGGGTCCATTCGGAGCCAAAGGCACGGGTGAGCCGCCCGCTTGTCCCACTGCGGCAGCCATAATCAACGCAATTTATGACGCGGTCGGTGTTGAAATCACGTCCACGCCTGTGACCGCCGAAAAAGTCTACCTGGCGCTCAAAAAGCAGCGGGAAGAAAGGGGGTGCGGAAAGGAGACTAAATGAATACTCAAACAGTTGTACCGACAAGAAGGATCAAGAAGGAGCCATGCCTCAGGATATAGTGTCGTTGTGGGCCTATGGTACCACGTCAAAAAAATAGAAGGAGGAGGGGTATGCAAAAGGCGGCAGTAATTATTCTAACCGTGGGGTTTTGCATAGCGTTCATGTCAACTAGCTTATTGGCAGCACCCATCGTCGTGAAGTGGGGAGATGCGGCCCCGAAGTCGTTCAGTTACTGGGAACCAATGCAGGCGTTCAAAGCTGAGGTGGAGAAAAAGCTGCCCGGCAAGGTAGAGTTGCAGCTCTTCGGGGACGGTGTTCTTGGGGACCAGAAGGCCGTGCTGGAGCAGACGACGATGGGGGCTATCCAGATATGCACCGTACCTTCACTTGTAACCACGAATATTGTGCCGGAACACCAGGTGCTTGACCTGCCCTTCGTCTTCCCCAGTCAACGCGCCTTTTCAGATTTCCTGGTCAGCAGTGAAGGGAAACGTCTGGGCGCTCTTTTCGAAAAGCATGGACTGAAGCTGCTCGTCTGGTCCGGCATGAACGGCACAGACGTGCAGAACAGCAAACGCGAAATCAGGACACCTGCAGACCTGAAAGGGCTCAAGATCCGCTCCTTGCCGAATCCGCTGATGCTTGACACGCTGCAGGCGATGGGCGCCATGGGCGTAGCTATGGGTTCCGCCGAAGTATACTCGGCGGTGCAGCAGGGTGTGATTGACGGCGTCTACACGGCCCCCCAGTTCCTGAACGCCATGAAGATCTATGAGGTGGCCAAGTTCTATACGCCTCTTAACGCCCATTTTGCTGCGGGTGTGACGGTGGTCAACCAGAAGTTCTGGAATACGCTCCCGCCCGACGTGCAGAAGGTATTCATGGAGGCCTCGGTCACCTGGAACAAGCTGCAGGAGGCATATTATCTCGATGGTTCAAAAGCGACGTCCAACCAGCAGGCAGTCGATTCGTTCAAGAAAAGGGGAGTGAAGGTGACCGAGCCCGATATCGACGCCTTCAAAAAGGCGACCATCCCGGTCGTCAAGAAATACCGCGAAAAGATCGGCGCCGAATCGGTTGACCGCGTCCTCAAGTTCGTCGGATACAAAATAGAGTAGCTGGATATTATCATCTTGCACAGAAACTTATAAGAACCTGCTGGAGGTTTAGCTCATAACGCGATCCCGCGGATCGAGCCTCCAGCAGTGGGACTTGCGTCCGGGACGGGAGAGATCAATCGTAAGGCCGAAACGCGGGATTGTTTGGGCCGGCAGGCACACGCACTGCAAAGGAACATATGGAGGATTTCCGTATGACAGGAGCGACATCGCCGCAGAAGGTCTCTGTCTTCGGATGGTGCTTGCGCAACCCGGTAGAGATCGTGGCGGCCCTGCTGATTTTTGTGCTCACCATCATGGTGTTTCTCCAGGTGCTCTATCGGTACGTGCTGCATTCTCCTCTGGCATGGTCAGAGGAGTTCGCCATGTTCCTGTTTCAGTGGTGTATCTTTATCGGTGCTGCCCTAGCTATCCGACATGGCTACCATTTCCACGTGGACCTCGTTACCAGTCGTCTCTCCGGCAATTGGAAGGCCGCAATCCAGATGCTCAGCAGCGCGATCATTTTTGTCGTGGCGTATACCATGATCCATATGGGTATCAAGATGGTTCTGACCAACGAATACGTCTACCCGACGCTCCAGATTCGCGTATCGTATGCGTATCTGGCATTTCCTGTGAGCGGAATCCTCATCTTCATATACCAGGTTCCGATTCTGGTGCGCGAGATAAAGGGCCTGGTGAAGGGGTGACCGTGTGATCTGGACGCTTGTCTTATTGTTCTTTATCCTTGTCTTCCTCGGGATCCCGGTGTCCTTCAGCATGGCCATAGTTTCCCTCCTGGGGCTGTGGGCCTTTGATCTTCCGCTCATGATGATGATACAAAAAATGCATTCGGGAAATGACCAGTTCCCGTTCCTGGCTGTTCCGTTCTTCATTCTGGCCGGCATGCTTATGGAGACGGGAGGCATCTCCCTTCGTCTGGTCAATCTTGCGAGAGGGTTGGTCGGCCATATGAGAGGAGGCCTGGGCATGGTCGCCGTAGTGTCGGAAGTCTTTTTTTCAGGGATTTCCGGATCGTCTCTCGCTGACGCATCGGCCATCGGTTCCATGATGTTACCCGCTTTAAGAAACGGGGGATATTCAAAAGAACACAGCGTGTGTATCATCAGCGCCGCGACCGGCATGGGCATGCTCATCCCGCCCTGCCTCAATATGCTCGTCCTCGCCGCTATCACCAATCTGTCGGTCGCAGCATTGTTTCTCGCCGGGTTCCTGCCCGGGTTTTTCATGGCCATCGCCCTGATGGTCTTCATCTACTATCAATCAAGGAAGGGCATTCTCCCGGGAGGCGAGGAAGCCTTCAACGTCGGGCGCCTGGGCAGGGCAGCTGTGCACTCAGTTCTCCCCATGATGATGCCGGTCATCATATTCGGGGGGATCCTCGGCGGTGTCGCCACTGCCACGGAAGCCGCGGTACTTGCCGTGGTCTATGCCCTCATCGTAGGACTACTGGTGTACAGGGAGATAAAAATACCAGATTTGCCCAGGATATTTGTGGATACCCTGGTCATAACAGGATCGATGGGGCTGCTCGTGGGGGCTTCCACGCTTTTCAGCTGGATTCTTGCAACACAGCAGGTGCCTGAAATGGTAGGTAACCTGATGATGTCTTTCACGACGAACCCTTACGTGTTCCTGGTAGTAGCCAACCTGTTTTTTATCGTGACCACAGGGCTCATGGACGGATTACCGGCCCTGTTGATCTTTTATCCCATCCTATATCCCATCGCTCTGAAATTCGGTATCCACCCCATACATTTCACGTTGCTTGCCGTGGCGGCGTCGGGGATAGGCCTGATCCTGCCTCCCATAGGGTTGGCCTTTATAATCATGTGCTCGATTTCCAAGACGCCTGCATCGTCTTTGCTTAAGCCCATGGTCCCGTACGTCTTGATCCTTGTCGCTACATTCTTCATTATACTCTTCATCCCGTGGTTTGTGCTGTTGCTACCTAAACTGGCTATCCACGGGTTCACGTAGTGTCATGAACGGATGATATCTATCAATTTTACATGGAGGTGATTGACTATGACTGACAGATTTGAAGGAAAGTTTGATCGTTTGTATGTAGCTGTCATGCTACCGTTTAAGGAGAATTACCAAGTTGATGAGGATGCCCTACGCAAGTTCCTCCGCTACTTCATGCAACCCAAGTTCAAGGATAATGTCAATGGGGCAGGGATTATCATTAACGCGGAGGCCGGAGAGATCTTCTATCTGACACGGGAAGAGAAACGAAGGAACGTCGAAATAACGATGGAGGAGTGCGGCGGCAAAGTGCCTGTTTTTGCGGGTGCCTTTGATCTCCGATTTGAAGATGCACTTCAGGTGGCTATCGACGCAAAAGAGGCAGGGGCTGACGGCCTCTTCCTGTATCCACCGCAGGGGGCGCTGGAGGTTACGGGGGGATGGGAACCGGATAGAAATCCGGAGATCTGGATCGATTTTGCCAAGGCGCAGGTGGATGCCACCGACTTGCCCGCAATTACACATCCGGCTACGCCACCGACACCCGGCTTCGGCCCGGCCTTCCCCCTTGAGGCAACGCTGAAAATGTGCCGTGAGATCCCGAACATCGTCGGCTGGAAGATGTTCCAGAACTATGTCGGTTCCGTGCATATCGCGAGGGCGCTGAGAAAACTGGACAGGCATGTGGCGATTCTTCCCGCCATGAGTAATCTCTTTCATGAAAATCTCGCAACTGGATACTGGGACGGCGCCCTCAGCGGCTCCTTCTGCTATGCCATGGAGCCCATGGTAGACCATATTACCGCCTGGAAGACCAAGAACCTCGACGAAGCAAACAAGGTCTGGAAGTCAGGTTTGGAGGATATACAATATTACATTGATGCCACCCTCAGCCGACTCCATATAAGGTACAAGGCAGCAACATGGGTAAGAGGGATGATACCCCTTCCTTTCATGAGAGCCCCCAACCCCTGGCCGACTAGGGAAGAGGTCACAACCATAAGAGATCTCATGATTAAGGCCGGCCTCAGTGTCATTCCCGAGAAGGAGTTTAGCGGGACGGTAAAGAAGCTGCGGTAAGAGCCCATGGCCAATGCCACCGGGCGATACGGGACCAGTAAGGTCGAGATGTTTCTTTCCAGTGGACCCAAGATATGGATGGTCAACCTTCGAGGTATGAATGCCTTAAAGGCCTCGCGTACGTGACACTCGATGGAGTGTTCCCGATGAAAGTGGCCGTGCCGGCGGAGCTCGGTCACTCGTCCTTCCAGTTCCAATTCTTGCCGCCCTTGAAGACGCCTGCATTCATTTCGTTGCTAATAAAGAGGTTGGCCTCCGGGAAATGCCGGACCATGGCGTAATAGAAACAACCCTCGTCTTTAGTCTTGGCGATTTCCTCTTCCGTGGCGATCAGATAATCTTTCATAAAGCTGTACGAGGAGGAATCGAAAGGCATGCCCGGTTTCTGATGGCCGGGAATAACAACTTCCGCTCCGAACTTTTCCAACCGCTCGATATCCTCTATCCATTGCCTGCGCTCCTCCGGCGTAACCTCGCAGGTAAAGGGGTGTGCCTGGTTAAACAGGACGTCGCTGCCGTAGAGGGTCTTTATGGAAGGTATCCAGACGGCCGAATTGTATTTCATGTCGCCTATGATCTCAGGAATAATCTCAATCCGCTCTCCTTCCAATTCGATGTAGTTCTCGCTTAAGGGCTCGATAGTAACTGTCTTCCGGCATACGTTAGTCGGCCCGATAACTGTTTCCCAATGCTCAAGTTTGCCGAAAAACTGATGATTGATGGTGCGGGCTACTGAGGCGAGTGCCGTGACGCGGGCGGACGGGAAAGCCTCGGCGATGACGCCCAGACCGAAGTAATGGTCAGGATGAGCATGAGTCACATAAATCGTCGTCGAGCTGTTTGCCGGTTTCGGTTATTTCCGCGATGACTCGATGGGCATTGGACAGCGTCCACTGGGCATCAATCAGAACGGCATCATTTTTACCCATCACGATCACGGAAGCAACTTCGAAACCTTTCTCATCGCTAAAGAAAACCTTGGTGGATAGCGAATTCGATCCGTGGTTATTGATCCTGACCTCCATAGCCTGATCCTCCATGAGGGTTTTTATTTTACTTTAACAAACCAACGCGGTAATCGCCAGCTTTCCGCTAACAAAAGTATATATTTTTATCAGCCTGACCACAAAGAACTGCATCGAGGCTGGCCGGGAGTTCCCTGGGTACGAGTGTCGAGAGTGGGGCATCTGGGGTCAGGGCCAGACTTTCCTTCTGCAGATGACGGAACGGCGCAGTACCAACTAATCACACGAGGATGCCGTGCCTATCGGGAGTCACCCGGGACGTCAAGTTCCGGGTGACATAGAGAAGAACGGCAAGCCATGACCCTATCGGTTTTGCTTTATAAACCAGAATACAACTTAACTTATATTTAAGTTCAACCTATATTAATGTAAGAACGTGGCCGGTAAATTAAGATAAAGTTGTGTTTGTTCAAATAAAGTCGTCTTGCATTAACCTCGACACTGGCCCGTCTTTCTTAAGCCCCAGAGCATACAAAGAATAGACCAAGAACCTATTGACAGACATAAGGCAACCCTTGTAGCATGTGGAAAAAGCATCCACTAATACGAATGCTGTTTTGCAGACATCAATAACAGATGCGGTGGAAGGAGCATCATTGGTCACGAAACAGGTTCGAAAGAAAAACGATTTTGTGACATAGCCGAGCTACCCGAAGGAGAGACCGTATGGGAGCCGTCAATATAGAACAATCGGTTGGTTTCGGTGGCCGCAACAAGCCCATCGACGTAGCTGTCATCCAATGCCTGTTGAGGGCCTATTTCACCGAAGTAGCAACACCGGTCAAAGGGAGATCTTCCCGAGTGATAACTCCGTCCATCGCGGTGAGCGGGGAATGCACAACGGGCCTGGTTGACCTCATAAAAGATGTGCAGTCCGACGACATGGGCGTGAAACATCCGGACGGACGCATTGATCCCTATGGCAAGACCTTGCAAACAATAGCCTCGGATTTGCATTGCACGGGCGGAGATGCCAAGACAATCCTGTTTGGACCAGCGCCCGGAAACACGGACATTCTACCGCAGGTTGATGCGGGCCGCTTCAGGAAGCTTTTCCCTCGACAGATCGGTGAAGGCCTGACTATCACCAAAGGAGAAGACCTGCTCGGCTTCTTTGGTTTTCTCCAAAAGGATGCCACCATTGAGGACATACGATGGGCTGCCTATATGCTTGCGACGGCGTACGCTGAAACAGAATTCTCGTTTCTGCCGGCGGAAGAAACGGGCAAAGGCGCTGGAAGCCGTTATAGCACAGAAGAAGAGGTCGCCGATGTCCAGGGTTATCGAGGGACCAAGAATGCGACCTATAAGAACAGATATTACGGCCGTGGCTACTGCCAATTGACCTGGCTGGAAAATTACCGAAAACTGGGCAAAGCCCTCGGCTTTGGGGATGAGTTCTACATTAACCCTGATAGGGTTCTAGATAAGAAAATCGCGTACGACATCATGTCATACGGTATGCGCCACGGCGCATTTACCGGCAAGAAGCTGAGTGACCATATCAACGGCAAAAAATGCGATTACAAAAATGCGCGCGAAATTATCAATGGTCGTCGCGACCGAGACGACGAGATCGCAGACTATGCGGAGCAGATAGAGATGCTTCTTCGGCTCTGCGCCGGGTGCGCACTCACTGCTCCAACGGCCTGCTTTCGTTGATGTTGGGAACGACCCGAATCTTCGACCATAAGGAGATGACGCTATGCGGTCAATACTGCAATTAATATCTGTTTTCGTTATCGTCTATCTGCCTCTTTCTTCGATGGCTGCCTGTGATTCCCCTGTGCGTGTTGAAAAAAAACCCGTCGGTCTGAACACAGCAAGCTCAGAAAAGCCAAAGTACGATCTTACCCCCGAGGACCGCGTAATGTGGAAATCAGTGCTGCACTGGTGCGATGAATGTGACGAGAGGGCCAGCTTTGTTACCCAGCAGGGAGGCCGCGGTGGGATAGCTATTTATCCTCTCAATAAAACCCAATATATCGTCGCGGTTGAATGTGAAATGGCAATGCAGCAAAGTGAGCTTATCTTTTACAAGGTCACGGAGCATTCCGATACCATCGAAAGCCGATTGCTGCCCCTAGAACAGTACGACTTTATCCAGACGCGGGAGGATGTCAGGAGGCTGCACGCTAAGCAGTCCGGAGATCCGTACGCTGAACTGCAAGATGTAGGAAAATTCACTAGATTCACCGACACGTTAATTTACGGCGGTGTCATATTTACCGGAAAGAACAGAAATCTTCTCGTCGTTGAACATCGCTACCGGGATGTCGGCGGCTGTGGCCTTCTGACCATCTATGATGTCAGCGGTGACTGCCCGACGGTTGTGGAATTCCGGGCCAAGACTTATTGCTCTGCCAATTACGTCCCTCCCGAGAAATGGAAGCTCTATCCGGCTAAGGTGCGGGCCAAGTGGCGCACTGCGCCAAATCCTCTGCGCAAAGACTGGAAAGATAAAGATCAGTGTCGTTGACCTACGCTTGCTGAATCAAACTTCCGCAGTGGACACCAGAGATGGAAGAGGGATTGAAGAGAAGCTCTATCGCCAGTTTGTCCTTTCGGGCATCACGAAGGAATCACCATGGAAGGAGATCAAGGGAGGCCTCTTCCTTGGCCTCCCTCTTTCGTGGATCAGATAAAGGACCATTCACTTTCGTTTGCTGCCCAGCGTTACAGCAACGAGTATCCCCGTTCGCGCACCAATTTCTCTCTCCGCCTCTCGGGAGCTGGGTGGAAGCCCATAGAGCTATTTCTTGCCGGGCTTAGCTTTAGCTTTCTTTGCCGGGCCGGGCTTACCTACAGGCGTCTCTTTTATTACCGACTTTACAGCCGTAGTGGCCGCTGTTTCTACACCTACCTTTACACCTGATTTTACACCCGATTTCACGACGGCCTTGAATCTAGGAAACGCGAGGCCAGCTTTGCGCGCGGCAGCAAGTTCCTTGCGAATTTCGGCGCGATCCTCAGCATCCAGTTCGAATCCCAACTCTGTCAGCGTCTCAATTGGATGCGTCCCCAACTTTTCTCGCATTTTAGGGTCCGTCGCAACCCGGTCAAGTGCCTTGGCGAGCTTATCGAGATTCTTCTTCGCCCGATCGATTCCATCCTTTAGCTCTTTGTCCATAAGGTCACCTCCTCTGTGTGATTGAGGTCTTGAAAAACCTCACTTTCATCAATAATTTCCTTGAACCATAGCCGCATCATGCATCAGCGGGATTCGATTTCCGCCGCTGTCAGGTCGTTATTCGACGAAGTGGAATACCGACTCGCAGCGGCGGCCGTGATACCTCACGTAGACTTCCCAGCCCGGTATCATTTTCTGAAAAAGTTTGTCGTGGGAAGTACGAACCGATTGGATCCGGCAACGCAAATTCTATCATCTCCTCATGCCGATAGTGCACCTTGGTCACAAAGAGCAGTTTATCCAACATCTCTGTAATTTCCCAGATGTCGCGCGGTCCGACTTGAACGCCGGTCGCGGAATAGATAGAGATCTCTGAAGAAACCATAGTCGTCGTACATGGCTTCGTGTACGAGCTGCTTCTCGCGCTCCTCTTGCCAGAGGCGAGAGCCGGGAATCTCACAATACCACTGCAACAACACGCGAACACCGTAATTGCCCAGCAAATGCATCGCAAAACGGATGGTCTTTTCGACCTCGGCTCGCGTTTCCCAGGGAAGACCAATTATGAAAGAAAAGTCGGCTCGTTCACTGATTCCATACTGGTGGAGTTTGCGTGCGGCATTTTCCAGAATGCGGCACGATGTCCCCTTGCCGGCGCGCTGTAATCCTTCGTCATAGCCGCACTCGGCGCCCACGAGAAACCTGTGGGTGAATTCAGCAATGTCGGCGACAAAACCGTCTGCGAGTAGGTCCGTGGCTCTGGAATCGTACACGAGTTGGGGCGTCAGTCCCCGACGCCTGATGTGATCTACGATCGCCAATACCCTTTGGGGGTTTGTTGAGAATTCGTCATCGACAATATGGACGACGGGATGTTGGACGCGATCCAGATGCTCCATTACTGAAGCGAGCCGATCAACGAAGGATTCTGCGGGCATCGCTCGCCAACAACGCCGATACGAAGTACTGCAGAAGGCACAATCAAAGGCACACCCGCGCGAGGACTCGATCGAAAGGGCTTTATAGACACCGAGCCGGCAGCTCGCCATAGTCGGGGAGCGGAAACAGAGCCAATTCGTGTTTGGGAATTAAGGGTCCCAGCGGGTTACGAATAATTCTGCCCTCAGCATCGCGCCATGAGAGATTAGGCACCTCACGTAAATCTTGATTGTTTTCCAAGGCTCTACAAAGAGCAGCTAGTGCAATCTCAGCCTCCCCACGGATCACGAATTGTACCGGAAAGTTGTCTAAAATGTGCCGGTCAAACATCGTCGGATGTATGCCGCCCAAAACGATCGGCACATCTTCTCGAATTTGCCTTATCTGCTTTATCACATCGCGAGCGGTTGGCCACGATAACGTTGTCGCTCCAATTCCTACCAGGGAGCACTCCTGGAGATCCGGCACAAAAGACTGAATGTCATTCGAGCCACGGGCAATCAGATCTGCCAGAACGACCTCATAACCGTTATTTTTTAGAATGCGGGCGAGGCTATAAATCCCGTATGGGGGGCACTCGCACGTAGCATCCATGGCGATAGGGGAAAGTTGCCCCTCCACATAGTCCATAATAGGCGGAGCCACAAGGAGTATCTTCATGAAGGTCAATTCCCAAGTCAGACTATAAGTCCTGCAGGAATATAGTCAAGGTCGGATCAGGACAGGCCGCATGTCTCCGAGGCAGTCGACCAGAGGCAGGCGCGAAAGACGCCCGGCCTGGGCGGGTATTGATGCTTGCATGGGGGATCAGGACAAGCCAAGCGCTTGCGTTGTCTTTACGGTGCGGCCGTGATAAGGTAACGAGACGTGTTCCTTCATTTTGTAGAAGTAATAATGAGCGATGAGGGGGTTGTGATGAGAAAAACATTTGTGGCGGCTCTGCTGGTTTTTGTTTGCCTGGCGTGGTGCACGGCCGGCCGATCGTATGGTAAGGACTTTCCTGCGGGGCCGATCGAAATTGTGGTTCCGGTGACGGCAGGATCGACCATGGATCTGTTGGCTCGGCTAGTCGCGAATACGGCACCCAAGTACCTGGGTCAACCTCTGGTCGTAGTCAATAAGCCCGGGGCTGGAGGAAGCGTGGCCGCGGCCTACCTGATCAGCTCCAAGCCCGATGGCTATAAAATGATGGTGACCACAAATTTTTTCTTTGCCTCGACGACAAAAACGCAGAAAGTACCATTCGATCCGTATGACCTGACTCCAATCGCCAATTTCATCGAATACAGAAACGGTTTCGTGGTCAAGGGTGACTCTCCTTGGAAAACATTCAGCGATGTCGTCGACTTTGCGAGGAAGAACCCCGGCAAGCTCAGATGGGCGCATACAGGACGCGGGATTTCCCAGCATATGTACGGGCTGATCATATTTCGGAAAGCAAATGTCGAAACAATAGATATACCGTACAAGGGGACCCCGGAGGCGCTTTCCGCACTTCTCGGTGGCCATGTGGAGGGATCGGTTATGGTGTACGGACCCGTGGCCGAGCAAGTCAAGTCCGGGGCTGTCCGGTATCTGCTTGCCGTTAGCGAGCGTCGATACAGCAACATGCCGAATGTGCCCACCGTGGTGGAGCTGGGCTATCCTGAAGCAGCAACGCTTCCGACCTATGTGGGTTTATACGCCCACAAAGATACGCCTGAAGCGATCAGAAATGCGTTGACCGATGCGATGAGAAAGACCTACCAGGATCCTGAATTTCAAAAGGGCCTTGACGCCCTCGGCGAGCAGCCACGATTCGGAGAGCCGGACTTTCTGAAAAAGGCAATCAAGAGCGGCGAAGTCGCTGCCCTCCCCATACTAAAGGAATTTGGACTCTACGTGGGAGGGAAATAGCTCTTCCACTGTTGGCAAGCCCGGGGCCCTGTACTATGGCTTTACACCTTTGAGGTCCAGGGAGATTGTGGGCGCTTCCTTCCCAACGTCGCCTATTTGGAGCCCTGCATTGGTAGTGGTATCCGGAATCACAAACTCGACAATCCCTTCCTTTGCGCTGTGATCCGCCACAACCTCATTAAGATCGTTCTCCGGTGCCCGCGGTACGCCATCTACGACCAAGCGGAAGGAAGAGACCCAAAAATTTGCAGGGTACTTTCCATTGTTGGTCATACGCACCTCGAACCTTAATGAAAGCTTGTTCGGGTCATACCGTTCAAGCCGCGCATTTAATACTGTGTAAACCAAGTCCCCGACTCTTACTTGAGTCCCGGCCGGAAGACTAACGGGTCTGCCAGCCGCCTGGCCGGTGGACGAAGGCTTTGTCGTACCGGGAGCTGGAGGGACGGGGGTTTCACTGACCTTCGGTGGCTTGATCGCTTCATTCTGAACCTGAGGGACCTTTTGCTTTTCCCCGTCAAAGATCCCGGCTTGGTGTAGCGCAACAATCAAGCCCGCCACAGCCGTGATAATGCCGGCCGTTGCCGTCAGCATACCGGGAAGAGTTCGCCACCATCCTCCTGATTGCGGCTCCTCATTCATCGCTTAACCTTTCGGTCTTTGAAATCGGCGAACCACTGCGCGAATAGGTCATACTTGTTAACTGTAAGAATTATTTGACCACTGTCAAGAAGACTTATGAGGGAAGGCCTGGCTTAATCCCGGTCATGTCCGTGGCCGTGCTTTTGCTCCTTCTGGCTTTCCTTCCACTCCTTGCGCTCCTCCTTCTCGTGGTACTTCGCTTGCTTCTTCCACTGCCCGTAGGGGATGTGCTTTTCCCTCTCGTAGACAACCCGATAGTCCTTTGGAACCCGGTATACCGGCGCAGGAACATAGCGTCGTTCCACGATTACCCACGGCCCATCGTAAGCTCGCGCCCTGTACCACCTGTCTCCACGCGGAGACCACCAGTAGCCGGCGTGAAAGAAGATGTCAATCTGCGGATCAGGAACGAAGTAGACCTGAGAACGCGGGATCATTACCACTGCTGGAGGCTCGGCAACTATCACGGGCGGAGGACCGAAGTTGATGTTAACGTTGAGTTCCGCCACCGCCTTTGTTCCCCCGAGGGCGAGAAGCACCCCGAGAAAAGCTGTCAGTGCCAACACTGCATACCTAATTTTTTTCATTGCTACCTCCTGTTTAACTCGTCTTTCCGAATTGCAAATAAAATGCCAGCTGGCGGGTACGAGGCCTTTCACGTGCCGGCAGCGTGGAGGAACCCTGTTATGATTAGGGAAACCGCTGCCCGTCTTGCATTCTACAGGTGATTTTTCTGCTTTTTTCTTGTGAGTATACTGGGCGCTTTTGGACATAGCATCTAACTTGACCTCACGACCGCCATCCGTAGAATAGGAGAACTTTGCGCCACCATGCTGCTTTCTGAGATCAATCGCGCTTCGGTCTAATTCTTGTACACTTGTCGGGTTGGGAAAGGAGGCTGACGTGTCGGGAGGAGAATAAGACTTATCTCGCTTCGCGCCAAGACCGACAAACCCTCTCTCCACCGAGACTAACAAGAGTCTCAACAAATCAGGGTAGCGCGAAGGTAATACCCTGCACCTCCTCCAATCAGTGTGCAGGCAATACCATTCATAATCGCCTTCCGGTGATCTTTGCCTTTTCAGCGTAAACGCCTTCCCAGGCTAGGGACACGGTCAATGGCTCGGGGAGCGAAGAGCGCGGCATGCAACTTGTATCTGAAAGATTAGTCAATCAAGGAGGGCAATTGACCGCCAGAACCTCCCAGCAAACCCTTCCGGCTATTCCACAGCGAAGCTTCTTTGAATCAGCTCTTAGACGGAATGCTGGCCCGGCGCTTGATGCGCTATGCAAGGTGTTTTCCGTTTGTATACCCATTTTTAACAAGGGAGTGCAGTCATTGCAAGAGGCTGCTTCGAAGAACCGGATCTTTCCCGCTAGGAATGCATGTGGCCTCAGCTCCCGATGACGAATTCGATACGTTAAAGATGGCGAAGTCACTGAGGCATTACAGTCGCTGATGCCATCTCATGCTGGCCTGAGCTGGCCTAGTAAACTTTGTTTATTTCAACAGTGAGCAATATGTCATGGCTAAGTTAGAACTCGGTTTAGCTGATACGACATTCACGGAGGGATATATGCAAGGCGAAATCGTTTCACTAACGCTCAGCCAGAGAGAAAGAGAAGTGGTATTACTCGCAGTGGAAGGCTTGACCACTGGAGAAATGGCCCGCAGTCTTCAGGTCAGCCCGTCTACCATAAAGGCCCATCTTCTGAAGATCTACCGGAAGTTGGGTATCAAGAGACGGGTACAGCTCGCTAAGTTTGCCCAAGCTCTTTGAGACTGTACCGTCTTCCAAGGGCCGCAAGATCCATGCTGGGGATGTTTGAAGACGGACATCCTCGATGGGTATGCTCTTTACGGTTCTTCGTTTCCTTCCCGTGATAGCGCTAGCGGTAGCGGAGCATCCTGTAAGGATAGCCGAGCATCCCGTAGGGATAGCGGTAGCAGAGCATCCTGTAAGGGAGCATCTTGTAAGGATCCCCGACCTCGCAAACCCGTAACGTGCCGCTTTCTCCTTGCAAAACCAGCCTGCGTGTGAAAAAGTCATAAGAGAGGGAAACCAGGAGGTTCCAATGAAGACCTGCAGAAAGTGTGGTGAGGAATTCGGAGAAGGTGATGACGAATACAGCCCAGCTCAAGAGCCAGGCGACGTGTTCCCTGAGATTCCCGGTGAACCTGCGGCTGATGACCTCTGCCCGAAGTGCACGGAGAAATTGAGAATGACCAACGTGCTGTTCTGGTTCGACTCATGAATGGCTTATCATAACCCGGCCTCTTCTCATTTATCCGGAAGCTGGCACAAAAGGTGCGATGGACCATGTTTTTGTGCTTGACAATGGTAACAACTGATATACAATCATGGGAAAGGCTGACCGAAAAAGTCAAACCCTCCGTGAGAAGGGGGCGGAAAGCGGCGGGTCTTTGGAGAAGAAGATGGCCGAGCTGCTGAAGGATAGTCCTTTGGTGCGCTCGGCTTTTTTGCTCTCCGGAACCGCTGGTTGCGCCAGCCCCGCGGGGGTACGAAGCGGAAGTTGCAGAAGATGCCCCTATGGAGCCTCCAGAGGGTTGCGATACCTTCTTTGGAGCGCTGTACCGGTGTTTTTTTACTCTTGGAGCCTTGACTGATCACCTTGATGGGGAAATAGCGGCAACAGATTTTCTGGCCTGACTCTCATTGCGTTTTCGTGATGCCGATATATGGTGACTCAGATCAGTCTCTGAGCTCCCGTAATTGAGACTCGGCTCTAGTGGAAGGTTCCAGCATGCGATGCCCAGCGTGCCTTTTCGAGAATAGGGATCTGGCCCAATTCTGCCTCCAATGCGGCACAAAGCTGGAAAAAAAGTGCCTCCACTGCCATCGGACCGTGCTTCCGCAAGCAAAGTATTGTGACCAGTGTGGCTTCGAGCTCGTAACAGAGGAACAATTCTCGGCCGTTGATTACGCACAGCCCCGGTCCTACACACCTAAGTTTCTTGCTGAAAAGATCATCAACCACAGAGGGACTGTCGAAGGGGAGCGTAAACTCATAACGGTCCTTTTTGCAGATGTCGTTAACTACACAGCCATCTCTGAGAAGCTTGATCCCGAAGAAGTTCACAGGCTCATGGATCGCTGTTTCAAACTTCTCATGGACGAGATTCACGAGTATGAGGGTACGATCACACAGTTCAGCGGAGATGGGATTATGGCCCTGTTCGGCGCCCCTATAGCCCACGAGGACCACGCCCGTCGGGCCTGTCACGCGGCCCTTTCCATCCAGGAGGCCATGAAACTATTCTCCAATGAGGTAAGGGCTGAATGGAACGTCGATTTTTCCATGCGGGTGGGGCTGAACTCCGGCCTCGTCATCGTAGCATCGATCGGTGATGACTTGCACATGGATTATACGGCCCTTGGTGATACCATCAATCTGGCCTCGCGCATGGAAAGTATGGCTCCCGCCGGTTCGATTCTCGTGTCTAAATATACTCAGCGAGCAGCAAGAGATTTCTTCGCGTTTAAATCCCGAGGCAAACTTGCTGTGAAGGGAAGAAGTCAACCAATCGAAGCATTTGAGCTCATCGGGACCGGCGCAGTGAATACACGTCTCGCCGCCGCCGCCGTGCGCGGCCTGACAAAATTTGTGGGCAGGGAGCGGGAACTTGGTGGCCTCAGCCGGGCCTTGGAGAAGGTCGAGTCCGGGGTAGGCCAGGTAATAGGGTTGGTTGGAGAGGCCGGCGTAGGCAAATCAAGGCTGGTGCTTGAGTTCAGGCGTATGCTGGAAGGCCGGCCTTATCTCTGTCTGGAAGGTCACTGTCTGCATTTTGGAAGCACGATGGCCTATCTGCCTATTCTCGATATGCTGAAATCTTATTTCTCAATCACAGGGCAGATGAAGGAAGCTGCCATCAAGGGACAGATTCAGGAACGCATTGAGGGGCTTGATACTCACTTCTCGCATATCCGCCCCCCTATCCACGAACTGCTCTCGCTTCCTGTTGAAGATGACTCATATCTCAGGCTTGAGCCGAGACAGAGAAGAGAAAGAACATTTGAAGCCTTGAGGGATCTCTTTATCAGGCTGAGCCAGGAAGCACCGGTGATTCTTGTCGTGGAGGATCTGCACTGGGTGGACAAGACGTCCGAGGATTTCCTGACCTACTTTATCGGATGGCTGGCCAACACCAGAATTCTTCTGATACTTCTCTATCGCCCCGATTACACGCACCCTTGGGTAAACCGCTCATATTACATGCGACTGGGCCTTGATGAACTGCCCATGGCAGCTCGAAATCAGCTGCTCGAATCGCTCCTTGCCGGCGCGCCTGTCACGGGAGGCCTCAGAGACTTCATAATCAGCAGGGCCGGCGGCAATCCGCTCTTCATAGAAGAACTCACCTCTGCACTCCAGGAAAAGGGATACATCAACAAAACCGACGATGGCTACGCTCTGGCGAAGAAAAATTCGGAAATCGAGGTACCGGACACCGTGCAGGGAATCATCGCCGCCCGCATCGACCGACTCGATGAGGACCTCAAGCGGACTATGCAGGTCGCTTCCGTGATCGGCAGGGAATTCTCCCTTTCCATACTTGAATCTATCGTCATCGACAAGGAACATTCGCAAGGTCGCCTGAAAGAACATCTGCAAGAGCTTCAGGGCCTTGAGTTTGTCTATGAAGAGAGCCTTTTCCCCGAACTAAAGTACGTCTTCAAACATGCGCTTGTCCAGGACGTAGCGTACAACACCTTGCTCCTCCAGCGTCGGAGAGAGATCCACGGCAAGATTGGACAGGCAATAGAGACGCTTTACGCAGAGCGCCTTGAGGAGTTTTATGAGATGCTCGCCTATCACTATGCGAGGAGCGAGCGTTCCGGCCTCGCATATACCTACCTCAAACTCTCCGGCATCAAGGCAGCAAAGAAACTCAGCCCTCTGGGAGTCATTTCGCTTTTATCAAGAAGCCATCGACCTGCTCAAACGTCAGCCGGAGAGCGAAGCAACAAGAAAAGAGGGGGTAGAGATCCGCCTCCTCATGGTTTCTCCTATGCTCTCTCTCGGTTTTCCGGAGGGTTCCCTCGATATTCTCACTCAGGGAGAGAAGCTATGCAGGGAGCTGGGCGAAACAAAATGTCTAACAACACTTCTCAGCATGATCGGTCTCTATTACTCTGTTAAAGGAAATCCTCTGCTTGGCGTCAGGTATAATGAGGACTGCTTCAGGATTGCTGAAGCGGAAGAGGACGTGAATCTCATTGCACCGGTTGCGTTCGACCTGTGCAGCAATTACGCCTCTCGCGGCGAGTTTCTCAAAGTAGTCGACGTCGCTCCGCGCGTGCTTTCGATGTTGGAGCGTGCAGGGAAGCAGTATGAATGTTTCGATCGTGGCTATAACGTTTATACTGCCCTGTCGGCCTTTTACGCCTTCGCAACTGGCTACCTGGGCGACTTTGATCAGGCAAAGCTTATTTTCCAGAAAGGCCTCAGTGCTGCGCAGGATATTGATAACCTCTATAGCATTGGACTCTCCGAGACGCTGTACGGCTACGTGTTCTGTTACTACGGTGCCGGGAAAGAGGCACTGAGCCACTTCACCACGGGCATCCACTACCTGGAAAAGGGACAGATCTTCATCCTTCTCGGCTTTGCCTGGAGTGGAGTGGGCTGGTCCCATTATTTCATGGGGGAGCCAAAGACCGGCCTACCATTTATTGAAAAAGGACTGAAGATCCATTCAGATGCAGGAATCAGTTACGATCTCTCCGCGCATTACTACTTCCTCGGGGCGACACATTTTGAACTGGGCAATCTGGAACTGGCTCACACGTACATTCAGCAAGCCTTGAAGTTAGCGCAGAAATATAATGAGGTCTATTACGTTGCCTGGTCTCTGCCTATGCTGGGCCGCATTCTCGTCCGCCTGGACACGACACAGCTCAAAGAGGCCGAAGATCACGTGCTTCGGGGGATTCATCTTCTTGATGACCTGAAGGTAAAACCGCAGGTGGGCATCGCGTACCTTTGCCTGGCAGATGTTTACGCACATGCCAATGAAGGCCAGAAAGCCCTGCAGAGTCTGAAGAGAGCAGAAACAATTCTTGCCGACGCAGGTATGGAATACTGGCTGGTAAAGACCAGGGGATTTCTAAAGATGCTGGGTGCCTGAATCTTTTCCACCTCATCTATTGTCACACGAAACGGACATGCGGATGAGCCTTGCCCAGTGGGATAACGCAAGACTCGAGTTCACGGAACGGATGTGGGGATGCGGGGCATGAAATCAGGAAGCATAGCGGCGCTCGCCCTCCTGACGGTATTGGCTCTGCCTGCATTCCTTTTCGCAAACGGGTTTGACATCTACGAACAATCGGCCAAGGCTGTGGGGCTGGGCGGCGCATTTATTGCGCAAGCCGACGATCCATCAGCTATTTTCTTCAATCCTGCCGGCATTGTTCAGCTCGAGGGCACCCAGCTCTCTGTGGGTGTCTGTGCGATCAGGCCCACGATGCAATTCAAAACGGATGGCAACCCTGCCATGGGTACCGCGCCCGGCCAGACCTGGACCATAAAAGATCATGTATGGCCGATTCCCAACGCCTATCTCACCCACAGGATAAATAACAACATAAGTGCCGGCATCGGCATGTTCAGCCACTTTGGGCTCGGGGTTAATTGGCCCAATACTTTCGAGGGGCGCTTCTCCCCGGCGCCATCGAGTCCGTATTGACAACGTTTTCCGTGAGCCCCGTGATTGCCGTAAAACCATCAGAGCGATTTTCCATAGGATTCGGGCCATACGCCCAGTACCTGAACATTGATCTGCGCAACCGTGCTTTTGTTGCTCTGCCCACGCCGCCCTTCACGGCCGACCGGAATCTTGCGCAAACCGTCGATGCTGAGCTGAAGGGAATCGATTGGGGTTGGGGCTACAATGTGGGACTGCGTCTTACTATTACGGAGAGGCTCATCTTCGGCGCCAGTTACATCAGCCGGGTAAACCACAAGATCACTGAAGGAACGCAAACATTGACCAGCTCTGCCACAGGCCAGGTGATCGCCCGCCAGGATTTTTCTTCCAACATCACCCTTCCCGCCAAGCTGCGCACGGGGCTTGCCTGGAAACAGCATCCGTGGACCATTGAGATAGGCGCGGAGTGGACGGAGTGGTCGAGTTACAGGACTCTGCGCGCTGACTTTGCAGATGGAACTTTTTTCGAAAGTCAAAAGAACTGGCACAATGCCTGGACGTACCGGCTTGGTGCTCAATACTCGGTGAATAAACATCTCGACCTCAGGGCGGGATTTCTCTTTGACGAATCTCCCGTTCCTCGCTCGACCCTCGACCCCCTGGTGCCTTCAGGTAATCGGAGCTTTCTGTGCCTGGGGGTAGGCACTCATTTTGGGAGGTTCACGGTTGATGTCGGCTACAACCACGTCTGGGACCAGAGCAAGCGATGGGACAATTCCTCCGGGAACGTTAACCTGGGACCATTCCCCTTAACCCGCGTCACCGGCCAATTCCAGGACTTATACGCGGACCTCTTCGCGGTGAATGTCATATACAAGTTTTGAAACGAAGCTGAGCCAGGATTATGATAGCTGAGCTGGTCCCACCCGTATTTCCCGGAGCCTTGACTTTTGCTCGCCCTTTGCGTAATCAAATGTTACAATTCGTAATGTCGAGAAAAGGAAGTGTAATTGGTTAAGTAAAAGGAGGCGTTCATTGAAAACAAACTATCGGCTGCTCGTAGTGCTGTTGGTTGCCGTCTTGTTTGGTGCCCTGGTGTTGCTCGTCCGACCCGCTCTCGCCGACGACAAGGACAAGGTTGTCGGGGTCTGGAAGCTGGTATCCGTCGTTTACGAAGATGCTGAGACCAAGGAGCGGACGCCGGTGCTCGGCGAGCATCCGCAGGGCTGTCAGATTGCCACCCCCGAGGGGCGCTGGCTCGCACTGGTGACCGGTGAAGGGCGCAAGGTGCCCCAGACCGACAAGGAGCGGAGCGACGCGTTACGTTCCATGATCGCCTACACCGGGAAGTATCGGGTGGAGGGCGGGAAAGTCATCACCAAGGTAGAGGCTGCGTGGAACGAAGCCTGGGTCGGTACGGAACAAGAGCGGTTCTATCGGTTCGAAGATGACCGATTGCTCCTCGAAAGCCCTCCTCAACCCCACCCCAATCTCTTGGGTAAGGTGGTGCGCATCATCGTGATTTGGGAACGAGACAAATAAACAATGGCCGGATAGGAGGCAACGATGAATTTTAGGAGGACGAGAGGGAACAAATTGCTTATCGTACCAGCCGCCATTTCCGGGCTGCTATGGCTTTTGTCGTGCTCTCCGGGCTTCTCTGCAGAGATGAGCCGACAGGAGTTCTTCGTTGAAACACAAAAAGACGTGAAACTGCTCGTTGTTGCGAAGACTCCGGCAAAGGGCGCAATCGGCAAGGCCGTGCTATTGGTCCACGGGTCGGGAGTGGGCTACGAATACTGGGACATCCCTATCCGCGATTACAGCATCATGGATTATCTCGCCCAAAGAGGAATCGACGTATACGCCGTGGAATGCAGGGGATATGGGGAGAGCAGTAAACCGAATGGCATGCAGGTGAATGCGGCATCCATAGCGTCGGACCTCAAGGCTGTTGTTGCCGCTGTGGCAAAGCGCTCGGGGGTGAGCAGAGTGAGCCTCGTAGGCCACTCTTCAGGCGGAACGGCTGTGCTGGTGGCTGCCGGCACCTACCCGGACCTTCTGGACAGGATGGTGCTCATGGGCACGCGCTACAAGAAAGTGAACCCACAGTTCGTGGCCTATGCCACAAAAGTCATCGACGCCGCAAAGGAACCCGGGAAGGATTACGTTGCGAACACGCACTATCTCGACGTGCAAAAACGGCTCGATGCGTATGATGAAGATGTGGTCTCGTGGTATAAGAAGCTCGTGGCCGAAAAATACGGACTGATGCCCGGCGGTATTTATCCGGACAGTGTCCTTAATAACCCCGCGGAACCTTTTGTTTCGGCGATGAAAATACCCACCCTTATTCTGAACGGCTCCCGTGAATACGTGGTCGACCTGGCTGACAATGTCGCCATGTTTGCGGACCTCGGCACACCTGATAAGGCGATGGTCATCCATCCGGGTGGCTACCACCTGATGTTTCTGGAGAAGACCGGGCACGTGGCGATCCAGGAAGCGCTCTACTTCTGGCTGAGCAAGAAGTAGACGAGACTCCTCATCCGCTCTGGTTTCCCAACTATTGGCTTTGACAAGCAGGTCATATCAAGGAGGCGATTCCATGGAACCACGGTTTAAAATCATGGGAGAAGTCGATTTCTGGACGAGCAGGGTTATATTGACCGGCGCCGAGCTCGACGTCTTTACCCATTTGGACGGAGAAGCCCTTACCGCTGAAGGAGTGGCAGCGCGCATCGGAAGTGATCCCCGTGCGACAGACCGCCTGCTGGATGCCCTCGCGGCTTTGGGTCTGGTTGGAAAGGAGGAAACTCTTTTTTCCCTTTCCCCAAACGGGAAGCTTCTCTCCTCCCGGCACCCGGAAACGATCCTGCCTGTTGTGCTCCATTACAGCGGCCTATGGCAGAGCTGGAGCCAGTTGACCACCGTCGTGCGGGAGGGAGGGCCTGCAAAAAGGAGCGGCACGGAAATGAGCGCGGAGTGGAGAAAAGCATTCATAGGGGCCATGGATGTTATGGGCCGAGATCTGTCGATGAGCATAGCGGACGCTTTTGATGCGACCCGCTTCAGATCTCTTCTTGACATCGGCGGAGGTTCAGGGACTTACACCATTGCCTTTCTTCGGAAAAACCCACAGTTGAGGGGCGTGCTCTTCGACCTTCCCCCGGTCATAGCCATTGCCCGGTGAAAGGCTCGGGGTCGAGGGGCTGAGCGATAGGATGTCTCTCTTGCCGGGCGACTACAATAGAGACCCTTTCCCGTCCGGGTGCGATCTAGCCCTGCTTTCCGCAGTAATACATCAAAACAGCGCTGCACAGAACCTTGATCTTTTCACGAAGGTTTGTCGAGCCCTTGATCCCGGTGGAGCCTTGCTCATTCGTGACTTTATCATGGACCACTCCCGGACAAGACCGGCGAAAGGAGCCCTCTTCGCCCTTAATATGCTGATCAACACCCCCGGCGGAGATACGTACACCTTTGCCGAAGTCAAAGACAGCCTTGAAAAGGCAGGATTTGTCGATGTCACGTTACTTCGGACGGGCGATCAGCAGGATGGTCTGGTCAGCGCTGATAAGCCGAGTCAATGACAAGGATCGGTTGTAAAGTACGTGCCTGATGATCCACTATTTCACGTGTAAATCAATGGACTGGCTGCTCTTGACAGGAGTATTTCGCCCGCCCTAGACTGTAACTGTTTCAGCCTTCCCAAAGCTGACATTTCTGATTGGAGGCATTGGTGCGAAAAGATACATCATGGCCAATAAGTGACAAAACTCTTCGAGAAGAGGCGGAGAAGCTCCTTTCTGAGAAACCGAGACAAGATTGGACCGGCGATGTTGCCTCTCTCATCCATGAGTTTGAGGTGCACCAGATTGAGCTTGAGATGCAGAATGATGAGCTTCGGAGAGCTCAGTTTGCAATCGAAGAGTCAAGGGAAAAGTACGTCGATTTTTACGACTTTTCCCCGGTCGGCTATCTCACGTTCAATGAGAAGGGTGTGGTCTCCGAGCTGAATCTCACCGCGGCAGCGCTTCTGGGCATTCAGAGGAAGTCTCTCGCCAATAAACCCCTTTCTGTTTTCATCCAGCCTGAATTTCAGGACGTATTCTATCGCCACATGCGGGAAGTGCTCAACTCTTCCACAAAGCAGACCTGCGAGCTCGCGCTTAAGAAGAGCGATGGTACGTTGCTCCGCGCCCAGCTGGACAGCATCAGGGTAGAGGTCGACGGGAAAGAGGGTAATGCGCACGGTCGTCACGGACACAACTGAACGCAAACGAACCGAGGGGGCCCTGCGGCAGAGCGAACAGCGCTACCACTCGCTGTTCGAGAACATGCTCGATGGGTTCGCACACTGCAAGATGCTTTTTGACGACCACGGCCGTCCGGTAGATTTCGTCTATCTGGACGTCAACAGCCAATTCGGAAAGCTCACCGGCTTGGAGAACGTAGTGGGCAAGAAAGTCACCGAGGTGATTCCAGGGATCAAAGAGTCACATCCGGAGCTATTTGAGGTTTACGGCCGGGTAGCGTTGACGGGCCAACCGGAGAGATTCGAAATCGAATTCACACCCTTAGGCGTATGGTTGTCCGTCTCCGTTTATAGTACGGAAAGGGGAAATTTTGTAGCTGTCTTTGACAACATCACCGAGCGTAAGCGGGCGGAAAGGGGCGTCCAGAAGGAAATGGGGTTCAAAGACTTCCTTCTCCTGCTTCACGAGAAGGCCCCTCAGCTCAGCGACAAAGAGCTCTATGACTATGTCCTGGAGGAGACGGTCCGGCTCACCGGCAGCGCCATTGGCTTCTTTCACCGTGTCTCTGATGACCAGAAGACGGTCGTGCTCACCACGTGGAATAGCGAAGCACTGAAGAACTGCACCGCATTCCACGAGACCCATTATCTCCTGGAACAGGCAGGCAACTGGGCTGATTGTGTCCGCTCCAAGCGTCCGGTTATATACAATGACTTCGACCATTCCCCTAACCGGAAAGGGCTTCCGGATGGACACGCACCCGTCCGGCGTTTCATGAGTATCCCCGTTATGGAAGGAGATGAAGTCAGGGCCATCTTTGGTGTGGGGAATAAAGATAAAGAGTATGACGGCACGGATGCCGTACAAACCCAGCTCGTCGCCAATGCACTACATGCGATCATGAAAGGCCGTCGTGCCGAGACGGCACTCCGTAAAGCCCACGACGAGCTGGATTTGCGGGTTAAGGAGAGGACGGCTGAGCTGCGGCGACAGGCCGAACTCTTGAGCCTCACCCATGACGCCATTATCGCCCGCGACCTGCACCACAGGATATTCTTCTGGAACAGGGGCGCCCAGGAGCTATACGGCTGGACCAGCGACGAGGTGCAAGGGAAAGTGAAGCATGACTTGCTTCACACGATAGCCCCCAAGCCGCGGCAGGAGATAGAAGAAGAGCTTCTCCTTCGTGGCCGATGGGAAGGAGAACTCATACACACAACCAGGGACGGCAGGGAGATCACCGTGGCGAGCAGGCAGGCATTACGGCGGGACCACGACGGAAAGCCGATCGCTATTCTTGAAATCAACAGCGACATCACGGAGCAGAAACTGACGGAAGAGCATCTCCGCCAGGCACAAAAAATGGAAGCGGTTGGTACGCTCTCAGGAGGCATCGCCCACGACTTCAATAACATCCTTGCCGCGATTATAGGTTTCACCGAGATGGCGATAGATGACGTTTCGGACAATGCACCTGTACAACAGAAGATGGAGCGGGTGCTTAAAGCCGCTCTTAGAGGGAGAGACCTCGTCAGGCAAATCTTGGCCTTTAGCCGAAAGACCGAAGGGGAACGAACAGAGATCAGTCTGACGCCCCTGGTTAAAGAGACGCACGAGCTGCTGCGGGCATCCCTGCCGAGCACGATCCGGACGGCTCTCGATTTCACAACAAAGGAGGATTTTGTTCTTGTCGACCCCACACAGATGCAGCAGGTCCTCATGAACCTCGCAACCAACGCGGCCTACGCGATGCGGGAGGACGGAGGACTGCTCACGATAAGGATCTCCTCCGCCACCTTTGCCCAAGGCAGCATTCTTCCTGATCCCGACATGAAGCCGGGCACTTACGTGAAACTGACGGTGAAAGATACGGGTACCGGCATGACCGAGAAGGTACGGCAGAGAATATTCGAGCCCTTCTTTACGACCAAGCAGCAGGGACAAGGTACCGGCATGGGTCTTGCCGTCGTCTACGGGATTGTGAAGGCTCACGGGGGCACTCTCACGGTGAGGAGCGAAGTGGGTAAAGGATCAACCTTCGACGTGTTCTTACCCCAGGTGCGGAAACCTGAGGCCAAACAAGAAGAGAGAACGACCTCGGTGTTGCCCACCGGCGCTGAGCGGATACTCTTTGTGGATGATGAGGAGATGCTGGTCGAGATGGCGCGGGGCATGCTGGAAAGCCTGGGGTACCACGTGACCGTCGCTGCAAACGGTTCGGAAGCCTGGAGTCTGTTTCTTGAAGACCCCTCCCGGTTTGATCTCGTCATCACGGACCAAACCATGCCGGACGTGACCGGGGTAGCGCTGGCTCAGAAGATGCTCGGGGTGCGCAAGGAGATGTCTATCATCCTCTGCACGGGGTACAGCGAAATGGTATCAGCGGAAAAGGCAAGAGAAGCCGGCATCTGTGAGTATGTCATGAAACCCATGGTGAAGAAAGAACTGGCAGAGACAATACGGAGGGTGCTGGACAGGACAACGCAGGGTCCAGGCTCGTCCGCGGAGGGCGACATGGTGCGAATCCTGTCGCCCAAATCAAAGAAATAGGGGGAATTATGGGAAAGCGCGTTTGTGTGAGACTGATGTTTGTATTCGTTGTCACGGGCTTCATCTTCACTACCCAACCTGCGTTTGCGCAAGAGGTGATTACGCTCCGGTACGCGCATTTTATGCCCTCGCCCACTGCAGGATCGATCAATTCGAGCGAGTGGTGCAAGGAGATCGAGAAGCGGACGGGCGGGAAGGTGAAAATAACCTTTTACTCCGGCGGCACCCTGATGCCCGCGCCTCAGACGTACGACTCGATTGTCAAGGGAATCGCCGACATCGGGTTTTCGATCATGAGTTACACCAGAGGAAAATTTCCATTGACCGAGGTAATAGATCTGCCGCTAGGGTATAAGAGCGGCTATATCGCAACAAAGCTGATCAATGCCTATTACGCACAGTTTAAGCCGAAGGAGTTCGATGAGACGAAAGTGCTCTACCTCCACGCCCACGGCCCGGGTATCCTGACGACCAAGAAACCCGTCTACAAGCTGGAAGACCTGAAGGGAATGAAGATAAGATCTACCGGGTTGAGTGCGAAGATAGCACAGGCACTCGGCGCTGCTCCGGTCGGCATGCCCATAACGGAGACCTACGACGCCCTCTCTAAAGGTGTAGCCGAAGGTGTTTTGATGCCTGTGGAGGGGCTTCACGAGTGGAAGCTCGCAGAGGTGACCAAGTTTACGACCGAGAACTTGGGCTCAGCCTATTCGACAGGCTTTTTCGTGGTGATGAATAAGAACAAGTGGAACTCCTTACCGCCGGACGTCCAGAAGATCATCGAGGCGGTCAGTCAGGAGTGGATAGAAAAGACGGGTAAGATCTGGGACCGCATAGACGTGGAAGGTAAGGAATGGGCCACGAAACAGGGCCATAAATTTATTCCTATCTCAAAAGAAGAGGACGCGCGCTGGGTTGAAAAGGTGAATCCGATCCTCGATGACTACGTGAAGACCATGAAGGAGAAAGGGCTTCCGGGAGATCAGGCGTTAAAATTCTGCCTGGACTATTTGAAGGCTAACCAAAAATAGAGACGCCGACAAACTGTGCCTGCTTTTCACCGGGCCAGTAGTATGAGATGGTTAAGAGATCACTATTGAGGAGGCTTTATGAGCGGTTACCATAAACGGGATTGGGAACCTTTCCCGATGCACAAGCTAACGAGAGTCGACCGACCGACGACGGCGATCAACGAAGAGAAAGTCCAGAGGGTGAAGGAGCGGGAGAGCGGTTTCCATAAGGCAGCCGCGGGCGACTACGGTCCCGTTCTCAAGCGAGAGTTCAGGCGCTTTGTCCCAAAGCATCCCCTCTCAGGTGCCTTGTCGTGGATGAGGAATGCCATGATGCCGCTCGTCGACGGCATGGTTGCCGCTCAGAGGGCCCCCATTCCGACCGACCCGGCGGCGCTTAGCCGCCATATCAAGGAAGCTGCCTATTTCTTAAGAGCTGATGCAGTGGGCGTATGCGAACTGCCGCGCTATGCTGTCTATAGCCACAAGTTCGATTTCATGAAACCCGATGCAGGGGAATCTCCCGTCAACCTGGATCACAAATATGCTATTCCCATCCTCATCGACCAGGACTATCGTGCATCGCAAGCCTATACGGGCAGTGATTGGATAAGTAACGCCATGAGCATGATGTCCTACGCCACGTCAGGCTTTATCGCCATCATCCTGGCTGAGTACATCAGAAGACTCGGTTATCCGGCGAAGGCCCACTACGCTCCGTTCTATGATGTGGTGTTACCCCCTCTCATCCTGTTGGCAGGCCTGGGCGAGATGAGCAGGATCGGTGACTCCGTGCTCCATCCGTTTCTCGGGCCACGCTTCAAGGGGGCTGTAGTGACTACCGACCTGCCCCTTCTGCCCGATAAACCGATCGATTTCGGCCTGCAGGATTTCTGCTCCAAGTGCAAGAAGTGCGCCCGCGAGTGTCCCAGCGGCGCCATAAGCGACGGCGGCAAGGAGATCTTCAACGGTTACGAGAAGTGGCCTGTCGATAAGAAGAAATGCACCGGTATGCGGGTGGGAAATCAGAGGGGCTCAGGCTGCGGCACCTGCATCAAGGTCTGCCCCTGGAGCAAGCCCTATACCCCCTTCCACAGAGCAGTAGGCTGGGCCATGAGACATTCGGGTCTGGCGCGGAGCATGGCTATATGGGGTGATGACTTCATGGGCTACGGGAAGCCCGATTACAGCAGGAAATGGTGGTTCGACCTCGAAGATGTAGCAGGGGATGGGATCTTGAAAATCCCCGCGAACAAGAAGAGCGAGTTTGAACAAAGGTGAGTCTGGAGAGTTCGCCAGCACTGAGCGTTACTTTACCGTCCGCCTCCTCAATGTTGCGACGCCCATCAGCCCCAGGCCCAGAAAAAGAATGATAGAAGGCTCGGGAACCTGCTGAGGCTCTTTGAGAATAGGGACGGTCATCCAGGCTCCCACAGAGTAATCGTAGGCGGTGGACCATCCGCATCGTGACCAAGAATGTTGGTGGTGTTAGCATGCGATGAGGCATAAGGCACATCTTCATCAATCAAGTGATACCCTGAACCATGCACCCATTTGACGTTGTACGTGTTCGGGTCGCCATCCTTAAATGCCCAGCCGTATATCGCATTCTCTTCGTCTTCCTTGATCAGGATAGCCATTGCGCCGGAATAGCCTGCTGCGACCGGAAGCAGCGTGAAGTTGTTGGTGCTGTCCCACATCCAGGGAGTATAGGGCCCTGCACCGGAGCTGTCCTTGTAGCTACCGACAATGAAAGAGCCATCGTTAGAGATGTCCTCTGCCCTGTAAGAGTGCAAGCCCAGGTCTATCCCGCTCAATATCGTTGTGGTATTCGTGGCCCGGGTATACTCGAATGGCACTGCCCATGGCTGAAATATTGATGCTCCTCCGGAGCTCGGTTGTTGTGTCAGTACCCCCACAATCTGATCGCTGTCGTTGATTGCAAGGCCCTGGCCCTGATCGTAACCTTCGGGAAGGGGCAGTTTGAAGCTTGCCTGCGCCATGCCCGCTGTCAATGCCAGCATCAACGCTCCGACGATAAGAATGAACCTCGTGTTTTTCATCTATGTCTCCTTTTCAATAGCGGGGTCTGCAATGAGCAGCCCGCTTACTTTCTTTCGACCTTGTCTTGTTGGTTCTCAAGGAATCCATCTCTTCTCTACCATTGTAGAGTTAGAAAACTAGAGAAACAATTACCCAAAGGGTTAAATTTTGTGGAAGACGGGCTTAGCCCACTGGTTTTCAAACACCCGATCGTGCCCCCACGAGATCTTCTCCTCTCGCCTGATGGATGGCAGTTTCAACATACGAGAAGTGCTTTTCTCTTGCTCTGATCCCGGCTGCCGCCGAAGGTCTGATTGATGACCGTGTTAGAGGCGCCCCGGGAGCCTCCACACCCGGGGCGTCACGGATGATCGCCTCCGCTGCTCTTTCGTTCAGTTAGCAGATTAGGGCATGCCTGTACCGAACAACCGGTGTATGGAGAGCGATTCATCGGGGTCGCTCGATGTGATTTCGAGACTGGCTCTATACTTGTCTCCTCCGGGCGGCGGGCCATCCGGCTGCTTCGACTTCGGTTTGAAGGTAACCCATACGGTGCAGGAACCGCCCGGGGGTATGATCACCGGTGCCCCGGAAGCCACAAGGGCTGACGCCACCGCAGGAGTTGGTCCGGGCGGCTCGGGAATAGTCCCGCCGCATTCCATAGCGTAGCTGAAGGAAAGCACGTCAAGGTTGAAATGGATCCAGGGAGTTGCGGTGATACGCAGGCCGGGTATGATCAGATCCGCATCTCCCTTGTTGAAGACATAGAAATGATCCTTCGCGTTCGAAACGCCGTCGACTTTTACATCGCCGAAATTGAGGAAATCAGGGTACACATAAATGTCCGGACTGGATGCTTGCAGACTGGCCGTGGCAAACACGATGGAGAGAAGAAAAACAAGACTGGCAAATCTCTTCATGGTAAAGCCTCCTCTGGGTTTAGTAAGATATTAGTATTAGAACTATAGTCTGAAAATCTGCCCCCATACAAGACGCCAAAAGGCTATTTTTGTGAGGTCGAAAGGACTAAAACGGAAGGGTTAAAGACGCTGCGGGAGATTGTCGAACGTGTCCACCAGGCGGAAAAAATCCAGGGTCAGGCAACGCGGATCCGGATAGATATTCAAAGATTGTGCTTGCCAGCCGGTTATATTATACTGATAAGATTACGATGATCGACCATGACATCTTCAACGCCAAAGCTGTCCAATAACTGATAGGATTACCATGATTGACGATCTGGAGGCTGTCGGCGAACTCTTCGATATCAAACTCTCGACCATATCACCTTCAACGCCAAAGGCTATCATAGCTTTCTTGAAGACGACGGGCTGTAACAGGGAAAGGAAGGAGTCTAATGGACCTCACACGAAAACAAATCGGAAAATTGCTCAAATTGGCCGACAAATACGTTGTCATCGATAAAGCAATCTATGACCCGGACTATCCAACCGATCTTAAGGTCTTAAAATTTTTGGCGCCGGACCATATTGATTTTACAGGCCACATATCGGATTATCTCGTTTATCCGGATTATGCCATTGCGAAAATTGTGAACCAGGGGATAAGGCTCCTGGTCTATCTCTTGTACCCCAACCTCAAAGATATTCCAGTTGGCATGATAGAACATACCAAATTGAGGGGGCTGCTCTATCCAAACGATCAGATAACCATGGTGATCAAGAAGTGGCAAGAGAGAAGCAAGATAGCAAAGTTTGAAATTGGTATCGAGAACCAAAAGGGTATAGTGGTGTACGAATCGACAATCTATGGAACACTGATTAAGAGGTAGAGACTCCGTCGGATCCTCACACCGCCCACCAGCTCCGAGCCATGCCGGATTGAGGTGCTGGGCACAGGGCGCTCGCTCTGCCGGGAGCTTGACAGAACTGGAAAGGACATATGACGAACGATCAAAACAGAGCTCGTCTCCACCTGAGTAAGTCTCTTTTTATCCGGGGGCTGCAGTGCCACAAATCACTTTATCTGGACCGGTATCAGCGTGAGCTGAAAGATGAAGTCTCTGAGGAGAAGCAGGCTCTCTTCGACAGCGGGACCGAGGTTGGTATTCTGGCCAGGGATCTCTTTCCCGGTGGCGTGGAGGTCCCGTACGAAGGGCTATCGCGTCAGGAACAACTCGATATGACCGCCTCTGAAATTCAAAAAGGAACCGAAAACATCTACGAGGCTGCGTTCAGTTACAACAATGTGTTCATGAAGGCGGATATACTCCATAAGGGCAGGCGCGGCTGGGCGCTCTACGAAGTAAAGCAGTCGACCGGGGTTAAGGACGTGCACGTCAACGACGTGGCCCTCCAGTACTACGTGGTGACGGGATCGAATCTGCCCGTATCGGGGGCGTTTCTCGTGTACATCAACAACCAGTATGTGAGGCACGGCGAGATCGAGGTGGAGAAGCTCTTTGCCATTGAGGACCTCACCGACCGTGTCAAAGAAAAGCAGGAGTTCGTTGCAGAAGAAATTGACAAGATGCGAGAAATGCTCACAGGCACCGTGCCCGCTATCGATATAGGCGCGTGGTGTGATAATCCCTATGAATGCGACTTCAAGGGTCACTGCTGGCAGCATATGCCGGAAGACTCAGTCTTCACGTTGAAGCGGAAAGGGGCAAACCAATTTGACCTCTACCGGCAGGGCATCATCCGGCTAGAACAGATACCCCTTCACGTCTTGAGTGATGCCCAGAGAATGCAGGTCGAATTCTTCCTGGAAAAGAAAGAGTCCGTGAATAGAGAAGCAGTGCAGGAATTTCTCGATTCCCTCTGGTATCCCCTCTATTTTCTGGACTTCGAGACATTTATGAGTGCCGTTCCTCCCTTCGATGGGACCCGTCCCTACCAGCAGATCCCTTACCAGTACTCAATGCATGTTCTGGAGCGCGAGGGCGCAGAGTTGCGCCACCATGAGTTCCTTGCTGAGCCCAATGTTGACCCGAGAGAAGAGCTTGCCGAAAGGCTTGTAACATTGATCCCGGATGATGCCTGCGTCGTCGCCTACAACTCCTCCTTCGAGGCTAACAGACTCAGGGAGCTTGCCGAGTGGCTTCCACAGCATGGCGACAGGATCGAAAGAATCGTCTCGAATATGCGAGACCTGATGGCTCCTTTCAGGCGGAGAGACGTGTACCACTGGCAGATGAAAGGCTCGCATTCTCAAAAGGCAGTTCTTCCTGCATTGGTGCCTGACCTGAGTTACGAAGGCATGGAGGTAGCAGACGGCGGGATGGCCATGGAAGCTTATTTTGCCATGTGTGCGGCAAAGGACCCGTCGGAGGTAAGCCGGATCCGCACATCACTCCTTGAGTATTGCAAGCTCGATACGCTGGGCATGGTGCGGATCCTGGAAAAGCTGAAGAGCTTATGAGGTGAACGTAACTGTTCTTGTATCTTCTTTATGGAAAGGTAGAAAGATATGGATGAGTTAAGTCGTCCAGTAGGCACGGGTGATTCTATGTCGGACAGATTTGGGAAGCAGTATGATCGCCTCTACGTTGCAATGGTGACTCCCTACGAAGAGAATGGTCAGGTGGATGAGCCCGCCCTGCGCAAGCTGCTGCAATATTTCATGCAGCCTCGATTCATCAATGCCGGCGGCGGGATCATCATCAACCCCGCTGCGGGCGACACATACTACCTGAGCCGCGAAGAGAAGCGACGAAATGTCGAGATTGCCGCGGAGGAATGCAAAGGGAAAGTTCCTGTCTTTGCAGGCGTGTCAGCCTTGACGCCCGAAGAAGGCGTGAAGGTGGCGATCGATATCAAGGCGGCTGGAGGGGACGGCCTTTTTCTCTGTCCTCCGATGGGGTTGAGTGATATCACTCTCTCATGGGATGCCACGCGGTACCCTGAGGTCTGGCTGGACATGGCCAGGGCCGAGGTTGAAGCCGTAGATCTGCCGGCCATCACCCATCCGAACGCTCCGAGCGCGGGCTCTTTCGGCCCCGGACTTCCGCTTGAGCCGACGCTTCGAATGTGCAGAGAGATTCCAAATATTGTCGGCTGGAAGATGATCTACAGTTATGAGAGTTCCCTTGCCGTCTCCCTCGGGTTGCGCTCGCTGCAGAGACATGTGGGCCTTCTGTGCGCGAACGCCAGGGTCTTTCATGAGAACCTGGCAACGGGTTTTTTTGACGGGAGTGTGACAGGGTCGTTCAATTACGCCATGGAGCCGATGATTGATCATATCGTTTCATGGAAACGAAGGGATATCAACGAGTCCTGCAGGATATGGGAAAATGGGCTCAGGGATTTGCATTACTACATCTATTCGGAGTTTACGCGGCTCCACGTCAAATACAAAGCAGCGACATGGCTTCGTGGATTAATTCCTCTTCCTTTCATGCGGCCCCCGGTGCCAAAACCGAAGAAGGAAGAGGTGCTGGCATTGCGGGATCTCTTGGGGAGAGCGGGATTAGTTGTCATTCCGGAAGAAGAAGTGAATCGGGTCCTCAAAAGATTGCGGTAGACTGCTGAAAGACGGCTGCCCACCGGCAGTGACGACCTTATGCTACACAAGGAGAAAAACATGAGCCATGCATCGAAACAGATCGTTTGTTTTTTCATTACCCTCTTCCTCACGGCGTGGACCGTGCCCGCGGCGTTTGGCCAGGTGGGTGCAAAATATCCGACACGGCCCGTCACGGTCATCGTTCCCATGTCATCCGGGACGAGTGCCGATCTGGGGATGCGCCTGCTCGGGAGACAGACAGAGAAGTATCTGGGGCAACCCATTGTTGTTGTGAATAAGGCGGGAGGAGGAGGGGCGATTGGCTTTTCAGCAGTCGCCACAGCTAAGCCCGATGGATACAACATTGGGTTATATACCGGCGCCGCCCCCGCATTTATTATTCCCTTTCTGGAAAAAGTTCCGTACGATACCGTGAAGGATTTCAAGTTCATCATCCAATACCTGAACATTAACTTCGGCGTGGTGGTCAAGGGCGACTCGCCGTTCAAGAATTTCAAGGATCTGATCGTCTACGCCCGACAAAATCCCAAAAAACTGACCTATGCCACCAATGCCCCGAACAGTATGGCCAACCTGATCATGGAACAGATCGCCAAGCAGGAAGGAATCCTGATGACCCATATTCCTTTCAAATCAAGTACGGAATATCAAGCCGCGCTTCTCGGAAATCACATTCAGTTTGTTGCGGGCGATTTCAATTTCCCGCAGGTGGAAGCCGGTGAGACACGGCTTCTTCTTTCCTTTATGGAAAAGCGATCTGAGGATTTTCCGCAGGTCCCCATCTTGAAGGACCTCGGCTACGATGTCCCCTGCCCGGTTCTCAATGGAATCTTCGCTCCTAAAGACCTTCCCGATGATATCGCGAAAAAACTGGAGGAGGCATTTTCAAAGGGAATGAAAGAGCCCGCGTTTATCAAGGGGATCAGAGATTTGCGTCTCTCTGTTTTCCATCGCAGCAGCCAGGAACTGGAAGATTACACGGTACAGACCTACGCGAAGTTTGGGAAAATGTTGAAAGAGATGGGTCTTACCAAGTAGGTGAGCCAGGACGGACGAGTGGGGAGGGCTTTTTTTAACATCAGGATTGGGTTGCATTCACGGGGATAGCGGGGAGAGTCGTTCTTCGAGCGCCGTCGGTTTGCCAATGGTCCCCTTGAGGTACTCCAGCATAAGCTCTTCAACCATCTGCTCTCTTGTTGTGTTCGCAAAGGATACCTGTTCATCCGATTCAGATTTGCTGATTTTACCCATCCGGATGGCCGAAGATCGCAGCGCCTGCTGCAAAGCAGCATATTTCTTTGTTAAATCACCTGCCGGCATATTCGAAAGCCGTTGATAAACGGAGACCATCTGATCCGGAGCAGGCAGACGAGGGGATTCCAGAACCACTCTGCAATCGCGAGCGAAGCGTTCCAACCCGCGAAGGATATGACTTGTCTTAACAAAGTTAATCCCTGACCAGCCGGCGGAAAGCCAATGGAAAACACCGGCCCTGACCATGGTTGGCGCAGTGCTTGACTCCACATAGACAACAACTGAAAAATAATCGTAAATGTAGGACTTGACCCATCCAAGGCCGGCCCTTGTCAAACCGGGCTCTCCCGAGTAGTAGTAAGCCCAGTCGCTGTCGTCACCCAGGATAAACCCTTTTTTCCCGACATCCGATTTACTGATCTGTTTTGACACGGAGACCAGTACCTGCCGTCCTTTGTGGTTGAGCAGGATGAGCGTTCTTTTCAAATCGTATTCATGATAGACACCGGTATTGAGGTCGGGGGTGTCGGATTCGCGCTGTCATAGCGTGGATGACGACGGGAACTCCGGCAGGAGGAACCGGTTTCCAACTGTTGGGCAACTTTTGACTTTCGTCTCGAGGACTGGTCCAGGGGGAGTAGCGCACGGAAGATGGTCTTGTGATCACATGTGGAATGAGGGGGTTATACGAATAGTCGATGAATCGAGGAAAGGTGATCTTCGTGTCGAATTCATAATAAGCCCCGGTACATTCCCGGGATTTCGGGAGGGAGTATTCCCTATCTTGCTTCGAACTCAGGACGTAATCCACGAGGGTAGCGACAGCACGTTCATCAAGGCCGGCTTTCGGGTCAATGCAAAATTGTACCAGCTGCATCGCAGCGTCATTGATAGGACTGGAAACGTCTGTGAGAGAAAACGCCACGACGGGTTGATACAGAATTATCAATAATAGCCCGAGGGCGATGTAGCCCAACATCCGCCGGAAATAGGCGTGCCGCTTTGTAGTGGGGAATTCTCCTTTCATGCCGAAAAGCATACGGGCGGCGGTTTTCCATGTCAATGAAATAGTGACCGCAAGTATCACTCTTCTCCGAAGGCTTTGTTGCCCCGAATGTAGTGGGAAATGGTGTCGAGAATGGGTGGCGGAAGCTAATGCTTGAAGCCGCGGCTAGGAGGATGTAGACTGTAAATAGATGACACCCGTTACCGAGTGCAACCAAGGGTTGTTCCCGTGGGAAACGGCCTTTGACCCTTCATGAAAAGGTGACTGGGGTGACCCCAAGGTTCTTATCGGCAGGATGAAAACTCTCTGGACAATTGTCAGCCTACTCATAATGATTGTTGGTCTCTTCGGCACAGTGCTGCCCTTCTTTCCGGGCATCGTTCTTATTTACGCAGGCTATCTCTTCTACGGTTTTGTAACGGACTGGCAAGCCTATGGCGCTACGACGGTTGTTGTGTGGGGCATCGTTACCTGTCTCCTTGCGCTCCTTGACTTTTACGCCGGCTCCATAGGTGCAAAGAAGTTTGGTGCGTCACGATTCGGTATGTGGGGGGCCTTCATTGGCGGGGGAGTAGGCGCTCTCTTCGGGTTGCCCGGACTTATCCTCGGGCCGTTCGTCGGCGCCGTGGTGGGGGAACTGATGGGAGGCAGATCTCATCGGCAGGCATTTCGTGCTGCATGGGGCAGTTTCATCGGATTTGTGACGGGCAGCCTTCTCAGGATAGTGGTGGGCGTTGTCATGATCGGGACCTTTCTCTGGTTGGTGCTTTAGTCTGCACCAACGGGACGTTCTTGACCTGTTGCAATAGCAATTTGTCCGTGATTGGGTCTATCAGAGATAGGGACATCCTTCATTTATTCATTAACCGGCCAAGACCGATCGGACCGAGGTATACTACGGGAACTACGGTAAGACAGAAAAATACCTGGACAAAATCAAAGAACGGGCAAGCTGTCCCCGGAAGGAGTCGTGCGCCATGTATGTAGCGAGTAAGATGTTCCTCGCAAAGGGGGTTGGGCGGAACAAGGAAAAGCTCGTGAGTTTCGAGCTTGCGCTTCGTAATGCGCTGATCGCCTCGTACAATATCGTCAGGGTGTCAAGCATTTTCCCGCCCCGCTGTGAAATTATCTCCGTGCAGAAAGGGATCAAGAATCTGTCCCCGGGGCAGATCGTGCATGCGGTTATTTCTGATGCATCGACCAACGAACGTCACCGTCTCATAGGCGCCTCTATAGGTATTGCAATCCCCAAGGACAGGAACCTCTTCGGTTACCTCTCGGAACACCACAGCTTCGGGGATGACGACAAGACGACCGGGGATTACGCCGAAGACATCGCGGCGCAGATGCTGGCCACGATCCTTGGCGTCGAATTCGATGTCAACGAGAGCTATAACAAGCGGCTTGACCAGTGGAAACTGAGTGACGAGATAGTCAAAACGCGCAACATCACCCAGACGAGTGTTGGGAAGCAGGGGGTGTGGACAACTGTTGTGGCAGCAGCAATCCTGATACCTTGATGATACCACGAAGAAGGCGACCAAGGGAGAGCGATCCCGCCCCCTTTGTTATTTCTGTCCTCACTACCCCGACTGCCTGCCAAGGGTAAGGTATAACCGCCCGGAGATCCCCTTGCAAAAGATTTCAAAGGACTCTGGAAATACTTGATCGGCGATTATCGAATCATCTGCTCGATAGAAAACAGGAGTGTTGTTGTGATAGAAAAGCAAATACCTTCTGAGTTAGTCAGGAATATCCAATTCCCCTATAAACTTCGATAATTTTAATTGGTTTAATGTAGATTTAGTCGGAATCCCTATATCTGACCACCCGCGAACCGCATAGTAATCTTGCAAAACTTCATCCCAAGGAACTGCCTTTCCCTTAAATATACCCATTTTGGCAGGCTCGTAGGCTCGTTTGTCCGCCCAGGTATCGTTTCTGCTATCCCAACCCTTCAACCTGTAATTGAAGAGTCTTTGCAGGTTAATGACTCTTTCTCCTACCGCCATGAGCTCATCGTATGTCATATTCCAGCCTGTAATCCTACGCAGAATTTCAGAATACGTTGTGGGTCCAAACCCGACCATGAGAAATTGAGTTGCAGCGCCAAACATGCACGTTACGAGTGAATTAAACAACGCAACCAGATTTTCTGACCAGACACCAAACAAAGCCTTCCCTTTTGTACTCTTGATCCATGCCATGTCAATCGTAGGGGGATCTCCGAATATCCTTTTCTTTAACTCGTCGGGCATATCAATGAGTCTTACCGACTGTTCATACAGCTCTTCGCAACTTCTGTCTATAAACTTTGGGTAATTGTCTATCTTCTCGGGTACGAAAGCCAATTCATAAACATTGTGAAGGCGCAGCCAATCACCCCCACGCGGACTCGTTAGCGCACCCAGATGACCAGATCAAGGCCTGAATTTTCGGGTCTTTCAGCAGAGATGGTTTACCTTTCACGTGCGGGGCGAAGCTTTCAGACCCCTTACCGATCTTTCGGCCAGCTTCAGCCATACCATCGGCTAACAGGTTCCCAAAATTACCCTTTCGATAGGCCACTCTTCGCGCAATGTCCGCAATGAGTTCAGCGTCACCACGCCTCAGGGCTAAGCCGTCTGTGTCCTCTTCGGTCAAAATACCCTTTTCAAAACAGTCGATCGCCCACGAAACCGATACGGAGAAAGATGCCGGGTCCAAACCGAGTTCCTGCATCAAGTCTCTCAAAATAAATCCAGTCACCGAAGTCCTGTATGTCGAGGTTACGCAGCACTGCGGTCATAAAGGTCATGTGGCCGCCAAGTTGCCTCAGCCCTGAATGTTTTCCCTCTTTAATCTGGAGCCAGTGGTAACAGGGGTTGTGGCAACCAAGACATGCAACATTCTTAAGATGCGGAAAATCTGCAGCTTGTCTGTTTTCAACAAGCATTGATCCGTTCAGGGCCCAGTTACCTGTGGTCCCCAAAGCCGTTGAGGCTCCTCCCTCTTGCCAAACCTTTAGAAACGGTTCGTTCTTGAGAAATGTTTTGACAGCTGAATACGAAGATTCGAGCAAGCCGCGCGGATCGTCCAGCGCGATCTCTCCGGTGCCCCGCACAGCAATTGCCTTCAAGTTCTTAGATCCCATTACTGCACCGGCGCCTGTCCGGCCGGGGCACGATGTGGCGTCGGCGCACGGCGGGGCGTATCGTATCAGGTTTTCACCTGCGACAGATGTGCTCAATACACGGATCTCTCCTTCGTAGCGTTCGACTAATTCCTCCCTGATCGCTCTAACCGTTTCGCCTGTTTCTTTTCCCCAGATATGAGACGCATCCCTAAACGTGACCTTTTTATCATCGATGAAAACATAACAAGGCGTTTCAGACTTTCCCCGTACGATCACGATGTCGAATCCGGCATACTTAAGGGTGGCCGGAAAGAACCATCCAAAAGAACCGGATCCAAACCCGCCCGTCTCGGGGCTGATACAGCCCAGCATTGCGCGTCCGCTTTGCGGTGCGGCTGTAGCTGTCCACGGACCTGTGGCTATGATTACCTCGTTGTCGGGGCCAAGGGGGTCTATGGGTGCGGGAAAGTCCTCCCAAAGGATCTTCGTTATAAACCCGTCACCCCCTATCCAGAGCCTGGGGTCTATGTCATAATCCGCAAGGAATTTGCCAAGAGGTTCGATCGTGGCCTCTTTCTTTCCCAGCTCTATAATCAATGCGTATCCGGCATACCCCTTAGGAACCAGCATGATTCTTCTCTTCACCTTCGATCTCTCTCATAGCTCGCGTTCGATTCTGGATCAAGTTTCTCGCTAAATGATTCCTCTTCGGCAAATGCGCCTCCTTTTTCGGCAGGAATTTCAACGCATCGGTTGGGCAGAACCTCACACACTGCGGCTCTCCCCCACAGAGGTCACACTTCATAAGAGATTTTCTGTCCGCATCATAGGAGATGGCACCGAAGGGACAGCTCACCATGCACATCCTGCAGCCCGCGCATCTGTCCTGATTGATCGTGACAGATCCGGTTTCGCTATTCTTCTTAATGCTCAACGTTGGGCAGAAATAAACGCACTGCGGCTGATTACACTGTTGGCAGGTAACCATATCAAAAATGAGATCGTCTTCCTCATCTATGCGTGAGAGGGCATGTCCTTCATGCCGTATAATCTGAATCCTCGATTTAGATAAACTGGTTGCCCCGGTATTATACGTTGAACAAGCTGTCATACACCGCATGCATCCGGAACAGTAAACCGGATCAAATACGATTATCTTCTCATCTTCCATCAACGCCCTCCTTATTCGCCCCCAAGCAGGATGGATACGTCCGGCGGCAGGCTAGCCCTCTATCCACACCAACAATACTGTCTAAGTCTGACGTGCTATCTTTGGACATAGGCAAACGGCCTCATGGTTCTTAAAGCAACCCTTTTCTTTGTAATCGCATCAACAGTGGCTCCTGCTATTTCTTTCCTTACTATAGAAGTCAATAACCGTCCCATGTCTTCACTCCAGTTAACCGATTGTGCGCCGACCACCTCAGCATTTTGCAAGAGCACTCTTTGATACGCACCTTCTCTTCTTCTTTCAATTACTTCTAAACCGCTGAGGCTATCGCTACTGCCAATACCAATCGAAACCGCCTGCGTGCCGAATATAGTGACTCCCGTGACATTCAGCGATCCATCGTAATGCACGGAGACCCCAGCTGCATTGTACCCTGCGACCTCCCCCTGCCGTCGAGCATTGTGCCACAGCATACCGGGGGCGGGCCGACCGGTTACCAGATCCTTTGCATCCACACAGTCACCGCAGGCAAACACATCTGGAAGACTCGTCGCCATTGTATCACTTACCAGGATGCCTCCATGCTTCCCTATGTCTACTTTTCCGATGACCCAGCTGCCTCGCGGTTTCATTCCCGTTGCGAGGACCACGGTGTCGCACGGTATCGTTCGCTTATCAGTCGTTATGCCGGATACGCTATCTCTTCCCATGATCTCAACAAGTTTTTCTCGTTCTAAAACTTCAATCCCCCTCTGATCCAGAAGGCTTTTGATGATAGCAGCGGGATGCTCATCAAAGACCCTCGGTAAAACGTGGCTGAGAAGTTCAAGGATAACAACGTGATACCCCTTCCTTTGTAGTGCCATGCCTGCTTCCAGACCTATGGGTCCCGAGCCCACAACTACGGCAACATGCCCCTTCCAACGAGATATTTTGTCTGCATCTCTAAGGGACTTGAAGGTAAAAATGCCGCTCTTGTCTAGGGTAATGCCGGGCGGAATAACAGGTTTGCTTCCTGTAGCAATAATCAGTTTGTCATAAGGCAAGCTTCCTTTTCGAAGATTACTCTCTTGTCTTCAACGCTCATGCCTACGACTTTTTGTGACGACAGCAGGCTGATCCTGTCACGCGAATACTCAGAGAAGTTTTTGATTATAACGTTCTCCCTGCTTAGTTCTCCGCCTACGTAATCTGCAAGCACGCAAGCAGAGTAGGCGGGTTCTGCGTCGTCAGATACAATAGTAATAAGGGCATCGTTGCTGATCATCCTTATTGTATGTGCCGCACTGATTCCCGCTATACCATTGCCAACAATTACGAATCGCATATCCGATCACCCTATGCAGGCTCTTCTTCATTCCGATGGTATCATAAGCGTGAGGCGGACTCAAGAAGAAGGGGAATGCGGCCGCCCGGTCTCGGTGCAGGTGAACTTGGTTCCCGAGCCATTCTGCTTCCTCTTTCTTGCGCCGGGCTTAATGGGAGTGGCGGCGATAAAGAGGCGATTTAAGCGGGGTCAGGTCTTGCCTTAACGCTTTTTTCCATGCTATACTGACTTATGGCCCGTTCCCCTCGTCTTGAACATCCGGGCGCCGTTTATCGGGTTACCAGCCGCGGAGACGGCCGATCAAAGATCCTTATGGTGGCCGAGACTCCGGACGCCAACCTCACCATAGACATACTGTGGTGAAGAGCGTGGAACCACGAATCATTCCCCGGAAGGAACACCGCATATCACGAAAACAGGTGAGCCCGAATGCCCTGCGCACGCTCTACCGACTCCATTCGCACGGCTTCATTGCCTACCTGGTAGGGGGGTGTG
>CAWGEZ010000017.1:0-79044 GCA_963821605.1 uncultured delta proteobacterium | reverse complement strand
CGGCGCATAACCCGTATATCAATGAAGCGGCTTCAGTCAATCCTTATACGTACAACATAACCATGAACGCGGAAACGGCGAAGAAGAAGGGAATAAAGGACGGAGACACCATCTGTCTCGAAAATCGTTTCGGGGACACGCAAACGGGAAGAGTGAAGCTATCGCAGTTGGTTCATCCCGGGGTGGTGGCAGCGGTCGGCTTGGGAAGCTGGGCCAGAGGGACGCCTATTTCAAGAGGAAAAGGGATTAACCCCAACGCCCTGCTCAGGCAGGATCAGCACCGTTTCTGTCCTCTTTCGGGCTCATCCGAACCAACGCCGAGGGTTAAGGCGTATAAAAAACAGAATGGAGGTGACCGCGCTAACATGAGATGGGGTATGCTGATAAATCTGGTGAAGTGTGTTGGCTGTTACAGTTGCGTGGTCAAGTGCGAGCAGGAGCATTTTTTACCGCCGGATGTGCTCTTCAACAGGCTCTTGATTTCTGAAACCGGCGAGTACCCCCGGGCCATAAAGCGGGTATATCCCGTGTTGTGCAATCACTGTAAAGAGGCAAAGTGTGTGGACGCCTGCCCGACCCGTGCAACCCAGCAGCGTGAGGATGGTATCGTCTGGGTCGATGCGGATAAGTGTGTGGGCTGCCGGTACTGTATGATGGCCTGTCCCTATCAGGTTCGCACCTACTATGACGAAGAGAAGGAGTATTATCCCGGTCAGGGCCTTACGGAGTTTGAGAAGATGGGAAGAGAATTGCACCCGTATCAAATCGGGACGGTCCTGAAGTGCAACTTTTGTATGGAGAGGGTTGACAGCGGCATGAAGAAAGGACTGAAGCCGGGCGTTGACCGGGAAGCAACGCCGGCCTGTGTCATCACCTGCCCGGCCAAGGCACGGTACTTCGGTGATCTGGACGACCCGGACAGCGAGATTTCCATGCTCGTGCGGAAATGGCGTCCTGTTCCGTTACATCCGGAATACGGTACTGAAGCTTCCGTCTATTATGTTATAGGCTGAAAGAACAAGGCTAGGTTAAGGTTAAGGTTAAGGCGAACGCAAGATAAAAAGACGCTGCAAGAACCTGATGAGAAAGGGAGAGAACATGATCCAGACCAAACCCTATGAGTTTATGGTTTCCTATACCCCCCAGACGCAGTGGATAGAAAAAGGCGGGATTAAATTATGGCTCGCTTTCTTCTTCATTGAGCTGGGCGCGGGGATGTTCTTTGTCGCCTCCTTATTCGACAATTTCTGGGCGATGGTACTCGGCTGGCTTCTCTGCGCGGTACTGGGAGGCGGCCTGCATCTTCTCTACCTGGGGAAGCCCTTACGGTTCTGGCGCATGGCCTTCTCATCAGGGTGGAAGACCTCCTGGATTTCCCGGGGCATACTCTTTGTCAGTCTCTTTCTTCTCCTCGGCCTGATGCATATGTTTTTAATCCAATCAGCAACGCGCTTTACCGCTCTCCTGGTAGCCGCAGATATATTCGCTTTCCTCACGGTGATCTACGGCGGGTTTGCCATGAACTCTGTCAATGGCATTCCCCTGTGGAACACCGCATTGCTGCCGGTTCTGTATGTCGTGAGCGGACTCTGGGGCGGTGCCGAAGTAACGTTGGGCATATCTTTGGGCAGTGGCGGGATGGTCGTGGGCAGGGCAATAGAAGAATGGATCCGTATATTGCTCATCGGTTACCTGCTGCTCATTCCCGTCTATTTAATGAGCGTGCGCTATACGTCAGCAACCGGCCAGGTTTCCGTAAACTATATGCTGCAGGGCAAATGGTCTTCCCTGTTCTGGATTGCCGTGGTCATCCTGGGGATGGTCATACCCCTGGCCGCAGTGATCAACAGCATTGTTGCCGGTCTGGAGGGAATCTCCATGGCGTTCCTTTATGCCGCAATCTTTTCCGGATTGATCGGTGACCTTGCCATGCGGTATCTGATATTGAGGTGCGGCGTGTACGGTCCGCTCATTCCGTCCACCAGCTACGCTTAAGAGAAGAACGGGCCCGCCTGCTTGACGCAAAGGAATACCGGCTTCACGCCTGAAAAGAGAAGTTGACAAGCAGCAATGGAAGGGATAGGATTTCAGACTTACAGGTCGTCAAGAATGGCGTGGAGCATGCGTTACTTTATCTGAATCCTTCGTATCACGTTTTGCCAATCGAGGGAAAGAAATTGAATGGTCGAAATGAGCAGCCTCTCTGCATTGGATTACCGAATACCCCACCAGGAATAGAGGACGACCCAGGGTTCCTCGTCCTGGGTGCTACGCACTATCAATTACTTTAGAAGGAGGCATCGGCTATGTTTGGTAAGACCTGGAAGACCTCGGAGCTTAAATACAGAGTCTTGATAGAGCGCGGTGTGAAGATTCGTATGAGTGACGGAGTAGAACTGAATGCTGATATTTTCCGTCCGGACAGTGACGAAAAGTTTCCGGCTATTTTTGGATTTCATCCTTACGATCAGGCGGCCCAAACAGGGCCGATAACGATCAACTCCCTGTCGACGAACTTTTTCAAGCTGCCCGGTCAGGAGAAAGGTAACGCCTTTATAGAATCGGGTGATCCCAACGCCTATGTCCGCCGGGGTTATGTTTACGTGATCGCCAGTATTCGAGGCACGGGAAAATCGGGCGGACAGTATCCGTTCCTTGCCGAACCGGAGGCTCAGGATGGCTATGATGTCATAGAATGGATCGCCCGCCAGCCTTGGTGCACCGGCAATGTCGGCATGTTCGGGGTTTCTTACTTCGGTTGGATCCAACAGTTCATTGCTGCCTTGAATCCTCCTCACCTTAAATGCTTTTTCGGGCCTTGGGCAGCCACCGACTTCTACAGGGATTTCGTTTACCGCGGCGGAATTCTGGGACACGGTTTCTGCAGGATGTGGGCATTGGGCTCGGTTCACAATTGCAGGGTTGGAAAATCTACGGCTCAACCGGAAGAGATCCAGAAGCTTCTGCGAGACGAAGATATCGCGGGTGTACCCGAGCTGATCCAGATTTTGAGAAATCCGGACATGTTGACGCACCCTCTGATTATTGACATTCTCACTCATCCTTTCGATGGACCTTACTGGGACATACGGAAAGTGAAGTACGAGAGCATTAAGGTGCCGGGCTACATCGGCGCGTGCTGGGGCATGTACGGGCTTCATCTGAACGGAGCCTTTCGCAGCTTCGAAAATCTGAACGTGCCCAGGAAGATGATTATCGCACCCCCGGCCTACCTTGACCGACCGCTCTACCAATTGCAATACGAATCTTTGCGGTGGTTTGATTACTGGTTGAAGGGCATGGAGACCGGCATCATGGATGAAGCCCCGATCCGGCTTTTTGTCATGGGGGCGAATGATTGGAAAGAAGCGGATGAGTGGCCTTTGCCTGAAACGCGATGGACCCCCTTCTTCCTGCACGAAAACGGGTTATTGCAAGAACATTTACCGCATGATGAAGAAGGTTCCGACTCATTCAGTGACTCCCCGTGGGGGCGTGGATACCTGGAATACTCATCTCCAAGATTGGTCGAGAATACGGAAGTGATAGGCCCGATCGTGCTCAATCTATATGCCTCAAGTACCGATACCGAGGTGCTCTGGTTCGTCAGCCTTCGTGAAGTCGATCCGCAGGGGAATGAGAGGATACTGACGCGGGGCTGGCTGAGAGGCTCCCACCGTGAGGTCGATCCTCAACGGTCAAAGCCCTGGGCGCCTTTCCATCCCCATACAAAATCAGAACCCCTGGTTCCGGGCAAAGTCTATGAGTTCAATATCCCCATCGTGCCAACGGGGAATCTTTTCAAGGCGGGCTCCAGGATCAAGCTCAAGATCAGCTGCTGCGACGATCAACCCAAGAATCCACTTGAAATGATCGCAAGCGGAAGCCTCGTCCGGCAATCAGCCTCACGCCTCAGGGTATACCATGATGCGGAGCACCCTTCGGCACTGCTGGTGCCCGTCACAAAAGGGAATATCATCGAAACATTCATTTCCGGGGGCGGACCATACGTATAGTAAAAAAGGGGATTTATTTATAACCTGATATTCATAGGTGCTCTAAGACATTACAATACCGAGCGACCAAATCTCAGTACCTGGGCGTGCTGACGTGACGAAAGCACATAGTTCCGCATGATCTCTTGAGTTTTCAACAAAGATGTTCAAAAGTCGTTTGAAAACGGTGGATGGAGGCAGCGAACTGACTGATATTCTTGAAGCAATATCGTATTGCCCTTCGGTGTGGCACTTCACAAACCTCCAGTAGTTACGCGGTCTATGCAAACATTAGCATGTCTGAATATCCTCTTGACACCCTGGAAATCACGCTGGCGTAAACGCTATCATTTCGCTAAGTTGTAGCCTGACATTTCGATGACGCCGGAAACCCTTGTCAATGCTTGATCTGCAGAGCCTGACTTTTGCAAACCGGACCGGCTGGCCTGGAACCTGATTATCAGGTATACTCTATTAACTAAACTGTATCGATGCCGATTATATGTATAGAGTGGGTAGCTTATCTTGAAAGGTGATAAAACCAACGGTCGCAGGATGGCAAACCTTAAACGCTCTATACTGATCCTCTCTATCAGTCTGCTGCTCTTCGTTGCATCCGGGCCGCAGTTATCTCTCTCTGCGCAGGATGAGATCACGGTGAGCCGCGACAAAGACAAGACAGTATATTCGATTGACTCCAACGACGAGAACAGATTGCAACAGGAAAACGAGAGAGACAAAGCGTGGGATATGCTCAGGAACATGCCCGTCATAATCGACCAGAGGCAGGTTCATCCCATGCCGGTCAATCCCGGGCCCATGCAAGGCAAGCCGATACAACCTGCTCCGGGAAAGTGACCGTTGCATGACCCGGGCTGTCGACGGGATAAGCTGATCTCCTCAGTTTCTTGATTAATCGTGCCGACATCCTTTATAGTGAATGTGTGATATGCATCTCGCCGTTTCTATGTCAAAACGTAACACGTGAGGACACTCTGTCACGTGCCGCCTGGAGTTATGACTCAAGTTTCCCGGATAGAGATTCGTGGCGGAACCAAAATCGAACATCATTCTTATCGGAATGCCGGGCTCGGGCAAGAGCACGGTCGGCGTGATTCTCGCAAAGCTGACTTCACTTGGATTCGCTGATACGGACGTTCTTATCCAGCTATCGGAGGGCAGGTCTTTGCAGGAGATAGTTGATGGTGACGGTTACATGGCCCTGCGCAAGATCGAGGAAGAGATCCTTCTTCATCTCGACTGCCTCAATCACGTGATTGCGACCGGAGGCAGCGCCGTTTACAGCCATATCGCCATGGAACACTTGAAACAGGGTGGCCTCGTTGTCTTTCTCGACGTTGATATGGCCACACTGGAGTCGAGGATTCGTGATTTTGAAAATCGAGGTCTGGCAAAGCGGTCCGATCAGACTCTTGCCGATCTTTTCAGGGAGCGTTACCCCTTGTATACGAAGTATGCCGATATGACTGTCGCTTGTGCAGGTCTGACACACGAACAGGTCTGCGCGAGCATTATCGAGGAGTGGAGGAGAGCGGTAACGATGGATCCGGGCAGCCCGACGGGAGGCTAGAGAAACCGGAGAAACCAGAGAAACCGAGAAACCAGAGAAACTACTTCTCGCTCCTCACGATGATTGAAATCTCTGCGTAATCTCCGACGGCCCGGGAACGGGTATTGTCAGAGTCGGTCAGAAGTGCAATCCCGCGCGCCACGGGATGTTTATCCTTCTTCTCGAAGAGACGCTCGTAATCAGACAGGACATTCCGTTCTTCCGCGACCCACGAACCCGCCAGCGCCCGCCCGCTGCGAAGCACGACAATCTTCGTCCCGCTCGAATAGGGTGAATCGAATACCGTGCCCTCGGGCAATGTGTCACTCCATATGTATTTGATGGTGGTCACGAATGGCAAGCCACTGAGCACAACATACACACCGAGAACGCTGTCAGCCCCGCCCTTCACCCGTTCGTTTGAAGCGGCAGGGAAGGCGACAGCCCGCCAACGCCAGCGAAGTATCGGGAAATCGGCCAATGGCCACTTCTGCTCGTAACTGATCTGTACAGACTGGTCACGGGCGTCAGCGTGCAAGAATTTCTTTTCGCCCTCAGCCTGTACCGAGTAAACCTTGATGCCATCATTCTCATCTCTCGATTGCCAGCCGGAAGGAAATTTCCCGACCTCATCGCGCTCGAAGGTTACGTGGACGAGCGGCTGCGGCGAAAAGCGTCTGGGCACAAAGGATGAGGATGGCAACAAGCAATCGTCTCATAGTATCCATTCTAGTGTAATGCAGCTTCAATGGAATCCGCAACAAGAGAGTTGTCTAAACGGCTGCTGCCCAATCCTTTCGTCCGGCAGTAACGGATTATTTGGGCAACAGGCCGGCAACACGAAACATTGCCGGCGAGTGGATATGGACTTCTTTGTCATACGTGCCTAATTTAGTATAGGGTTGGAAGTGGGCAGAACCCAGGAGGTGCGTTATGCATAGAGTCTATAAATCATCGAGTCTCATCGTTCTTCTCTTTCTCTCTTTTCTCGTGGTGCCCCACGAGTCTTGCCGGTCCTGTGCCCGCCGATCGGATGTCAGTCTATTTTTCACGGGAACATGGAAACCTTGAGGAGATACTTGTCTCCCTCTATGGAGACGTGCAAAAAGGGGGCTATATCTGGGTTGTAACGTCCTCCCTCACCCATCCGGCGATAGCCAAGGCGCTGATCGATGCAAAGAGGCGAGGGGTCGACGTTAGACTGATAGGCGACAAGGGAAAGCTTGAAACAAAGAGGGACGAGATAGCGATGTACAATCTGAAACTGCAGGGGATCGCAATAAAGGTTAATAGTTTTTCCGGGGCAATGCGTTTGGAAGCGAGCATAGTGGATGACAAGTGGGTAGTGGCTGGCAGCTATAACTATGGCTCGGTCTGAGACGCGCACTCCGCTCGGCACGAGAGTTGATGAAGAAAATCTTCTGGTTATTCCTACGAAGGCAGACAAGCAGATTCTGCATCAGTATAAGAATGCTTTTGAGAGGATGTGGAACGATCAAAACTCCTATCAACCCTTGAAGTAGCGAGGGAACTCGCCCAAGGCAGCGCTCGGGGCCGTCGCGAGGGTCCGACGCATCCCCTGCGAATGCGTGAGCACATTTTTGCGCGGTACACCTTGACAAAGAAGGAAGCGGAAATAGATTAAGAAGAAGGCTTTTCCCAACCGCAAATCGTGCTAAGAGGGATAATGGAACGTTTCTATCAGCTCCTCGATGCCATCGGCTATGTCCATCCCATCCACCCTGCGGTTAACGCATCTCCGTGGGACTGGTAATAGGAGCGTTCCTGCTGGGACTGCTATCGCTCCTCTTCCGCCATCAGATGGCCGGCCGGGCGGCACGCTACTGCATGATCATCGCCTTCATTTTCATATTTCCTACGATGCTCCTCGGGTACACGGACTGGCAGCACTACTTCGCAGGTGGGCTGGCTCAGCCCGATCAAGATAAAGCTTATACTCGCGGCAGTCCTCCTCGTTCTGGCCATCATATCCCTTGTGATCGGCAGAGGGGGATGAAAGAACTTCATCAGGTGTCGCAGGCATATACACCCTTTGCTTCTGTTTACCGTGCTGGCACTCGGATTTTTCGGCGGTCAACTCGCTTACTCAGGCAAGGTCCCTGTGGGTCCGGCAGAATTCCGAAGTGGAGAAAAGCTGTTCCGCGCCAATTGCAGCGGCTGCCACCCCTACGGGGGAAACATAGTCGACCCGAAGGCAGAACTCCGTGGCTCGGACGAGTTGAAAGACCTGCAGACGTTTATCCGCTGGATACGCGACCCGAGACTCGACAACGGTGCCAAGGGTCCCATGCCCCCGTTCCTTCCAGCCAGGGTTTCTGACGCGCAGGCGAAGGAGCTGCTCGGGTACATCATCAAGGTGATGGGACCGGCTGAAGCCGGCCCCTGCGTGCGATGTCACCATTCCCACGATTGCGATGAGGACAGAGCCGGCAAGCGTAGACGAAAGGGAAGCAGCTCTTTGAGGCAAACTGCATGGGCTGCCACAATCTGCTTGGCACCGAGACGATCGTGGGGCCCGGGCTGAAGGGGATACTGAAGCGAAAGACACTTCCCTTCGGCGATTGGCCTGCAATCCCCGAGAATATTTTCAAACAGCTGAGGTGCCCCTACAAAGATATGCCCTCATTTAAAGAGAAACTGACGGATGACCAGGTGTTCGATCTTATCGCGTTCCTGAACACACAGTGAAGCCGCTCGCCTTCATTCGCAATCCTTCTTGTCTCCTCCTCCGGGTACCCACGGAGTGGGTGTCTCGACTACCAAGTACGCCATGTCGACTTTATCCTTACTGGTTGCTACCGATGCTTCGCATCCTCAGGAGCTGGACTACCGCTAGCCTTCGGATGCTGCGGTATCCCGTCGCTTCGCCTCGGCAGCGAGGAGTCCGACTTAGCGAAACGTCTGATTCCTGTACGGGCCCTAGGTGCTCACTCGAAGTTCGTCGAGGAGCAGCACGTTGTGACAACGAAGGTAGCCATAAGCGAACTCGGTCTACGGAGTCACCAACAAGAGGCATGATTATGGATCTTGACTGGTCATACTGCGTTGATAACCGGAGCCGGGCAAGGCATTGGCAGGGCATGTGCGGAAGTATTCGCGGAAAAGGGAGCCAATCTTGTACTGCTGGACAAAAACAAGAGAACCCTTCCCCGCGTGGCTCAGGCGCTCACCGGGCAAGGGCTGTAACGTGATTGCACATGTGATCGATCTGACCCGGACGAGATCGCTCGAGGTCCTGATTGAAAAGATAAAAAGGGAGGCAGCGATCGATATCCTGGTAAATAATGCAGGCTTCGATAAGCCCGGTGTCACCTCGAAGATCGACAAAAACCGTTTCAATGCCGTCCTGGGGATACACGTAGGCGTGCCGTTCGTGCTGATCAAGCTATTGCTGCCGGAGATGCGTGCCCGGCGGGTGGGGACGCATCGTCAACATAAGCTCTGTCTACGGCCTTTCCGGAGCGAAAGGGGAAGTCGCCTACTCGGCGGCGAAAGCGGCGGTTATAGGATTGACAAAGACCGCAGCGCGGGAAGGCGGACCGGATGGCGTAACCGTAAACGCGGTAGTGCCAGGGCTGATTCGGACCCCAACCATAGAAAAGATGCCCGAAAAATACAGGGCCCCGATACTAGAGCAAACGGTACTTGGAAGGATCGGTGAAGCGGAAGAAGTGGCAAGGGTGATTGCCTTTCTCGCGTCGGATGACGCATCCTACATAACGGGAACGAGCATAACGGTTTCCGGTGGCTGGGGCATCTGAGAGGCATTGAATGACGACAAAGCAGAGTGCCGGCCTTCTGATGTATCGCAAACGGGGTGAGGCCGTTCAGGTCTTACTGGTACATCCGGGAGGTCCCTTTTGGGCCAAGAAGGATCTTGGCTCCTGGTCTATTCCCAAGGGAGAGTTCGGCGAGGATGAAGATCCGTTGAAAGCGGCCCGGCGCGAGTTTGAGGAAGAGACGGGCTTTCTGCCCACCGGCAATTTCATCAGGCTCGGCGCAATAAAGCAGCCAAGCGGCAAGCTGGTTCACGCCTGGGCTTTTGAAGGAGACCTGGACGCAAAGAAGACCAAGAGTAATACGTTCTCGCTGGAGTGGCCTCCTCAGTCGGGGAAGCAACAGGAATTCCCCGAAGTCGATCGGGCGGAATGGTTCACCATCGAAGCCGCCAGGGAAAGGATCATAAAGGGGCAGATCGAGTTTATTGACGAACTGCTGCGCATTCTCGAATCTGATCCTCCGGACGCTGCGTGAACGTTTGAAAGCCAGGTCAATCATGGTGCGAAAAGGGGTTGTTGTGAGCAGGACAGGAAGAGGAGCGCAGCTGTGAACGGAGCAGAGCTTCTGGTGAAGACCGCACAAGCACGCGGCATTGAGGTCTGTTTTGCCAACGCAGGCACAACGGAAATACCGATCGTCATGGCGCTTGACGCCGCAAAGGGCATCAAGGCGATCCTTGGCCTCTTCGAAGGTGTCTGCACCGGCGCTGCGGACGGCTACGGCCGGATGACGGGCAAACCCGCCATGGCGCTTCTGCATCTGGGTCCCGGGTTCGCGAACGGCATCGCTAACCTGCATGATGCACGGAGAGCCGCCACACCCCTCCTCAACGTTATCGGTCAGCACGCCACATGGCACCTGCCCGCAGATCCGCCGCTTGCCATGGACGTTGAAAGCCTGACCCGCACCGTGTCAGGCTGGGTGCGGACGAGCGGATCGATCGAGGCGTTCTCCCGGGACATCAGCGAAGCAATCAACGCATCTCTGTTCGGGCAGATCTCGAGTCTCATCGTTCCCCATGACCTTCAACTGGCTGAAGCTACGGATGCGGGGATCGGTAGTGCTTATTTTGCGTTTGATCCGGTTGATACGGCTTTGATCGAGAAAGCTGGCTCAACGGGTTCGGGCCGCACGAAAGTCTGCCCTCCTGCTTGACGGACGGGCCCTTAGCGGGCCGGGCCTGGAGGCCGCATCGAGGATCAGGGCGAAGTGTAAGAGCGACCTGTTCGCGCCGACCTTCTTTTCGTGCGTGGAACGCGGTGTGGGGTGGCCCGACGTGCAGCGCATACCCTATTTCCCCGAAGAGGCGATCTCTCTGTTGTCGGGCTACGACGTTGTAGTGATCATAAGTGCGCATGAGCCGGTGACGTTCTTCGGTTATCCCGGCGTCAGGGGCCATATCTTGAGTGACGAGCAGGAGAAGCTCTATCTGTGTGGTCGAAGGGAGAATCCTGTGGAGGCGCTTGAAGCCCTTGCGGACGCGCTCGGTGCTCCTGCCCACCCGATGATGCGAGACGCCCGAGGCCCCCGCGCTCAGCTTCCAAGCGGCGAGCTGACGGCAGAGAAGGCGTGTCTCACCATTGCAGCGCTCCAGCCGGAGCATGCGATTATCGTGGATGAAGGGATCACCAGCGGGTTTACGTATTATCCGCTTACCGCTTCCGCTCCCCCGCATAGTTTCATGACTATAGCGGGCGGCTCCATCGGGTACGGAATGCCGTGCGCTACAGGCGCTGCTGTTGCCTGCCCTGACCGGCCCGTTATCAATTTTCAGGCGGACGGAAGCGCCCTGTACACGGTACAGGCCCTCTGGACACAGGCGCGGGAGGGGCTGCACGTCAGCACCTTGATCTGCTCCAACAGGAGTTACAAAATTCTGCAACTAGAGCTTTCGCGCACAGGCATTACGTCCTATGGCGATAGTGCCCGGGCACTGACCGAACTGAACACTCCCCCCATCGATTGGGTCAGCCTTGCGCGAGGGTTTGGCGTGCCTGCCGCGTCGGTCGATACCGTCGAAGGGCTGGCCCGGGAACTGAGCATTGGCCTGGCAGAGCCTGGCCCACGGCTCATAGAGATGCTGCTGCCATGACCCAACGCGGTCTGTTCAGTCCATCTGGTCTATTTAGTCTGTCTCGCCCGAAGACCAGATGGACCAGATAGACCAAATGACCAGAGAGTGAGGAGAGAAATGAAGGAGTTGATCGACCAGGCAGCTGAATGGATTTCACGTGCGAAAGCGGTTGTCGTCTTTGCCGGAGCCGGCCTCAGCACCGAATCGGGCATCCCTGACTTCAGGAGCCCGGGAGGCGTGTGGGACCGGTACAACCCCGAAGACTTTTACTTCCAGAACTTCCTTTCCAGCGAAGCCTCCAGGGAAAAGTATTGGCAGATGGCAACCGAGATGTACGAGCCGATGAAAAAAGCCCATCCCAACGCGGCCCATCTGGCCATAGCCGAAATGGAAGTGCTGGGCAAGCTGGACTGCGTCATCACGCAGAACATTGATGGGCTCCACCACAAGGCGGGGAACTCAGAAGCGAAGATCATTGAGCTCCACGGTACGGCCCTGTACGTCTCCTGTCTGAGCTGTAATAAGCGGTATGACCGCGACGAGGTCCAGGAACGGGTGCGTCAGGGGGTGAAGGCCCCACGCTGCGACAGTTGCGGAGGTTTTCTCAAACCCGCCACCATCTCGTTTGGCCAGCCAATGCCGGCGCGTGAAACAGACGAGGCATATCGACGGTCCGCATCGTGCGATCTCTTCATCGTGGTCGGGTCGTCGCTCGTGGTCCAGCCCGCGGCATCGATGCCCCTCGTTGCAAAACGGAGTGGTGCAAGGCTGGTCATTATCAATCGCGACGAGACGCCTCTGGATGATCTCGCTGATCTTGTGATCCGTGCGCAAGCCGGACCCTTGATGGCGGCGATTCTGGAGGGAGTGAGGAAGAGAATGGGGACAGGCCTTGCATAATGCCGGGTTCGTGTGGCTGTAAATCTCCGGAATGGAGGCACGCGGGCAGGAGGTATATATGATTGCAGATCTTGTCAAGGCGAACAGGAGTTACAGGAGGTTTCAGCAGGGCAAGCCACTAACGCATGAGATCCTCAGGCAGTTCGTGGAGTTGGCTCGCCTTGTGCCGTCGGCGCTAAATCTGCAGCCACTCAGATACATTCTCTCCAGTACACCTGAGAAAAATAGTCTCATTTTTCCCTGCCTCGCCTGGGCCGGGTATTTGAAGGAGTGGCCCGGACCAGCGGAAGGCGAACGGCCCGTCGCCTACATCATTATCCTGGGTGACAAAGAGATCCCTCAGAATTTTGGTTGTGACCATGGCATCGCCGCGCAGACCATCCTCCTCGCCGCAGTGGAGACGGGATTGCGCGGATGCATGATCGCGAACATTCAGAGAGAAAAGCTGCGGGCCGCGCTCAATATCCCGGAACAATACAATATCCTGCTTGTCGTGGCGCTCGGCTATCCAAATGAAACAGTTGTGATAGAGGAAGTGAAAGGTGGCGAGATCAGGTATTGGCGCGATGAGAAGAGCGTGCACCACGTGCCAAAACGCAGCCTCGCAGAGATTATCCTCGACCTGTGAAACAACATAATCATTAGTCACAAAATCCTTCGGTCAACTGATACCAAGTTGCATTCAAAAATAGAGCAAGGCGACCAGGAGGATAGCGATAGCGAAGCATCCTGTAAGGACGGAGGCGTACTATAAGTACGTCGGAGTCGTGCCGATAGCGATAGCGAAGCACCCTGTAGGGAAGCATCCTGTAAGGACGCAGGCAACGAAGCTATATGAATGAAGGCAACTTGGTATGAGCCGCTGCGCATGGGTTGCCTACCCGGCAAGCCGTCCGCTGGTTGACTTGGCCCGGGGGAGGCACTAAGCTTACCTTGCGGCGCTCGACAGGTGCGTCCCGCATGTCATGCGTGTTGCCCTAGACCTATGAAACAAAACGACGAGGATATGTTTTGCGGGGTCCGGCCGGCGTCGTTGTGGCCACGTATCTTACCGATCACTCTATGGGTGTGGGCCTTGGGTTCATTGGCCCTGTTTTCCTCTGGGAGTTTCCCCGCCTATGCCCAGGAGAGAAAAGTATTGTTCCACGAGGGCTTCAAGAACCTTGACAACTGGAAACCGCTCTATTTCGCGAAAATTGAAAAGCATACGGTATACAGCATCGAATCGAAGGATGACGAGCACTACCTGCGCGCGGAAAGCAATGGTTCAGCCTCCGGCCTTGTTTATAAGGAGACGTTTAACGTGTATGACTATCCGAAGATACGCTGGAGGTGGAGGATAAGTAATGTTTACGAAAAAGGGGATGGCCGGACTAATGCGAGTGATGATTATCCCATCCGGATCTACGTGCTCTTCGAGTATGAGCCGCAAAGAGCCGGAGCGCTCGACAAGATCAAGTACGGGCTGGCAAAGGCAATCTACGGCGAGTATCCACCACACAGCGCAATCAACTATGTCTGGTCCAGCGTTGCGTGGGGTGTGCCCTTTATTACCAGCCCTCGCACCGACAAGGTGAAGGTGGTAGCCCTGGAGAGCGGGGCAAAGAAGGCAGGGACATGGCAGGAGGAAGAGGTCGATGCTTTGCAGGACTACAGAAGAATGTTCGGCGCCGAGCCTCCTGCAAAGGCGAGCCTGGGCATCATGAGCGACTCGGACAACACCGCTGAGCACGCAATCTCATTCATCAGCTTTGTGGAGATCTACCGGTGAGACGGTCTGAATGATTGTGAAGGCGGATTGGTATGATACCAATTTGGATTCAAGCGGACCCAGTCGGCCCGAGGAGAGTAGCGTACTGCGGATCTCGTAGGGATGCGTAGCAGCGACAACGAAGTTACGTATGAAGGCGGATTGGTATCGGGCATGAGGAAATATGCGAAGCAGATACTAGCCCTTGTGTACTGATCGCGATTGTCGTCGCCATCAGATTGTCAGGCGCTGACAGCTACCTTACGGTCGAGAACCTTAGGAAGCATAAGGAGCTGCTTGAGCAGTTCATAAGCGCACGCTACACCCTTTCAGTCTTAGTCTACATGCTCGTCTATCTTGTCTCGGTGGCATTTTCGGTTCCTGGCGCCACTGTGCTGACGTTGGCAGGAGGGTTTCTCTTTCATCTGTTCCCCGGTGTTGTTTATGTGGTTGCGGGGGCCACACTGGGCGCCACATTCGCGTTCCTGCTCTCCCGGTATATTCTGGGGAACACGATTCAGAACAAGTACGGGGCCCAACTGCAGAGGTTCAACAGGGAGGTTGATGAAAACGGCCATCTTTATCTCCTCACCGTCCGCTTCATCCCTGTATTCCCTTTCTTCTTGATTAACATCCTTTCGGGGCTGACAAAGATCCCGCTCTGGACCTATATCTGGACTACATCCGTCGGCATCCTTCCCGGGTCGCTTGTCTATACGTTCGCCGGAAGTCAACTCGGAACAATAAACTCGGTTGGGGATCTGTTCGGGAGCAGGATCCTGATCGCTTTTCTGTTACTCGCGGCGCTTACGCTTGTTCCTTTAGTGCTCAAGAAGATCCGCGCCAAACCAGCCCGGTAGCTCACGTCGTTCCCGATAAGAGGCCATGAGCAAACGGACCAAAAAGATCCTGCTTGTGTTGATCGTGCTAGCCGCCATAGTGGCCACGAGGTTCTCGGGCGTCCTGGACCACGTGACCCTCGAAGCGCTCAAAAAGCAGGGACAGGCGTCACGGGAAATCGTGGCCGGCCATTATGTGTTGTCGGTTCTCGTTTATATGGTCGGTTACGCACTAGCCGTGGCACTATCTGTTCCCGGGGATATCGTGCTGAGCGTCGCAGGAGGTTATCTTTTCGGCACCTTTCTCGGAGCCTTTTACATAAACGTGGGCGCGACGACCGGTGCACTACTCTCCTTTCTCTTTTCGCGCTACGTGGCAGGAGACTGGCTTCAAAAACGCTACAGCCGCCATCTGGATAGATTCAATCGAGAAGTTGAGGCCCGCGGTCATTTCTATCTTCTCATCGTCAGGCTGATACCGCTCTTCCCGTTTGTGCTGGTCAACCTGCTCTCGGGGCTGAGTGGGGTCCGTGTGAGAACCTACCTCTGGACTACTTGTCTCGGGATAATTCCCGTGTCGCTTATTTATACGTATGCCGGCAGTCAGTTGGGCAACATCAGCTCAACCCGGGACCTGTTCACAGGGAGGACGATGGCCGCCCTCCTGTTTCTGGTCGCCCTCGCTGTGCTTTCCCTTGTCGTGAAGGTATTGCGTAGGAAAACAGGTTGAGGCGAAGCCTAATGACAAAGGTTGTAGCTTGAGCGATTAAACTTGTGTCTAGTTCTTGACCTTAGCCTGCTCATCCGTTCCTGCTCCTGTCAACCTAAACCTCAACCTTAACCTGATCGCTACTTGGTATCCTCAGTCGACGAAGAGCGAGACCAGCTTCTGGTCTTAATATCGGCAAGCCCCCTGTCGGTTATCCGGAGGTAAGGGAAGGCCGGTGAATGGTATAGTCTGCAGCGTAAGGAACGGTCGATCGAACACGCTCCCGATCTCCTTCACCTTTTCATCGAGCGCCTTCATCTTGGTCTTTATCTCTTCCATGCCGTAGGCCGGTATAAGGCCGTAGACTGGCATGGGGAATTCATAGATCACCTTGCCGTTCTTAACGACGACCACGCCTCCTTGAATATCGATCAGCCTGTTGGCAGCTACCATCATATCTTTTTCGCTGCTCCCGACTACCAGCGGGTTGCCTGTGTCCCAGATGACCGTTGTTGCCATAGCCCCCTCCTTGATGCCGGTCCCGCGTATGAAGCCCTTGCCCATCTTTTTCTTGTCGTTGCGGTTTATGACGGCTGCAGGGACTATGTCGGCCGCCAGGTCTTTTTCCAGATAGCCTGAAACCGCGCGCAATGTGGCGACTGACTCCTTCGTTATGGTGGGATTGGCGATCTCTATGATGCGCACCCGGTTCTGTGAGGCGCGGGCCTTTATACGAAAATCCTCCTCCCTCAGCTTTCCGGTCCTTATCGTTTTTTTCATCGCCGCAGCATAGTGATATGGCTTGATCTTTGGCAGAAACTTTCCGCTTGAATAGACCATCTCGCCGTTCACCATGACCTGTTTAATGGAGACCCTGGCCAGGTCATCGATGAATAGAATGTCGGCACACCGCAGCGGCGCTATAGCGCCAAGGTGGCGAAGTCCCCAATAGTCTGCGGGGTTGATTGTCGCCATTTTCAATGCCTGCATAGGGCTGAAGCCCAGCCCTATGGCTGTCCTCACGATCACGTCCATGTAACCCTCTTCGGCGAGCATGACAGGATCGAAGACGTCTGAGACAAGAATGAGCCTGCGCTCGTCCACGTTCGCATCCTTGAGCGCCGAAAGTTCCTTTAGTTCTTTCCTGATCCAGCCTTCCCTGAGCATCACATAGATGCCGTAGCGCAGTTTTTCCAACGCTTCTTCAAGCGTCGTTGATTCATGGCAGGAGGTGATGCCCGTCGTGACTGTACTGTATGAGCTTGTTTCCGCGGGCACCCGCTGAATGGCCTTCGAGTGTTTTTCTCAACGAAATCGCCAGGGCCGCCTGCTTGAGCACCCTGTCGTCACCTTCTATCAGCCGTGTCCAGTAAGCCTCGCCGATACCGAGGAAATCGTCACGCTTGAGAAGGTTCGAGAAGTCTCTGAAGGATATGACTCTTTGCGCGTTCCAGCGTGGGGAAAGACGGAGTCAGCGCCGGCGTAACGAAATAGCAGCGGAGCGGATAGCCCTTGGTGCTGTCGATAAAGGAATCAAGAGCGGATATCCCGCAGGATTGGGTAACCATGGCGCACTCGCTGACAACCGACGTTGTGCCGCCCCGTATTGCATACGGCACGAGTTCGTAAAACGGGAGCATGCTATCCAGGTGCGTGTGTGAGTCGATGAAACCGGGGCAAAGATAGAGACCATCAGCATCTATAACGCGGGAAGCCTTGTCTGAAGGCTGGCCGCGCCATCTTCGATGGAAGCAATGTAGCCATCCTTGATGAGAATAGATACGTTCTCGTCGATGCGATTCGTAAAGACGTTGACGACTCTTCCGCCCCTGATAATCACATCGGGGACTATTTCTCTTTTGGCAGTGCGCAGAAGTTTTCGCAGCGTGAGATGGTCCATTGTTCTTCTCCTCTTTTGGTCCCTCGGAATTTTTTATTTTACATAAGAGGGCTGCAATTGTACAATTAAAAACTAATGTTCTGAAAGGGTGAATCATGGATAAAGGTCTGACGAAGTGCGTGAAGGCCGCGGGCTGAGCGGCAAAGATAGGTCCGGCGGACCTAGCTGACATTTTGTGCGGGATCCAGATCCCCGCTGACAAGAATGTAATTGTGGGCATAGAAGGCTTTGAGGACGCGGGTGTCTATAAGCTTACGGACGAGATCGCCATAGTCCAGACCGTTGATTTTTTTACCCCGGTCGTGGATGACCCGTATTCCTTCGGCCAGATAGCCGCGGCAAATGCGTTCAGCGACATATACGCCATGGGTGCAGTCCCGAAGACGGCTATGAACCTCGTCTGTTTTTCACCGAAGCAGCACGGGATCGACGTGCTGAAAGAGATCATAAGGGGCGGTGCTGACAAGATCAGAGAAGCAGGAGCGAGCTTGATGGGTGGCCATAGCGTTGAGGATCCCGAGATAAAGTACGGGCTCTCCGTCACGGGCATCGTACATCCGGAAAAAATCTTGAGGAACGAAGGGGCTCAACCAGAGGACCTTCTCATCGTCACAAAGCCGCTGGGCACCGGCATTCTCAACACGGGGCTGAAGGGTGATGCGCTTAGCCCCACCTCTATAAAGCGGGTGACGGACGTGATGGCGAGCCTCAACGCCAAGGCTGCCGAAGCCATGCGGGCGGTCAGAACGCACGCTGCAACCGATGTGACAGGTTTCGGGCTGGCCGGCCACCTGTCGGAGATGATCAAAGAGTATATCGGCGTTGAACTCTTTCTCCACAAACTTCCCTATTTTGAAGAAGCGAAGGGATTGGCAAAGGACGGTTTCATGCCCGGTGGCCTGTACAGAAACCGCGACTTTTATGCTCCGTGCGTCGTGGGTGACCCGCAGGGTTTCTTTTACGATCTGATCTTTGATCCGCAGACGTCGGGAGGTCTCCTGATGGCGATACATCCGGACGATCTCTCGCAATTCGAGAAGAGCGCATCCGACCTCGGCGTCTCTTATTGGGTGATCGGCCGTTTCATTGCGGAGCCGAAGGGGAAAATCGTACTTGCGTGAAGCGAACGCAAACAGTTCTGTTTGAATCCGTAAGAAGGAGGTGGCTGGAAGCGGAAGTCTATTGCCAACAGGTGGGGCCTTTGTGGGGTGGATTTCGTCACGCAAAAAAAGGAGGAGATGAAGATGAGCAAGAAAGGCAAGAGAGATATAACACGCCGTGATTTTATGAAAAAGGTCGGCCGGACCGCTGCCGCTGTTGGTGTTTCCTCGTTGGTTCCGGGCTTCACAAGACGAGCGAAGGCTGCCGAGCGGGATTATGTCTTGATCGGCTATACTGATCCATCTACCGGTCCCCTGGCCGGATTGGGGGAGGCGACCCCTTGGGTTAATGAACGAGTGACCAAGGCGATTGAGAAATTGGGAGGAGTCTATATCAAAGAGCGGGGCAAGAAGATCCCGGTCAGATTTAAGGTAGTAGACACGGCGAGTGACCCCACCAAGGCCGCTGACGTGGCATCCAGGCTCATCCTTAATGACAAGATTGATTTGATGCTTACCATGTATACACCTGATGTGGTGAATCCGGTGAGCGCTGTCTGCGAGAGATACCAGATGCCCTGTGTCGGCGTGGGCTGCCCGATTGATCCCTGGCTTGCAGGAGGGCCCTACAAATGGAGCTACGAGACCCACTTTGGGGTTAATGCCATTACCGATCTCTTCATAGGCATGTGGGATGACGTTGCGGCCAAAACAAACAAGGTCGTGGGGGTGCTCTTTCCAAATGATGCGGATGGAATCGAATGGACGAAGGTTTTTAAGGCGAAGCTTCCTGCAAAGGGTTACAAGATGGTGGATCCCGGGAGGTTCCCTTTTGGGACGCCGGACTTCAGCTCAGTGATTGGGACTTTTAAGCAGGAGAAGGTAGAGATCCTTACCGGTGTTCTCATCGCTCCGGATTGGGCGAATGCCTGGAAACAGATGCACCAACAGGGATTCATACCGAAAGTCGCAACCATTGCAAAGGCCCTTCTTTTCCCTTCCGCAATGGAGGCCCTTGGCGGCACTCTCGCTAACGGCTTGACGACGGAAGTCTGGTGGCACCGCAATCATCCCTACAAGTCCTCGCTGACAGGCGAGACCGCTAAGCAACTTTGCGACGCCTGGACCAAAGAGACAAAGAAACAGTGGATCCCGCCCATCGGCCTGACCTATGGGGGGTATGAATTGGCCTTTGATGTCATTAAGCGGGCTGAAACCCTTAACAAGGACAAGATCCGCGAAGCTCTGGACAAGACCGATGTAAACACGGTATTCGGCCACATTAAGTACAACGAAAAACATTATTGTGAAATCCCTCTGGTTGGCGGGCAATGGGTCAAGGGAAAGCAGTGGCCTTGGGATTTGGAGGTTGTTTACAACAAGAATAGTCCCAAGCTTCCGAAGACTGCCGAGATGGTCTTCCCTGTCCCCAAATAGCCTGTTGATGGTATCTGTCGCGGATGCAGTTACATTAGCCAAAAGCCGGATAGGAGGACAATGCGATGGAGAAGAAGGTGACACCAGCGGAAAAGAGAGAGGCGAGATTTCGGGCGTGGAGTGCTGCCGAGGGTATTCAGTTTGAGAGTCCCGAAGCTGAGGCTACCTACAAAAAAGCGATAGAGCGGTTCAGGGATGTGGCGCTCCTGGAGAAAATTCCGGACCGGGTACCGGTGCTGGCCCTGGGTACCTTCGTTGAGACCAGCCTGCACGGCGTGACGCCTTACGAAGCCATGTACGATGTGGATAAGATGATCGACGCCCACGTGAAGTTTCTCCAGGATTACAGGCCGGACTATGGCGGTATGGCCCCGTTGATCGGGTGGGGCAAGGTCTTTGAGATCCTTGGTTATAAGCAGTACAGATGGCCCGGCTATAACCTCCCGAAGGATTCGGTCTACCAGTACGTTGAAGGCGAGTACATGATGGCCGATGAGTACGATGCCCTCATCGACGACCCCACTGATTTCTGGCTGAGGACCTATATGCCTCGGGCATTCGGTGCGTTGGAGCCCTTGAAGATGATCTCACCCTTCACGGACATGTGGGAAATGGTTCTCGTCACCGTACAGATGATTCCTTTCGGCATCCCGCCCGTGCAGGGCGCGCTCAAAGCGCTTATCGATGCCGGAAATGAGGCAATGGCATGGATAGAGAAGGTCGGCGCTTTTGATATGAAGCAAAAGGCCATGGGCTTCCCGGGCATTGTTTGGCGGCGCAACAAAAGCGCCCTTCGATATGGTAGCAGATACTTTAAGGGGCACACGCGCCATAATGCTCGATTTGTACAGGCAACCGGACAAAGTCGAGAAGGCCGTGGAGAGACTCACGCCGATTTGCATCAAGCAGGCCGTCCGAGGTGCGGCGGCATCCGGTATTCCAACCTGCTTTATACCCCTTCATAAAGGCGCGGACGGCTTCATGTCCGATGCGCAGTTCAAGAGATTCTATTGGCCCAGTCTTAAGGCAGTCATACTCGGCCTCGCTGAAGAAGGCATCGTCGCCATCCCCTTCTGTGAGGGAAGCTACAATGCTCGCATCGAGTACCTGAAGGAGCTACCTAAGGCCTCAAGCTTCTGGATCTTCGACCGCACCGACCTGGTCAAGGTGAAGGAGGCCATCGGGAGCAAGATCGGCATCGGCGGAAATGTCCCGGCCGGCCTTATAATGACGAGCACTCCGGAGAGCGTTAAGGCATACTGCAAAAACCTCATAGACACTGTCGGTAAGGGTGGAGGCTACATGATGTCCTGGGGAACTTCCATGGATGAGGGGAAGGCAGACACCATGCATGCCATGATCGATTTTACCAAAGAATACGGGGTCTACAAGTAGCTGTCAGGTGAGTCTTCGGCCTTGAGGCAACAAAAGCCTCAAGGATGCGTTCCTCAAGTCATGCCAGAAGCATGACGCTCTTCAAGCGAACCGGTCGTTCGCTTTAGTGGTGGTGATGTTTCTCACCGGCCGGGGGGCCACCTAAGTGGTCTAGCGCTCTCTTCAAGGCCTCGCTCGCCTTGCCCATCTGCTTACTCGCTTCAGTGATCAGTTCGGCAACATGGTCCATGCCGGTCTTCTTCGCTAACTCAATCCACCGCGCGTAGTCTTCAGCATGCCCCTCATTATGCTCGATCAGGTGTTTCAACACGATCCTCAACCGTTCTTTATCGTCCATCGCATGCCCTCCGTTGGCTCCAAATTCTATCATAGGTTCGGTTCCTCAGAGATAACAAAATTATAACACCCTCTGTTTATGCTCCTCGCCGATGATCTGAAGCTCTTATACTGGAAATGATAAAGAAAATGGATATAATACTAGCAACGCAAGTAAGAATCTACCAAACCGTGAACACGACAGGTCTCTGGAACACAAAACGAGCGCCTAGAGATGTCATACATCCTCGATGCTTTGAAAAGGGCTGAGCAGAAAACCCGGCGGGGGAAAACACCGGAACCCGGCGACGTTGAGCCTGCCGTCGCATCGCCGATATGGCAAGTGAAAATGGTCTCTCCTGCCCGATACAGACGTTTCAGGCCAAGAGAAGGGGAGGGAGATACCATAGGGCAGAAGGGTAGCGGCGTGCCTAAGGGGGTCGGGATTGCCGCGGCTGTCCTTGCGCTGCTCCTGCTGATTGAATGTATCGTAATCTACCAAGTTAGAGATCGCATGTCCGTCATCGTAACTGAGGCCACCAGGCTGACAAAACAGATGAGCGAGACGGAAGCGCTCATGGCAAAGAGGGAGAAAGAACGGCTCGACCTGAAGACGCAAAATAACTCGCTCAGGCAGGAGTTGGAAAAGGTTAACGCCGATTTGGCCCATGCCCGCGTGGCCGTCGAGAGACTCAAGGTAAGAGAGCAGCGGCTGACTGCGAGGAAGAGGCAGCCAACGGTAGCCGAGCAGAAAAGGCCCAGGGGGTTACCGCTTGCTTCTGCGCCACCACCCCCGACGAGTTACCGTCCACCCGGACCTGGTCGGCCCTCTGGACTTGATAGCGAAGCATCCCTGTGGGATAGCGGAGCATCCCCGTGGGATAGGGCCGATACCGCGTCAGTCACGATTTATTCTATCCGCTGATAGATGAAACAATATCTAATATCTAATGCCCAAATCCTAAATCCTGGAAGGCGTTGGCCTTCCAGGGTTTAGATATTAGATATTAGAATTTCTTCAGTTATTTACGGTGTCAAGGGATAACACCAGCCGAACGTGTCCGGTTTTTCTCCGTATTGGATGGCGGTAATTTCGTCATAGAACCGCTGAGAAACGGGTCCTGTCTTGCCATCGTTAATGGTGACGAGTTCCTCTTTGTGCTGGACCCAGCCCACAGGCGAAATCACGGCTGCGGTGCCCGTTCCGAACACTTCGGTCAGCCGGCCTTTTCTTGCCTCGGCAAGCACCTCTTCGATGGAGATCCTCCGTTCATTGACCTTCATGCCCCAGGCACGAGCCAGTTCAATAACCGTCTCCCTTGTTATACCTCCCAGGATCGAGCCTTCAAGTGGAGGAGTCACCAGCTCAGCACCGATCACAAAAAAGATGTTCATGGTGCCCACTTCTTCTATCCACCGATTCTCATACCCGTCAAGCCAAAGAACCTGCGTAAATCCCTTCTTCTTGGCTTCCTCAGCAGGCAGAAGAGAGGCCGCGTAGTTGGCCGGTGTTTTAGCTGCACCGACTCCTCCCTTGACAGCCCGCACATATTCGCCGGAGGTAATCAGCCTGACAGGATTCATACCCTCCTTGTAGTAGGCGCCGACAGGCGACGTGATGATCATGAAGAGATAGGTATTGGACACGTGCACGCCAAGGAAGTTGTCCGTGGCAAAAACGAACGGACGGATATACAAAGAATAACCGCGCTTTCTTGGAACCCAACCCCGATCGAGCGTGATGAGCTGTTTCGTCGCCTCGATAAAAGACTCCCAATCCAAAGGCGGTATGCACAGCCGCTGGCATGAACGGTTGAATCGCGCATGGTAACGTTCCGGACGAAACAGGCTTATTACCCCGTCTTTCCGATAAAATGCCTTGAGGCCTTCAAAAACTGCCTGGCCATAGTGGAGAGTGCAGAGACTCGGGGAAATTTCGATGTTGCCGAAAGGAAGAATGAACGGTGACTTCCACCGGTTGTCCTTATACTGAAGCATGAACATGTGGTCAGAGAAGACCTCGCCGAATCCCAGGTCGTCAAGATCAACTTCATCCAGTCTGCTGTGCGACGTCTGACCAATCTGAATTTCCACCTGACCCTCCTTGATAAGAAGCCCAAATAGCTTAAAATAAGTCGGGTTTCATTTCAAGCCCGTCAGGGGCAGACCTGAAGCATGCTTATTGATCGGGTGCATCACTCGTCAGGTTGGTTGGGCAAACGCGCGGACGATAAGGACGGCAACGATAACCCAGATGGTGATGATAATGAAGGCGGAATACCAGTTGCGCAGTTTACCCTCAGCGTTCGCCGCCTCGGCTTTTGCGCGGCACTCTTCTAAAACATGCTTTGGAACGGTCTTCAGTGCGATTACGATGCCAACAGGCACGATAATAAGGTCATCCAGGTAACCAATGATCGGAATGAAATCAGGAATGAGATCTATAGGGCTTGCTGCATATGCCACAACAGCAGCGGCCAGCGCCTTGGCATGCCAGGGAACCCTCGGGTCCTTGTATGCGTAATAAAGGGTGTAGATATCTTTTCTAAGCTCACGTGCGCCTTCTTTCCATCGTTCAAGGGCTTCCATCAGCCGCCTCATACCCCTTCATCGGACGTCCTTTACGTAAACAAACAGAGATTTAGTGAAGCCCTTAAGGCGTATGTTTCAGCTCTTCTCCACCACCAGTATGTCCGGCAGGTTGCGGTATTCTTCCGCATAATCGATCCCGTAGCCCACAATGAAGCCATCTTCAATGGTGAGACCGACGTAGTCGCACGGAACATCAACTTTCCTGCGCGCCTTCTTATCTAAAAGACAGACTATCTTCAAGCTTTTCGGGTTCCTGGTCAGCAAGGTGTCCCGTATCCACTTGAGCGTCAAGCCTGAATCAATGATGTCTTCTATGATGAGCACGTTCTTCCCGCTGATGTCCATTTCCAGATCCTTTGGTGATGGTCACCTCACCCTTGGATGACATGCCCTTGCCATATGATGAAACACGTATGAAATCGACCATCGTCGGGAGCTTTATCTCCCTTACCAGGTCCGATGTGAACATGAAGGAGCCCTTCAGGATGCAGACGCAAACCACTTCCTCGCCCCGATAATCGCGCGAGATCGCGGCGCCGATCCTCTTGACGGCTTTCTTTATTTGCTGCCTGGAGAAGAGAGGTTTCAGAATATCAGCCATGAGACCGATTCTCCTTCAAGCGTATACCTTCGTTGTCGCTGCGTCGCTCTCCTCGACGTACCCCTAGGTACGCCTGCGTCGGCTCCTCGCTGCCGCCTCGGTCTCCATCTTGAATGTGAATCGGTCTCAGAGGGCATACTCCAAAACCACAATTTCTGCATCTTTTGGCAGGCTTTCTTTGCCCACATCTAATTCAGACGTGTTCGCCTTCCTGACGCCCTTCTTTCCCTCGGGTAAACTCGTCGACCCCCGTGATGGGGAATGCGCATTTCTCCGTCTTGTAATGCATGGGTACGGTGACTCTCGGTTTCACGGCGTTCATTACCTCAGTAGCTTCCTTGGCATCTATAGTATAGAAGCCGCCGACCGGCAAGAGCAGTACGTCGACGGAGCCCAGCTTTTGAAGAATATCCGGACTCAGAACGTGGCCAAGGTCGCCAACATGGACAACCTTCAAGCTGTCAGCCTCAATCACGAAAATCAGATTCTTGCCCCTGTCCTTACCATGTGAGGGGTCATGAAAGCAGGGTATTGCCGTCACCGTAACGCCGGCGATAGTATAGGAGCCTTCTTTTTCGATCCTGGTAAATTTCCCCTTGATATCCCGGATATAGTTGTGATCCCCGTGATCGTGACTCGTGAGCACGAGATCGGCTTCATCGGCGATTTTTCCGTACGTCAATCCACCGTTGCCAAAACCCGGCTCGTAAGGATCGACGATAATCCGCACACCTTTATCCGTTGTCAGTTTAAATGCTGAGTGACCATACCACTTTAGCTTCATAGCGTCCGCCTCCTCCAAAATCTTTTTTCATGAAAGGTTGCATGGGGAACCTCGTACACGCACCGTTGGCAGGCCTTTTCCCCTGGTGCCGCCACGGATGAACGTCAAAACTACTATAACACAAACCAGTTGTGCTGTCAGTCCTAGGCAGCGTTGAACTTTTCGAGGAGGCTGCGAAGTTCGGCGTGGGTGACAGGTCTCAGCCTCGCGCGCGTCCTCGGACCGAGAAGAAACTGTGTCAGTATCTTGTAATTGTCGTAATCAAAAACATAGTCAGCAGGCAGGAATCTTTCTGCCCCCGTATCATCGAATCTGAATGAGCCCACGATGCACCACTGGTCGATCAAGAAGGCTTCTCCTTCAGGAGAGCCGTTCTTCTCTTCAATGAGAATCGGACCTGAAAACGGCCATGCTTTGATGCCGCTCGCCGCAAACGCTCTCGTGAACCTGTCGTTATATGGGCGCGGAGATTCCTCGCCGGTACAGGCTCCGTGGCATATGTCGGGCTCTACGTAAGAGCAGGGGCCATTGCCTTTTTCGAGCCCCATGACCTTGGGGCAGAGCCCGTGCTCTCTGGCGTGAGTGAAAAGAAACTCCTTGGCCTTTCTTTTCGTCCGGAAAATTCCCAGGATGTCGGGCAAATCAGATCGGGGGAGGGTATTCAAAGATTCTATCTCAGCGCTGAAATAGCCATTATCGGTGAGAACTCTTTTTGCCACCACAAGTTTTCTGGAGGCGAGGGATCGGCGGTTGTACATGGGGTATAACTCTCTTATAAGGTGGGATTCGAGCAGCAGGGCGCCTAATTCCCCCGCGGTCCTGATCGCCTTAATGTCTCTAACCTGCTGGCACAACGACATCTCTTTACTCGACTTGTAGTCGTTGGAAAAATGTGAAAGGACACCGTTGCGGATGTTTCACGCTCTTACCCACGTAAAGGGGGTTGCCATCGCTCCCGTAGAATACGTACACGCCGGCGGAATCAGGCAAGGACTTTATCATCGACTGATCAATGTGGGAAGGAAGGGTTGAAGTCTTGAGCAGCTCCTGCACAGTGGCCATCAAGTGGGAGGCGTCAACGCGGTCCTTAAGAAGATCGAGGAAGTCCCACAGCACTTGCGCGTCGTCCAGCGCCCGGTGCCTGTTCTGGCAAGCTATCCCATACCTCTGAATGATGCTGTCGAGGCCGTGTCTTCGCTCATGCGGAAAGAGCTTGCGCGACAAACGCGCCGTGCAGAGACACCTCGCGGAGAAATCGATTCCCTCTCGCCCGAATTCATTTCTCAAGAACCCATAGTCGAACCGGGCGTTATGGGCGACGAAGACGCAGCCTTCGAGAAGCTGCATAAGTTGGTCCTTGATGTCGCCGAACGTCGGGGCACCGGAGATGTCCCTGTTAGTAATGCCGGTCAAGTTTTCTATGTGAAAGGGGATGCTTCTCTCCGGGTCAACGAGCGTCGAATAGGTATCTACGACGGCGCCTCCCTTTACCTTTAGCACCCCGACCTCTATGATGCGATCATAGCCGGGACTCGTCCCCGTGGTCTCAACATCAACGATGGCTAAGTCAAAACTGTTCATCGGCGTATTATTATACGGACCAAGCGCCTGAAAGTCCAATCGTGCAGAACAGTGAACAGTTAACGGTAAACGGTGAGCATCCGTTGATGCGATTTTGTTGCGGGTTCCGAGTTACGGGTTACAGGTTAAGATTCGGAACGCGAAACACGCAACTCGCAACCCGCAACTCGGAACGGATCTTGTTAAATCCAGACTACCCAGGCGTCCTGGATGTTTTTCATAAGCCAGTCGCCACCCGCCATTTCGACATAGTCGATCTTCTCACTTCCGGTAGACCCAAAGTACTCGGCACAGGGAGGACAGCAACCGAACCAGCCGCCCTTGTCTTTGATCTTCTTCATGATCTCGGCGGCAGTGCCGAATTTCTTGTAAATGGGCGAATCGATTATCTCTACCCGTTTCTTGTTCGCGAGATCAGCGCCGCCCAGGGTCATCCAGACGTGGACCTTTCCCCAGCCCTTGTCTGCGACGGTCTGCGCCATGAGAAGACCGAAGATAGCCCGGTTGGGGTCATCGCCCCCATGGGTAATGACAATCACGTACTTGCCCGCCTTCTCCGTCTGGGCCATGGCTGGAGCCCCTACCAGAGAGCCGATGCCGGCAATACCAAGTCCTGCCCCAAGCATCTTGAGAAAATCGCGCTTGCTGGCACCATCTTCCTCTTGCTCTTTCGACATCTCGAGTTTTTCTTTTTCCTCCATCTGCTCATCCTCCTTGTAATAAGTAAGAATCCTATTTACGAATCAGGCAGTTACGATTATACATGACCGATTTGCCTTACACAAATAGAATTATTTCATGAAACTTAGTAGTGTAATGCGCTATCCTTATTTTCTTCATTTTCAACTTCGGCAGCCTGCCGTCCGTGACAGACGGCGCAACCGGTCGTCGGTTACTTCAGAAGCCGGTACGGTTGTGTCCTGTCGGCCCATTCAGCACCGGACACCCCACCTGCAGCTTCTCGACGCAGCCTTGAGCGGCTTGGCATCCTGTGTGCTCTTGTATCCCGCGACTCCGCTCCTTCTCATCCTGATCGAGCGTGATCAGCGTCGGCGTCCAGGTGACGTTAAAATCTTTGGAGAAGGGCATGCTGTCAAATTTGACACGTAGTGGTATCAGTTTGGCGTTTATGAACTCCACCACCTTATCGTCGGGATACGTAACCGCATCCATCTGTTGGCAGCCAATTCAGCCGGGACTGAAGAAGTCGAGATACGGTTTCTTCTGTGCCTTTGCTTTCTGAGAGCATCGTCATGTCAGTTGTCCATGCGACCTGTCCCATTTGTTGCCTCCCGTGGTTCAAATTTTTTTAGGCTTGGCTTCGTCCTCATAGAGTAGGGTGAGCACTCCCTGGGGTGTCGCGCAAGAAGGAAGACAATTCGATTATGGCACAATTCTTCCTATAGGGTGAGTCAGAGTTGTGGTTCGGGTGAAATTTGGCTTATGATAAATGTTTCCCCAAGAGGTACGCCCCGCATGAAGGGCAAAGTCAAAGATAGAATCAAAGAGCCATTTGTGCCGGTTGAGAGAATCGACACCATCCGCCACAGGATCGTCTCTCTTTTGCTGGTGCATCCCAGGACGGCCCGACAGATGTCAGCAGAGTTGAGGATCCCGGAAAGAGAGATCTACGATCACCTTGAACATATCAGGAAGACCATGCACACGGGGACGTATCGCCTCGTAGTTCAGCCGGCCACGTGTGAGAAGTGTGGCTTCACTTTCCGAAAGAGAGACAGGCTCAAAGGGCCTGGCAGATGCCCCATGTGCCGCAGTGAATCGATTGCGGAACCCCTCTTTACCGTAGTGGAGGCGGAACTGACATGAGGTCCAGATAGGCAGCCCACCGCACCGTGCCAGTGCGACGTCTCTGTTCTACGCTATGGAATTTCAAAGGAAAAAACATCATGAGAGATGAAGACAAGTCCAAGGAGCAGCTGATTGAGGAGCTTTTTGAACTCCGTCAGAGAGTTGCCGAGCTGGAAGATAGTGAAGAAAACCGGCTGAGGATCGTCAGGGGCGAGTTTGACTTTGTGAAGGAGCTTCCGGGCAGGCCAAAACAGGTCAAGGTCTTGACGGGTCTGCTACCCATCTGTACCTCATGCAAGAAGAATCCGTGACGGTCAGGGATACTGGAACCAGTTGGAAATCTATATTCGGGATCATAGTGAAGCCGAATTCACCCATGGCTTGTGTCCTGAGTGTGTCAAAAAATTCTATCCTGTCGATATACTGACAAGCGGGAAGAGCCGGAATAGCCGCGGATGATGGGCTATGGGTCAATTCAGCTGCAGGCTCACCCGGCTCAGCTTTTCCGGCAGCTGCTCAATCGTGCACCCCAGCTTTCTGCAGACGCTGAGCATCCTCGTATTGTCCGACTGTACCAGGGCATAAACCTCTTCCAGCGCCTTCTCCTGTGCTATGCCGATCATCATATCAACGAGCTTGTACCCGAGGCCCTTGCCGTGGAAATCGTCCTGTACGACAACCGCAAACTCACCAGTCTTACCATCGGGTTCGATAATTAATCGTCCGATGCCGATGATTCTTCTCTTTTCGCCTTCACGCATTTCCGCGACGATAGCCATCTCCCGGTCATAATCTATGTTGCAAAAGCGGATGTGCATCTCGTGCGTGATATGCTTTATCGCCTGGAAGAACCTCTCACGCATGGTTTTCTCAGACAGACTGGAAAGCATTTCATGTTCCATAGGTTCATCTTCCGGCTTTATGGGCCGCAAAAGCACCTCGGTCCCGTCCGTCATCCGCCAGGTCATAATATACTTTGTGGGATACGGCGTAATAATCAGATGGGGATAGGCGAGATGTATAGGTCGATGCAGTCCTTATCAATGACTATCCGCGCATCGAGCGCGTAGGCTCCCCCATCTGTTACCGCAATAGGATTTATATCGACTTCCGCTATTTCGGGAAAGTCTATGATAAGGTTGGAGAAGCTCACGATAATCTGCTCCAGCTTGCTTGAGATCGGCCGGCTTCTTGCCCCTCGTAGCCCTTAAGCAGCCGGTAAGCTTTTGTCTCCTCCATGAGCCTCCGCGCCAGGGTCTGGTTCAGCGGGGGCAACGCTATCGCGAAGTCCTGAAATATCTGGACGCTCGTGCCGCCCATACCAAACAGGATGACCGAACCGAAATCCTCATCTTTCTTAGCTCCGAGAATGACCTCGTAGTCTATCTTCTCGATCATCTTCTGGACGGTAATGCCCGCAATCTTTGCTTCCGGACAATTCTCCGCGACCCGTTTCAACATCCGGTCATATTCGGCCCGCAGCTCTTCCTCTGAGGTTATGCCCGTTATCACCCCTCCCACGTCGCTCTTGTACGTGATATCCGGTGAGGCTACCTTGATCACCAACGGGTATCCCAAGGTCCTCGCCGCTCCCACCGCCTGCTCAGGCGAGTAGGCCACGTAAGTCTTGGTGGCTGGGATGCCGTAATTGATCAGAAACCGCTTTGACTCTTCTTCGGTGAGGACGATCCTGCCGTTTGCTGCAATTTTTCGGATGAGTGTTTTCAGGTTGTTTTTAGGAGGTGACTGGTCAACAGGGAGGTCTGAAGGGGTTTCGTACATAACCTCAAGGTTTCGCTCGTAGCTGTACATGTAAAAGTAGGTTCGCACCGCCTCTTCCGGCGTGGCATAGGTCGGGATATTGTTCTCGAGGAAAATATTTCGCGCCGCCTGCGCATCTCCGCCCCCGACCCACGAGGTGATCACCGGCTTCCAGGCTTCGTGAGCCAGCCGCACAACGGCGCGCGCGAGTTCGTCCGGCTCAGCCGCGCCCTGAGCCGTGAAAATGACCAGTATACCGTCTATGTCGGAATCCGTAAGACATACCCTGAGAATGCGCTCGTATCTTTCAACATCGGCATCCCTGAGGATGTCGACCGGATTAGCAGGCTTCCAGAACGGGGGCAAACTGGCCCTGAATTTGTTTTCGTTTTCTTCGGAACATTTGGCCAGCCTTCCACCTATTTCGTGTAGGGTATTGGTCGCCATGACGCCAAGACCGGCTGCATTAGTGATGATCATGAGTCTCGGTCCTTTGGGCAAGTGTCTCGCGTCGAGGACCCCCGCCGTGTTGAAAAGGTCAGCGGCGGACTTGACCCTCACCACGCCAACCCTTTTGAACACTGCATCGTAGACCCTCTCGCGCGTAGCCATCTGCCCTGTGTGCGAGAGTGCCTGGCTCGTCTTGCCGTTGGGGCGAGGGGGTTTGAGAACGACAATCGGTTTATTGCGCGCGAAGCCCCTGGCCGCGCTCACGAATTTTTTGACATTACCGATCTCTTCCTCGATGTAGAGCATAATACTGCGCGTATGAGGGTCGTAACCGAGGAAATCGATAAGGTCGCCAAAATCAATATCGATCATCGAACCCAGCGAAGCAAACATGCTGAAGCCGATGTGCACGTCCATGCCCCAGTCGAGCAGGGCCCTGCCAAAGGCGCCGCTTTGAGAAATGAAGGCGATATTGCCCTTATCCGGGTTGGTCTTCAGAGGCGTGGCATTCAATCCGATGTGCGGCCGCACCAGACCCAGACTGTTTGGCCCCAGGATGCGCAGTGCATGTCGCCTGCCGATTTCGGCTACCTCTTTCTCGAGCTTTTCGCCTTCCGATCCCGCCTCGCCGAATCCTCCCGAGACAATCAGTACGCCTCCTACCCCTACGTTTCCGCATTCCTCTAATACAGCCGGTACTGTGGGCGCAGGAGAGACGATCACGGCAAGATCGATGCGCCGCGGTATCGCTGAGATGTTGGGGAAGCATTCGAGGTTGAGGACGGCCTTCTTGTTGGGGTTTACAGGGAAGATCACCCGCTCCCTTCCATTGCTCGCCATCAGGTTTTGAAGCAACTTCCTGCCGGTCGATCGCTCTCGTTCGCTGGCGCCTATGAGCGCAACGGTTTGTGGATCGAACATCCGCCTGAGATCAGCCATGTTACCCTACATCCTTCCTTCTTCATCGTAGTACAGAGGTGAGCAGCGCGTCATTTCACTAGTGCACATTCTAGTCTGCTCCCTTTTGCTTGTCAATATATACAGTATACTGCACGGCGACAAATCTTCAACATACGACAAGCGAAAAATCCGCTATCCGTTTGTTCACAGGGCCTATCACATAGTCACGAGGTACGCTAATTGCACCCTCTTGAGACGTACTAAGCCGCAAAATCGCTTCATCAACACGCAATACGCTCGTGGATATAGTGACAGTCGGTCGGAAGTGGCCGTGGAGGGCTATAATGGATAAGATCGATCTCAAACCCTTTCTCAAACAGAAAGTGCAAGAATGGAAAAGGGCCAAGCAGCAGAATCCTGATATGAAGTCTTTGGAACAGGTTGGAGCGGAATTACTTGGAGTTTCTCTGAGCGAAGACCAGCAGAATGAACGGGTGGTGAGGAAGATATTGCTCCAACTGGACAGCTTGGGTAAAAAGAACAGGCTGGAGCGTTACATCAACCAGATGTCGAAAGAAGAAAGGAAATATGTAAGCCTGGTAGGCATACTGGAAGAGTTCAGGCCGGTGAGCCTGGAGGGCTAGGTTCGCAAAAAACTGGTCTATGCGGTTTATTTCGTTTCAGTTACCCGTCGTGTCAACAAATCGCCAGGATCCTGTCAATTTTTGACACCCGAAGCAGGAAGAGGGAAGGCTCAGGTGAGTCTAAACCTGCTTGCCCCCTTTGCAGGCATTTTAATCTGAGGCTTGGGCTTCGGACGTGCGGCTGCTGCCGGCGCTGTCGGTGCGGCAGCGGCAGCCGCCTGCTGGGTGTTGGTGGCCTGCTGCTCGTCAGGGCATTCTTCCTTTTCGGCGGCGCCCAAAGAGACGGCAAGCAGGGGATACAGGCTCCCGATATTCGGGATTGACGTGTACAGAGGTGAAATAAAGTCAGCTCTTACCTTTGCCGGATAGGCAGGACCGAGAGTTGCCACGGCTTCGCGGATACAGTCGACAACGGATGGCAGAAAAGCCCCTCCTCCTGTTACGATGATTTCGGTAAGGCCAGGGTCAAAGCGGTGCATTCCAATAGCTTTGATTGCCTCCTTTATAAAAACTCTAAGACCATCTCTGATGCCGAACAATGCCGCCTTGACCGGAAGCGAGCTCTCCAGTTCGGACCTTTCTATGGATATTGGCTCCGGCAGGACAGGAGAAACATCTATGGGAAGACTCTCCTCTGACGCCATGAGGGCCTCTTTCATCTCTCTCGCCTGCAGTTCCAGTCTGGCCTTGAATAGTTTGAATTCGTTCATCTTCTTGCGGGCTGCGGGGATCTCTCTGACGCGATTGAAGAGAAGAGTTTTCAGGGCGTTGTCCCACACACCGAGGCCTGTACCGACTCCTCCCTTATATGCTATGTGGGCTGCAACGTTTGAGTCGTGCCCTTCGGTGTGCGCAACGCTAAAGAGCGCAAAGTCGGTGAAGCCTGCTCCAACATTGACAGCCAGTACCGTTAACGGCCGCGTCTTGTCATTAGGCAGACTGAGCAAACGTGTACGCCCTGCGGCTGCCGATTCCGTCACTATTGAACCTACGAGGGCCTCTTCTATTTTGCTCTTGTGCTCACGGGCTTCCTGCAGGGCTTTGCGGACGTCAGGCAGACGCGCACCTTTTATGAGGTCGTCCTTCAGCCATCGCTCCAGGCAGAAAGCATATGCGGCGGCGCCCCGGAACAGGCGTTTAACATCTTCCCGGTATCTATCTTCAATCCACATGGGTATGGAGAAGTTCCGAATCGTTGTATCGAGATCCACCATGATTTTTCCTGCTCTTTTATTGAGGTAATGGCGGGTCAGGCGCAGCAGATAAGCAAGATAGATCGCGAGAACACTCTGAGAGTCAAGGCTTTCTGATGCGGGGAAAAAATCGCTATGTATCTGCAGATTCGCCCCTCCGCGTACAAGGAACGTCTTGAGGTTTTGGATGGCAGGCCTGTTTTGCCCAGCCTCAGCAGCCTCCAGCGAGAGTTTCTTTGCGAGCAATCCGCAGAAGACGAACTCGTTTTGATCAAAATAGAGTAACGACTCTTCGGCATACTCATTTTGACTCTTCGAAGTGCCGCACGAGGTCCGCTTTGTGCAGGATTTCGTAGGCTATCAGCGCCAGGGGAATCGCCGTGGCAGGCGTAGCCTCATCTATCTTCAGGGCAACCTTACTCAGGGCCGCGCCAAAATCTATGCCCAAAACTGTATGCCCGTTAGCTTCAACCAGGCCTACCGGCTCCCAGGGCGTAGGTTCTGTCAGGTGCGCGACTTCCTCTTGTGACTCGGGTGCTTCTTCTAAAGCGACCTTGATGTCTGGTTCGGATGCTAAAGGGTCACGACTGGTCGCGTCAACTTCTGATGGAGATCCGGCTCCGGCGAGATCTTCCGCGTGGTCGGCGGGTAGATTCCCGGGGGTCTGTCCCGGGGAGGCCATTGCCCCCTCAACGGTTGGTTTATCAGCGACGGGTGTTGCTTCCAGCAGGACTACGTCTTGCTCTCCGGCAACTACGCCTGCCTTCTCAAAGAACGCTGGCTCAGCTGCTGTTTCGGACGGATGGGCAAGCGCCTTCTGTGCCGCAATGACCTCGGGCTGCGCCGTTGTTTTCGCCACCGGAGTGGCCGCAAGCGCGGGGACCTCCGGCTCTTCGGCCGTGTCGGAGAGCTGGGCCTGAGTCTTGGCGGGTTCTTCGACGCTCGTGATATCGTCGATCACTTTCTCAACCGAGAGTGCTTCTGCAGACAATTGCGCGTCACCCGTCTCTGCAGGCGGTTCTTCTGCGGATAAAGCCGGTTCCTGGTAAGGGGCCGCCAGATCCTTGACAAAGGAGTCTGACGTAGGCTGGGTCACTGCTTCTTTCGGCTCTACCGGCGGCAGTTTCCCGTGCAAGTCAGGGGCTGTGCCATCGAAGATGATGTCGATCGGGCCCGATCCGTTCGTTGGCTCGGTCATCAATAGCGCCCGTTCGCTAACAGCCAAGCCATTGGTTATCTCGGTTGTTGTGAACTCTTCCACAGTCGTGAGCTCAAGGGTGAGCTCCTGCGGCCCGATACCCTGTGCAGCGCTCAAGGGATTAGTGACTGGCGGTTCGGTTCCGTCAATAAACATGAACTCGGAGACCTTTGCGGGAAATACCGGAAGTAGCTCTTTATCAGGCATGAAAGCCTGATCCCCACTTTCGCTGTGATGAGCTCCTTCAAAGCTTTCGGCGGGGGGGTTGCCGAATGTTGCCCCTTTTTGCAGCAGTTGCCTATCCGGTTCCTTCGCATGCTCCTTGACGTGGTCCTGAGAATAGATCTCTACGCGCTTCTCGGGTGCCTGGAGAGATGCGGAGGATGTGCCCGGCACAGCCTCTCCATAGATGGGCGTGTCGCGCCTTTCGTGATCCCGGGTCACTAACGGAACGTTCCAGAACGTCGGTTGATTGCCGGCCTCTTTCGGTTCCTTCTCTATATTTTGTTCTATGTGCCGGCCAATGTGCTGCTCTATATTCTGGCCCGGGTCGTCCTTCTCCATGTCAAGGTCCGTGGGGCTGAATGATTCGGTATGTTGCAGTTTGCCGGCGGCTGCGTGCGATGCCACTGTCAAGGAAGTAAGGTTGCAGAGCGTATCGAGTTTCAGAGATATGTTGTCCATTTTTTGGAGGAATAGATCGAGAAAACATCTTCCCAGGCTCCATCCGGGACATTCCCGGCCGAGACATTCACCCGGGGTAAACGGACATTTCATAGTTGACCTCCATACAAGGGCCTCAGGCGCCCCTTCTTAAAGCTCACACTCACGACGCTCAAAGCCAGCCCTATACGTCCCTTGCGTAGACTGCCTGCCAGCGTCAAATAGTATTATCGGTCGATTTAGAAAATTCTGAACAAAATAATTCCCTGTTTGCAAATTCGCCGGATTCGTCCTGTACTGCAGGGAAAAACCATTAACGTGAAGAGCACGTCAGCGCACCTGTCTTATATTGTTATTAGGAAGATAGGCTGCATAAGAGACTGATAGTCCGCACGCGTCTGACCGTAATGGAACGTTTGAAGGAGGGTGGGATGGGTAATCAGGGAGAGAAGCCGGCAGGGAAGGGCATAGGGGCCACGTTCCAGGAAGAAACCACGTATACGCCGGAGAAGTTGCGCGGCCGCAGGCTTGACTGGAGTAAATTTCCCGCCACTTACAAGAATTACGAGGCCCCGTTGGCGAGGGTCAGCCTGCCCCAGCCCGCGATTACCGGAGAGGCAAACGTCTGGCAGCTCCTGCAGCGGAGAAGATCGAGGAGGGCCTATACGCCGGGCCAGTCGCTTTCGCAGGGGGCTTCTCTCCGCTTTACTCTGGGCAACCCAGGGGCTGACCGCAAGGCACGGTGATCTGTATCTCAGGACAGCCCCCTCTGCAGGCGGGCTTTATCCCGTGGAGACTTACCTGGTTGTACGGGCGGTCGACGGGCTCGATCCTGGTATCTACCACTTCAGGCCGCTCAAGGCTGATCTTGAGTTTCTGAAAGAGAGGAGATTATGCGGGGGTTTTGGCGAGCGCTGCCCTGGGTCAGGAAATGGTGGCGGATGCGCAGGTCATCTTCGTATGGTCGGCCGTCCTGGAGCGAGGAAAATGGAAATATAGGGAGAGGGCCTACCGTTACATCTATATAGATGCCGGGCACATAGGCCAGAACCTCTACCTGGCGGCGGAGGCGTTAGGCCTGGGCGCCTGCACGATAGGCGCCTTCTTCGATGACGACGTGAACAGGCTCATCGGTTTGGACGGCACGGAGGAACCCGTCATTTACGTGGGCTGCGTGGGCTGGCCGCGCAAAGAGAGTGGCCAGTAATGCAAAAATAGTTGCGAGTTCCGGGTTCCGTGTTACGGGTTAGAAATAACAAAAAATGATCCGGTCCAATCTGCATCAAAGCTTCTGAAACACGTAACTTGTAACCCGCAACTCGCAACGGGCGCTGCAAAGCGCCATAACACCTACTTCTTCGGCGCCTCTTCGTTCAACTTCTTCAGAAAGGCCAGGATCTCCTCGTAATTGGGTGACCCGTCTTTCATGTACCGGACGATACCCTTCTTGTCGATAATGACGGTGAGCCTCTCGAACACAAACTGATCCGATTTCACCGCACCGAAGTAATCGCCAACGTAACCGCTGATGTTGGAGAGAAGAGGGAAGGTGATACGCAGGTGTTTGGTCCAGTACTTTAAGGTGATGACATCATCCCGACTGACGCCCACGACCCGGGCGTTGAGGGCCTCATAAGCGGAAAGGTTCCGCATATGGCCCTGCATTTCGCCCGTTCAGACCGGGGTGAATGCCGCAGGAAAGAAGGTCATAATCAGATAATTTTTCTCGTAATACTCCGGACCGTAGTTGATGAGCCGATCCTCAGTTGAAGTCAGATACCAGCCTATTGTGGTCTTGCCTATCAGTTCCGTTTTTGCCGCTGCCTGCCCGTCCCGAGCAGACAAAAAGAAAGCGGCCAGAAGAAAAATAAACACTAGAAGTACGAGCTTACTCTTCATAAACACCTCCTATGGTTTCGATGTGCCTAACAACCTGTAACCATTCTACCAGATAAGGTAATCATTGGAAAAACAAATTGGAAGGAGACTCACGTTTGTTCTCACGAAATTGGGTATTGGAATTTGGCGCTCAGGGTGCATCTTTGCTTGACACGCTGCATGTCGTCGCGTAACGTGTATGGAGGGGGTGACTATGGATCTGAGTATTTTCGAGAAGATGGAGGCCCCTGAGCTCAGGAGTTACCTGGAATTCTTGCTCTGGCACTATCGGGTCATCGATGCTTTCTGGTTCCTGTACGTTGCGGAAGGATTTGACCAGCACACCGCAGAACGGCTCAACGAGAAAGTCTGGTCGAGAGTACCCCAAATGGCCGCGAAGGATCTTGTTGACCGCTTCAAGATCGAAGAAAAAGGCCTGAAGGGCTTCGTAAAAGCGCTCAGGTACTTTACCTGGACAATACTGGTCGGGTACGAGATCGAGGAGAGGCCGGACGAAGTGATCATTTCCGTGCCCGACTGTCCCACGCAGATGGCACGGCTGAAACGAGGCCTGGAGGAGTTCTTTTGCCGTGACATGCACAAGGGTGAGTTTGAGGCGTTTGCACATGCGATAGACCCACGAATCAAGGTTGAGTGCATCTTTGCTCCGCCTGATCATCCGGCAGAGATGTTTTGCAAGTGGCGATTTACCATATGAGCGCCGAGGTATTGTTTACGCCTCCCTGCTTTGCCTGCGTCGTCGCGATCCTGCGGCTTCTGCATAGCAGAAAGTAAACAGGGCCTAAAGGTGCTCCATTCTTGACATCTAAAGCGATCATCGGTAAGAATAACGGACAAGGTCCAATCAGGTCTATGCCTACGAATCGCATATCCAAGAAAGCGATCAAAAGAGAGTCTATCATCCAGGCTGCCATTGAAGTATTCAGCAAGAACGGTTTCCAGGCGGCCAGCATCTCGGAAATAGCTCAGAGGGCGGATGTCGCGGAGGGTAGCATTTATCAGTATTTTAAGAACAAAGAGGATCTGTTTTTCTCGATTCCCATCGAGAAAACGAAGGAATTCCGTACTCAGCTCGAACTGCACCTCGAAGGGATTTCCGGGGCTTTCAACAAACTTCGAAAATTCGTATGGTACTTTCTCTACTTCTTTAAAGTGAACCCGGATTACGGGAGAACACTGATGCTCGAGATGCGGGTCAGCAAGAGCTTTGTCAAGACTGACGCGTACGATTTCTTGAAGAAGTCAGTCGGCCAGGTGTTGGAGATCATAACAGAAGGTCAGGAAGAAGGCACGATTAGAAAGGATACGGACATCTATATCCTGCGTCATTTGGTTCTGGGCACTTTAGAACACATCGTCAGTCGCTGGTTGCTCAAAGGCGGGAAGTATGATTTGCTGGAACATCATCAGGAAGTGAGTCGCTTGGTCATTGACGCCCTAAGAAATCCAGGTGCTCCAGGCCTTTCCACGGACACGTACCAGAAGGGACGATCGGCCCCGATCTGCTTAGTTAGTCTATCCCACGGGGAGAAAACCCCTCGCCTTCCAGTTAATGCCATCCGGCAAGTCAAGCATATTGTTCGTCCCGGCATCCAAAATATTGAATTTTATTCATTTTGTGAAATATGTGAATTAGTCACGGTAAAAAGTACTTGACACCGGCCCAAAAATAGATAATAATGAATACAATTCAAAAAACCTTGATAACCGTGGTTGCTGTGCCATAGCTTCTTTCTCCGGCAAGGTCTTTAAAGCCGGAAAAGAGAAGGAGTTTTAAGGAAGACTTTGATGGACAGGGGACGGGAGGTTTAAATGGCGTATACCTTAAAGGCTTGGCCCGACTTCAAGAATTACCAGAACAACTGCTACAGGAACTATCTTTTTGCCCCTGAAGGCCTTCGAGTCATGGGCTCCACCTGGAGTGTGCTGGCTCCGCTTAAGGGGCTTGGTGACGATATATACCTCCTGGGAGGCGAGCCGCACGCCGCGTCATTAGCGGGGACTTTGCCTGAGGAGAGCCGCGAGAATATTTTAGCAGCTGAAGGCGCGGGCATGGGTTATCACTCGTGCAGTTACCTGAAGCTCTTCACGGGAGAAGTCATTCGCGATAAAATCGGTATCACCGACGGTACAATCAAGGAAGGCTATCCAAAACCCGATCTGATCTGGACCACACACCTGTGCAATCAGCATTCGAAGTGGTACCAGGAAGTTTCACGGCGGCTCGGGGGAGTGCCTTTTTTCCCGATAGACATGATCGGCGGGGGAAATGCGGAGAAAGATCCTAAGATCGTAAATTATGTAAGCGATCAGATGGAAGAGGGGATCAATTGGCTTCAAAAAGTCACCGGCAGGGAATTTTCGGATGAGTTGTTTGCCAAGGCAGTACGGAATGAGATCAAGGTGCTGGTCCTGTGGGGCAACATCTGTGCGTTAAACAGGAGTGCGCCTGCGCCGCTGGACGAGCGCCGGCTGATAGCGCTCTTTCCACCCGCGGTGGTAGACCGGACCACCGATGAGAGCGTGCGCCTTTACGAAATGCTCTTTAAAGAAGTCAAAGAGATGGTCAGGACGGGACAGAGTGTCGCTCCGGACCAGCGCTTCAGGATAGTCTACTTCGGTATAGCGCATACGTACGGCCATCCGGAAATGGCGAGAATCCTGAGAGACGTGGGCGCTGAGATTGTTGCCTCGGTCTACACCTTCGGCACCTGCGGCAATTTCAAAGGGATCGTCAATGGAAAGTGGTCATGGGACCCCATTGACCCTGCATGGGTAGACAATCTCGATTTATCCACCCGAAGAAAAGCAGTCGAAGAGCTCGCTAAAATCGTCCTTGGTTGGCCTACCTGGCAAGGGGTGCGCTCCTGGTGGGCGTTGGAATCGATGGCCACTTCAATGATAGACGAATTTAAAGCGGACGGGCTTCTGCTCGCGCCCAGCCGCAGTTGCGAAACCGATTTCAGGAACGGGTACGTGGGGCTGCAGCGCGTCTTCAAGAGCAAGATTCCGACTATAGAGTACGATACCGACCAGGTAGATGTCCGCCAAATGGATTTACCGGGTGCACAGCGAAAGACCGAGTTGTTCGTGCATCTCATGGAAGCGGCCAAAAGAAGGAGTGCGTGATACATGGCGAAAAAAGGCTCTGAAACAATAATCGAACGTTTCCGCTCCATAACCGACAAGCCTCAAAGCTATGCCAAGTCCCTCCACGAAAAAGGAAAGCTCGTGGCCGGGTACATGTGCACCCATGTCCCCGAGGAGATTCTCTATGCGGCCGGCATTGTGCCGGTGAGAATCTTGAGCTCCCATGTCTCACAGGCAATGACGAGAAGCTACATTCATGAGACATACTGCTCCTTTTCACACGACTGCGCCTACCAGGGGCTGGTCGGCAATTATGACTTCCTGGACTTGATCACCACGAGCTCCAGCTGCATACACATGGGTGAAGCCTTCAATGTGTGGGTCCGGTTCGCAGGATTCGAGGGAAAACATTATCTCATATCCTACCCGCACATCATCGAGACCAAACCTGCTGCCTCCTTTATGAAGCAGTCTTATGAAGAGTTCAGGAAATTTCTCGAGGCGTTTACGAAAAAGCCCATCACCGATGAAGATATCGAGAAAGCAATCAAGGTTTACAACCAGACCAGAGGGCTCCTCAAGCGGCTCTGGCAGCTGTTGCGACGCGAAAACCCGCCCATCACCGGAACGGATGCCGCCACAGCGACCCTCGCTTCTCAGTTCATGGACAAGCAGGAATTCAACAAACTGCTCGAGAAGCTTCTCAAGGAGCTGGAAGCTGCACCGGGAAAAGGCGCGCCAGGCGTAAGGCTGATGGTATCGGGCGGTGCGTGCGATGATATGGCGGCCCTGAGTCTGATCGAAGATCTGGACCAGAAAGTAAATCTGGTCTTCCTCGATTCATGCACTGCAGCCCGCTACTTCTGGTTCGAGATACCGGAGGGGAGAGCCGATAAGCTTGCCGCAATCGCAGAAGGCTACATCAGCAGAATCCCATGTCCTACAAAAGATAATGTTCCCGGTACGGGCGAGAAGAAGAGGCTCAGGTTCGTTCAACAGTTCATAGAGGAGTTCAAGCCGGAAGGCGTGGTCTTCCTCTATCAGAGATTTTGCAGCCCTCAGCCTCATGATTTCATGGCGTTGAAGCCTATCCTCGCCAAGCTGGGAGTTCCGTCGACCGATCTTGAACTTGACACAACGCTGCCAGTGAACCAGTTCCGTACACAGCTGGAAGCTTTCTTAGAAATACTAAAGCCGGTGGTGCCACTTGAATAAAGAAAAAATTCTTGCCGGAATCGATGCAGGTCATATCAGAACGAAAGCCGTACTGGTGAAGGGCCAGGAAGTCCTCGGGTATGCCTCGGCAGCCACAGGATTTGATGCGGCCGATGCGGCTGAAAAAGCACTCAATCAGGCTCTGGCCGCTGCCCGGGTCTCACGCGGGGAATTGGGCGGGCTCGTCGTTACCGGAATCTTCAAAGACGTGGTGAAGGTCCCGGAACTCGCGATAGAGAAAACCATACCTGAATATCTGGCGGACGTGAAAGGGGCCCTGTTCCTCAATAAGAATTCCAGGACCGTCATAGACATTGGCGGAAACGTGCATAAAGCTGTCCATTACGACAAAAACGGGAACCTCCTCGACGTTATCCAGAATGATAAATGCGCCGATGGACTGGGCATCTATTACACGACTATAGCGAAGACCCTCGGAGTGAGCGAAGAAGAACTCTCCGAACTGGCACTTAAATCGAAGAAGAGCGTAGCCGTAGCCATTCAGTGCGGACTGTGCGCTGAATCGGAAGCTATCGACCTGATGTGCCAGGGCGTCGACATCGCAGATGTAGCAGATGCTGCGCTTGCGGTTCATCGTTGAACGCGTTGCTTCCATGGCCTCAACCATGCCTCTTGAGCCCGAGGTCGTGGTGGCCGGTGGATTAGCGAAATCCAAAGCGCTTATGAAACACCTCCCGGTCTTGCTCAAACATGACGTCAGCGTCTTGAGCCTTCCGGAATATGCAGGTGCAATAGGCGCTGCTATCAGTTACGAAGGTGGAAAATGAGCCAACACGAATATGCTTCAGTGAACGAAAAGCTCGATTGGAAAAAGGCCAAGACCATAGTAGCGGGAGTAGATGTAGGAGCAGTGAGCACGAAAGCGGTGATACTGCTGGATGGCCAACCCTATGCAATTTCTCTCGTCACCACCCGGGTGCCTAAGGAATCGGCTCTCAAGGCTATAAACGCGGCTCTGGCGAAAACCGATTTACCCATGGAGAAGATTCGGTACATAGTAGGAACCGGCCGCGGCAGAAAGCAGGTGTCGTTTGCGCATAAGACTCTTTCTGAAATCGTGTGCGGGGCTGCAGGCGCTGTGCATGTCTGGGGACCCTCCGTGCGCACAGTGCTCGATGCCGGAGGTCAAAGCTGCAGGGTTATTCAATGCACGGAAAAGGGAAGAGCAACCTCCTTCCTCTGGAACGATAAATGTGCTGCCGGCATCGGACGCTCGATGGAATCGTTTGCGGGCCTTGTCGACAAAGATTTAACGCGAGATGAGCGACATTGCTCTTGCAGCTGATAAATATCCACAGTTGAGCGACTATTGCTCTGTATATGCTCAGTCTGAAGCCCTTGATCTGCTGAGAAGCAAAGTGCCGGCAGATGAGATAATAGCAGGCTACCACCATGCCATGGTTAAGAGGATTAGCACTCTGGTCTCGAGACTCGGTGCGAATAAGGATTTTGTCGTGATCGGCGGATTGGCCAAGAATCAGGCACTCATGGCGCCTCTGGAAGAGAGACTGAAAATAGGCAGGCTGGCTCCTGTGGCTGAATGGGATCCTGCAGTAATAGTAGCTCTCGGTGCAGCGCTCTTGGCAGATGCCTTGTATAAGGAGCAACGATCTGGTACATAAACCAGATCTTTTTTCTCTCACTGCTCCTTGGGCATTTTCAGATCTGCAATCCATTTGCTGTTGAGTTTGTAGGCCGTTTCCAGAAATGTTTTCGTATCTTCCGAGTTCAGGTATGCCGGCACATGATCAATCTTGTCAAGGACCTCCTGATACATCGGGTCGTTATATGCCGCATGCAATGCGGCTTCGAGTTTCTTTATAATAGGCATCGGCGTCCCCTTCGGGGCGAGGATCAAAAAGGTCGAGTCGTTGTAGAAGTCGTAGCCCAGCTCCTTCAGCGTCGGCACATCGGGAAAGTTCTTCATGCGCTTCTCGCCATGGGTGGCAAGGAGACGGAGACGCCCTTCCAGAACAAATGGTTTCCATTCCGTGCTCGTTGAGGCTGCAATCACATGGCCGCCGAGGAGGGCTGTCACGGCGGGCATGCTGCCCGGATAAGGCACGTGGGTCCACGTGATACCTTCCTGTTTGGCGATATATTCCATGGACATGTGCATAGCCGAACCCACTCCCAGGGTACTGTAAGTCACCTTCCGCGGGTTTTTCCTGGCAAACTCTACGAGATCTTTCAAGGTCTTGAAAGATGAATTGGCCGGCACGACAAGCCCGCTTTGAGTTGACGCGTGTTGCATGATAGGCACCAGATCATCGAGGCTGTATGGAACCTTGCGGTATTGGGGAATGCGAACGAGTGGCGCCGACGCAGTTGAAAGGAGGTTATATCCGTCCGGCTTCTGCGTCCCAACAATGGCCGTTGCGACTGTGGCGCCGCCGGCACCGTTATTACTGGCGACAAACGGTTGGCCCAGGGTTTTTTCCGCCTTGCCGAGGAGAGCTCTGGTGGATATATCCACCACCCCGCCAGGGGCGTAGCTGATGAGAATATTGATCGGGTGCGTAGGATAATCTGACTGGCCCAGGACTGAATCTGCCGACACAATCAACAGCAGAAGACACGCAGCTATCACCAAGAACTTTGCGCTGTACACTCTCGGTCTCATACTATACCCCCCTTTTTTTCTTTAGTATTGACGGGCTTAGTGTATTCGCTTTCTTTAGTCAGAGAAGCCCTTCCAATACCTTACCTGGCACCCGCTTGCGTCTTATATGCTTTAACCCTCACTGTCGGTTCCGACGCTCCTGATATGGGACAAAAACGATGCTGATCCTGCCTTAGCAGGGCATTGGGGTTTATGCCTTTGCCCCGGGAAATCGGCTCACCTCTGGCCCAACTTCCTAAACCCACCGCTGCCACCACCTTCGGATGTATCAGCTGGCTAAGCTTCACCTTCCCCGCCTGCTTGTCTCCGTAACGATTTTCCAGGCAGATGGTGTCTCCGTCCTTAACTCCTTTTTCCCTCGCCGTCTCCGCGTTCATGACTATGCTGTAGGTATAAGGATTGAGCGAAGCCATTTGGTTTATAAACGGATTGTGGGCTGTGAATCGATAGGTCATGAGGGGATCCCGCTGGGAGATAACGAGAAGATCATATTCAGAATCCGGGGGCAGTTCGGTGTAAACGACGGAAGGAAAGTAGGAGGTCATCCCGGTGAAATAGTCCCAGTTGAGCCTGAAGCCTATTTTTTCCGCCCTCTTTCTTGTCTCCGCTCTATCATGTTCGACCGTTTCGAAATAGATCGGCACCCGGGCGTTGATGAACCACCGCCAATAGCATTCTTCGGGTTTCTTGTCCCAATTCATGAAACCATTGTCCCTGAACCACTCCAGCCCTCGTTCTTTGCCGAAGTGGTAGGTCAGTATTCTATCGACGAGCTCTATATTCGATGGCCTGTCCTCCGGCCCCAGGATGGCAGGGATTTCTATGTTTTTTCCTGCCTGCCTGGCCTTTCTGAATGTATAGAATTCATCGAGTTGCGCGTTATACGCGGCTCTTATTCCCACCCTATCGGCCAGGTCATGCATGACGTCCTGAAGGTCCCTTGCCTCGCCTCTGGGCTCAGTGACAGGCATGCGCACGTGAAAGCTCCACTTGTCCATGCCTATCGGGTAGTTATAGGTGACACCGAAGGATGCTGCGATGTCGAGCGTTTCAAGGTAATGGGACTCGGGCAGCACAATGTCACAGAAGCCCTCGGTTGTTTCGTTGTGAAACGGCTGAAGGGCGCAGGCAAATGGGATTTTAGCGAGGAACTTTTCAATTGCCTCCGGTCTCATAATGTTCATCACTACATTAGACCCATAGGTGAAATAAAATTCCGGCACGAAAGGACTGCCGGCGTTACGCCATAACTCTTCCCAGTCCTCAGCAAAAGGATAGATATTCGACCCCGAGTGGGAGAGGATGTCCATAAAGTTCATACGGGTGCCGGGCCCTTCAACCTTACGGGGTGGCCAGACAGACCAGCCAATGGGCCAGGCGCCGGCAGTCAGCATACCTTCAAAGCCGCCGTAAGGGGCAAAAGCAAATCCACCCGTTTCGGGATAGCCGAGGCTCCGCGCCGTCCCTGAACCCAGGACCCCTCCGCATACATCCTGGTTGCCGAGCAGCACATTTATCAGGTGCATGGCCGTATACTGGTGAAAGGAGTTCTGATGGGTCTGCAGCCCTTTGTAGCCCACGACACAGGCCGGTCTGTAAGGGACCTGTCACTCCATTAATCTCGATAACGCTGCCAATTCTTGCCTCATCAACAAGCTCGCCCGCCAGCCTTCGAATCGTTTCGGCGGGAACCGTACTTATCCCGGAAGCCCATTCCGGCTCATACTGTTTGAGATGTTCTTTTATCAGGGCGAAAACAGGTTGGCATTCGACTCCATGGGCCGCATACTTGCCCAGAATCGCCGGATTCACCAGAGTTGGATCATCGTACGTCTTCACCTTGCCGTCAGCTTCATCGAAGAGGAGAGGTTTCCCTGTCTGTTCGTCCCGGACGTACAGACGATCGGGGCCGACAAGGTAGGGACCGTTCGTCTTGTGCCTGACGTATTCCTTATCGTAAATCCCTATCTTGTTTACGATAAGATTAGCAATGGCCAAGAAGACGGCGATGTCCGTAGCCGGTAAGATGGGTATCCATTCTTCGCCTTTAGATGCGACCGTGAATCCCTGAGGGTCCATCACCTTCATTTTCAGGCCCCGCTCTCTCGCCGCCGCGGCCATTCTGATGCTTGCGCTCGCGTTCCTACCGCCACCCCACCCTTCATTTCCACCGCAACGAAGCACGTAATTGCAGTACCTGTAATCGGGGATAATATCCCACGCTGCATACTGCAGAGCGCCTATGTGATGGGCGCTGGCGCCGCACATAACGCTGGGGCCGCCGGAGGCATGGGTGCCGCCATAGGCACTCATGAAGCGCATGTAATTAACGGTGGACCTCATGCCGCCCGTAGGACCGGGTGTCATGCCGAAGAAGAGCGACCTAGGGTCTTTTTTTCTAACAGCTATCAGTTTCTCGGTGATTATATCGAGGGCTTCTTCCCAGGAAATGCGCTCCCATTTCGGGTCTTCATGAAGCCCTTTCTTCGGGTTAGTCCTTCTTACCGGATAGAGGATTCTGTTCGGATTGTGCCAGTCCATTATCGCGCTGACGCCCTTGGCGCAGAGCCTGCCCTGAGCGCCACGATCACTTTCAGGAACACCCTCCACTGCAACGGGCTTCCCATCCACCACTTTTACCCGGATCGCGCACTCACCGTAACAGACGGAACAGATACTATAAACCCAGTACTCCTGCCGGGCATCTCGTTTGCCGAAAAAGTTCCTGTAACGCTCTCTGTCTTTCTCGATGATACCCTTCAAAAATCACCTCACGCACTGAGCTAATACGCATGCACCTCTAGATGATGATACGATCCATAACAGGTGTCAAGGAAAACCTGACTGGACTTTCCTGAGTTTTGCCACCAGCCGGACTCCACCATTCCCATCGCTCGCTCGTGCTTCGCCTCTCACCCGTGCTAAAGGCTCCTCCCGCTCGCCTGCGGAACTCGCGCACGTTCCGCCACGGTGGCGGACTTAGCGCTCAGACAATCCTCGGCGTGCGCCTCACACGGCGCACCGCTCCTTCCGCCTGTAAGCCGGGTACCCGAGAGGCTCCCGCAAGGCTTCGCTCACAGGAACGGTTCCGTCCTCCTTCTCCTCCTTTATTCACGGCCAGTTATGTGGTATGGAGTAAGAAAACTCAGGAAACTGCAGAAACCTGGCGCATGGGAACGGCTTGTCTTTTTGCTTTCAAGCTGATCCTTACCGGACCTCAAAGGCTGCACGGCCGATGAATTTCTTGACGGCGAGTAAAAAGCTCCACCACCCGTGGAAGGAAGTCACGGGTACCCGGAGGCGCTCAAACAATGTGGAGCGGATCCGTATCGACATGTTGACGTGATGATGACGGGCTGAATTTCGATGGATAACGCGAAGACGAGAGGTCGTCGGCCGGAGACGTACCTTGGGGTACGTTGAGGAGCGGCGATCCCCGAAGTCGACGAAGATAGGCGCGAAAGGCAGCCCGGCATCAGGCGAAGAATTCGTGCGAACACTTCGGACAGTTAAAACACCCGCGGCTGCCCTTGGGGACCTTCATTGCCAGGAAGCAGTTGGGACACCAGAGAAAATCGGTTGTCGGCGCCTGCTTACGCTCAACCATCCGGGCCTCGCTCAGCCCATGGCCGGCCACGAGCTTGAGGCTGTTGAAATAATCACCCAGTTCCTGGTAATACGTGGTCAACACAGGCCTGAGGCGGAGCGCCGTGTGGTAGTCCTGGACCGCCCGTTCGTAATCACCGGCCTTGTGATAGGCCACACCCCTTTCAGCAAAGGCTGTGGAGGCTCGAGGATTCAGTTGCGTTGCAATGGTATACGCATCTATCGCCTCTTCATAGTAGGCCGATTCGCTCATGCGCCGGCCCACGTCCGTCCAGTCGGAAGAGCCCAGGCCGCCTACCTTCGGCTGGAGGCTGTAAATCGTCGAGGCAATGATGAATCCGAGAATCGCGTAGACGAGCAGCGCAGCGATATTCGGGCGGACGCTTTCCTTTGATACAATCGACAGGCCGTACCGGCCCGCTTCTACGGTTGGTACCGCGACTATCGCCTTCAGGCCGACGAGGGAAGCCAGTTCGTTGATACCGCTATTGCCGCCTCCGAAGTCAATGAGACAGAGCAAAGTGATCGTCATGAGAAATAAAACGAGACAGACAGCTATAGTTTTCTGCAACCGCGGCATCGTAATGGTCCGTTTTGTGAACAATTATAGTATAGTCCCACTTCAGAAATGTGTCAATTTTTTCGTGCACCAACTGGTATCAGGAGCTCATTTCCTTTGTTTGTCATTCCGGGCTTGACTAAGCCTGCCCCGTACCCTGGATAGAAACATTCCAGGGCAGGCTCTGATACGGGGAACTTAGCCTGTCAAGAAGCCTTGGACAAAAAAGACGTTGTATTGAGATTAGTAATTGTGAACAATATAAGAGCGCCACACCCGCTTTTCGCGCGGCGGAGCCGAGGAGGAAATCGATTTGACGAAAAAACGTTTTGCGTCCCCGCCTTTCTTCTATGGATGGGTCATCGTCGCTCTCGGCCTTCTCGGCATGGCTGCCTGGACAGGTATCCGCACTACGTTTGCCGTCTTTTACGCGTCTCTTCTCGATGAATTCGGATGGAGCCGGGGCGGCGCAGCCGGGGTTCAGTCAGTTTCCTATGTCATCTATCTGATACTGGCGCCGCTCACCGGAGGCTTGATCGACCGGTTTGGCCCGAGGCGCGTTATACTTCCCGGGATCGTTATTATGTGCGGCGGTCTCGCTCTCTGTAGCTATATCAGCGACCTCTTCCAGTTCTACCTCTTCTTCGGAGGCATTGTTGCCATTGGCGTCACCTCAGTCAGTATTGCCGCATACTCACCCATCCTTGCGCAATGGTTCGAAAAAAAGAGGGGTGTTGCCGTAGGCATTTCTGTCTCCGGCATGGGCCTGGGAACGTTCCTCCTGGTGCCGCTGACGCAGTATTTCATAGCATTGTGGGGCTGGCGGACGGCCTTTGTGGCTCTCGCGGGCTTATTTCTTGTCGTCCTCTTTCCTCTCATGCTCATCTTTCTTCGTCATAAGCCAGCAGAGCTTGGCCTCTTCCCTGACGGATCAGTTGTCGGTCAGCTTCCCAGGAAAAGGAGTGTGGAGGTGGTCGATCACGTTTGGGCAGAGACAGACTGGACAGTGAAACGGATCTTCAAGACAGGGCGCTACTGGGCCCTTCTGACGTTTGCGTTCTTGAGCATTACCCCTGTCTACCTGATGGTTACCCACTCGGTTAGATTTCTGGTGGACAAGGGCATCGAGCGGATGGCTGCAGCCTTTTTCCTCGCTATGGTGGGGATTGTCTCGCTGATTTCCAGAATCTTCTGGGGCTGGCTTTCTGACCGGATCGGCCGCGAACCGACGTTCACCGCAGGGGCGATCGTTCTCTCCATGGCAGCGTGGTCTCTTATTGTCATGAACGTGACGGGGATCAGAAACCTCGCCTATGTTTTCAGCCTCCTTCTTGGCGTGGGATGGGGTTGCACCGCGCCCATGTTCATCTCCGTTGCGGCGGACCTCTTTCAGGGCAAGCGATTCGGCCTCATATACGGCATACTGGAAGGGGTCATCGGCGCGGGATGCGCTTTTGGCGCCTGGTTCGGCGGCTTCATTTATGACAAGACCCAGAGCTATCAACTGGCCTTTCTTCTTTGCGCGGTTTTCGCCCTGGCCTCCAGCGTTGTCGTCTGGCTATCCGCGCCGAGGAAAGTGAGAAGGATGGTGAAAGTGTCGAGTGTCGAGTGATTAAAGGCTTCAGTGGTCGAGTGATTAGTCTTTATAGCATATGGTGGCAGCTTAATAGGGTTAGCCCGTAAATGTTATACAGGACATAGAATGACAAAGAAATTAAGTACCTTGCTGGTCATTAGTCTGACGATCTTCTTGATCGTTGCAGCCGGTCTGCAAGCCGGCGAGCCTGCCACGACGCTTCTCACGATACTCCATGTGAATGACTACCATGGCAGGGTAAAACCCTTTATCGACAAGACCATTAACCCGCAGGAACAGGTGGGTGGAGCAGCCTATCTCGCGGCGATGATCAAAAGGGCAAGAGCGAAAAACCCGGGAGGCACCCTGCTTCTGGCTGCGGGAGACATGTTTCAGGGAAGCCCTGTATCAAACCTGTTTCACGGCGCGCCTGTCATGGATGTCATGAACGAGTTGAAATTCGATGCCATGACGTTAGGCAATCATGAGTTTGATTGGGGCATCGCGGCTTTGACACGTCTGCGAAAAGAGGCGCGCTTTCCTTTTCTTGCGGCAAATATCGTAGACAGCAAAGGAAATCTGCTTTCCGGCATCAGGCCGTACACGATCTTGCAGAAGGGGCACGCCAAGGTGGCGGTGATCGGCCTGACAACCCCTGAGATAGCATACATAACTAAACCGGACAATCTGAAAGGGCTGGCCTTCCCCAACCCGGAAGCGGTCTTGCCTCGGCTGATCCGGGAGGTGAGACAGCAAGGGGCATCTATCGTCATTCTCCTTTCACATCTGGGATTTGAGGCTGATAAGAGAGTTGCTTCCGCTGTTCCCGGCATCGATGTCATCGTCGGGGGCCACAGCCACACAGTGATTCCAAAACCGTTAAGGTTGAAAATGGATTTCCACGAGCTTGCCCTGGGAAATCCATCTAGCGAGCACGGCGAGCGAGAGGGGGAGGCTCCGGCGGCTTTGCCGGTGGAGGGGGCGACGCGAGCCCCAGTAATAGTGCAGGCGGGGGCCTACGGCGTCTACCTCGGGGTACTGGAACTGATCGTGGATAAGGCCACGGGTCGCGCAGCCGGCATTGCCGGGACGAGTGGGTTGAGGCTGGTATCGGCCGCTCCGCAAAACACGCCTGATAGAAAAGCCGCACTAATAGTAAAAAAGTATGATGACAGGGTCAAGCAGAAATTCGCCGTCGTCGTGGGGGAAACATCGGTCGACCTCACCGCCAAAAGTGGCAGTGAGTCCAATCTAGGGGATCTCGTGGCGGATGCGATGCGGGCGGCGGCAGGCAGTCAAATCGCCTTTCAGAACAGCGGCGGCATCAGGGCCAACATCCCTGCGGGAACAATCACCATGGAAGGGCTGTACACGGTTCTTCCCTTCGACAACGTGCTCGTTTCCATGGATCTGACCGGAAGACAGGTCAAAGAAGCCCTTGAGCAGGCCGGCACCATGGAATTCGGTGGCTTGCAGGTATCCGGCATGACGGTAACCTATGACCTGAAAAGACCTGCAGGGGAGCGTCTGGTAAAAGCGGAGGTTGGCGGCGAGCCACTCGATCCCGGCAAGACGTACGCCGTGGTGACGAATGATTTTCTTGCAGCTGGTGGCGACAAAGTGATTGCCCTTAGCGAGGGGAAAAATATGGTGTACAGGGACACGCTGAGTGATGCTCTGGTAGAGTACCTGAAGAAACATTCTCCCGTCTCTCCGAAAGTCGAAGGTAGAATCCTCTTCACAGAGTGATTAGAGAGGCAAAAAGAGTCCGATTCTTCTGCTTCATCTGATAAAGGCACGGCACGCCAGATATGCAGCCAGCGTGATGCCGCTAACCGCAAGATACAGAGTCGTAGTGTTTGCAAATGCGAGAAGTGATGAGGCCAGTATAGGTCCAACCGCCATTCCTACAAATCTCGCTGCATTCATGAACCCGATGACATTTCCTTTCGGCTCCGCAGCAAACATCGATATGGTCAATGGAATAATTGCAGCAACCATGCCCATCTCCAACATGAGGATCAGGGTGAATGACCTGATCTCCTGAGCAAACACCAGCATGACAGGAAGCAGCGCCCCTGATAAAAGCAGGAAGTTGATCATCTTCTTTACGCCCGTCCGTCGTGAGAGAAAACTCCATGCGTAGGTGCCGATCATTGATGTGCACGTGTAAAGCATAACCACGAGCCCCGCCATCTTCACAGCAGATGTATTGTCAAATCCGAATTTCTGAAAAACCGGCGGAAAAATAGTGGGCAAGTAGACCAAGTGGGTCATAGCCACGAGACAGAGTGTCCAGCCTGTCAGAGTGCGTCTATCAAGGCACGACCGCATTGAGGATTTCATCTCCCCCGGCAATGGCGGCAGATCCGTTACAAAAAAGTAGCAAAAAATAGAGGCGGCAAATAACATCAATGAAGCGCTTACGAATGCCCACTGATACCCAAGTGTCGCCACTCCAAAGCTCCCGGCGGGGGGACCGAGAAGCTGACCCAACGTGAGCGCGGACTGAAAAATACCGAAATGGAACGCCCTGTTCTTCTCCGACGACGAAACTGAGATGATAATCAGGCCGGTTGTGGAAACGCCTCCAAACGCCCCCTGGAGTATCCTGAGAATGAACAGCACATGGAGATTTGGGAAGAACCCCATCAGCAACATCAAGACCGCCTGAGGCAGTATTCCGGCGAGATAGAGCGATTTTGGACTGAACCGGTGACTGAGAGAACCCCATCCCGGCGCCGTACACGCGAGACACACGCCCATGCAGCCCATTATGGCGCCGGTCCATAGCAGCGTACCCCGACCGGAATAAGGACTTATAGCGGAAATATAGAACGGCAGGAACACATAAACAAAATTGAAACCCAATGCTGTTCCGAATTGCGAGAATGAGATCGATAGAACGTTCCGAAATTCGGTTTTCTTTGTTTCTTCGTTGTCTAGACGCGGAGCATCGTACAACCTGCTATCTTCTCCTATTGTGCTTTTGTGTCGGCACTGTTATGATTGAACAGGTAGTCTGATAGTAACGCCCTCAGGAGCGAGTATTCAAGGAGAAACTGCGCTATGATCAGAAAAGCCTTAATTCTCAAAATCCATGACGCGGCGAGCATGCAGCGCTGGAACGACAAGATCCGGCCTGTAGAACTGCGCGAGCTGGATAAGCAGGCCCACAAGATGGTGATCTCCTTCATGCTGGGTAAATTCGAGGAGGAAAACCCCGAGTTCAACTGGATCGAAGTAATAGAGGGCGGCCTCTTTGAATTCCTGCAGCGCATTATCGTCACGGACCTGAAACCGCAGATCTTCCATCGCATCAGAGAAGACCGGAACAAATACAAACAATTGAACAGGTGGGTATTCGATCAGCTCGCACCGATCATTATGCCGCTCGGCGATGTCTTCTGTCAAAGGTTTCAATCGTACTTTGAGGACCCTCACGAAAACGTAAACAAAAAGATCCTGAGCGCTGCCCACTTTTATGCGACAAAATGGGAGTTCGATATTATCGAGCGGGCAAATCCGCGCGGATACGAGATTGAAGGGATCCGCAAGCGACTCGAAAGCAAGCAAGAACAGTATTACGACCTGAAGGGTTCGCAGCAACTGGCCCTCTATTCGAGACTCCGGAACTTCGCGGACCTCTGCGGGCAGTTGCGCTTTCAGCTCAGGTGGAGCCACCTCCGCAGGGTGCCTGAAACATCCGTGCTCGGCCACATGCTCATCGTTGCCATCCTGTCGTACCTTCTCTCACTCGAAATAAACGCCTGTCCCAGGAGATGCTACAACAATTACTTTACCGGCCTCTTCCATGATCTGCCGGAAGTGCTGACGAGGGATATTGTCCATCCCGTAAAAAAATCAGTCGGTGGCCTTGACAGCCTTATCAAAGAGTATGAGAAGGAACGCATGGAAGAAGAGGTCTACGGCCTCATCGAGGAGAGTTGGCACAAAGAGATGAGGATGTTCACCGAGATCGAGTTCAAGAGTGTTGTGACTCTCGACGGTACGCTGCATGAAAAGACGAGCGACGAGATAAGCGCCCGCTTCAACGAGGACCGATACAATCCGCGGGACGGCGAGCTGGTCCAGGCCGTCGATCATCTGGCTGCTTTCTGCGAAGCCTATCTGGCGCTCGCAAACGGCGTGAAAGCGCAGGATTTCGACAAGACCAAAGCAAGCCTGAGGCAGGACTATCTGGGCAAGACCATAGCGGGGCTGCGCTTCGGCGAGATCTATTCCGATTTCGACTGATACCAATTTGCCTGCGCGTGACTAAACCAGACCGAGGGGGTATCGCACCGTCTTATACCGATTGCATTCAAGTTGGACGACCCAGCCTTCGGCCGGGTACCCCGGGCGGCAGCGAGGAGCCGATAGCGATAGCGCAGCATCCTGTAAGGAAGCATCCTGTAAGGACGCAGGCGTACCGAGGGGTACGTCGAGGAGAGCGATAGCGTAGCATCCTGTAAGGACGCAGCGACAACGAAGGTATACACTTGAAGGCAATCGGTATTAGCTCACACGGTTCGTGGTTCCAGGCCCTCCTTATCCTTCCTCACCTTCTGAAGCAGCAGCACCGCTATCAGACACGCGAATCCAAGGACATCCGAGAGCCTGTTTGGATAGACGAACAGCAGTGCTCCTGCGATAAGCAGGACTCGCTCTATAATTGTGGCCTTCTTCAGCAGCCAACCGGAACAGCCGGCCGCGAGCACGCCGATGCCGAGGAAGGCAGCGATGAGCGTCCAGACACCTTCGATGACGCCGATGCCCTCCCATCTGAGGAGCAGGACCCTTCCAGCCGGAAGAACCGTGAATATGAACGGCAGCAGAAATGCTGTTATCGCGTACTTCCACGCCATCATCGTGGTCTTGAACGGATCACCGCCCGTTATCGCTGCCGCTGCGAAAGGCGAAAGCGCCGTCGGTGGTGAGACTTCAGAGAGAAGCGCGTAGTAAAAGATAAACATATGTGCGGCGTAGTCGGGCACCCCTAGTTTGACAAGGGCCGGTGCTGCGATCACAGCGGCAATAATGTAAGTGGCCGTGATCGGCACGGCCAACCCGATGATCCACAAGAGGAGCGCCGTAAAGATTGCCGTGATTACGAGATTGCCGCCTGCGTAGCCGATTATGATCGTGGAAAGCTTCAAGCCGAGGCCGGTCAGACTCACCACGCCAACGATGATGCCCGCGGACGCGCAGATAGCGGCAACGTTGAGCACGGTGAGCGAACCCTGTTTCAGCGCCTCGATTGTCTTCGGTATATTGAACCTCGACTCCTTGCGGACGAATGAAGCGAAGAAACAGGTAAGGACCGCCGCGAAAACCGCTACCTGCGGCGTGTAGCCTCTCACAAGAAAACCAACGATAGCAATGAGGGGGAGAAAGTGGAACCCGTACATTTTTGGTCAGTTGCCAGACCGTGCCTCGCTTCTCTATTTCAACGGCCTGCAGTCCGAACTTCTTCGCATCAAACTCGACCATCAGGAGAAGCCCCCAGTAGTAAAGGGCTGCGGGGATGAGGGCCAACAAGATCACGTCGACATAACTGATCCGGAGAAATTCAGCTATAAGGAATGCCGCAGCACCCATCACAGGCGGCGTCGTTATCGCCCCCATGCCGCCTGCAGCCAGAAATCCTCCAGCATTGTCCTTGTCGTACCCTGCCTTCTTGAGCATCGGGTAGGCAACAGATCCGATGGCAACGGTATTGGCCACTCCGGACCCTGACGCCATGGCCAGGAAGTATGAGGTAGCCACAACAGCACGCCCTGCGGCTGTCGGCTTTCGCCCCATGGCCGCGAAGGCCACGTCGACATAGAATTTGCCCGCACCCGAGACAGAGAGAAACGCCCCGAATATGCAGAACATTATGATTATAGTTGAGCAGACATCAATGGGCACACCGAATATGCCCTCCAGGGTCATGTACATGTGGCCCACGATGCGCTCGATATCGTAACCCCTGTGGGTCCACGGCGCAGGAAGCCACGGGCCGAAATATGCATAGAGCAGAAAAATGATGCACGTCACCGGCATGATCCAGCCGGAGCTTCTTCTCGTTGCCTCCAGAATCAGGAGAATGAAGGCCACGCCGCAGATGATGTCCCACTGTTCCGGCGTCACCGCACGGTAAATGAACTGCTCGAAATCTATGAGCATGTAGAGGATGGTGCCTATGGCCAGCAGCGCCAGTACAATGTCCAAGAGCGTGATCCTGGACTTGAATCTTCTTGAGAAGGGGTAGTAAAGGAAAGAAAGGGCCAGGAGGAATGCGACGTGCACACCCCTTAAGATCTGCGTGGTGACCGGAAAAACAGATGAGTAGATTGCAAACCCTGACATACCCACCGCCAGAACCGTGATGACGATGTTCCAGAACCCAACGACTTTTCTGGTGACACCCTCTTCCTCTTCTATCAGTTCTTCGAGCCTTTTCTTCTGCTCCTCGGTGAGTTCTCCGTGGCTCGCCTGCTCTCCCTCGGTCGGTTTCCGGCTTTGGTCGTTTCCTGTGTCCTGTTTCATCTCCTGCCCTACCTCCTTTTCTCCGTCACGCTCGATGACCTACCTCCACATCTGCGACGCATAAATGATGAAGGGCATCTGTGCCATCCGGACATGTATGTCTTCCTTTTGGCCGTTGGCATTGCTCAGTTCAATCTTGCTATTTCTTATCACGAGCGCATGCTTCCCGATACTCGACCGCGGTATCAGAAATTCGGTCACCACCCTGCGCACGTTATTCTCTTCCTTTCTTTCTATCCCGAAATACTCCAGAGCTGCTTCGCTGCTTATCACATGGAACAGGATTAACTGGCCGTTTTCGACCCTGAACTTTTCCGTTACAGGGACTTTGTACATGGACTGGGTATAGCAAAGAGAAAAGACCTCTCCTTCTGCCACGCGGAAAACAGGGCCGCCTTCCCCCACCTGCAGCACCTGAATGCTGACTGCATAAGCTACCACTATACAGCCCGCCAACGACAGCGCAAGATAGAGAAGGGGTCGAACCCTCCAGCAATTCCCGTACTGCCGGCACTGCTTCACACAGGTACGTCGAATCCTTTCTCTTTGAAGAACTTCTGTGATCCCTTGTGGTAAGGAACGGCCTTGCTTCCAGCCCCATCCTTCACGTTTATATTGAGTGCCTCTTTGTGGATCGCTGCCAGTTCCGGCAGGTGATCAAAAATGGACTTGAGAACATTGTATGCCAGCTTCTCATCCATCTCCTGATGACACATCAGAAAATTCCCTACCGCAGCCACCGGCGTGTCCTGGCTTATGCCGGTATATACGCCTTTAGGGATGACCGACTTATAATAGACCGGACCAAACTTTTGGACCATTTTGGGGATCAGATCGTCGTGTGCGATGAGGACCATCTTTACGCCCGGAGAGGCCGCGAGATCGAGTACGGACGACGTAGGAACACCACCGTCCCAGAAAAAGGCGTCGATTTTCCCGTCCTTCAGCGCTCCTGCCGATTCCGACGCGCCCAGCCTGTCTTTCTTGATATCCTTGTCAGGGTCGACTCCTGCTGCGTCAAGGACTCTCAGGGCCTTAACCTCAGTACCGCTTCCGGGGGCTCCTGTGGAGACCCTTTTACCCTTGAAGTCAGCCACTTTCTTGATGCCTTTCCCTTCAAGTGTTACGACGTGCATAAGGTTCGGGTAAAGGACCGTAAGCATTCTCATGGGGAGCGGTTTACCTTTAAAATTCCCCGCGCCCTTAAACGCATCATATCCCGTGTCACCCATGACAAAGCCAATGTCGGCCTTCTTGGCGCCAATCAACTTACAGTTGTCCACGGACGCAGCGGTCACCTCGGCTGCCGCTTCGGCGCCTCCATACTTTGTGATGAGGCTTGCAATTCCTCCCCCCATGACAAAGTAGACGCCGCCCATGCCCCCTGTTACCACGGAGACCCGCTTCCGTTCCTGGGCAAAAAGGTGCGCCGGCCCGCCACCAAGGAGCATGACACCACCGGCAACCGCTACTTTCAGAAAATCGCGCCTGGCTAACCGTTGAGCCTCTTTCAAGAAATGACCTTCATCCACAATACACCCCCTCCTGTATGATGGCTGCATATGCGTTTCTCTTTAGGATTGATTACTATTAACGACCCCCTTTGTCAACTTTTTTCTTTCGTGTCGAAACCCCAATATCAATCGAAGTCCAGCGGCTGTCGGCCTGTGAACCGGCGTCCGGCGCGCGCTCAAACGGCGACCGGTCTGTATGCAGAAAATCCTTGAAAGCTCATCAACGTACGTAGTATATGATTGCATTCTTCATCAATCGGCGCAGCTCGAAAAATATAGGTCCAGGAGCGTGATCGATGATCGGTTATCCCGAAATCCAGGAAAAGGTGATGTCCCCCGGGGAGGCCGTACAAAGATTCATCAAAAACGGTTCCCAGATAGCTCTCGGTGGATTCACGGTAAGCCGCAACCCCATGGCGATCGCCTATGAGATAATTCGGCAAGAGATAAAAGACCTGCACATCGTCTGCCACTCTCAAGGACAATCCTTCGATATACTCATCGGCGCAGGCTGTGTAAAGCGCGTGGAGCTGGCCTATGGAGCAAACGGCAGGTTTGCACCGACATGCGTCATGTTCAGGAAAGCTGTTGAGCGCGGTGACATAGAAGTCGAGGACTATTCGAATAACCAGATGAGCCTGAGATTCCTTGCCGGCTCACTCAGCATACCTTTCATCCCTTCGAAGTCCGGTTTCGAGACCGACCTGTTGCGTAAGGAAGGATTTTCCAAAGAAACGAGAAAACAGAGGAAGGTGGCACGGAAGAAGGTTGTGGAGTTGGCAGACCCTTTCGACGGTCATGGCGAGAAGGTGATCTTGCTGCCGGCGCTTCAGCCCGATGTTGCGCTCGTGCATGCGCAGTACGTGGGAGATGATGGTACCGTGCGGATCAAGGGGCTGACGTTCGCAGATATCGAGCAGGCCAAAGCAGCTGATGCCGTCATCGTCACCTGTGAAGAGATAGTGCCCAAGTCCTTTATTCGTCTCGACCCCGACCAGAATTCATTGCCGCCCTTTCTTATCGACGCCATTGTAAGGGTCCCGTACGGCGCTCATCCGACCGCATGCCGCCTTTTCTATGACTATGACGCAAAACATCTGAACATGTACAGGGATGCGGCCAGAGAGGACGCAGGTTTCAAGAAGTATCTCGATGAATGGGTTCTCGGTGTGTCGGATCACGAGCAGTATCTTGATAAGGTGGGTGGGTCCGGGCTGATGACCATTAAGGCGAACCCCGTTATCGGGTATACGCCGGGGCTCGACAGGAGGTAAAGAGACCATGGCCGATTATACGGAAAGAGAGATGATGGCAATCAGCGCAGGAAGACTGATTTCGAATGGCGATGTCCTGTTCGCGGGCACCGGAGTCTCGATGCTCGCGGCCACCGTCTCAAAGCGCATTCACGCACCCAAGGGCGGTTGTCTTCTTTGAGACAGGGGGTGTCGACCCATCCCTTGACGAGCTTCCCATGGCTGTCTCCGATTCAAGGGTCATGGACGGAACCTCTCTTAATTCAGGCCTGGTCGAATCCTTCTCAATAGTGGGTCACAGAAGACTCCGCACCATAGCATTTCTCGGTGCGGCGCAGATCGACAGGTTTGGCAACCTCAATTCCACCTGCATCGGTGATTACCATCATCCCAGGGTAAGATTCCCGGGAAGCGGCGGCGCCTGTGACGCCGCGTCTCTCGCATCCGGTGTGATTGTCTTCATGCAGCTCGGAAAGAGGCGGTTTGTCAAGGAACTTGATTATCTGACCAGTCCCGGATGGCTCCAGGGTGGTGAATCGCGAAAAAAGGCCGGTTACGCTCGCGGCGGGCCGATCGCCGTGGTCACAAACAAGGGCATCATGAAATTCGATGAAACCACTAAAGCAATGTACCTCGCCGAGTATTATCCCGGGGTCTCGCTTTCCGAGATTACCGACGAGATCGATTTCGATATCGATGCAGCGTCGGCGAAGGAGTCATTGCCGCCGACAGCAGAAGAGCTGCGCATCTTGAGGGAGCAGGTGGACCCGCAGCGACTGATACTGGGCTAGCAAATACCGTGACGCGTGACGCGTCACGGGTGACAGAAGATTAAGGCCGTGGGGAATGTTTCACCGGTTCCTGAGCATGGCGGCCAGTGTTATGGCGTTTTTTACGGCGTAGCCGCTGAAGTCATTATCGAAATAGACGTATGTCTCCCGTGACCAACTCAGGATCTTTGTAGCCAGTTCATGCAATTCCTCATCACGTAACTGGACGCGTAGAGTTCAGTCCTGCCGTGGAGTCTCAGGTAAGCAAAGGACGCGGTCAATTCCTCATGGTACGGGTAGCGACCTGCGCTTTCTGCTATGCACCATGCTATGTTGTGCTCCCGTAACAGGGAAAAGAATTCGTCGCTGACAAACGTCCTGTTACGGGCCTCAACTGTGTATCTGCACAACGGGTCGAGAATCCCGAAAAAATCGTCCATGAGTGACCGGTCAAATTTGAGGGAGGGCGGAAGCTGGATAAGTATGATCCCCAGCTTCTCTTTAAGTGCGCCGGCGTCATCCAGAAAGAGCCTGACTGATTCTTCCTCTATCCTCAACCTCCTGATGTGCGTTATGAAGCGTGACATTTTGACAGAGAAGAGAAAATCAGCGGGCACCGTATCGTACCACTTCTGGAAAGTCGACCGGCGCATCTGCCTGTAAAACGTGACATTCAGCTCCAGGGTATTAAGGTGTTCCGCGTAAAAGCGCAGCCAATTCTTCGACTTCGAATCCTCGGGGTAGAATACGCCCCTCCAGTGGCTATACTGCCAGCCGCTCGTCCCGACGTGATAGAACGGCGGCGTCAAAAGTCCATCTGCTTCGTTGCCCTGCATCCTGCCTCGCTCCGACGTACCCTTGGTACGCCTCCGCTCCTCATGATTTGTGCGCCTCCGGGTACCCGTGGAGCTCTTTCACGGGTGGTGGAACTTTTTACTTGCCGTCCGGTGTTGCGGCCTTCGGGCAACGGATATGCTCGACCCGCTATCCAAGCCATGTCAATAAATACTAAGCCGACTCCTGGCTAAAAACAACGGAGGGCTGCCGGATGTATTACAATAAGAAAAAAAGGAGGGACGCTATGGCAAAGATCGAAATCGCACCTGAGAGAGTATACTACCCGATGGGCTGTTCACTTGTAGGCGCAAATGTGGGAGGGAAGCCGAACTACCTTACCGTGGCCTGGTTCACCATGGTTCACCCGAAGCCGCCGTATGTCATGGTCACGATGAACAAGGTCCATTACACAAACGCCGGCGTCAAGGAAAATGGGACGTTCAGCGTCAATATACCTTCGGCGGAAATGGCCGAAGTTACTGATTATTGTGGCCTCGTATCCGGGAGCAAGCACGACAAGTCGAAGGTGTTCGAAACATTCTACGGTAAGCTCAAGACAGCGCCTATGATCAAGGAGTGTCCCTTCAACGCGGAATGCAAGCTGATTCAAACCGTTGACCTGCCGATGGAGGAACTCTTTATCGGAGAGATCATCGGCGTTTACACCGAAGAACGCTATCTGACGGAGGGACTCCCCGACATCAGGAAGATGAATCCCATCGTGCTTCAGCTGCCCCAGAAAAGGTACGTGACCATGGGTGCAGAACTTGCCCCCGCGTGGGAGGTGGGTAAGAAGCTGATCAAGAAGTAGACAGGCTGGTGTGCTTATCCGCGCTCTCGCAGATAGTTGCGGCGCACGGAAGCTTTCTGCGAAGTGGAATTCTCGATGAGGCACGAGTTGTATTCTCTCTCGGTGGCTCTCGTTTCTTCCGACAATCAGCTTCGCCCTGCTTCTTCCCGTGTCAGAGTATATCGACGTTTTCATCTTGTTCTTGATTTGAAGTGGCAATAATGAACGGTACAGGCTGAACTGAACCTTGACCCGCGAGACCGGCCGACACATAATTGTAATGGAGGGTGGAAGCAATTCAGGAATATGCCACCAACACCGGAAAGGAGGAACGGATATGGAAGAAACCGCACTGGTTCAACGCGCTTACACTGCTGTTGTGGAGCACTTCGTGAAGACCGGACGGGCACCGCACTATACCGAGCTCGCGGCACTCTTAACCTTCGACCCGAAGAGGCCAGGCAGGTACAGCGCAAGGCCGCCGAATCCGCCATAGCCTGCTGGTTTGTTAAAGAAACGGATTACGTCGAGTCCTGGGCGCCGTTTTCTAATGTACCGACCCATCATCTGGTGACCATAAAGGGGGAACAAAAGTGGTACGGCCAGTGAGGGATCGAAGTGCTGGCCGTGCGCTGGCTCTTCCCGGGCACTGAGATCCGTATCGACACGCATTGCCTGGATTGTGGGCAACCCATTCTTGTCCGCATGCGGGACGAGGATATCCTGGAAGTCAATCCTGCGACGACCGTAGGACACATGAATATCCCGTTTGCCAAGGTTTTGAAGGGTGAAATATCCTGGGGCCTGGCCTGAAGCCGCATGAACCTCTTCCGGTCGGAAGAACACGTGAAAAACTGGCCGCTTTATGATTCCGTTTCAGCGGAGTCCATCATGCCGTTGTCCAACTGGGCGCTGGCCTTCAGCGGACCCCTGCACAGGAATCGTCTGGAACCGGACTATCTCTCCCGACAAAAGGAATATGCACCCCGAACTCTTCGTATCGTTACAGAAGTTGGGCAAGGCAGGTCCCTTCTGGACCCCGGAATAATGATTGCGTCTTGCTCAAAGTTGATGCTGGTTTTCCAGTGTCACGCCGCTCGGCTACTACGACTTGCTCCGCGATCCCGACGAGCTGACGAACGTCGCCTCAAGCCTGTCCGCGGAGAAACGGCAGCGATTGCACGATGTGCTCCGTGCCAACAAGGAGTGCGAAGGTGCGGAGGCGTGCTGGAACGCGCAGCGCATGGAGCCTTGAGCAATGGTCATCGAGCCTGGTCCACCTAGAGATCACTCACGTTTCTATAGGATCGACAAACGTTTGCGACCGGTTTTCATCCTGGTGAGTCTACTGTTCTTCTGCCCCATGGTCGCTTCTACTGAAGCAGGTGCATCCCCTTCGTTTGCTGCGACGCCGCCCTACCGAGCCGCTCCTGTCGCAGCATCCTCAGAGAAGGTCTCGCTCAAGATCATGCCGCTCGGTGATTCGATCACCTTCGGTACTCCTGAGCGCAGTTACGGCGGCTATCGCCACGCGCTCGGGACGCTGCTCGCAAACGACGGCTACATTGTTGACTTCGTGGGATCCCAACAGAGCGGCAATAAGGTCATCCCTGATCCGGACAACGAGGGTCATTCGGGTTGGACAATCGGGCAGATAAAGAGTGGTGTAGATGCAAATGGCTGGCTTGAGACCTACCAACCGGACATCATCCTGCTCCACATCGGTACGAACGATATTCACCGGGGCAATGCGGCCTCGGCACCCGGTAATCTCTCGGCGCTTTTGGACGATATTCTCGCGCGTCTGCCGCAGACGCGAGTTATTGTGGCGCAGATTATTCCTTTTCGCTGGGGCCCCCCGGACCCGGACCATCAATCATATAATGCTGCGATTCCCGGGATTGTCGTGTCCAAAGGCCCGCGTGTCTCAATGGTGGACATGCGAAACATCCTCTCCAAGAGCGATTATGCGGACGGCCTTCACCCCAATGCCGGCGGCTACGACAAGATGGCACGAGCATGGGAAACTGCAATACGTGCAGTAGTCGACCGCGAGAAAGGGGTGAAGTCACACTTACGGGTTAAGTAGCAAGTTACAAGTTATGCACGGCAGGCGCGGGACAAGGAGCGGAGCGTTCCAAGCGGACATGGAAGGTCCTTACTGAACTCGACCCGAAATGAATGTCCGTTGCGTTGTATCGCCTTGATCCTTATAGTAAGTAAGGTAAACATGTTTAACACAAAAGGAGAAACCGAGCATCTTATGCACCACCACTTGAATCAACTCTTTGAGAAAGGAACATTGTGAAGCAGAACAACACGGTTTCCATTGTCTGTCTCATTCTTATCCCATTATTCTTTATGTCTGCAACATCATATGCTTTTAATCGGACAAGTTTAGACAGGCTTTTGGCGGAAAATCAGTGTCCAGGCTGCGACCTGCGGTACGCCCCTCTGCCCAATTCCAAGCTCTCGGGTTCAAACCTCTCGGGTTCTGATCTGTCCGGCGCTAACCTGTCCGGTGCCGACCTCTCCGGCGCTAACCTGGGCGGCACGTATCTGTCCGGCGCCATCCTGTCCAATTCCAACCTCTCGGGCGCCAACCTCTCTCGCGCCAATATCTCCGGTGCCGCTATCTCCAGGGCCAATTTCTCCGGTGCTAACCTATCAGGGGCCAACCTCTCGGGCGCCAACCTCTCTGATGCCAGCCTGTCGAATGTCAACTTGTCCGGTGCCAACCTGGCAAACGCAGACCTGTCCGGTGCCGACCTCTCCGGTGCGTACCTATCAGGGACCATCTGGTTAGACGGAGTCACGCAGTGCAGCTACGACTCAATCGGAGAGTGCTCGAGCTGGCCTGGAAAAACTGGACAGTGACACAAGTGATCGAGCTGCTCTAAACTAACAACAGAAAGGAACAGCGACATTGGCAAACAAAAGAGGCGTCGCCGGCCAGGGCCTTTGGTTGCGTGCGGGGTTCTCCTGTGTTGAAGTCAGACCGCTGAAGTCAGTGTTGACAATCTGAACAGAAATGCTTACCTATGGATTTATCAAAGTTGGAAGATATTGGGCCAATGGAGGATCTCCGAGAATAGGGCTCATAGGACCTTGAAAGGCGCGCACCGATCAGCAGTTTCCTGACGCGCTGAAGTGCCTGAGGAAATAGGTTACCCAATCTTCAGGCCTGATGAACCTGGACGCAGGAGTGGGGCGGATCGTTCCAGGCCAAGGAGGATCATTCATGAAAAAACTCGTCGTCATTTTTGTCTGCCTGGTGCTTGTGTCCTGTGCCATGGGTCCCGTTCAGGTTGCGAAGAATGAGAGTGAGGTCTTCAAGACGAACTATGAGGACCCCGACCTTGCCCGTGTTTACAAAATGAACGAGGAGGCCCTGCGGAACATCTACCTCATATACAACAAGGCAGGCGTCGACTTTTACTATGACGGGATAGCCGTCATCGGGTTGAAGCCTTCGCGGAAGAAAAGCTGGATCATTATGTCTCGATAAAAATCCGGCCGGCGGCTATCGTCTTTGACAGGGCAGCGTCTGAGCCTGAACAAGTGGCGGGAGCGGTTGACGCGAATCACGCGCCAGGAGTTCCCGAAGTACATCCGATATTTGAAGAAAAGCGACCTGCAGTTCAAGGATATTGAGGGGTTGGCTTTCGGGATTTACTGGCCGCTCCGTGATTACACCCAGTGCGACACGTACGGCGGATGTATCGAGTATGCGATCATCTACCTCAGCAACCAGGATGTTGCCGATGTTATTGATGGCACCAGGCCTTTCCTCGACGTAGCAAAACAGAGCAGAGTGGTTGCGAGCTTCAACCGCCAGCCAGCCGAGTTCATGAAGATCAGTGATTAGCAGGTCACGGCGCTGGATCCGGCTTTGCTTTAGCACTCTTTCTCTGACTCCCGGCATCAGGGTGTCATCATTAGAAACTCAGGCATGCCGAACGCGCAAAGCTCAGAGCGGAGGAGATGGGTATGACCAAGGCGGACATCGCAGCGCATGTGTACGAAAAACTCGGTTTTTCGAAGAGCGAATCTTCGAGTACCGTTGAGCACTTCTTTGCCATCGTCAAGAGTTGGCTCACCGGGGGTGAAAACGTGAAGATCTCAGGACTGGGGAACTTCATCGTGAGAAAGAAGAAGGCGAGAAAAGGAAGGAACCCGCAAACCGGCGATGAGATCGAGATAGCACCAAGGACGGTCTTGGTCTTTCGGCTCAGCCAGGTACTGAAGGAAGAGCTGAACAACACGCGGGAGACAGGGTAACACATAGACGGGAAGAGTCGGCCCCATGGAGACCTGGTATGGAAGGATGGGAACTCGGCACGCATGTGTGGGAACGTGTCATTTTGCGCATCGTCGATGCTCTGCAAAGAACCAAGGAGACGGTGGCTACTATAGATATTTACGCAGCCCTTGAGAAAGGCACCTTTAAAGAGTTGACCGAGCAGGATTTAAGAAGACCTCCCGAGTGGGGAGGTAAGCCTGCTTACCAGTACATAGTCCTTACCTATCTCTCCAGGTTGACTAGAGGGAAGACGCCCGACCTGAAAAGGGTATCACGGGGCGTTTACCGCATGACCGATAAGGGGAAGCAGCGCATAAAATGTAACTTCTTGTAGCGAGTGATCCGAAAGCGATAGGTGGGCGTGACCCTTGTGAACTCGGCACACCGGGCTGAGGTGACATTGACTCATTTCGTATTTAATGATATTAATAAAGCAGAGATTTGCAGCGTAAAGGAGGGAGTGAAATGAAAAGAGGAATTCTGTTCATGCTTGCGCTCACCTTGATCGGTAGCAGCGCTCTTGCTCAGGGATTACCTGCCCCAGGGTCTCCTTTCTCACGTTATAATCCTCCCACCACAGGCTACGGTGCTGTGGCTTATCCATCCGGCACATCCAGTGGCGTGGCAAACATCTATGATCCTTACGGCTACGGTGCTGTGGCTGCTAAATTCGGCACATCCAGTGGCGTGGCAAACATCCTTGACCCATACGGCTACAGTGCTGTGGCTTCTCGATTCGGCACATCTCAAGGGACCGTGTCTCGTTAACACAAAAAAGGGCGGGGCCGATGCTCTATCTAAACCCCTCCTCATGCTTGCGTTCCTCTCGTATCGTCAACGTTAAAGGTTGCCATAGAGCGAGAACTTGTGGGAGGAGTCGCCGATTTAGCGATGTAAAGATTTTGACAAATCCGTGACGATGAATTTCGTTCGTTCTTTCCTGGAAGGGTAACTTTGGCGTGTGCGCATTAAGGGTCAAGATTACAAACGGCAATGCGTAAAGGAGAGGGCTACAGTGACCAAGATGCACCGGCCGTCACCCTCATAGTGGAACCAGCCGGGGCATTTGGGCCGGTAGGAATCCAGATGGCACCTCCTGACCTTGCCCTATTTCTTTTTTGCCGCCCATCTGATATTTTATAAACATCAGTAGATAGCAAGAGGAGATGCCGAACATGCCCATTTATGAGTACCGATGCAAAAAGTGCAAGGAAACGTTTGAAGTGATGCAGAAGGTCAGTGAGGACAATAGAGGTCTTCGGTGTCCGAAGTGCGAGACCGACGAACCGGAGCGCCTTCTTTCCGCATTTTGTTCGGGAAGTCCAAAAAGCGCTACCGCAACAAGGGCACCCGGCCACTCCTCGTCAGGCCATAGCTGAAGCAGCTGCTAGAAGGGAGTCGTGAACTCGCCAAAAATATCCTAATTATCCTCGTCCTTCCTCCCAACGCTTTTCGCTGGCAACATTTACTTGTTGCCACTCGCGCACGTTCGCTACTGCCAGGTGGGCCGTGGTGCGGCGTGCTTCCTGAAGTCGCGCTTTTGTCTCCTGCCCCTCGTATGCTCTATTACAAATGGTAAGTGTGGGGTTGAGGCCGAGCTTTTCCGACAATTTCTTTGTTACGCCGACTTACGACAGAAGGAACGGAGCTCACTTGAGCCCTGCCTTTCGTAACAGAGCGAAATGACGTTCTTTGTATGCTGGGTCTTTGTAAGCTGCCAAGAACTTCTCACTTTCCATTGAAAAGTTGGGTTTTACCTTTAGCACTTCGCCAGCTTGGTTCTTGGCTTTATCGATCTGGCCGAGCCCAGCATAAGCCTCAGCCAAAATTAGATGCGCGAAAAAGGGGTTGATCTCACCTTTGCGGCTGCGATCAAGCATGAGCTCGCATACTTCGATTGCCTCCCGGTAGCGTCCGGCCAAGACGTAGGGCAGGGCTAGCACGTTCAGGTAAAACGCAGGATAATAGGGGCATATGCGCATCGCTGTCTTGACCAGCGCGACGGACTCGTCGAACCTTCCGACAGACAGGAGGTTAAAAGCTAACAGCACCATCATCGTCGAGTTGTTAGGGTTGATTGCTACGGCCTTCTCTCCATAGCGTACGGCTTCATCATACCTACCCTGAAATCTGCGCAACTGGCCCATTAGGGCGTGCGCCGCGGCATAGGAATCATTTAAGGACAGGGCCTTCTGTGCACATTCCTCTGCCAGCTTCATGGACTGGGAAGGAGCATTACCCCAGGTGTATGCAGCATCATTAAGATGGGTAAAACCGATGAGCACCCATGCTCCGGCGAAATTCGGGTCCACGGCAACGGCATTTTCGGCCCACGTGCGGGCAACAGCATTGTCCTCTTTCGACAACTTAAAAAAGTGCTCCTCAGCCCGCCAGAAACATTCGAGGGCCTTGAGATCGGAAGTAGTCCCGGCCACGCCGGTCTTGTAGAGTAGATGGCCGAGCTGCCGATTGATGGCCATTGGTAGTTCGGCCGTATTAGCTTATTAGATACTGTTTCTTAAAAGAAAGGAGGCGACCACATGAAGAGATGCGAGTTTCACGTTTCGTCTTACTTCTGGCACCCCTATTTTTTGCAGGCATGGTGTCGGCAGCTGCGCCGGATCATACCGCGCTCGTGACCCAGTACGAGGGCACGAAAACCTGCGTCGCCTGTCATGAGAAGTCCGGCGAAAGAAGTCGCAGAAAGCCTGCACTACCAGCAGCTTGCCGAGCCTCAGTTTCTGAAAGACTGGCCCAAGGACCAGCCCGCAGGAATGATGGTGAGCTACTGAGCGCCGCCTAACACGGTTGTGGGGCACAACTGGATTGGACTTCTCCAGCCTAAGGATGCCTCGAAACCGGCGCAGCCGGGTGGTTGCGCACAATGTCACACGGGAATGGGCCAAAAGCCTAACCCAATAGGTAAGCTTACCGATGCGGACTACAACAATATAGACTGTCTCCTTTGCCATGCCCCCGGCTACAAGCGGGTGGTAGTGAAGGAAGGCGAAGGCTTCAAGTTCGCACCCGCACCCGGTATGGACGTACTGAAAGCAGCACAAGGCAGCCAAAAACCCACCAGTGAGATGTGTCTCAGATGCCACTTGGGTGTTGGTGGTGGCCCGAACCACAAGCATGGGGTTACCCCGACATCGAAAGAAAGCGATGTCCATGTGGCGAAGGGTCTGCAATGTGTGAGCTGCCACACGATGAAACAGCACAAAGTAGCGGGTGGATCGGATCTGAAGGCTCAGGAACTCGTTGATGTGAAGGTCGACTGCTTAAACTGCCATACCGAGAAGCCACACAAAGGAGCCCAGGCGAATTACCTGAATATGCACGTGAAACGCATCGCCTGCCAGACGTGCCATATCCCTGCTATTGCACGGGATCCGAAGTTCCCTACCATAAGCGAGAGGGATTGGACGAAGCCTGTGCTGAACGAGCAGTCGGGTCTCTACGGCCCCACCCACTCTTTCGTGTCGAACATGAGGCCCGTCTATCGATGGTGGAACCGGGTGATGGAGGTACCGCCGGTCCCGGTAGGGTCCGTGAATGACCCAAAATCGAAGATCACACCATGGAAGCAAACGAAATATACCGTGATCGCAGACAAGGCAACCGGGAAAACGATTTACATCAAGGCCGGCTTGTACTCGGTTACCGGAGACCCAGCCGCCGCGGCCAAAAAAGGGGCTGAGGACGCCAAACAGGCGTACAGTGGCGAGTGGAAGGGTGAGGTCGAAACGATGATGCTATCGGTGAACCACCAGGTTGCGCCAAGAACAGAAGCATTGAAGTGTAACACCTGCCATAGCGCCAACGGTGTTCTGGACTTCAAGGCGCTCGGCTATTCGGCTGACCGGATAAGAACACTGTCGAAGAATCGTTGAGCGCATACGAACTAAAGACTTTGGGGATGCCGGTTTAGATCGGCATCCCTTTTTCTCGATCGGCCGGTATATATTGATCTGACTTGCAGGCAGTGGGGCTCAAGACTGAGGCGCGACTCCGTTGAGGGGTGGGTTGGCCATGGTCACCCACCCCTCGATGCTTTTCTAAGTAATCTATATTTCGATCGGTAATCATTTCTTCAGTCACTTTATCCGTAGTCAAGAGTTGCATGTGGAGCAACGTATCGACTGCTTCCAGAAATCGAGAATTTTGCCTATCTGATATTTCTTGAACCTTTCAATGGGAAATCCTGAGTGGTTCCTTTGCTTCGGAAGTCGCTACTTTCCTTCTCCGTAGTGAAGCGTCTCCATGCCTGCGGAAAAATATTTCATCACCACCACGGCCAGTTCGTCCTTAAGGTCTGTACCCTCATGACCGGAGTAACGGTCGAAGAGCGTCCGGGCGATCTTGCCGAAGGCATCGAGGACCGCCGGGTCGAAGTGATTGCCGCGGTCCTGCTCGAGAATACCCATGGTCTCCTCGAAAGCAACCGGCTTCTTATAGGGCCGGTGCGAGGTCAGGGCGTCAAAGACATCCGAGACCATGAAGATGCGCGCCGTGATCGGGATGTCCTCTCCCTTCAAGCCATGGGGATACCCGCCGCCGGCGAACTTCTCGTGATGGTACCCGACGACATCGGTCCCCTCGCGGAGCCATGACGACCGCCGCACTATGTCCACTCCCTTGTCCACGTGAGTCTTCATGACCGAGAACTCCTGCGGATCGAGCCGTGCGGGCTTGAGCAGGATGTTGTCCCGGATGCCGAGTTTCCCCACGTCGTGCAGGAAGGAGCCCTTGAGCAGGACTCGCATCTCTGCGGCGGTGAGGCCGAGGGCCTCGCCGATGCGCGTGGAGTAGAGCGTCACCCGGTAATTGTGGCCGTCCGTGTCGCTGTCACGCTGGGCGATGGCGCTGCCCAGGACCGACAGGGTCTCGAGGTTGGCGTCGAGCAGTTGTGTGGAATAGTGAGCCAGACGCCCCGCGAGCCGGAGGATGACGGGATAGAGCAGCGCCGACACGGCGATAACGATGGCAATGACGATCAGTATGTTCCGAATCATCGCCTTCCGCATCGCCGACAGTTCCTGCGGCGAGACCGCGAACATGCCCCGGACGAAGGCGGCCGTTTTCCCACTCCGATCGACCACGGCGGCCGAAACGAAGATGAACGACGCGTCGCCGACGCTTGCCGTTTGGACCTCGTCCTCTCCCGGCCCTGGGAAGGAAAAAGGACGGCTCGCCATGAAAGCCCTTATACCGTCAATACTTGACTGGTCAGCGACCGCGTGATCGGCCAGGACCGTAGACGCGCGGTCATAGAACTGGACATAAACGAACCGTCCCGCGCGGTAAACCACGGAAGGGTCGCCACGCCCGAGAACATCACGAAGCGCGGTAACGGCGTCCGTTTGCTGCTGTTCCATCACGAACCGGGTCTTTTCCAGGAGGGAGAACACCCCCTGCCGTCCGAGGTCAGCGGCCTCACGCTCCAACTGCCACTGCTGGACACCATAGGTAATCAGTCCCACGACAACAGCTATCACTGCGGCGGCAAAACCAAGCCGGGCCACGAGGACCCGGTGGACGAACTTCCGAAGCGGATAGGTCTTCATGCGAGATCCTCTCTCCACATCTGCGGCGCTCGACTTGCCTTTCTCGGCCGTTCCGCCCGGCAACGCTGCAAATGATCCCGGCGTTCCCGACCCATACTTTATACTTCGACTGTCAGCTTATCAATTTACGACACTTCGATTCAAGCTGCGAAATATTTACCAGGCAGGAAAACAGTTCATTTCTTGCGGCAATCTTCAAGATCCAAATCAGAGTCTCATAACCATCATGCCGCCGAGGTACGACAGATAGACCACCCGCGAGTAGCCGATGAGGTCAAACGTGAACGAAGGCTACCCACGTGCTACTTGCTACTTCTTTACCCACTGACCGTTATCGTTCTGTATCCACCACCCTGGCTGCGACTTTTCCCGCCAGCTATTCGCAAAGATCTTTTGAATCTGCGGCAGGACCTCAGCAGGGTATTTGTTTGCCGCCTGGATCTCCCTATAGAGCGCGGTCCTGTCCTTGTTCACCTGATCTACGTACTGCTTGACTTGCGCTTGCTCTTTCAAGTCGAGGCTTGACGCGTCACGGATCTCAACGAACCCGTTGTTATTCTCACCCACCACGATCTTCTCGTAGTATGGCTTCAGTTGGCGCCACCCATTCCGCATGGACTCCTTAAGGGCCCGGATGGCCGGTGTGGAGACATCCACGTTTACCTGGGCGAAAGCACTCCTGGGACCCAGACTCATGCTGCTCACTATCCGCAACTGCTCAAGGAGCCAGCTTGAATTGCCTGGTTTCGCGGGAGCCGGAGCCTGCTGCCCCTCGCCGGTCACGTCTCCAACAATGCTGTCCGCGGCTTTTTGCACATCTGCCGCAGGGAAATAGATGTTCACCGTCACGCACGCGGCGAGCATGATCAAACAGAAAAAACTGATCTTTCCCAATCTCTTCATCGCTTCCTCCTCATCACGCTTTTATTCTATCACTATCTCCCGCCTTAGGAAACCTTTTCTGGTCCTTCCTTCGCTCGAAAGATTCTCCCGATGCGCTCCTCCATGTCCCCGAAGCTGATACTGTTATCCGGATTCTGGATGATCACGTCGATGCCTCGCAGCCAACCCCTTCGGACGAGGTATTCTTGGCCTCCTTCGTGAATTTTCCCCCTGACGGAGAAAGTATCGTTTTCAAGGGTACAGAGTATGCCTATCCTGCTGTACGGGTATTCTTTAAAGAACTTGTGTACACCACTATTGAGCACAGAGGAGATAGCGCCTGAACCCGTTCCCAGTATGGACAGGTTCTCGACGGCGGCAACGCTTATTACCTGGCTCACCTTCTTGGTCGGGTCAGACTCCGCATCCAGGAAAAAGCGGGCGGGTTGACCATATTCCATCACGAAGTTGGCGATAGAACCCTTGATGATCCCCGTCATTTTGCCAAGCGCGACTTTCCGGGTCACCTCTTCAAGGTCGATGTCGCGGAAGAAGAGATCAAAGCCCACTTTCCTGGCCTTAGAGAAGAGATTTTCTGCAAAAAGGTTGGTCACCTCCACTGAGCCGCCGAAGACATCGGTCCGCAGCTGCCCCTTCGTGACCCATCTGCCGCGACGATAGGTTATCCCGGAAAAGTCCGCGTTAATCGCGCCCGGTACCTGCGTGCCCACCAATTCCTCGGTGAGGAGTCCTAGATCGAGATGGTCGAGCGACATGGCCAGCGTCAAATTGGGCTCGGGCGAAAAGAGATCATGCCCTTCGAGTCTGGGCAGCCGAAGCTCGCCTCCGTACAGCTTCAGGTCGATAGCTTTAAGTAATCGCAGACTATTCTGTGACACGATGAAAGGGATGCTTATATCTTCAATCAAGGCCGTGCCCCTTCTGCAGTTTCTTGATGGTAAGCAGCGCATCGTCGCGCTCCTGCGGCTCTGCGGCTGACGGCGCCGAAGGGTAGACAAGATCGAAGGGCAAAGAAAGAGTCAGTCCGCTCACTGAAAAGAGCCCGGGGATGTTAAGCGCAGTCTCATAAATCCGCACCACACCTTCTAAGAACGTATGGCCCTCCTTCACTCTGGCCTGGATATCAAAATCCGATTGCCCGGCAGCCTCAAGGCTGGATAGCAGCGGGAAGCTCTCGTGGAGATAATCCTGGAGCAGTATCGAAAACAGTTTCTGATGGGAGAGATGTCTTCCGGTCGCCTTCAGAAAAGATTCTTCCGCGCCGATCTGCCCGGAAAAGTTATACTGGCCGGTTCCAAACAGGTCAAGGCTGCCGCTTCCGTCAAACGAAGGGCTCGCACCCGCGCTATAACTGCCTTGAGATGCGACCTTGATCTGCTCACCTTTGAAATTCCTGTAATACTTCCCCCACAGGACTTCACCGTCGCCGGCATCTCCAGCAAGATCAAAGCGCGTTTTTTTATTTTCAGGACCGGAGCGGAGCTTCAGCGTGACACTGCCCGTAATCCTCTGGCCGGCTTTCGACGCGTCACCGGACTTGAATCCTCCTTCCCGGAAGGTGAGCTTCACGTCAGCCATCCAGGTGCTGCCCGGTCCACCCTCGCCGCTCATCTGCAGGACTCCCAGCCCCTGGATGGACCATGTCCGGTACTCCTCAGGCAGGAAGGGTTTCACATTTGTAAAGAACTGCGTGAAGTCCACGGACGGAGCCTCAAGTGAAGCTTTCCATGGCACATCGCCTTTTAAAGCGCCTTGAAAAGCGGCGGTAAATGTGCCCACGCCCGGCGCCTTGCCACGAACTGACTCCAGGGCAATTCTGGTGGACTCAAACTCGTAGGAAACGCGCGCGCCAAGCGTATATCCCTCGACGCTTGCCTTTCGCTCCTGGCCTTTCATGACAACGGAGCCGACATTGACGGTCACCGGCTCAAGCACGATCCTCTTTGCATCGAGATCAAACACCGATGAAAGGGACAGGTCCTGGACAGAGGCTGTACCAAGCGAAGCAGACTCAACGAGCAGCTCCGCCGACCCTTTGGCCTTAGGGTTGTTAAGGGGACCCGAGGCATCGATCTTCCCCTTACACCTGCCGCGGCCCGCTGCACCGGGGTCTCCTTGCGAACTTGCCTCGACCACGGCCTCGAAGCGTGCGCTCCCCCCGGTCTGAGGTGAAAAGTTTCTTACATCTGCAACAAGGCCCGTGAGCTTTACATGGGTTGTGCCGTACGAGATGTCTACATCACCTTGCTCGATGAGGAGCAGGCGGACCGGGGGGAGTTTCTCAAGCGCGGAAAGATCGGTTTTTTTTCCCGTTGCATCAAGCCGGAAGGAAAGCTTCGGTCCTGTCAAGACGAGCTTTTCCACTTCCGCGCTGATGACGTTTTTCAGCGCACCTTTGATCTCAACGTGAGCACAGAACACGGAAGGGCCTTTATCAGTCAGCGGGGTTATCACGAGACCGGAGATCTTGCCGCGCAAATCCGGTGAGAAGGAGACAGCTTCCACCCTCACCCGATACCCGAGGACCGGCGCCGCAAGAGAGGCCACCCGGTTCACGATGAAGGCCGATTGGAGCGACAGCCAGATTGCCGCCACAAGGAGCAGCAGAAATATGGGCACAGCAAGCACGAGGAGCAGCGATCTTCTCTTCACGTTCTAGCCTTCAGATGAAACTATCCATGAGTATAGTATCATACAAGCGCTGAAGCAATAAGATCGGGGACAGGCAACTTGGTATCAAATATCGAGAATAACCGATGCCTCCCATCCCCCATCAGTTTGCCGCAAGCTGAAGCGGTGGAGGGTAACGGCCTTAACGTCAACACGCAGTGGATGTCTTTGCGGATCCGGTTTCTCGCCATAAACAACGCTCTTAAGGATAAAGTTTGAGTTCGCCTTCTTGATGGATAAGCTCTCCACGCGCAGGAGGAGCTGCCGCGCGTCCTTCAAAAAGACAAGCTCATTGAGGAAGCTGAAGAGCAGGAGGTCAAGCTGGTCGTGTTCCAGTTCGATGGTCAACTCAAGCGACCGCCCGATCGTGCCGAGATCCTCCACCATCACGTTCATAGTGGCATCGGCAGCAGCGATGAAGACTTCTTCGATGCTCGTGCCCCACGCCTCGAAAGCAACGTCCGCCAGGGCTATATCATCGCGGTACCGGTAAGGCACACTCGCCTACCCTTTGATGTTTCCGAGAGGCAGAAGGCGTACCACCCGTTTGCTCAAGCCCGCGAGTTCCGTAGCCTCCACCACATCGTCTATGTTTTTGTAGGCTATCCCCGCTTCCTCTGCGAGCCCGCTCCACGAAGCAGTGCGCACGTAGATGCCGCGGCCTTCCATCTCTTTCTGCAGCGTTTGTCCTCTGACCATCTTTTTCGCCTGGTGGCGGCTCATCGTACGGCCGCTCCCGTGCGCTGTCGTGTAGAAAGCCTCCGCACCGCTCTTCAACCCTGCGAGCAAATAGGAGCCCGTTTCCATGCTGCCCCCGATGATCACCGGTTGGCCTGTCTTTCTGTATTGATCCGGAAGACCGTCCATACCCGGGCCAAAGGCCCTGGTAGCACCTTTGCGGTGGATGAGTACCTCCCGTTTCTTTCCGTCGACGTCATGCTTTTCAAGTTTTGCCGTGTTGTGCGCCACGTCATAGACCATGTGCATGCCCAGCTCCCGGGGGTCCTTACGGAATACATCGGAGAAGACTTCACGGATCCGATGGAGAATGACCTGGCGGTTCGCAAAGGCCATATTGACGGCGCACGTCATCGCAGCAAAATAGTCCTGACCTTCAGGCGAACGGAATGGTGCGCAGGAAAGCTCCCTGTCATTCACCTTGATGCCGTACTTTCTATCCATCACGCTCAGAAAAAGCTCCAGATAGTCGGTTGCCACCTGATGGCCAAAACCCCTGCTCCCGCAATGAAACATGATGGCGATCTGGTTCGGCAGCGTGAAACCGAACGCGCGGGCCGTGGCTTCGTCGATAATATTTTCAGGCTTCGCCACCTGCAGCTCACAGTAATGATTTCCCGAGCCCAGTGTGCCTATCTGATCGAACCCGCGCTCGATGGCTTTGCGGCTTATTTTCGACGCATCGGCGCCTTTGAAACATCCGCCCTCTTCAGTGTTCTGCAGGTCTTCCGGCCAGGCATAGCCCTTACGAAGACACCAGCGTGAGCCTTGTTCAGCTACCTCTTTGAACTCGTCCTTCGACAGCTTGATAACGCCGGTCGAGCCCACGCCGGCCGGGACACGCCGGAAAAGGGCATCCACAAGCTCGCGTAGATGCGGCTGGACCTCTTCCAGGGTAAGATTGGTCAGCGCCAGCCTCATGCCGCAGTTGATGTCGAAACCAATGCCGCCCGGGGAGATCACCCCTGTTTCAGGGTCCATCGCTGCCATGCCCCCGATGGGAAAGCCATATCCCCAGTGGCCGTCAGGCATGCAGTATGCGTACTTGACGATACCCGGCAGACAGGCCACATTCGATAGTTGCTCGAACACACCGGCATCCATCTCTTTCATCAGCTTGTCGGTGCCGTAGATGCGCCCGGGCACCCGCATCCCGTCCTTGTACGAAACAGGAATTTCCCAGACCGTATTCGATATGCGCTTGACGCCTTCGGGAATAGGCATGAATATTCACCTCATCTTTATAGTAGTCTAAGCCTGGCAAAATGGAAATACAATCGGTGCTGCAGACGATGCGGCCGCGATGTAACAGTTTACCGGAGGCGACCGTCAACGTCACCCGCTGACGGAAAGATTACGTTTGCCGATGTAAGTAATGCTCTTCGGCAGCAGCAGTACTGTCTGTGTCCGTATCGCCCGGTTGGTGCCTGGTGTAAAAATCATCGGGATAAGGGATGGTCTGGCGAGTATAGCTCAACTGCAGGCGCTACCAAAGGGTCCGGGGCAGGCTGGGTCGTTGTGCCCGACCCGGACCTCTCAATAATCAATAATCGCTAAAAGGCTCTTAGAATTCCTGGCTAGTCCTTCTTCGGTCCTGCCGAAGGCTTTGCGCCCGCTTCGGCCTGCCTTATCTTCTGGATCCAGTTAGTTCCATTGACCACCATGCCCTCACCACTGACCTTGTCGCCAGGCTTCAGGTCGGCTACTCCGTTATACCCGCCCTCATATTTGGCGTAACCCAACCTCGCGATGCCAGTCTTATCACCCTTGGCACTCTTAAACATCACGGTCTGGGCCTTCGGATCGACGCTCACGATCTCTATTCCTGTGAACTTGAACTCTTTGCCCTTGGCGATAGCTTTAGCCTCATCTGCGCTATCCCATTTCTGCGCATAACCCGAGCCAACCAACGCCAGACTGATCACCACTGCCAATACTACCAACACCTTCTTCATAAGTCTTGCCTCCTTTGAATTTGGTTTTTTTGAAACTTAATGCTTTTGCGATTTTATCTTGCCTATGCGTCTATGTCAATGGCCGCCGCAACGGGTCGGACCAGTTCCTTACCCCTTTTATGTTTCGGTTTTTATGGTGCATCTGGTATGCCAGAGCGGGGGGCTGGCGAAAACGGTTTGGTGTCGATAGGTTACGCTTAGTTGGGTTTGAGAGGCCCTGCCGTAAGTCGGATTTTTCCGATTTATCCGTGCGGCCTAGTCGGATTTTTCCGATGCTTGCTGCGATGCAGGGGTAGGTTGAGAATGGAGAAAAGCACGAGTGCAGGAAGTGACTTTCGTAGGCCCGACCCATTGGGCGCTTCGACCAACGCCGAGTCAACAAAATCAAATCTCACGGTTCCGATCAGGCTGATTGCGTAATACAGCCTTTACCAAGATTATTGTGTATGTGAGGAGAATTCTGGGGGTGGGGTGGATGCGGGCATCACCTATAAAGCTTGTATTCAGGAAGAAGCAAGAGGATTGCGCATTACCATCGTAATGGGTGAACGCCCAGGCTGAGCGGTCGGCGTCGAGCCGGTCCACTCAAGCCTGCTGTTGGCCGAAGCTCTGAATGCCTGTGCGGGATGTCCGCAGCGGGCCTTGGGGTTGTCCCGGTGC
>CAWGEZ010000016.1:0-124993 GCA_963821605.1 uncultured delta proteobacterium | reverse complement strand
TATCATTTGCTCGTAATTATTTATAAATGACTCCTCCGGCGTTAGCATGTGCCGATGAGAAAACCTAATAGTTTCGGTCTTTATTCGAAAAGCTGAATATCTGAATCTCTCCTGAGTCATAGTCAGCTAACTTACCACAGGATTCCTCACGTTATCAACGGGTTATCTGAAAGCTTTTTTCTGGCTGCCTTTCTTAGACGTTCCATCATGGCCTTGCCCAAGCCGATCTCCGGTATCTGCTCTGCGTAAATGATATCAACATCTTCCCGGTCCAATTCAATGAGATACGAAAAAAAGTTTGCAGCTGCTTCCCGCAGATCACCATCGGGAGACAGGATTCTCATATGTTTTGAGACGGGCATTACTGAAGGGGTCCGGAACAGGAGCAGCGACGAAGCCGATGCCTTGACCTCGTCAAGTGTCTTAATGATTGCGAGAGGTGTGTGCGGAGCATAGTGGTAAGGCAACTGTCCCGGCGAATCGACCGCGCCATGCTTCGCCTTTTCATGCACGTCACCCACGAGATCTCGCAGATCTTCAAGGCTCACCGCCCCGTATCTGCGGACGAATACCTGGTTCTCTTTTATGGCCACAATCGTCGACTCAAGACCAAAGGCGCACGGTCCGCCGTCGAGAACGAGCGAAAGCTTGTTCTCGAACATCCGGGCCACGTGGGTTGCCCTGGTGGCGCTCATATATCCGAATGGGTTGGCACTGGGAGCCGCAATGGGTCTTCCGAGGGAGTTTATAAGTTTCAGCGCCACCGGATGGGAGGGCATCCTTACTGCTACAGTTTGGAGGCCTGCAGTCACGAGGTCCGGTATGACGGACTGCTTTTCCAGAATAATGGTCAAAGGCCCGGGCCAGAACCTGTCAATGAGCTTTTGCGCTTGCAGAGGCACGCTCTTTTGTGAAAGAGGGCAACCATTCCTTTTGGCCGATATGTATGATCAAGGGGTCGAAGCGAGGCCTTTTCTTCATCTCAAAAATTTTTGCAACGCCGACGCTATTGAGCGCGTCAGCTCCGAGCCCGTAAACAGTCTCCGTGGGAAACGCGACTACATCTCCCGCCCTGAGTGCCGCGACTGCGCGTTCCACAGAAGCGGGTTTAAAACCATCGAGGATCTCCGGGTGCTGGCCCATGTCTAAGTGTACATTACATGGAAAATGGGGGTCAAGGCGTAACCGTCGCTGGCGAACTGCGTACAGTACAGTGAGCGTCAGCAATGAAGCGAGCCTGACGCATTATAGCGGTACGCTGCGAGGCATCCTGCGGGTGGGGCTCCTCGCTGCGACAGGTTTCCACGAAGCGAATGGATATACAGATGACCCTATGATGACAAATAGACCAAGAGAAACTAGAAGAACTAGAGAAACCAGAAAAACGAGAGCCCCGTTTATCCGAGCTGTTTTAGTTCTTATATTTAGGCAGAACTGATCTCGAAGCGAGGGAGAATCGTGATGGAAGAAGGCAAGCAAGGAAGCAAGAAGAAATATAACCGCCTCATCGGGGAAAAGAGTCCCTATTTATTGCAGCACGCGACAAACCCGGTTGACTGGTACCCTTGGGGAGATGAGGCATTTGAGAGGGCCCGCAGGGACGAGAAACCGATCTTTCTTTCGATAGGCTATTCGACCTGTCACTGGTGTCACGTGATGGAGCGCGAGTCCTTTGAGGATCAGGAAGCGGCAGAGCTTTTGAACGAAGCCTTCGTCGCCATCAAGGTGGACCGGGAGGAAAGGCCGGACATAGATGCGGATCTACATGGGTGTATGCCAGATGTTGACCGGGAGCGGCGGCTGGCCACTTACGATTATGATGACGCCGGACCGCATGCCCTTTTTTGCGGCAACGTATATTCCCAAAAGGGGCAGGCTTGGCAGGCACGGGCTCATGGAACTCATACCGCAGGTAACAGATCTATGGAAGACAAGAAGGGCTGAACTTCTGAGCTCCTCCGAGCAGATCGCCGCACGATTGAAAGAAGCTACTGCCATAGAGGCGGGTAGCATGCTTGGCGAAAACGTGTTGCGAGCGGCTTATGAGAGTCTTGTTCAGCATTTCGACCGTCGGCACGGCGGCTTCGGGGATGCACCCAAATTTCCCTCCGCTCATAATCTTCTCTTTCTTCTGAGGTATGCGAAGCGCACCGGAGAGCGGCAAGCCGTGGAGATGGTCGAAAAAACGCTTCAAGCGATGCGCCTTGGCGGCATCTACGATCACGTGGGGTTTGGTTTTCATCGCTACTCGACAGACCCGATCTGGATGGTGCCCCACTTCGAGAAGATGCTTTATGACCAGGCCATGCTGGCTTTAGCCTACACGGAAGGTTACCAGCTGACCGCCAAGGCAGAATACGGAAAGACTGCCCGCGAGATCTTTACGTACGTTCTCCGCGACATGACGTCGGAAGAAGGTGGTTTCTTTTCTGCGGAAGATGCGGACAGCGAAGGAGAGGAGGGCAAATTCTATCTCTGGACTGTGTCGGAATTGGAAGATGTGCTGGGAGGTGAAGATGCGCAACTCGTAGCCAAGGTCTACAACGCTCAGCGTGCCGGCAACTTCAGTGAAGAGGCAACCGGCCGCAAAGGTGGCGGCAACATTCTTCATTTGAAACAATCTCTCGAAGAACTGGCGCCCACTCTCGGCCTCGCTTCCGACGAGTTGACGGCCCGTGTGGAAAGAGCCCGTATCAAGCTTTTCGAGGCCCGACGCATGCGGATTCACCCTCTGAAGGATGACAAGGTGCTGACAGACTGGAACGGGCTCATGATTGCGGCTTTAGCGAAAGGAGCTCAGATCTTTGATGAACCGGCTTACGCTGATGCAGCCGTGAAGGCCATGGAATTCACATTGCAGAAAATGCGCGATAAGGACGGGCGACTCCTCCATCGGTTTCGGGAGGGCGAGGCATCCATACAGGGCAATCTGGACGATTACGCTTTCGTGATATGGGCATTACTCGAACTGCATGAACTCACCTTCGATGTGGCCTACCTTCGCCATGCGTTGGACCTCACAGCGGATCTGATCGACGCACTTCTGGGATCCCGAACAGGGCGGCTTCTTCTTCACGCCGGACGACGCGGAAGCACTGCTTTTGCGCAAGAAAGAGATATACGACGGGGCTATCCCGTCGGGCAATTCCGTCTCAATGCTCAATCTCTTGCGCTTAGGCCGGCTGACAGGAAATATGGACCTCGAGGAAAAGGGTGTGCAGATCGCTAAAGCCTTTTCCCGCAAAGTGGAGCTTTTCCCCGCGGCATTCACCCAACTGCTGGTTGGAGTCGATTTCAGCATCGGACCGTCACATGAGGTTGTGATTGTCGGTAATCCGCAGGTAGACGATACCAATCGATTCGTAAGAGCGCTGAGATCTCGATTCATTCCGAACAAAGTGATCATTGTAAAACCGATAGGCGAGCAAGCGTCTGAGATCACCCGGCTTGCGCCGTACACGGAAGCCTATAAGCCGCTGGAGGGCAAGGCGACAGCCTATGTCTGCTCGAATTACTCCTGCCAACTACCCACGACAGATTCGGGGGAGATGCTGCGGCTGCTTGGCGAATAAAAATGAAAAAAAGCTGTACCGCTGCATGTGATTTTCTGGTACAATCACTCTCCGTTATGCGGTGCCGATGATTGCTCTCTATCTTATTCTTGGTGTACTCCTGCTTGCATCGCCTGCAATGGGCGCGCTCAAGTAATGAGGACTGTCTGGGGTGCCACGAGGACTACAAAGCCTACGTGCACGGTTCAGTTTCCTGCGCGGATTGTCATGCGGACATAACTGAACTTCCTCACCAGGAAAAGCTGAAAAAGCCTGCGTGTGGAGACTGCCACGAGAAGGCCCAAGCGGTCTTCAGCAAGAGCATTCACGGTAAGCATGAAATGCAGTGCAAAGAATGTCACGCTGCACATTATGTGAACAAGGAGAAGAAATATTGCGCTTCGTGCCATGCGGACGTCCCGCACAAATCCCTTCCCGTGAAGGGCATACATTTGACACGAGCTGCAGTGTGTTGCCTGCCATGCGTCCGTGACTGCCAGCGGAATCGAAGTAGATGTAACCATATCGGGAAACAAGCCGGTCAACAAGCTGGTGGTCGACAGAGATGGGAATGGGATTATCGATGCCAAGGAATGGAGTTTTATCCAGGCGTTTCTCGAGCAGCGCTACAAAGGTAAGTACAAGGTAAACAAGAGGTTCGTCGTTAAGGCTGATGTGCACGGCGTCATCAGGTCAGCCCGCTCCCTGTGGTGACTGTCACATCGACAGAAAGCGTTTCGGGAAGGCACGCCTGAAGAGCATTGGCCCGACCACGTACGATATCCCGGCTGATCCCGAAACTTTTTCTGGAAGAAATTCCCCCGATCGCCCGCTACAAGGAGACCGTGCACGGCAAGAGAGGAGTGATCTGCGCGGATTGCCATGTATCAACCGAGAAGATCAGCGACAGTGTCTGCATCAACTGCCACAAAGAGCTCTTCAACCTTTATAAGTACTCGGCCCATGGGACAAAGAACGCTGCCCGATGTACCGACTGCCATAATCCGCACCGCATAAAATCGTACAAAGACCTGAACGCGCAAGAGCGTGTCGCCATCTGCGCCCGCTGCCACAAGAATTACATCAGCAGCCATGCATGGCTTCCGAATACTGCCTTGCACTTTCACTATCTTGAATGTACCACGTGCCACAGCCCGGAATCACAGAAGAGTATGCTCTTCACGTTTGGCCGCAGGACACCGCAAGGGGAATCAAGTTTGACTTACGAGGACATGAAGCGGCTCCTGCCTCCAGGTTCGGAGGTTGGCAGGCGCTTGACAGAAACGGTGACCAGGTCGTCTCCTCCGAGGAGTTGGGCGATTTCTTCCTCCGAGCTGCGCGAGAAGCTCGGGAAGCAACTCTATCTTGACGGCTCGATACTGGTGACAAAGGTCTACCATAACTTCACCGTTACGAGGCACCATGAGAAGGAATGTACCGCATGCCATTCGAAGGATGCACCCTTCTATGCTTCGATGTTTCTCGTTGTGCCGGAAAAAGAGGGGCTGCTTTACATCCCGGTGAAGGACACAGCTCTTTCCGCCCTGCCTATCTCCCTTGCTATCGACATGACCCTGCTGGGGGAGGAGAAGATACGCGCGGAGGACGTTCGGAGGCTTTTCAGAATGGGAGGCAGAGGAGCGGTCCGCCTCTATGCGGGGGTTGGGGCTTAAATGGATTGACTTCGTCGGGATCACGCTCGCGATCCTCGTACTCTGTTTCGTGGGGTTACATGCCATTCTGAGGATGGTCACGAAGAAGATGACCAGGGTCAGACTCTATACACTGCCGATACGCGTGTGGCACTGGATAAACGCGTTTCTGATATTCTTTCTCATCATCACGGGCATTCAGCTCAGGGTCCCGGATGTGACGATTTTTGCGCATTACAGTCAGGCGGTCTGGCTGCACAAATACGCGGGTTTCTGCATGGCAGGCTCCTTCATTTTTTGGCTCTGCTATGTTCTGGCTAGTGGCTCGTTCCGTCAAGCATTACCTTATGCGAGTCGCGGGATATCCGGGGTATGGTGAGCCAGGCCATTTTCTACGGGTACGGCGTCTTCCGGGGCAAAAAGAATCCCTTCAAGCCCTCTCCCGGAAACAAATTCAACCCCATGCAGAAAGTGGCCTACTTTACCGTGATGGTTCTCTTCACGCCGGTCATCCTGATTACCGGCGTACTCTTCAGCGACATCCTCTACTTCGTGTCCTATATCAATGCTATCGGTGGGCTGCGGGTTCTCGACGCTCTGCACGTGGTCGTCGCCTACGTCTTTGTCCTGTACCTGATGGTTCATCTGTATATGGCGACCCTCGGGCACACTGTCTTTACCCATACGAAGGCCATGATCGTTGGCTACGAGGAAGAAGAGGATGAGAGAGGAGGAAGAAGAAAAAGAACCGGAAGATTCCAAGGTGGAGTTGTAATCTCTTATTGGATGATGGCGCAATAAATAATTGACAACTGAGTTGGGCCTACTATAGAATTGTTCGCCGTGAGGAACCGTGCTGCTGCAGAGGAGGCCGGAATATCCAGGTTCTTCTCGTGTTTATAAAGATTGGGTCTTGTCGAAAAAGGTCAAGTTTGCATGAATGGAAACTCCCTGTCAGGAGTGAAGTATGACCACGCATCGAGGAGGGCAGATGTGAGAAAGCTATCTTTACTGTCTGTTCTGGCCTTCTGTCTAGCCCTCGTCGCCCCCGTCGGGCCGCTTCTGGCCGCAGTCAAGGATTCTGCCTGTATTTCGTGCCATGAAGGACCCGCTTATAGGGAAACGAAACAGGGCGGGAAAGAAGTAGTCCATTTTAACAGGCAGGAATTGAACGATTCCACCCACAAATCTTTGGGATGCACGGAATGTCACACGGACGCTTCGACACTGCCGCACAAAAAGGAGCTTGGGCGGGTCGATTGCGCCGGGTGTCACCGGGAGGCGTCCCTCCAGTTTGAAAAAGGCATTCATGGTGTGGCCTTAAAGCGCGGAGACAAGGATGCCCCCTCCTGCACCTCGTGCCACGGCAGCCATCGCATCTTCCGTGTCTCAGACCAACGTTCCCCGGTCAATCGGACGAACCAGGTAATGCTCTGCGCGAAATGTCATACGGATGTCGAGGTGCAGAAAAAGCATAACCTTCCCGCGGGCATGATCAAGGCGTACGAAAACAGCGTCCATGGCCGGTTCCTCAAGGAAGGAAAGGCCGTCCGGGCGGCTGTTTGCAGTGACTGTCACCGCGCGCACCAGATTCTTAGGCCCGAAAGATCCTGATGCAAGCACCAACAGGGTCAATATAGGGCAGGTGTGCGGCCGGTGTCACGTACAGATTTACAACGAGTACAAGGTCAGTATTCACGGGAAGGCGCTGAAGGAAGGCAAGATGGAGAGTCCAACGTGCACCGATTGCCATGGGGAGCACACGCTCACCCTCGTGAAAGATCCGCAGGCGCAGGTCTATGCCAGGAATGTTCCCGCGACCTGTGCCAGGTGCCATGAGAATCAGGAGATTATCAGGAAATACAGGCTGCCTTCGGACCGCTATTCCAGCTACGTGGGGAGTTTCCACGGTGTGGCGATGAAGTACGGAAACGTCACGGCAGCTAACTGCATAAGCTGTCACGAGACACATCGCATACTGCCGGCTGCGGACCCCGAATCGAGTGTAAACGAGCAGAACCTGCCGAGGACGTGCGGCAAATGCCATCCAACCATGAAGAACGTTGCCTCGATCGGGAAGGTGCATGTGGAAGCAACAAAGGAGAGTTCTCTCGGCATGTATTACGTGCGCAGATTCTATATGTGGTTCATCGGGCTTCTCATGTTGTTCTTCGTGGGTTACATCGTGCTTGACGTGTACGGCAGGGTAAAGAGAAGGGGAAAGGGAAATGGCTAACGAGGGTGACTACATCCAGCGCTTTACTATCTCGGAGAGGATCACACATATCCTCTTGTTCTCTTCCCTCATAATACTGAGCATAACCGGCCTTACGCTGAAATATCACGAGTCAGCGATTGCCCAATGGATCATCGGAATGGAGGGAGGGGTGCTCTTCAGAGGCAAGATCCATAGATTTGCCGCGCTGATCCTGATGGCGACCTTTGCCTATCACATCCTCTCTATTATTTTCTCCCGACGGGCGCATGCATTCTTCCACGACATGATTTTCCGCAAGGAGGACTTCAGTTGCTTCGTCGGCATCTTCAAATACAATCTGGGACTCCGGAAGGAAATGCCTGCTTTTGACCGCTTCACCTGCATAGAAAAGTTCCAGTACTGGGCGGTAGGGATCGCGGTCGTCCTGCTCAGCGCCAGCGGTCTGGTACTCTGGGGTGAAACACTCTTCATGATGGTCTTTCCCAAGTGGGCCATCGACCTGAACCATATCATTCATTCATTTGAGGCCACGGTTGGCTTCCTCGTACTCGTGGTGTGGCACCTGTACAATGTCCATTTGAACCCGCGTGTCTTTCCGATGAGCAAGGTGTGGCTCACGGGGAGAATATCGAAAGAGGAATTAAAGCGTGATCATCCGCTGGAATATGAGAGGCGCTTCGGCAATGACTAATACCAAGCTCGCCTTCCTGCGTATACCTTCGTTGGCTTCGTCGTCCTTACAGGATGCTGCGCTATCAGCCTCCTCGGCGTACCAGTGGTACGCCTTCGTCCTTACAGGATGCTGCGCTATCGGCTCCTCGCTGCCGCCCGGGTCTCTGCCGAAGGCGGCGTCGTCCGCTTGACTGCACATTGGTATAAGGCCGAGTGTACCATTATTCTTGGTGCTCCTCTTGTTGATCCCGCTTCTTGCGGCACATGCGCAGGAGCAGCGCTGTTTGCTCTGCCACGGCAAAAAGGAGTTCAGGGCGAAAGACGCAGCCGGGAAGGAGCGGTCTCTCTATGTGGACGTTGCCGTTTTTCGGAGCTCAACCCACGGGAAACTCTCCTGCGTTGACTGCCACCTGGACACGATGGATCTGCCGCACGGCAAGAGACTGAAGCAGGTCAACTGCGGGGCCTGCCATTACCGGGGCAGGACATTCGGTCAGGGGCCTGCGATAGAGTATTTGCTCTACCGGGACAGCGTGCATGCCAGGGAGCGACAAAAGGGCAACATGAAAGCCCCCGACTGTGCCGCCTGTCACGGCACACACGACGTTTTGAGCAGGACAGACATCCATTCCCGCGGATACAAGCTGAACATCCCTGAGCAGATGTGCGGCAAGTGCCATACAAAGGAGCTTGCCGATTGGAAAGCCAGCGTGCATGGTCCGGCCGGCCACAAAGGCGATCTGAATCTACCTGTCTGCACCAACTGTCACACCGAGCACGGCATCAGGCGGGCTGGGTGACCCCGGATCGACCGTCTATGCGACAAACATCGTCGAAATGTGTACCAAGTGTCACGGTGATTTCAGCATGATGAATCAATACGGCAAGAAGACGGAAGAGGTGGAATCTTACTACGAGAGCTTCCATGGCGTGGCGACAAAGTTCGGTGAAAAGAATATAGCCCACTGCGCGAGTTGTCATGGATACCACCTTATTCTGGCAAGGGACAATCCGGCATCTACAATCAACCCGGCGCATCTGGCTGCGACCTGCGGGCAGCCCAAATGTCACCCGGGCGCCACTGCCAATTTCGGCAAGGGAAAGGTCCACGTGAACCCGAAGAGCAAAGACTCGGGTATCATTTACTGGATTGCCCTCGGTTTCAAGTGGCTCACCATAACCGTACTGATTGTTCTTGTTTATACACATCTTCCTTGATTTTCTGAGAAAGATGCAGGAACGGCGGAAGAGAGGGGCTTGAGGGTGGCAGCAAAGAACGACAACAAGGAATGGCGCATAGAGGCCCTGGAGCGGCTCCACGAGGAACTTGTAGAGGAGCTGCAGAGGGAATCGGGTGTCTCGCTCACGCCGGAAGAGTCGGCACGCGTCAAGGAGAGAATCAGGGAAGAGATTGGCGAGCGCATCAAACTGAGGTTCGAGGAGCTGAGAACAGAGCTCTACGAGGAAATCCTTCGCGAGAAAAAGAAGGATATAAAAAAGGCAATTGCCGGGGGCGAGCTCCTCTACCGGTTCGGCGTGAACATCAGGGCGCAGCATTTTCTCCTGGCAGTGAGCACATTTCTCCTTATCGTATCCGGCCTCCCGTTGAGGTTTCACGATTCTGTCATATTCAAGTTCATCATCTTTCTGCTCGGAGGGATACAGAACTCCACATTCCTTCACAGGCTTGCGGCGGGTGGCCTGATGATCGTCTGTGTCTGGCATATGGGGTGGCTTTTGGTGACCAGGGAAGGAAGAAGGGAGTTCTGGGAACTCCTTCCGAAGCCCAAGGACCTGACGGACGTGATTCAGAATATCAGGTATTTTCTCCGGCTCACCAACGAAAAGGCGAAATTCGACCGTTACAGTTACATCGAGAAATTCGACTACTGGGCAGTCTATTGGGGCGTTGTCGTCATGATAGGCTCCGGCCTTCTGCTCTGGCTTGAGTGGCTTACGCTGAGATTCCTTCCCAAGTGGGTACTCGATGTCGCGAAAGAAGCCCACAGGGATGAGGCGCTGCTTGCGACGCTCGCCATTGTCATCTGGCACATGTATAACGCGCACCTGAACCCTTCAAAATTTCCCGGGACACTCGTGATCTGGAATGGCCTTCTCACGAAGGAAGAGATGCTCGATGAGCATCCTCTCGAATATGAAAAACGGCTGAAAGCGGCGGAACGGAAGATTGGCGATCGGTAAGTTCGTAAAGAGAAAGAAGCGCCTCTTATTCACACTGGCCATCGTTGTCGTGCTGGGCTATATCGGCATTAATCTGCTTGCCTACAGCCTTACGTACAAACCGGAAGCCTGCCTTGTTTGTCACATCATGAAGCCCTTCTATGAAAACTGGAAAGCATCGGCCCACAACAAGGTGAGCTGCGTCGACTGCCATCCTTACCGGCCCTCAACGATTATTTTTTCAACAGCGCGATACCTTTCGGGTAACTATCAACTGCCTCTGAAGTCTCACGTAGAGGATAAAGAGTGCATTCTGTGCCACAGACCGGACACCATCAAGGTCGTAAGCTTCAAGGGGACGCCCTTCAACCACCTTGAGCACATAAAGAACGTGAAAAGGGGCAAGGCACTGCACTGCACGAGCTGCCATTATGCTCTGGTCCAGAGCAAATCTCATATGGAGGTTGACCAGAACGTCTGCATGCTCTGCCACTTTTTTGTAACCCCGGCCTATTATAATCAGAACTGCACGGTCTGCCACGGGGAGAAGAGGAAGGATGTGAAGATTGGCGAAGTGACCTTTTCCCACGAGTCCTTCATGAAGACAGGTTCACGCTGCATCGAGTGTCACAGCCAGACGGTGAGGGGCACGGGTGAGGTGCCCGATGAGCGCTGCCGCGAGTGCCATGTTGAGAGAAAAATAGAGAGCCGGGACGTCACGAGACTCCACGAGATACACATCAAGAAGGGCTACATTACCTGTTTCAACTGTCATGGCACGATTGAGCACGCCAGGGAAACCACCAGGTTTTCCCGGGCGATTGAGCTCGCTTGCGGGGACTGTCATGGTGAATTACACGAACATACCAGGGATATGTACATGGGTATTGGCGCCAAGGGGGTAAAGGATACACCGTCGGGCATGTATATTTCGAAGATACGGTGCACCGGCTGTCACACCATCGAGAAAACTATTCACGACAACAAGAGTGTGTCGGCAAGGACGTGGGAGGCCAAGAAAAAGGCCTGTGTCCTCTGCCATAAAGAAGGCTACGAAAAGATGGCCGAGGATTGGAAAAAAGGCATGGCTTCATTCACCGGTGCTCTGCAGAAGACGGTCGATGAGTATAAGAAAGCACTGGATCAGCGGAAAGGGCCAAAGGACGTTCTGGCCGACTGGGATAACATTGAATACAACATGCACCTCCTGAGGAACGGCAGGGGTGAGCATAACATTCAGTATGCTGTTGAGATCGGCAGGAGTATCCTCGCCTCCGTGCAGCAGGGTTACAAGAAAATGGGCATTGTGCAGAAAGTCGCGGTGCCCGATGCATTAGCGAAACCTGATGGCAGCTGCATGTTCTGTCATAACACGTACAGACCCGAGAAGGAGATTCACATAAAAGCCATCAACGCGAAGTTTAACCACGGCATGCATGTGGAGATGGGCACAGAGTGCACCAAATGCCATGATCCCAAAATGCACAGGCTGGGCGGGTTTATGAAGGGGGCATGTAAAGAATGCCACCCCGACATGAAACTCTAATGCCGGGTGGCCTTTCGCGCCTACCTTCGTTGCGGCGACCCGGGAAGAGAGTCTGGGAGCGCCCGGGTACCCCGCAAGAGCAACTGGTTCCGCGACGTACCCTAAGGTACGCCTGCGTATCCCAGGCCTCGGCTCGCCTCGGTATGCATCAAAATTCCACCCGGCACATAGCATTCGCCAAGTGTCTGCGGTAGCAGATTGGGGTGGATAGACGGCCCTGCCCTAAACACTGATCACCGGTCACTGATCACTGTTCTTCGGTGGTTCTACCCAGGTTCCGATGTCTTTATACGGCAGGGTCACGCGCAGCAATTCCTTCCGGTTGGCCATGTACTTGTCTCGCATCCCCTTGAGCCACGCGCTATGCTCACGCACAAACTTCACGGTGCCGATCTCCCCCCACCCGGCCTTTCCTTTGACCGGCCTGGCTTTGGCATCAAGCGTGAAGCTGCCATGACACAGGGTGCAGACCAATTGCCCGCCGTGCAGGCGCACGATCTCGCACCCGCAATACGGGCATCCCTTGCGGGTTCTCGTGGCCCTGTCAGAGAAGATGAGCTCTCCAAGCTTTCGTGCCAGGTCGATATTCCGCTGGTTGGAAACGGCCTCTCCCGGTAAAGCTGCCCTCAGATTGACGTTCGCTTTTACGTCAAGACAGATAACGCCGGCAAGGGCGCGCAGCGTTTGAGAAGCGACACCCATCTTTCCTTCTATTCCATACAGGTTGACGAGGATGCAAGGTTTGTGTTCATTCCGCTGCGCATCTTCGTAAAAGAGAAAGCCTCTGTCCAGGATGCGCTTAATGATGCTGTGAGCCCCGAGGAAATAAACCGGGCGCTGCAATCAACAAGGCATCGGACTGTACGATCTGGTCTTTTAGGAAGCCCATGTGATCGCCGACAGGACATGACCCACCCATGATACATGCATAGCAGGCCCGACACGGTTTGATGTCCAAGGCGGGGCAGCCGTATAAGGCTGAGCGTGGATTCACCAGGCACGTGCCGTGATATCTCCTTCACGAAGAGCTTCACAATTACCAAGTCTTCGGGAGGAACCAACCAGCCCGAGGATCCTTTTTGGTTTCACAGCAGAGAGCGTTGTCTCGTGGGTCACAATAACAACCTTAAATTTTTTTAATTTTTTTGCCGCTGGATCTTGACAAGGTCAATACGAGGTGCCATAACTGTAACATATCTTAAATTATAGCATATTTTGCGCATGGGCACACACCCGACAAAAGGCATGAGAAATTGTTCACAATCCTATACCTTAGTCAGCTCAGGTACTTTATTGAAGATTCAGAGAAGCTGTCTCTTGTCCGGGTGCCTACAGATCTCATGGCAAAATCGGCCAGCAGGCTTGAATTCAGGGCTTTTACAATAATTTTTTTTGTTGCGTAAGCCCTTATTCTTACATGTATTTTGTACATTTTGTGAGGTCAAATTGTACAAAGTGCAAAAAAAATTCTTGACAAGAAAATTAAAAAAATTTAATGTGAACGTCGTGAAACAGTGTGAACCTTGTGAAATGTCCTGAGCAGTGGCGATGAGGGCATTAGTTCGGACGTATAGTAGCTGTAGCTGGGATGGTGCTTTTCTCAATCATAAGGCTAGGGGGTGTGGTATGAAGAGGTTTTTCGTCTTTTCAGGTTTTGTTGTACTCCTCCTGCTCTGTCTGTTGCTGATGTCGCCTTCAGGCGTCTTCGCGCAGGCAAAGGGCGCGGGTGCAAAGTACGTAGGTGCTGACACCTGCAAGGGATGCCACGAAGATTACTTCAAGAACTATGAGCGGTCTGTTCATGGCAAAAAGGCGGTCCCCGGCAATCCGGCACACGGTGAGGGCTGCGAGTCCTGTCACGGCCCTGGGTCTGTGCACGTGGACAATGGCGGCGGCAAGGGCGGCATCATCGCCTTCAAGAAGATGGAGAACTCCGACATGAGAGAGGCAGTCTGCCTCAACTGCCATGAGAACAGCCCAAAGCTTGCGCTCTGGGATTCGGGTATCCACAAGAAGAAGGACGTGGCATGCAATGACTGTCATTCCATGCACAGCGGCCCCCAAAAGCCCATGGGCTACGGCACGGGCAAAGTGCCGTTGGGCTATGTGCCCGGGCCTGAGTACCTGATCTGCGGCAAGTGCCATTTGGACGTTAAGGCCGCGATCAACAGAAGGTCTCATCATCCGATCGTCGAAGGCAGGATTACGTGTTCAAACTGCCATCAGCCACACGGTTCGCTGTATCCCGGGCAGCTCCTGGAGCCGAGCGTCAACCAGCTCTGCTACAAGTGTCACGCTGAGAAACGCGGGCCATTCATCTGGGAACATCAGCCGGTTGAAGAGAACTGCGCAGCCTGTCACTCGCCGCACGGCGGTGTCCATCAGTCGATGCTGATCGAGAAGGTCCCGAACCTGTGCCAGGGCTGCCATGAAGCGACTCGCCATCCGGCCACCAGGTACAGCCGAGAAACCATGTTCAACGGGGCCCAACCTAACGTCAGGGGCGCCGGGCGTGCGTGTCTCAACTGCCACATCAACATTCACGGCAGCAACGCGCCGGCCAATCCTGCGACGTTGCAAAACTCCGGCACATACTTTTTACGATAGGAGGATGACATGAAAAGAAAACTCATATTCGCATGTATATTCAGTATGCTTCTCCTCTCGTATGCTTATGCGGAGGATGACAAGCCCTACTCGGGCGGAGTTTTCCTGGGCGGCCGGGGCATCAGCGGGCAAGGGCAGAGCGCGAACTTTAACCAGTTCAACGGCATTACCCCCGGCCTCTTCGGCGGCGGCGACATCCACTATGAGGACAAGAACGGCTACTACTTTAACGCAGACGGCGCCTACCTTGGGGAAGACGACATGTACATCAAGGCAAGGGGCGGGAAGTGGGGTAGCTTCAAGTACTCCCTCTACTACACCGAATTTCCTAACAACCTGTCTTTCAAGGACCAGAGCCTCTTCGCCACACCGGGATCGCAAGTTCAGAGTTTCGCCGGCAACGGCTCTACCAACGGCGTAACCAGTCTCAGCAGGTGGGGCAGTCAGTCCTTCGATTACAAGGTGGTATGGAAGGATGCGGGTGGTGGATTCGACCTCAACGCCATAAAGCCCTTCTTCGTCAGCTTCCAAGCCAACCGGCTCGAGAAAGAAGGCCAGACCGTCTGGACGGGGAACAGCGGTCAGGCCAGCTTCAAAGCCGTTGAGTTTGCGCTTCCTGTCGACAATACAACGACAAACATGAGTGGGCTTGTCGGCTGGAAGAACAAATTGTACTATATCGCCCTCGGCGGCGGGTACAGCACATTCGATAACAATGCCCAATTCACCGCATTCAGGGATCCCTTTACGACGGGCGCAACCATCAGTAACGGCTATACCGTATCGCCACCCAACAACAAGTCCTGGAACATCAAATTGACCGGCACAGCGAAGCTGCCCCTTGCCTCCACGTTCGCCGTGACTGGCGGCTACCAGAAGAACACATCCGATGGGAACATTCTTAACACGATAGACGCGGTAGGAGGCAACGTCCCGTTGACTCTGAACCGTACGACCTTCAACGGCGACGTTGAGTACTGGAATGTGAACACCTCCCTCACATCCAACCCGTGGAAAAGCCTGACCACGAAGCTCTACTTTTCCTACCTCGACAAGAAGAACGATAACCCCGGTGTTATCTTTGCCACACCCGGCGTAGCCGGCACAACCCCAGTTACATCGGAGAGCTTCGACTTCCAGAGGACCACGTTCGGTGCCGAAGGTGCCTACAGATTCACCAACAAGCTCAAGGGTATTCTGGGGTACGAATTCACAGACGTGCGGCGCCGGGCCCAGGACTTCGAAACCGCTGAGGCATCGGAAGGGACTTTTCATGGAGAAGAGCTTCAAATCCCTGATGTGTGGGATAACAAGTTCACGGCACAACTGGTCTACAACCCCATCGACTGGCTCGGTACGCGGCTCAAGTATCAGAAGCTTTACAGAGGCGTACACTTTAACAGGGACCCTGTGGATCCCACGACCGATATTAATACCCAGTTCAACGTAGCGCTGGCGAACCAGATGCGCCGTTATGACATAAGCAACAAAGAGCAGGACATGTTCAAGCTGATGGTGGATCTTACGGCTATTCAGAACCTTGATGTGGCACTCGAATATGCGTACAAGAGGGACAAATTGACCAGTGTAGCCCTCGGCTATCAGAGCGTGGAAAGGAATGAGGTTGTCGTCGATGCCAACTACACCTGGAAGGACTTCAAGTTTTACGGCTTCTTCGACTGGGACTCCGCGACCACGGAACAAGTGAACAGGCAGGGAGCCGGCGCCGCCGGGCAGAGTTCCTTTATCGGCGCGCTACCTACTACAACCAACTTCAACTGGAAGGCGGACCTGAAGAACGACAACTATGCATACGGCATCGGGGCCGTGGTCCCCGTTGTGAAGAAAAAGCTCTCCCTCATTTTTCAGTACGACTTTGAGAAGAACAACGGGGCGGCCGATTTCACGTCGCAAGCCTTCACCGCCGCGAGCACCGCCGTGGGTGTCAACAACAGCAACATAAGCATGGCACCGTGGGACGACTACACGAGGCAGCAGATCTCCGCCCGCCTTGTGTATGCCCTCACGAAGGAAATCGGTCTGACATTCGGCTATCTATACAGCCAGTTCAGGCTGAACGACGCTCAGCTCGGCGGCTATACGAATGTACCGCTCAGTGCGACTGGAGCCCCCCTGGCGTTCTTGCAGACCGGTGCTTACACCAGCCAGAACTACAACGTAAACCTCTATTATCTGAAGGCAATGTACAGGTTCTAGGAAAGATAATCTACGGACAGGAACGGGGGCCTCTGAGGCCCCCGTTCTTTGTTTAGTGTAGAATTACGGCCAAAGCCCCATGTTCTCTCCTCGTCCCGGCACGGTTTTTGCTTTTAAAGCGCTCATACCAGTTTGCATTCAAAAATACAACCCAGCCTGCGACCGGGGACCAGGGATAGCGACCAAGGACGGGCATCCGTAGGGATCAGCGATAGCGATAGCGAAGCATCCTGTAGCGAAGCACCCTGTAAGGATAAGGACGCAACACCCCTCACGTGGGTACCCGGAAGAGGGGTACCCGTGTCCAAACACGGGTCTACGAATGAAGGCAAACTGGTATCAACCGTATTGAAAATAAAAGGGGTATTGTGTTACAACTAGAGCCATGATCAAAAACAAAAACCTGAGCCCTTTGAACAAGGGCATATTTGTCTGGCTTTTCATTATCCTTATCGTTCTCTTTCTCTTTAACATTTACCACAAGCCGAAAAAACAGTACGAGAATGTGATGTTCAGTGATTTCGTCGAGGCAGTCAATTCGAGCCGCGTAGCCTCCGTGGTCATACAGGGAAAGAACATCACGGGGGTCTTCAAAGACGGCGGCGAGTTCAAGAGCTACGCGCCTGACGATCCGGAGCTCGTTAAAACCCTGAGGGATTCCGGAGTGAGGATCCAGGCGAAGCCGGACGAGGACTCAGGGATCTGGCAGTCGATCTTCGTCTCCTGGTTTCCCATGCTGCTTCTTATTGCTGTCTGGATTTTTTTCATGAGGCAGATGCAGGCCGGAGGCGGCAAGGCGTTGGCGTTCGGCAAGAGCAAGGCGCGGATAGTCAATGCCAGGGAGAATAAGGTCACCTTCCAGGATGTGGCAGGCATTGAAGAGGCAAAGGTGGAGCTGGAAGAGATCATTGAATTCCTGCGAGACCCCAAGAAGTTCACCAAGCTGGGCGGCCGCATACCGAAAGGCGTGCTTCTGGTGGGACAGCCCGGCACCGGCAAAACATTACTGGCACGTGCCATTGCAGGAGAGGCAGATGTGCCCTTCTTCAGCATAAGCGGCTCAGACTTCGTGGAGATGTTCGTCGGCGTCGGTGCTTCGCGCGTAAGGGACCTGTTTAATCAGGGCAAGAAGAATGCGCCCTGCATCATATTCATAGATGAGATAGACGCCGTGGGCCGGCACAGAGGGGCGGGCCTCGGCGGAGGTCATGACGAACGGGAGCAGACGCTCAATCAGCTGCTTGTCGAGATGGATGGGTTCGAATCGAACGAAGGTGTCATCATTATAGCCGCAACCAACAGGCCTGACGTGCTTGACCCCGCCCTTTTGAGACCGGGCAGGTTCGACCGGCAGATTGTCGTGGCGATTCCGGATGTCAAAGGCAGAGAGGCGATTCTCGGCGTACATACGAAGAAGACCGTCCTCTCCAGACTCGTTGATCTCTCCATCGTGGCACGGGGAACACCGGGCTTCTCGGGCGCTGATCTGGCCAACCTGGTGAACGAGGCAGCGCTCCTGGCTGCGAGAAGGAATAAGAAGGAGATTGAGATCTCCGATCTGGAAGAAGCGAAGGACAAGGTACTGATGGGTGTGGAGCGCCAGAGCATGATCATTCCCTACGAAGAGCGCCGGAACGCTGCGTACCACGAAGCCGGTCATGGGCTTGTTGCCAAGATGATCCCCGGTTCCGATCCGATACACAAGATGACCATCATTCCCCGCGGGAGGGCCCTCGGCATCACGCAGCAGCTTCCCATCGACGAGCGCCACACGTATCCGCGGGAATATTTGATGGACAACATCACGATCCTCCTCGGGGGACGGGCTGCTGAGGAACTGGTGCTCAATCACCAGACTACGGGCGCGGGAAACGACATTGAGAGGGCCACGGAGATAGCCCGAAAAATGGTATGCGAGTGGGGTATGAGTGAGAAGCTCGGACCCTTGAACTATGGCAAAAAAGACGAGCACATTTTTCTGGGCAAAGAGATCCAGCGCCAGAGGGATTTCAGCGATGATACCGCCCGGGACATCGACGGTGAGCTGCGACGGATCGTGACTAACTGCTTTGACAGGGCCCGTCGAATTCTCCGCGACAACAACGATATCCTGCATGCCATTGCCAAGAACCTTCTCGAAAAAGAAGTCCTCGACGGGCAAGAGATAGACAGGATTATTGAGGAACTCAGGAATGGGGTGGAGGCAGCGGTTCGAGGATAGGCCCCTTATCATGGGCATCCTCAACGTCACACCTGATTCTTTCTATGACGGGGGAAAGTTTTACCCGCCGGATGTGGCCATAGAACACGCGTTGCGCCTTGCTGACGAAGGCGCCGATATTATTGACGTGGGGGGAGAATCTACGCGCCCCTACTCCGACGTAACGCCTGCCGAGGAAGAGTTACGCAGGGTTATCCCTGTGATTAAGGCCATCAGGGCCCGGTCGGCTGTCTTCTTGTCAGTCGATACGTACAAGGCAGCCGTTGCCAAAGAGGCTATTGATGCCGGTGCTGACATGATCAACGATGTAAGCGGCCTGACCTTCGATCCCGGAATCGGTGATGTAGCGGCACAATCAGGCGTGCCCATTGTCATCATGCATACTAAAGGGATGCCGAAAGAGATGCAGGTGAGCCCCCGGTACGACGATGTCATTCGGGAAATAAAGGAGTTCTTTATCGACAGGCTGCAGTTTGCGAGGCAGTGCGGCATTGATGAATGAAAACATCATTCTTGATCCGGGGATCGGCTTTGGCAAGAGGCTTCAGGACAACTTGATGATCATCAAGGAACTCCGCCGATTCAAAGAGCTGGGATGCCCTATCCTGATAGGCACATCGATGAAGGCCTTTATTGGAAAACTGGCAGGGTCGCCTGAGCCTGAAGAGAGGATCGAGGGAACCCTGGCAAGCCTTGCGCTATCACTCTGGAATGGCGCTGACATCGTACGCGTGCACGACGTGAAAAAGGCCAAGAAGGTGGCTACACTCGTGCATGCCGTTATGAAGGCCTGATTCGCTCGCGCGGCGGGAGCAAAAGAAACGGGAGGAGGCACAAGGCATGAAGCGGCTGTTCGGGACAGACGGAGTTCGGGGCGTCGCAAACGTGTACCCCATGACCTCAGAGGTGGCGCTCAAAATCGGGAGGGCTGTCTCCCATGTCTTCAAGGAAAGGCATGGCAGGGGAAGAATTGTAGTGGGCAAGGATACGAGGCTCTCCGGCTACATGCTGGAAACAGCCATTGCATCCGGTGTCTGCTCCATCGGGCTCGACGTCTGGCTCGTCGGCCCGCTTCCTACCCCGGGGATCGCGTTTATCACGCGGAGCATGAGGGCGGACGCAGGTGTCGTGATCTCTGCTTCCCATAACCCTTATCAGGACAACGGAATAAAGATCTTTTCGGGTGAAGGCTTCAAGCTGCCGGACGAGCTGGAGTCGGAGATCGAAAGAATCATCATGGACGGCTCGATCGATGAACTTCGCCCGGTGGCGTCCGAAATAGGCAAAGCGCACAGGATCGATGACGCGGTAGGACGATATATAGTTTTTCTGAAAAACACTTTTCCCCAGGAGCTTTCCCTCACGGGGCTCAAGCTTGTCGTGGACTGCGCCCACGGTGCGACTTACAAGGTAGCGCCGGCAGTCTTCGAGGAGCTTGGCGCGCATGTGGTCCCCTACGGTGTCGAGCCTGACGGAGAGAACATCAACAAAGACTGCGGGACGCTCTACCCGAATGTGCTGCAGGAGCTCGTACTGGACAGGAATGCCCATATCGGTGTCGCTTTCGATGGGGACGGCGATAGAGTGCTCTTCGTCGACGAGAAGGGCGAGGTAGTTGACGGAGACACGTTGATGGTGATCTGTGGCAGATACCTGAAGCAGAAGTCCCGCTTGAAGAGGAATACAGTGGTGGCAACGATTGCCAGCAACATGGGGCTTGACGTCTGCCTGAAGCGGGAAGGGATTCGGGTTGTAAGAACGGACGTGGGCGATCGATACGTGCTTGAAAGGATGCTCCAGGAAGGCTTCAACTTCGGTGGCGAGAAATCGGGGCACATCGTTTTTCTCGACCACAACACGACTGGGGACGGGATTGTCACTGCACTGCAGGTGCTGAACGTCATGATAGAGAAAGGTGCGAGCCTGCACGATCTGAAGAATGGATTCGAGGAGTTCCCGCAGGTGGAGCTGAATATTAGAGTCGAGGAGAAGAAGCCTCTGGACAAGCTTCCCGGGCTGCAGAAAACAATCAAGGGCGTCGAGAAGGCCCTGAAGAATAAAGGCAGAGTGGTGGTCAGGTATTCGGGGACAGAGATGCTTCTCAGGATCATGGTGGAAGGCAAGAGCCACGATGCGGTGAAGAGTTACGCAAACGAGATCGGAGAAGTAGCTCGAAAATACCTGTCGGAGACGAAGACATGCCTGAGCTCATGGTGAATATCGATCACGTTGCGACCCTGCGGGAAGCGAGGGGCATCTACTACCCGGAGCCTGTCTATGCCGCCGGCATTGCGGAGATGGCCGGCGCATCCGGGATTATTGTTCATCTTCGTGAAGACAGGCGTCACATAAAAGACAGAGACGTGAAGCTCCTGCGCGAGGTGGTGCGAACGAAATTGAACCTGGAGATGGCAGCCACAGACGAAATGGTTGCTATAGCGCGGGAGATAAAACCGGAGATGGCCACACTTGTTCCGGAGAAGAGGCAGGAATTGACGACTGAAGGCGGCCTTGACGTTGTCCTCCTCAAAGGTCGGATTGCTGAGGCTGTGGAGCGACTAAGGGAAAGCGGGATCAAAGTGAGCCTGTTTATCGACCCCGTAGACTCACAGATCGTCGCTTCAAAAGAAACAGGCGCAGAGATGATCGAGCTCCATACGGGCAGGTATAGCGATGCGCCAACTGATGCTGCCCGGCTCGAGGAGCTGAAGAAGGTGATCCTTGCCGCAAAGATGGCGAGTAACCTGGGGCTTTTGGTGAATGCGGGGCATGGTCTCCACTATCATAATGTGGAGGCGATTGCGGCAATACCGGAAGTTGAGGAGCTTGCGATCGGCCACAGCATCATTGCGCGGGCCCTGTTTGTGGGGCTCGATAGGGCCGTAAGGGATATGATTGAGCTGATAAAGAAGGTGCACGGGGCAAGGATTAAGAACAGGGTTCTAGGGTTCAAGGGGTCGCAAGTGAAACACTTGCGGAAGCCGAAAGGCGGATCTGTTCATTGTCTTTCAACCTGAACCCTTGAACCCTGGACCCTGGAACCCTGGTTCGAGCGGAGCGAGATAGACGTGATCGGCATAGATATTGTCGACGTATCGAGAATTGAGGCTCTGGAGCGGCGCCATGGCGAGCATTTTCTCAGGCGGGTTTTCACTGACTGGGAGATTGCCTATGCGCAGGGTAAGAGAAGATCGTCCGAGACGTTTGCCGGCAGGTTCGCCGCAAAAGAGGCGTTCATGAAGGCGTTTGGCAAAAGGCTGCCATGGCGGGAGATAGAGGTGCTTGCTGCCGGCAGCGGGCAGCCTTTCATTTCCTTTCGCGGGACGCGGTACAGCGGTGTGAGTATATCCCACGAGAAAGCATACGCCGTAGCGGCAGTGACCCTGTGAAAGCAGGAAAAAGATTCAAGCAGGTTGCAAGGGTTACAGGTAAACAATACAGTAGTGAAAGACGATACTGCCACAGTTGAGGATCACTTGAACCAATCTTGAAACCTGTTTGGCCCCTTAATCTGAACCTTGATTGCTCCACGGAGGGTCTCATATGAAACTGCTCTCTCCTGAACGGATGAAGCAATACGATGCCTATGCCATCAACACCTGGGGTATACCTTCGGCCGTGCTTATGGAAAATGCGGGAAGGAGCACGTACCGCCTCCTCAAGGAAGAGTATCTCAAGGGAAAGAAAAAGCTGGCGGTCTGCTGCGGCAGAGGAAATAACGGCGGAGACGGATTTGTGATAGCGAGATATGCTGCGAGGGATGGTTTCGAAACAACTGTATTTCTCACGTGCGAATCCGCGGAACTAAAAGGCGATGCAGCCCTCAACATGGAACTCTACCGTACGCTGGGCGGGCAAATAGTCGCCGTGAAAAAGCCTGGCGATGTGAGACAGGGGTTGAAAGAGGCCGACCTTGTCGTCGACGCCCTTATCGGAACAGGCCTCTCAAAGAAGGTCCAGGGGCTTGAGAAGGCGGTCATTGAAGCGATGAACGGGTCAGGCAAGCCGATCGTCGCGGTAGATATCCCTTCGGGTCTCGATGCATTGCGTGGTGTGCCGCTCGGGATAGCGGTAAAAGCGACCAGTACCTACACGTATGGATATGCCAAGATAGGCCAGATACTGTATCCGGGGGCCGCCTATGTTGGCGAACTTACCGTTATCGACATTTCGCTTCCGCCCTGCGCTGAAAAAGAGATTGGCATAGATGGAGAGGTTGTCGACGGGGAAATGGTGAGAAGCTTTCTCAAAACACGCAGTCCGTGGGCACACAAGGGTAGCTTCGGCCACGCGCTCATCATATCGGGCTCAACGGGCAAAACAGGTGCAGCCGCCATGACCTCCAACGCTGCTCTTAAGATTGGCGCCGGTCTTGTGACGCTCGTCATTCCGCGGAGCCTCAACGATATCATGGAGGTCAAGTTGACCGAGGTGATGACCTATCCGGTGGAGGATCAAGGGAAGGGGCACTTGACCCAGGACGCGTTCGATGAGATTGCGGCGTTTGCCGGCGACAAAGACGTGGTCGTGATCGGTCCGGGCCTTTCAATCGTGGAAGAGACCATGGCGCTGGTGCGGAAACTCTACGTCGAGCTGGATAAGCCATTCATTGTGGATGCGGACGGCATCACCAGTTTTCAAGGACATGAAGACCTCATCAGGAAGAAGGGCGGAAAGGCCGTTTTCACGCCTCACCCCGGTGAACTGGGACGCTTGTGCGGCGTGAGCCCTGCGGAGATTAACGCCGATCGGCTGGGTATCGGCCGCAGGTTTGCTGAAACCCACAACGTCAATCTTGTGCTAAAGGGAGCCCGAACAACCACCTTTAGCCCTGAGGGTTCTCTCTTTATCAATCCAACAGGGAACGCGTCGCTCGCCAAAGGCGGAAGCGGTGATATACTTACGGGCTTCATAGGAGGCCTTGTGTCGCAGGGCTACGCGCTCCTTGAGGCTTCTCTTCTTGGCGTCTACCTTCACGGCTATATCGCCGACAGCTGGGTTGCGAAGAAGAGCGACATGGACCTTATCGCGGGAGACCTGCTGAGCGGACTTGGAGAAGCGCTGCGGGAAATAAAGAGTGGAACGGATAGAGTTTATATCAAAAAGTCCCTCTGATACGCTCGATATCGGAGAACGCATCGGGAGACGCTCAAGGGTTGGCGACGTGTTTCTCTCTGCACGGAGAACTGGGAGCCGGCAAAACCCAGTTTGTCAAAGGATTGGCCAAAGGGCTGGACGTGCCTGACTGGGAGTATGTGGTTTCACCTTCGTTTACGCTACTGAATACGTACGGAGGCAGGTGCGGCCTCTGTCACATCGACCTCTACCGCCTGGAGGGCGTCGATGCGGAAGACCTGGGCATAGAAGAGTATCTCGACGACGCGGTTGTGGCTGTGGAATGGGCTGAGAAGTCTTCATGGTGGGACGACACGATAAAGGTAAGTATAGCTGTCGCAGGTGAAGAGGAAAGAAGGATTATTGTGGAGGTTGCTGATGCTGGTCGTGCAGAAGTATGGCGGGACATCCGTTGCAACGCCTGAGAGAATCGCGAATGTCGCGAAAAGGGTGATTGAATATAAGAAGCGGGGCGACGGTCTCGTGATTGTCGTGTCTGCGATGTCCGGCGAAACCGACAGGCTGCTGGGGCTGGCGCAAGCCATTGCAAAGTTTCCGGACGACCGCGAGGTCGATGTGCTGATCTCGACGGGAGAGCAGGTGACGTCGGCCCTTCTTGCAATCACCCTAAAGGAGATGGGACACGACGCTGTCTCGGTTCTGGGCCACCAGGTGCCCATTGTTACAGACTCCGCCTTTGGGAAGGCACAGGATCTCCGACATAGACGAGACCAAGATCCGCACGGAACTCGAGGCCGGCAGAGTCGTTGTCGTCCCCGGTTTTCAGGGTGTGGATGAGGCGGGGAACATCACCACGCTCGGCCGGGGAGGTTCCGATACCACCGCGGTGGCTGTGGCAGCAGCGCTTAAAGCCGACGTGTGCGAGATTTACACGGATGTCGACGGTGTCTACACGACCGACCCTAACATTACCGCCAAGGCACAGCGGCTCGACAGGATATCTTACGACGAGATGCTGGAGATGGCCAGCCTCGGGGCCAAGGTCTTGCAGATCAGATCAGTCGAGATGGCCAAGAAGTACAAAGTTCCTCTTCTCGTCAAATCATCTCTCGTGGAAGGCAAAGGCACACTCGTGTGTGAGGAGGTACCGGACATGGAACAGGTGGTTGTTTCTGGTGTGACCTATAATAAGAATGAGGCGAAAGTAACCGTTAATGGAGTGCCGGACCGGCCGGGCAGTCGCCTCGAGGATATTTACTACGCTCGCCGATGCAAACATCGTCATAGACATGATCGTACAGAACGTGAGCCACGACAAGAAGACCGACGTCACGTTTACCCTCGGCAAGGCCGACGCAAAGAAAGCGCAGAAGATCATGGAGGGGCTCGCTGCCGAGGTCGGGGCCACGGCCGTTGAGGTGGACGAGCGCATAGCCAAGGTCTCGATCGTGGGCTTGGGGATGCGGTCCCACGCCGGGATAGCGGCCAAGATGTTTGCATTGCTCTCTAATGAGGGGATCAACATCGAGATGATCGGCACCTCAGAAATCAAGATTTCCTGCGTTATCGATCAGAAATATGGCGAACTGGCCGTGCGCGCGCTTCACACCGGATTCGGGCTCGATGCTGAAGAAGATGTGCAGGAGGAGCGGTGAAGATCGACTTCTACGACACCACCCTGCGTGATGGGGCCCAGTCGGAAGACATTTCCTTCTCTCTTCTCGACAAGCTGAGAATCACGGAGAAGCTGGACGAGTTCGGCATGGACTTCGTTGAAGGGGGTTGGCCTGGTTCGAACCCCAAAGATCTTAAGTATTTTGGAGAAGTCAAAAAACTCCCTTTAAAGCGCACGAAGATCGTGGCTTTCTCCAGCACAATACGGTCGGGCGCACGGCCCGAAGAGGACGAAAGCATGACAGCCGTTTTGGAGGCCGACACCCGCTACGTGGCGGTGGTGGGTAAGAGTTGGGACCTCCACGTCGAGAGATGCGCTGAAGGTAAGCCTTAGAGGCGAATCTGAAGATGATCGATCAGACTATTACTCATCTGAAGAAACGGGACCGCATTGTCTTCTTTGATGCGGAGCATTTCTTCGACGGTTGCAAGAGGAACAGACAGTATGCCATGAAGGTCTTGAAGACCGCCCAGGAGGCCGGGGCCGACCTACTGGTGCTGTGTGACACGAACGGCGGGAGCATGCCCTATGAGGTGGCGAGCATGACTGAAGATGTCCGCAAGGCCTTCAGTCTGCCTCTCGGCATTCACGCGCATAACGACACGGAATCGGCTGTGGCAAACAGCATCATGGCGGTCAAGGCGGGCTGCACGCATGTCCAGGGGACGATGAACGGATATGGCGAGCGGTGTGGCAACGCAAACCTCTGCTCTATTATTCCCAATGTTACCTTGAAGATGGGCTACGACAAGGCCGATCGCGTGCATCTGGAGAAGCTGAGAGACCTGAGCCTCTTCATAGATGAGATGGCAAATTTCATCCCGGACAAGCATAAGGCTTACGTTGGGGATGCCGCCTTTGCCCACAAAGGGGGGATCCATGTGAGCGCGCGTGAGGAAGAACCCCGAGACTTACGAGCACATTGAGCCTCGTCTTGTGGGCAACAGGCAGCGCGTGCTCGTGTCAGACCTTTCGGGCGAGAGTACGATTCTCTACAAGGCCAAAGAACTCGGCATTGACATCGAAAAGGAGAAGAAGGTCGTCAAAGAGGTGCTGAGAAAGGTCAAGGAGCTTGAGCATGAGGGATACCAATTCGAAGGCGCTGAAGGCTCGCTTGAGCTCCTGATGAAGAGGGCACTGGGCGTGCACAAGAAGTATTTTGATCTGGTTGGCTTCAGAGTAATCGTGGAAAAAGAAGAGAAGGACGCAGCCGTTTCGGAGGCGACCATCCTTGTCAAGGTGGGAGAGAAGGTGGAGCACACGGCCGGCCTGGGAAAGGGGCCGGTCCATGCGCTGGATAATGCCCTCAGGAAGGCCCTGCTTAAGTTCTACCCTGCTCTGGAAAGTGTCTCCCTCGTCGACTACAAGGTCAGGGTGCTTTCCAGCAAGGACGGGACCGCATCAGTTACACGCGTCCTTATAGAATCGAGCGACGGCAAGAGAACGTGGGAAACCCTCGGGGTCTCGGAGAACATCCTTGAGGCGAGCTGGCTGGCACTTGTAGACAGCATCGATTACAAGCTGCTTCTTGAAGAGGAGAAGGAGCAATGAAACGACTGCTCAACATGAGGGACGCGACAAAAGAGCTGAACATCCTGCGTGGACTCGACAGCTATGAGAGACCCTTCAGCATCAAGGGCACGTATAGGCTGATCGACGACGGTCTGAGGCCCGAAGCGACCGTCATCATAAAGGCCGGCAAGCGCGAAATGCATGAAGCAGCGACAGGGGTGGGGCCTGTCGATGCGCTGGCCAATGTCCTGAAAAAATCGCTCGGCTCGATATTCCCGTTTATCAAGGACGTGAAACTGGTTGACTTCGGCTCACGTATAAGTGACAGCGGATCAGGCACGGCTGCCAGGGTCGAAGTCTCCATCGTCTTCACCGACGGCACGGCAACCTGGAGTGTCGCAGCCGTTTCTGAGAATAGCAACATGGCGTCCTTCATGGCGCTCCTCGATGGTTTCGAGTACGCCATTCTATTAAGAAAAAAAAGTAGTTAAAACAGGTATTTGCAGGGCTTTTTAGCGTACGAGGCATGTTGACAAGCGGCGTGGCCGAGATTATATTGAATTGTGTACATAAATCGACTGGGAGGGCTGTGCGATGGCTAAAAAGGTGATCGGGATAGATCTTGGGACAACATTTTCTGTCGTAGCTATCATGGAGGGTGGTGAGCCCAAAGTGATCATAAATGAGGAAGGGAACAGGCTCACTCCGAGCGTTGTTGCTTTTACAAAAGAGGGCGAGGTGCTCGTCGGTCAGGTTGCGAAACGGCAGGCGATCACTAATCCTGAAAATACAGTCTTTTCCATAAAGAGGTTCATGGGAAGGCGATATACTGAGGTACAGGCCGAGAGGGTGCCTTACAAGCTGGTTGCTGATTCCAACGGCAATGCGAGGGTAGAGGCGAGGGGAAAGCAGTATACTCCCCAGGAAATCTCAGCCTTCATCCTGCAGAAGCTGAAGAAATCTGCCGAAGCATACCTGGGTCAGACCATAGAGGATGCGGTCATTACCGTGCCCGCTTACTTTAACGATTCCCAGAGGCAGGCGACAAAGGACGCAGGCAGGATCGCCGGCCTGAACGTGCTGCGCATCATCAACGAGCCCACAGCTTCGGCGCTTGCCTATGGTCTGGACAAGCAGAAGAATGAAACGATAGCCGTTTACGATTTTGGCGGGGGAACATTCGACATCTCGATTCTGGAGGTGGGTGACAACGTCGTCGAAGTGAAGTCTACTAACGGTGACACGCATCTGGGAGGAGATGACATAGATGAGAGGGTGATGGACTGGATCGTAGCAGAGTTCAAGAAGGACCAGGGGATTGACCTCTCGAAGGACAGAATGGCCCTGCAGCGGTTGAAGGAGACGGCAGAAAGGGCAAAAATTGAGCTATCGACCACGATGGAGACAGAAATAAACCTCCCATTCATCACAGCGGACCAGTCCGGCCCGAGACATTTAAACATGAAGCTCACCCGGGCAAAGCTGGAGCAGCTCTCCGATGATCTCTTCCAGAGATCGATGGAGCCTTGCAAGAAAGCGCTGGATGACGCCAAGCTTAAGCAGTCCGATATCCATGAGGTTGTGCTTGTAGGCGGATCGACCAGGATTCCGAAGGTGCAGGACCTGGTCAAACAGTTCTTTGGCCGCGAGCCGCATAAGGGTGTGAACCCTGACGAAGTTGTTGCGCTTGGAGCAGCGGTCCAGGCGGGTGTGCTCGCCGGTGAAGTGAAGGACGTACTGCTTCTCGACGTGACGCCGCTTTCCCTCGGCATTGAAACATTGGGCGGCGTGATGACAAAGATTATCGAAAGGAATACGACAATACCTACGAGGAAGAGCCAGACCTTCACAACGGCTGAGGATAATCAGACGAGCGTCGAGATCCATGTGCTCCAGGGGGAGAGAGAGCTCGCGAGAGACAACAGGACATTGGGGCGGTTCCATCTTATAGGTCTCCCTCCTGCACCGCGGGGCATGCCGCAGGTCGAGGTCACGTTCGATATCGATGCCAACGGCATTCTCCATGTGGCCGCAAAAGATATGGCCACCGGGAAGGAGCAGAACATCACCATAACGGCCTCCACAGGAATCACCGAGCAAGACATACAGAAAATGGTGAAGGATGCGGAGCTTAATGCTGAAGAAGATAGAAAGAAGAAAGAAGAGGTTGAAGCCCGTAATCAGCTTGATAACCTGGTATACGGAACAGAGAAGACCCTGAATGAGAGCAAAGACAAACTGGGCGCCGAAGACATCGCCTCGGTCGAAAGCGCACTCTCAAGCGCAAAGGAGGCTCTCAAGAGCGGAGAGATAAGCAGGATCAGACCCGCTATTGACGAGGTAACAAAGGCCTCTCACAAACTCGCAGAGCATCTCTATAAGAAGACGACGGAGACCCCGCCCGGGGGGGCACAGCAGCAACAAGAACAAAAGCCCGGAGGCGGCGGTGGATCGCGCGGTAACGACGACGTGGTCGATGTGGAGTTTGAGGACGTGAAAAAGTAGGAGGAATAAATGGTAATCGGCTATAAGAATGACAAAAGCTCGAAGGAAAAGCTCTTTATTCCGGCTGAGCTTCCTATATTACCCCTTCGGGGCACGGTAGCTTATCCTGATCTGATCATACCTCTGGTTGTCGGACGGGAAAAATCGATACGGCTGATTGATGAGGCCATGTCGAGGGACAGGCTTATCGGGATCATCACCCAGAAAAACCCTGACATTGAGGAGCCCGGCCTGGAAGATCTTTACACGGTGGGATGCGCGGCAACCATTATGAAGATGGTGAAAATGGTTGACGGCAGTCAGCGGATCGTGGTTCAGGGCTTGTGCCGGTTCAAGCTGATCGATTTCACGGAGACCGAGCCGAATTTCAGGGCACGTATTCTTCCGGTCTTTGAGGAGTACCAAAAAGACATCGAAATCGATGCGATGTACATAAACCTCAAGAACCTTTACAAGAAGGCAGTGGAGATTGCGCCCTACCTATCGTCTGAGCTGGCGCAGATTGCGGCGAAGATCGAAAGTCCGGGCAACCTGGCGGACCTCGTTGCGTCCACCGTAAATATTAGTGCTGCCGAGAGGCAGGAGATTCTCGAGAAGATCGACATCAAGGAGCGGCTCAAGAAGGTCACTATTTTTCTGAACCGGGAGCTTGAAACTCTGGAGCTTTCCACCAAGATACAATCTCACATAAAGGAAGGCATAGACAAGACGCAGCGTGAATACTATCTCCGGGAACAACTCAAGGCAATACAGAAGGAGCTGGGCGAGGTAGACGAGCGCTACACAGAACTAGACGAGTTGCGCAAAAAGATGGTTGAAGCCAAGATGCCGCCTGATATACAAAAGGTGACAGAAAAGGAACTCGACCGGCTCTCCAAGATGAGCCAGATGTCTGCTGAGTACACCGTATCCAGGACTTATATTGACTGGCTGGTGGACCTTCCCTGGACGCGTGCCACTGAAGACAACCTTGTGATTGAGGATGCGAGACGCATCCTCAACGAGGACCACTACGACCTGGAAAAGGTGAAGAAAAGGATTCTCGAATATCTGGCGGTCAGAAAGCTCAAGTCGGACATGAAGGGCCCCATCCTCTGCTTCGTGGGACCTCCGGGCGTTGGAAAAACATCTCTTGGAAAATCAATAGCCAGGGCCCTTGGCAGAAAGTTTATGCGGATCTCCCTCGGCGGTATACGGGATGAGGCAGAAATCAGGGGCCACCGGAGGACGTACGTCGGGGCACTTCCCGGCAGGGTGGTACAGGGGATCAAGAAGGCAGGCTCGAACAACCCCGTGTTCATGCTCGATGAGGTGGATAAGATAGGCATGGATTTCAGAGGTGACCCGTCCAGTGCCTTGCTTGAGGTCCTGGACCCTGAACAGAACTTTTCTTTCAGCGACCATTATCTTGAGGTGCCGTTCGATCTTTCCAAGGTCATGTTCATAGCGACGGCCAACCTCCTCGACCCTGTCCCTCCCGCGCTCAAGGACAGGATGGAAGTTCTGGAACTACCCGGTTACACCGAAGAAGAAAAGGTGATGATCGCGCGTCAGTTCATCATACCTAAAGAGCTCAGCGAACACGGACTGAACGCTGATCTGCTCGCATTCGATGATGAGGCGGTGAAACTGATAGTTCGATCTTACACCAAAGAGGCGGGCGTCAGGAACATGGAGCGGGAGATCGCTGCCGTCTGCCGGTCCGTGGCACGTGATGTTGCCGAGGGAAAGACGGAAAAAACCTATGTAGTCGCGGATGACATTCACAAGTACCTCGGGCACATCAAGTTTTACTCAGAGATCGCAGAGCGGACAAAATACTCCGGGATTGCTACGGGTCTTGCCTGGACCTCGACTGGCGGAGATATCATCTTCGTTGAGGCGACCAAGATGCCGGGTAAGGGCAACCTCTCTCTCACCGGTCAACTCGGTGATGTGATGAAGGAGTCGGCACAGGCTGCTCTGAGCTACATACGGAGCAAGGCGCAGGACTTCCACATCCCGGAAGATTTTTTTGAGAAGCAGGACTTGCACATACACGTGCCGCAGGGTGCTATTCCCAAAGACGGCCCTTCTGCAGGTATAACGATGATGGTGGCGCTCGTCTCGCTGCTCACTGATAAGCCCGTGAGAAACGACGTGGCGATGACGGGTGAGATCACGCTGCGCGGCCTTGTACTGCCTATTGGAGGGGTAAAGGAGAAGGTCCTTGCTGCCAAGAAGGGCGGGGATCAAGAGCGTGATGCTTCCAAAGATGAATGAAAAGGACCTGGAAGAGGTACCCGAGACGGTGAAGGAGAACATGAAATTCAAGTTCATAGAACGGGTGGACGAGGCGGTAGAGTACGCTCTGACGCACCCTGCAGAAGAGGCACCGGCAGCGGCGCGTAAATTGACGTAAGGTTCGAGGGTTCCTTACAGGATGCTGCGCTAGCCCTATCGAGGGGCAAGGGGGTCGAGTAGGTTACGACCCCTTTTCTGTTCTTTAGAGGCAGTACCTTATTTTCAGGCCTCCGGGAAATGCTTATGGAACGCGTTATAGTCGACAAAGAGGGTGAAAATTCGATAACTTCCGGGCACCTCTGGGTCTTCAGCAACGAGGTACGGGAGAGACCTGCCGATCTTCCTGCCGGTGAGCTTGTCGAAGTTCACGGTCAGAAAGGGGGATTCCTCGGTATCGGTTACATCAACCCGAAGAGCCTGATCATGATTCGTATGCTGACGAGGCAACCCGTCGCGATAGATCAGGAGTTTCTTCGAGGGAAGGATTAGCAATGCCTTGAAGCTGCGCGAAGGCCATTTCGAAGGGAGCTTCAGAGTTGTCAATGCAGAATCAGATTTCCTCCCCGGCCTGATTGTCGACAAGTACGAAGATGCCCTTGCGATACAATTGTTGACGTGGGGAATGGAAAGACAGAAGGAGATGATTGTCGCAGCTATAGAACGCGTGCTCTCCCCCAAGAGCTATGGTGCTCCGGAACGAAAGCCCTTCAAGGCAGGACGAGGGCCTGCCGCAGTACACCGAAGTAGTTAAAGGCAACGTGGAACAGGGGATGACCATCCGGGTGGGGCCGTTACGTTTCCTGGTCGATCTGATGACCGGCCAGAAGACCGGCTTCTACTTCGACCAGAGGGAGAACAGACTCTTGACGAAAGAGTTTGCGGCCGGCGCCACCGTCCTCGACTGCTTTTCGTACACATGCGCCTTTGGTCTCTACGCGCTCCACTTCGGCGCGCGCTCAGCTACCTTTGTCGACTCGTCGGCTAAGGCCCTTGAGCTTGGTCGAGAAAATATGAGGATCAACAGGCTCTCCGGCGGCGAATTCATAAGAGGGGACGTGTTTGAGTTTCTGAAAGCGTCTGACCGGGAATACGACCTTATGATACTTGACCCGCCGAGCTTCATAAAGTCGAGGAAAAAAGTGAAGGAGGGGGAAAAGGGCTACATCGATCTTCATAAAAAGGCCTTGAGAAGGCTCGCGAGATGGCGCTCATCTCTTCACCTTTTCCTGCTCCCACCACATGAAGAGGCAGAGGTTCCGGGATGTAATGAGAATAGCGGCCTACGGCAAGGCAGATGTCTACCTTCTCCGCGAGCTTTCCCAATGCCTGGACCATCCCGTGCTGCTCACTATCCCGGAGACCGAATATTTGAAAGGATTGATCATAAGGGTAGCAAAACGATAGGCCAGTGATCTCGCATATGGCCCTGAACTTGCAAGATCTTGCGAAGGATCGCGATGGAGGCTTGTTCAATGAAAAACAAGAGATATATCGCAAACCTTATATTGCCACTTGTGGGCATAGGCATCATACTCTATTATAGCGTATGCGGCCAATCCTGTGCCTACCTGAAGGGCGGGATATTCGGCTTCAATCTCACCTATCTCGGACTGGCCTTCGCCGGCCTACTTTTCATCGCGGCCCTTCTTAAATGGGAAACCGTCAATCTTTTGTTGCTCTCGGCTGCTGTCGGCACCGAGGCTTACCTGGTTGCCTTTCAGGTGCGGCAGGGCGTCTACTGCCCCTACTGCCTTCTCTTCGGCGGTGTTCTTTTGGCCCTTTTTGTGCTAAACTTTCGCATGTCGAGGAAGATCCTTGTAGCTATTGCCATCGTGATAGGCTTTCTGCTCTTTGCGCTCTTCTTCGAAGGAGCGACCCGACCGGTACTGGCCGACACCGTGTTGATGCCTTCCTTCGGCAACGGAAAGGTGAAGGTACGGATCTATACGGACTATTTCTGCGGTCCCTGTTCGCAGGTGGAGCCTCAATTAGAGGGCGTGCTGACCCATCTTGTGAATAAAGGTCTGGCAACGGTCACCTTTATCGACACACCGATACATGCTCCGACTCCCACCTACGCGCGCTATTTCTTGTACATAGTGAACCAGAAGAAGGACTTTGATTATGTGCTGCGTGTGAGAGCCTTGCTCTTTGGAGCAGCGAAAAACAATATCACCGAAAAAGAGAAGCTGGAAGAGTACCTGCTCAAGAACCAGGTCCGATTCTGGGAGTTCGACACCAAGCCAACGTTTACGGCCCTTCAGAAGTATCTGGACGAGGACGGCATCAATAGTACGCCCACGGCAGTGATCTATAATGGCCAGAAGAAGGGTGTCTATAAAGGTGGCCCTGAAATCCTGAAGGCGCTGGATCAGCTCAGATAGGGAAGTTACAGGTTTCACACGTTACAGGTTGCGTGTGGGACCTGTCGTGGTTCCTATCCCCCCTTGACTTTGCCCTGTCCATACCTATTTTTTAGTCATATTTGTCGTATTTGGCGGAGGGACACTTAGTTTGTATTGGGCGAAGCCGATTGGATACAAAATCTGTAAGACGGAACTTGACTTGCTGGCAGGCCTGTCAAGCCAAAAATCACTTGACAAGAAAAGGCCAAAGTGATATCATCCACAAGCCTTTTCCGGATTATCGGGCAAAGCAACGCATAGCTATCCCTTAAAAAGGGATTATTTTTTTGGAGGAATGATGCCTACTATTAACCAATTAGTGAGGCGAGGGAGAGAAGCCGCCAAAAATAAGAGCGCATCGCCCGCCCTCATGAGTTGTCCTCAGAGACGGGGGGTCTGCGTGAGAGTCTACACGACCACTCCGAAGAAGCCGAACTCCGCCTTACGCAAGGTGGCCAGGGTCAGGCTCACAAATGGCATGGAAGTGACCACATACATACCCGGCATCGGTCATAACCTCCAGGAACACTCAGTGGTGCTGATCCGTGGCGGAAGAGTTAAGGATTTGCCCGGTGTGAGGTACCACATCATACGAGGCTCACTGGACGCCAGCGGCGTGCAGAACAGGAAAAAGAGCAGATCGAAGTATGGTGCCAAAAGACCGAAGCAGTAAAGGAGGACGGTAGTGCCCAGAAAAGGAAGGGTATCCAAAAGAGAGCGGTTGGCCGACCCCAAGTACAGTGATGTTCTTGTGCAGCGGTTTATCAATTGCATAATGCTGGATGGCAAGAAAAGCCTTGCCAGCAGGCTGGTCTACCGGGCTTTCGACACGATAGAGAAGAAGACAAAAGAGGACCCGTTCAAGGTCTTTACGAAGGCGATGGACAACGTGAAGCCGGAACTGGAGGTTAAGGCCAGGAGGGTCGGCGGCGCGACGTACCAGGTTCCTGTTGAAGTCAGGATGGATCGTAAGATCTCGCTGGCCATTCGCTGGATATTGAAGTACGCGCGTGAGCGCTCGGAAAAGACCATGATCGAGAGGCTTGCATCAGAAATTCTGGATGCCTACAACAATAAAGGTGGAGCAGTAAAGAAAAGAGAGGATACTCTCAAGATGGCCGAGGCTAACAAAGCCTTTGCCCATTACAGGTGGTAGAAGTGCAGGAACTTATTAGAAACGTCGGCATCATGGCTCACATTGATGCCGGGAAAACAACAGCGACTGAACGCATGCTGTTTTACACGGGCGTGAATACACGGATAGGCGAAGTGGATGAAGGCACGTCCACTATGGATTGGATGGAACAGGAGAAAGAACGCGGTATCACGATCACGGCAGCAGCCACTACCTGCTTCTGGAGAAACCATCGGATCAACATCATTGACACGCCAGGGCACATTGATTTCACGGTAGAGGTCGGCCGGTCGCTAAGGGTGCTTGACGGGGCCGTGGCGCTCTTTTCCGGGGTCGAGGGTGTTGAACCGCAATCGGAGACGGTGTGGCGGCAGGCTGACCGTTACGAGGTTCCGCGTATCGCATTTGTTAACAAGATGGATAGGCCTGGCGCTGACCTCGACAAGTGTGCGGCGATGATTCGCGACATACTCAAGGCCAACCCCGTCCTGCTGCAACTACCCATCGTTGAGAATGATGAGTTTCTCGGAGTGGTTGACGTTATTTGCCAGAAGGCCTACCTCTACGACAACGATCGGCTTGGTAGCGAGTACTCGGTGGCCGACGTGCCTGCCAGGCTCCAGGCGCGGCTGGAAGCAGGCACGCGAAGAGATGTTCGAAAAACTGTCAGAAATCGACGATGACCTCATGGACGCTTATCTGCATGGACGCGAGATTCTTGCATCAGAATTGAAACGCGTCATACGGGAAGGCACGTTAAAACAGACGATCCTACCCGTGCTCTGCGGGTCTGCTTTCAAGAATAAAGGTATTCAATTTATCCTCGATGCGATCGTTGACTACCTGCCATCACCCCTCGATGTCTCTCCCTATCTCTGCTGGACAGAGGATGGGCAGGAAACCCAGTTGATCGGTTCGAAAGAAGAGCCCTTCAGCGGCCTTGTATTCAAGATCATGACTGATCCCTTTGCGGGCCAGCTCAGCTTCATGCGCGTCTATTCGGGCAGGCTGCACCACGGCGAGACGATACTCAACAGCTCAAAAGGCAAGACCGAAAGAATAGGCAGAATTTTGAGGCTCCACGCCAACAAGAGGGAACAGCTCAAGCACGTGGAAGCAGGCGATATATGCGCTGTCTCCGGTTTGAAGACCGCGTCCACCGGCAACACCTTCACAAACCCTGATGCACCGGTACTCTTCGAGACAATAGAGGTTCCGACGCCGGTGATCTCCGTTGCAATCTCCCCCCGAGAAGAAGGATGACCTGAAAAAGATGTGGTTCGTTTTCAACCAATTCACCGTTGAGGATCCGTCGCTCACGGTCAAGCTGGACCATGACACCCAAGAAGTGATTCTTTCCGGCATGGGGGAGCTCCACCTCGAGATCGTGCTGGATCGCGCGAAACGGGAGCATAACCTTGACATGTCCTTTTCCGCACCGCAGGTCGCTTACCGGGAGACGATAACGAGGAAGGCATCTGCCGTGGGCAAGTATGTTAAACAGTCTGGAGGCAGGGGCCAGTACGGACACGTTGTGCTGGAGATTTCCCCGCTGGAAGGCAAAGAATTCGAATTTGAGAACAAGACGGTCGGCGGCATCATTCCCAGGGAATACATGACGAGCATCGAGAAAGGCGTTAAGGAAGCGCTGGAAAAGGGTGTGATCCTTGGATACCCGTTGCTTAACATCAAGGTGGACCTGATCGATGGATCCTACCACGAAGTCGATTCGTCGGAATTGGCATTTAAGCTTGCGGCCTCCATCGCCTTCAAAGACGCAGTGAAGAAAGCAAACCCGGTTGTCCTGGAGCCGGTCATGAAGGTCGATGTGAACGTGTCCCCTGACCACCTGGGACCAGTAGTGGGTGATATAGCGTCCAGGCGCGGAAGGGTCTCAGTCATTGACGACAGGAACGAAGCCAAGTATATCGTTGCGTATGTTCCCCTGGGAGAGATGTTCGGTTATGCAACCAACTTGCGATCGATGACCCAGGGAAGGGGTTATCTACCACATGGAGTTCTTCCACTATGCTCCTGCCCCGGTACACATTTTCGAAGCACTGAAGAAGACCAGAGAAAAAACAGTTACGGAGGCACTCTATGGCTAAGAAAAAGTTTGAGCGGACGAAACCCCATGTAAACGTCGGAACCATCGGCCATATCGACCATGGGAAGACCACCCTCACCTCAGCCATCACCCGCTGCCTTGCCTCAAAGGGCATGGCGGAGTGGGTCCCCTTTGATCAGATAGATAAAGCCCCCGAAGAAAAGGAGCGTGGTATCACCATCGCCACGGCCCACGTCGAATACGAGACGCCCAAGCGCCACTATGCCCACGTGGACTGCCCGGGGCACGCAGACTACATCAAGAACATGATCACCGGCGCAGCCCAGATGGATGGCGCCATCCTCGTCGTGGGAGCGAACGACGGTCCCATGCCCCAGACGAGAGAGCACATCCTCCTTGCCCGCCAGGTCGGGGTTCCCTTCGTCATCGTCTACCTGAACAAGGTGGACATGGTCGACGACCCCGAGCTGATCGAGCTCGTTGAGCTGGAGCTCCGTGAGCTCCTCACCGCCTACGAGTACCCCGGCGACAAGATCCCCATCATCAAGGGTTCAGCGCTCAAAGCCCTGGAGTGCGGTGACGGCAAGGAAGACTGCCCCAACTGCAAATCGATCTTCGAGCTCCTCGATGCCTGTGACAACTACATCCCGGAGCCGGTCCGCGCCCTGGACAAGCCCTTCCTCATGCCCGTCGAGGATGTCTTCTCCATCTCCGGCCGCGGTACCGTGGTCACCGGCCGTGTAGAGCGCGGCGTGATCAAGCCCGGCGAAGAAGTGGAGATCGTCGGCTTCCGCCCCACCGCCAAAACGGTTGCCACCTCCGTCGAGATGTTCCGCAAGATCTTGGACCAGGGCCAGGCAGGCGACAACATCGGTGTCCTCCTGCGGGGCACCAAGAAGGATGACGTGGAACGGGGACAGGTCCTGGCCAAACCCGGCAGCATCACCCCCCATACGAAGTTCAAGGCAGAGGTCTACATTCTCACCAAAGAGGAGGGTGGCCGTCATACCCCCTTCTTCACCGGCTATAGACCCCAGTTCTACTTCCGGACGACGGACGTCACCGGGATCGCCAAGCTGCCCGACGGGGTGGAGATGGTCATGCCCGGGGACAATGTGACGCTCACCGTAGAGCTCGTCACCCCCATCGCCCTCGAAAAGGAACTCCGCTTTGCCATCAGGGAGGGCGGCAAGACCGTGGGTGCCGGGGTAGTCACGGAGATCCAGGAGTAGAGGAGCCAAACGATGAGGCAGCGAATAAGGATATGCCTGAAAGCCTTTGATCATAGATTGCTCGATCAGTCCGTAAAGGAGATCGTCGAAGCGGCGAAGAAAACGGGAGCGCAGGTAGTTGGACCCGTTCCCCTCCCGACGATGATCCAGAAATTTTGCGTACTGAGATCTCCTCACATCGACAAGAAGTCGCGGGAGCAGTTCGAGATACGAACCCATAAGCGGCTGATCGATATCGTTGAGCCGACCCAGCAGACGGTAGACGCCTTGATGAAGCTGGAGCTCTCGGCCGGGGTTGATGTGGAGATCAAGTCTTAGGGAGACATGCAATGGCCAAAGCAGATGTACTTGACATAAAGGGTGCGAAGGTGGGGGAAGTGGAAATCAGGGACGAGATTTGGAATGTCGAAGTGAAACCCTACCTGATTCATGATGTTGTCGTGATGCAGCTGGCTAACCGCAGAAGGGGTACCTCCTCAACGAAGACGCGATCTGACGTCTCTGGCGGCAGCAAGAAGCCTTATCGGCAAAAAGGAACGGGCAGGGCGCGGGCAGGGTCCTCTACATCTCCGCTCTGGCCTGGAGGCGGCGTTGTATTCGGGCCGCATCCCCGGGACCATCGCATGTCGCTGCCGAAGAAGGTGAAAAAGAGCGCCCTCAGGTCCGCATTAAGCCAGCGTTATCAGGAAGCGAATGTGAAGTTCCTCGACAAGCTCGCTCTCGACGCCATAAGCACAAAAGGATTCAACGGGATTGTGAAGGTCCTGAGCCTTACGAAGCCTCTCTTCGTCGTGGGTGAGAAGGACGAAACGTTGGAGAAATCTGCACGGAATATCCCGTACGTCAAGATTCTGCGTGCTGAGGGCCTCAACGTGTATGACATTATACGGCACGACCAGTTCGTCGTGACACTCGATGCGTTGAAGCGCATAGAAGAGGCATTGGTGCCATGAACCAGTATGATATAGTCCTGCGGCCGATAGTTACGGAGAAGAGTTCTCTTGCGAAGGAAACGAGCAACCAGTACGTCTTTGAAGTAGCTCGCGATGCTAACAAGATCGAGATCGCCAAGGCAGTTGAGCGGCTCTTTAAGGTAAAGGTACTCGCTGTCCGCGTAATAAACATGGAAGGAAAGAAAAGACGTTTAGGCAAGCACTCCGGTAAGCGTCCCGACTGGAGGAAGGCCATTGTTAAGATAGGTCCCAAGGACAAAATTTCTTTCTTTGAAGGTGCATAATGGGTGTCAAGGAATTCAGGCCCACCTCTGCCGGCAGACGGTTCATGAGCGGGCTCACGTATGACGAAATAACGGAAACGAAGCCCGAGAAGTCGCTCGTTACGCGGGTCAAGAAAACGGGTGGCAGGGGTAATACAGGCAGGATCACGACGCGCCACATAGGCGGAGGCCACAAGAGAAGATACAGGATCGTCGATTTCCGGCGAGACAAGCTCGAGATCGAAGGGAAGGTGGCGAGCATCCAGTATGATCCGAATCGGTCGGCAAATATCGCCCTCATCCACTACGTCGATGGTGAGAAACGGTACATTGTGGCACCGCTGGGACTGAAAGTCGGCGACAGGATCGTATCAAGCAGAAAAGGCGATACGGAGATCAAAGAGGGTAACTCCCTTCCCCTCAAGCTGATACCGGTCGGTACGCTGGTGCACAACGTGGAAGTGAAGCCCGGAAAGGGCGCGCAACTGGCACGAAGCGCAGGAAGCTTCGCCCAGCTCGTTGCCAAAGAGGGAGATTACGCAACGGTCAGGCTCCCGTCGGGCGAGGTGAAACTGGTCCATCTTTCTTGTACCGCGACCATCGGTCAGGTTGGAAATATCGAGCACGAGAATATAACTATCGGTAAGGCCGGTCGTTCCAGATGGATGGGTATTCGGCCCACGGTGAGAGGCGTAGCCATGAACCCTGTCGATCATCCGCTGGGCGGCGGAGAAGGACGTTCCAAAGGCGGGCGCCATCCGTGCTCCCCATGGGGACAGCTGGCTAAGGGTTTGAAAACGAGAAAGAACAAGAGAACCGATAAGTTCATCGTAAAAAGAAGAGGAAAATAGGAGGTCTTCGTGCCGCGGTCTTTAGCAAAAGGGTTTTTTCTGGATGAGTATTTGTTGGAGAAGGTGCGAGCCGCCAAGTCAACGCAGAGAGACAAAGGTTATCAAGACGTGGTCGCGCCGTTCCACAATAATTCCTGACTTCATAGGGGTGACATTTGCCGTGCACAACGGGAAGAAGTTCATCCCTGTTTTTGTGAGCGAAGAAATGGTGGGACACAAGCTGGGCGAGTTTGCGCCCACGCGTACCTTTCACACGCACTCCGGCGACCGGAAGGCAAAGGTAGCGAAGAAGAAGGAGTAGATACAGGGCTCAAGGGACCGAGGGTCCAAGGGGCCGAGGCGGTTTTTCCTCGAACCCTCGAACCCTGGAGACCTCGAACCCTCGACGCAAGGAGTTCGAGATGGAAATCGTTGCTAAGGCAACGATGATGAGAATTTCTCCTACGAAGGTCAGGCTCGTAGGCGAGCTGATAAAAAAGAAGAACGTCAACGAGGCGATGGGCATTCTCCTATACACGCCCAAGAAAGGCGCCTTCATCCTGAAGAAGCTGCTCGACAGCGCCATAGGTAATGCCCGTCAGAAGAAGTATGTTGATGTGGACAACCTTTTTGTGAAGAATGTGCTTGTTGACGGTGGGCCAGCGATGAAGCGATTCCTGCCGAGGGCTATGGGTCGCGCCACGAAGCTCAAGAAAAGAATCAGCCACATTACGTTAATACTTGACGAATCGTAACTCTGGAAGGCATTGAAGGACATTGGGAGGATAAATGGGTCAAAAGACACATCCTATTGGCTTCAGACTTGGGATAATAAGGACATGGGACTCCAAGTGGTTTGCTGCGAAGAATTACTCACATCTTCCTGCACGAAGATCTCAAGATGAAAAAGTTCCTGAAGGCGAGGCTTTACCAGGCCGGCATCTCGAAGATGGAGATAGAGCGGGCGGCCAACAAGGATAAGAGAGCCAAGATGAACATCTGGACCTCCCGGCCCGGGATCGTGATAGGCAGGAAAGGGACGGAAGTAGAGATACTCAAGAAAGAACTCCAGGCGATCACGGACAAGGAGATCATTCTGAACATTAACGAGGTGAAGCGACCGGAAGTGGATGCGCAGCTCGTTTCAGAGAACGTGGCCCTGCAGATTGAGCGAAGGGTTTCCTTTAGAAGGGCGATGAAGCGGAACGTGTCGCAGGCAATGAAGTTTGGCGCGAAAGGTATCAAGATCATGTGTGCGGGACGCCTCTCGGGCGCTGAAATGGCACGGACAGAATGGTACCGGGAGGGAAGGGTTCCTCTCCAGACGATAAGGGCAGATATCGATTACGGAACCGCGACAGCACGCACGAAATACGGAGTGATAGGCATAAAGGTATGGCTTTTCAAGGGTGAAGTGTTCCAGGAGGCACGGTAATGCTTGCACCAAAACGGGTAAAGTATAGAAAACAGATGAAGGGGAGAATGACAGGCGAAGCCCTGAGGGGCAGCGCTGTTAGTTTCGGCGATTATGGCTTGCAGGCGCTTGAGTCTGGTTGGCTCACTGCGCGACAGATTGAAGCCGCACGTATAACCCTTTCCCGTTACGTGAAGAGAACGGGAAAGCTCTGGATCAGGGTTTTTCCCGACAAGCCGATTACGAAAAAACCGGCTGAGACAAGGATGGGTAAAGGCAAAGGTCCTGTTGAGGGCTGGATTGCTGTTGTGCACCCCGGAAAGGTACTGTATGAGATCATGGGGGTGCCCGAGGATAAGGCGCGCGAGGCGCTCTATATCGCAGCGCAGAAGCTCCCGGTCAAGACGAAATTTGTCATGAGGAGTGAGATCGAATGAAGGTCCGTGAGTTAAAGGAGTTGACGGCTGAGGAACTTCTCAAGAGGGAGAAGAGACCTCAAGGAAGAGATATTTAACCTGAGGTTCCAGCATTCGACGGGACAGCTCGACAACACTGCCCGCCTGAAACAGGTTAAAAAGGATATCGCGCGGGTGGAAACCACACTGCGTCAAAAGGCGCTGAACAAGTAGGCAGAGGATACCGAGGACACTATGGAGCCGAAGACTGCGAACAGAAGGAAGATGGTCGGTCTTGTCGTCAAAGACAAGATGGATAAGACGGTTGTCGTTGAGGTGCAGAAGAGATACAAGCACGGGATGTACCAGAAGTATCTGACCACCAAGACTCGATGCAAGGCACACGATGAGCAGAACACGGCAAAAATCGGTGATCAGGTGTTGATCGTCGAGGCGAGACCTCTCTCCAAGGAGAAGAGGTGGGTCGTCAAGGAGATCATCAAGAAAGAAATGGCTGTGCCTGCGTTAGAGGTGACGGAACAATGATACAGGTCAGAACCAGGATTGAGGTGGCGGACAATTCCGGGGCAAAAAAGCTCGGCTGCATCATGGTGCTGGGCGGCTCCAGGAAGAGATATGGCACGGTTGGCGATATCGTCGTTGCCTCGGTCAAGGAGGTCATCCCCAACAGTAAAGTGAAGAAAGGCGAAGTCGTTAAGGCGGTCATCGTTCGCACCAAGAAAGAGATCCGGCGCCAGGACGGCTCGTACGTGAAATTCGATGACAACTCGGCCGTGCTGATCAATCAGTATAATGAACCGATCGGCACCCGCATCTTTGGACCTGTGGCAAGGGAGTTAAGGGCGAAAAAGTTCATGAAAATAATATCATTGGCACCTGAAGTCGTGTGAGGCTCGGCATGGAGAAGCATTATCACATCAAGAAGAACGATACGGTGATGGTCACCGTCGGAAAAGATAAAGGCAAAACCGGTAAGGTACTCCGGATTAACCAGAAAACGGACCGCATGATTGTCGAAAAGGTGAACGTTATCAAGAGGCATGTGCGACCCAGCCAAAAATCAAAGGGCGGCATCATGGAGCGGGAGAGTCCCATCGCCGTCTCAAACGTCATGATTTACTGCGAAAAATGTTCCAAGCCGGTAAGGGTGGGGAACAAGACCCTCGAAGATGGCAAAAAAGTGAGATTCTGCAAGAAATGCAACGAGGTTCTGGATAAGTAGGAGGCTGTATTGAAAACGGCTTACATGGATTTTTACGAAAATGAGATACGACCTGCGTTAGTGAGGAAGTTCAAATACAAGAACGTAATGCAGGTGCCGAAGCTCGAGAAGATCGTTATTAACATGGGGCTTGGTGAGGCCATCCAGAACATAAAGGTTCTCGATACCGCCGCCAACGACATTATGCTGATTTCCGGACAGAAGCCGGTCATCACCAAGGCAAAGAAATCGATCGCTTCTTTTAAGCTTCGCACAGGCATGCCGATAGGCTGCGTCGTCACTCTGAGAAGGGAGCGGATGTACGAGTTTTTTCAGAAGCTGGTCACCATTGTGCTGCCCAGGGTGAGAGACTTCAAAGGGATTTCTTCCAAGTCTTTTGACGGGAGGGGAAACTACACGATAGGCCTGCGCGAGCAGATTATCTTCCCGGAGATCGAATACGACAAGGTCGACAAGGTACGCGGCATGAACATCACCATCGGGACGTCGGCAAAATCGGATGAAGAAGCCTATGAGCTTTTGAGGCTGATGGGTATGCCGTTCCGGGCCATTTAGGTCAGGGCCATATACAGGATAGTGGAGGACGCATGGCGAGAAAGAGCATGATGGAAAAGTTGAGAAAGCCCGTCAAATTCAGCACCAGAGCAAGGAAGAGGTGCGCGATCTGCGGCAGGCCGAGAGGCTTCATGGGAAAGTTCGACATGTGCAGGATCTGCTTCAGGAACCTGGCCCTGAGAGGCGAACTGCCCGGCGTAATAAAGTCGAGTTGGTAAGGGGGCATCCATGTCGATGACGGATCCCATAGCGGACATGCTGACAAGAATGCGGAATGCGATCATGGCGCGCCAGGAATTGGCCGACATGCCGTATTCGATGATGAAATTCTCCATAGCCAAGCTGCTCAAGGAAGAAGGATACCTCAAGAATTACAAGATCTATACGGATGAGGCGAGGAAGAAGTTCATCAAGGTGTATCTCAATTACGATGAGCATAACCGGAGTGTGATATCGGGCCTGAGAAGGGTTAGCAAGCCCGGGCGGCGAGTCTACGTGAAAGCCGAAGATCTGGGCAAGAGAAAAGGGAGGCTCGGTACAGACGTTCTGTCCACCTCTCGAGGCCTCATGACCGACAAAGAGGCATCGGGAACCCACGTCGGTGGAGAACTTCTATTTCGCATCTGGTGAGGTGAACGATGTCAAGGATTGGTAAGAAACCGATCGTGCTTCCTCAGGCCGTCAAGGTTGAGCTGAAGGATGGCATTGTATCGGTCAAAGGGCCCAAGGGCTCACTTTCGAGGCCTTTGGTGGAAGGCATCGAAGCTGGAGATTGCTGACAATACGGTGAATGTGACGAGAACGAGTGACAACAAGAACGACGCGCAGCTATCACGGCCTGATGCGGACCCTCGTTTCGAACATGGTGGACGGGGTCTCTAAGGGTTTCGAGAAGAAACTTGAGATTGTAGGCATCGGATATCGTTCCGAGCTCCACGGAAATAAACTCGTCTTTCACCTTGGCTATTCGCACCCCATAGACTTTCCTCTGCCTGCGGGCATATCTGCAGAGGTGGAGAAGCAGACCCTGGTGACGATCAAGGGCATTGACAAGGAACTGGTAGGTCAGATAGCCGCGAAGGTCAGGGGCCTCAGAAAGCCGGACCCCTATAAGGGTAAGGGTGTGAAATACACCACAGAGGTGCTGAGAAAGAAAGCTGGTAAGACCGGGAAGATAGAGGGGATTAGCATGGACAGGCAAGCCAAGATCGCATCACGAATGAGAAGAAAGAAACGGATCAGGAAAAAGATTTCGGGAAGCGCGGAGGCTCCCCGGCTCTGCGTTTACAAGAGCCTGCATCACATGTATGCGCAGCTGGTCGATGATAATCAGGGCAAGGTGATTACGGGACTTTCCACCTTGAACAAAGAGGTATCTGCCAGGGTTAAGAAGACCGGAAACGCCGAGGCTGCAAAGGTGCTGGGGGAAGCGATAGGCAGGAAAGCCCAGGAGATGGGTATCAAGAGCGTCATCTTTGATAGGAACGGTTTCAAGTATCACGGAAGGGTGAAGGCCCTCGCAGACGGCGCCAGAGAGGCCGGATTAACCTTTTAGAGGAGGTTTCTGTTGATCGAGAAGAAGCGAATTAACCCAACCGAGCTTGAACTGCAGGACAGGGTTGTTCACATAAATCGTGTGGCAAAGGTTGTCAAGGGTGGACGGCGCTTCAGCTTCAGCGCGATCGTGGTCGTCGGTGACGGCAACGGACACGTTGGCTTTGGCCTGGGAAAGGCGAACGAGGTGCCCGATGCGATCCGCAAGGCGGTGGAGCGGGCGAAAAAAGGCGTCATAGAGGTACCGTTGAATGCGGGTACGGTACCGCACGAGATATCCGGGTATATACGGGTCGAGCAAGGTCTTTATAAAACCGGCCATCGAGGGCACGGGCGTTATCGCCGGTGGAGCGGTGCGCGCGGTGCTTGAGGTGGCGGGTATCAGAAATATCCTCACGAAATGCTATGGATCACGAAACCCTCACAACGTGGTCAAGGCCACGTTGAATGGGCTCGGGATGCTGAAAAGCCCTGATGTGGCTCTGAAGCAGCGGGGAAAGACCAAAATTGCGGAGGCATCAGGTGGCGCATCTTAAGATCAAATGGATCAAGAGTTTCATAGGGCGGACCCAGGACCAGCGGGATACGATCCGGAGCCTCGGGTTCAAGAGGCTGAATGAAGAGCGGGTCGTCAAGAATACGCCGGAAATACGGGGCATGGTCAAGAAGGTAATACACCTGGTCAAGGTGCTGGAGGATGTGAGATAGATATGAAACTTGAGGACTTGAAACCACACGACGGCTCCAGAAAAAAGAGGAAAAGGATAGGCAGAGGGCCGGGATCAGGCCATGGAAGAACGGCTGCCAAAGGGGCAAAAGGGCAGCGCGCCCGCTCCGGCGGCACGAAACGTAAGGGGTTTGAGGGCGGTCAGATGCCACTCACCCGCAGAGTGCCGAAAAGAGGTTTCAAGAACCCGTTCAGAAAAGAGTACGCAGTCGTCAAAGTGGGCGACCTTGCCCTATTCAAGGATACAGGTAAAGCCGGTATAGAAGACTTTACGCAGCGCGGGTTGGTTGCGAAGTTAAAGGATGGGGTCAAGCTTCTGGCTGACGGGGATCTTGATTTTGCCATCAAGGTTACGGTGCATAAGGCATCGAAACAGGCCATTGAGAAGGTTCGGGCCCGAGGCGGGGAGGTAGAGGTGCTGAGTTAATGAGCGGCTTCCAGAATATTGGAAGAATCCCGGAGCTGAAGCGCAGGATCATAATGACCTTGATCCTCCTGGCCGTTTACCGGATTGGTGTGCACATCCCTACTCCCGGCATAGACGGCAACGTTCTGGCAGCCATCTTTCAAAGAGCGAGTGGCACACTTTTAGGCTTTTTCGACATGTTTGCCGGGGGCGGGCTGGAACGCCTTTCTGTGTTTGCGCTGGGCATTATGCCCTACATAAGCGCATCGATCATACTGCAGCTCTTAACCGTGGTTGTTCCTACGCTGGAGCGCCTCTCCAAAGAGGGTGACGCCGGAAGAAGAAAAATAACACAGTACACCAGGTACGGGACAGTTGTTATCAGCCTCATCCAGGGCTTCGGGATTGCGGTAGGTCTCGAACAGATGAGGGGAACCGGTGGCGAGATGGTCGTTTACAACCCGGGCTGGAGCTTCAGATTGTTCACCATGATTACGCTCTGCGCCGGTACATCGTTCCTGATGTGGCTCGGCGAACAGATCACGGAAAAGGGCATCGGGAACGGCATCTCCCTGATCATTTTTGCCGGTATCGTGGCGAGGATGCCAAACGCCATAGCGAGCACCGGAAAACTGGTAACCGCAGGCGAGATGAACTGGTTCATCGTGATTCTGTTGATCGCTCTGATACTTGCTGTGATCTTCTTCATCGTTTTCATGGAGACTTCCCAGAGAAGAATACCGGTGCAGTACGCCAAGAAAGTGGTTGGACGACGCATCTACGGAGGACAGTCGACACATCTGCCGCTGAAGCTCAATACGGCAGGTGTTATTCCTCCCATATTTGCCTCCTCCATCATCATGTTTCCTGCCACGATCGCCAACTTTATCCCGCACCCGTACATGAAGACGTTCGCGCAGCTCCTGACGCCGGGAAGTATTTTGCACGAGATGCTCTACATCGGATTCATCATATTCTTCTGCTTCTTCTACACCGCGATCGTCTTCAATCCTGACAACGTCGCGGACAACATGAAAAAATACGGAGGGTATATCCCCGGTATCCGTCCCGGCAAGAAAACCTCCGAGTATATCGAGAAGGTGCTCTCCAGAATCACGCTCGTCGGCGCTATCTACATATCGTTTGTATGCGTGCTTCCGACCATACTCGTCCAGAAGTTCAACGCCCCGTTTTATTTCGGCGGCACCGCGCTTCTCATTGTCGTGGGTGTCGGGCTTGACACTATACAGCAGATAGAATCGCATCTCATCCTGAGGCACTATGACGGGCTGGTCAAGAAGGGTTCAAAGATGAAGGGGAGGAGATAGTCAGGGTGCATGATAATCTTGAAGAGCCGGGAGGAGATCGAAAAGATACGGACTGCCAGCAGGTACGCCTTGCAGATCCTTCTTGGCCTGAAAGAATATGTGGGAGAGGGCGTTAAGACGGCGGAGCTGGAAGCCCGCTGCGAGGAACAGGTTCGGAAGATCGAAAATATAGAAGCGGCTTTTAAGGGGTACAACGGGTACCCTTATTGTTTGTGCGTGTCGGTAAACGACGAAGTAGTGCACGGCATGCCGTCGGAGAGAGTACTCAGGACGGGTGATATAGTGAGCCTCGACATGGGTGTCAAGTACGATGGCTTTTACGGTGACGTTGCTATGACGTACCCGGTAGGCGTGATTGGGGAGAACGCAAAGCGTCTGCTGGACGTGACCAGGACAGCGCTCTACAACGCGATTGATCAGGCGCGTGTCGGGAACAGGCTGCATGACATCTCGTATGCGGTCCAATCGTTTGTGGAGGCCAACGGATTTTCAGTGGTGCGGGAATTTGTCGGTCACGGCATTGGGAGAAACCTCCATGAGGAGCCCCAGGTGCCCAACTTCGGCACAAAGGGTACCGGGGTGCGCTTGAAAGAAGGTATGGTGCTGGCGATAGAGCCGATGATAAACGAAGGTGGAAGCGATATAATGATACGGGAGAACGGCTGGACTGCAGCAACACGGGACGGGAAGCTTTCGGCACATTTCGAGCACACCATTGCGATTACCGACAAGGGAGCGGAGATACTGAGCTCTCTGTGAAAGGGCTCAGAGATACTCAGCGCCCTGTGAGGAGATATGCCCAAAGGCGAAGGTATAGAGGTTGAGGGAACGGTCGTAGAACCGTTGCCCAACGCTATGTTTCGCGTAGAGCTGCCAAACGGCCATAGAGTGCTCGCCCACGTGTCCGGAAAGATGAGACTTCACTACATCAAAATCCTACCGGGAGACAAAGTGGTGGTGGAGCTTTCACCGTATGACTTGACAAGAGGCAGGATCATTTACAGGTCCAAGTAGGAGGCTTTAGATGAAGGTGAAACCTTCTGTGAAGAAGAGATGCGAAAAGTGCAAGATCGTCAAACGAAAAGGGGTAGTCAGGGTCATCTGCGACAACCCAAAGCATAAACAGAGACAGGGCTAAGGAGGCACACGTTGGCGCGTATTGCTGGTGTTGACATACCGAGGGACAAAAGGATTGAGGTAGCATTGACCTATGTCTACGGCATAGGCAGGCCCCTCTCGAATAAGATCCTTGCTGAGGCGGGCATAGATGCTAATAAGCGGACGAATGCCCTCACCGATGAGGAGATAGCTAAGATCAGGGAGATCATCGAGCGAACCTTAAAGGTCGAAGGTGATCTCCGCAAAGAAATGAGCATAAACATCAAGAGGCTCATGGACATCGGCTGCTACAGGGGCTTGAGGCATAGAAGAGGTCTTCCCGTTCGAGGCCAGAGAACGCGTACGAACTCGAGGACGCGAAAGGGTCCTCGGAAGACCTCGATGAAGAGAAAGAAATAAGGGGGCAGAATGGCAAAGGCTAAGAGGAGCGGCAAGAAAAAGGTCAAGAAGAATATTCCAATCGGTGCCGTGCATATACAGTCGAGCTTCAACAATACGATCATCAGCATCTCCGACCCGCAGGGCAATGTGGTTGCCTGGTCGAGCGGCGGTGTGGCTGGTTTCAAGGGCTCTCGCAAGAGCACACCTTTTGCTGCTCAGCTTGCTGCGGAGAACGCAGCAAAAAAAGCTATGGAAAACGGTATGAGAACGGTCGACGTTTACATAAAGGGTCCGGGAGCCGGACGTGAGGCGGCCCTTCGCGCCATCCAGAGTGCCGGGCTTAAGATTCATCTGATCAGAGATGTGACGCCGATACCCCACAACGGGTGCAGGCCGCCAAAGAGAAGAAGGGTTTAGGAGGAAATCTTGGCACGATATACGGGACCATCATGTAAGCTGTGCAGGAGGGAGGGTGTAAAGCTGTTCCTCAAATCCGAACGGTGCTATACGGAGAAGTGCGAAATAGAGAAGAGGAACTATCCGCCCGGCGTGCACGTTGAAACAAGAACAAAGGTGACGGAGTATGGAGTTCGGCTCCGGGAGAAACAGCGTGTGAGAAAGATGTACGGTCTTACGGAGACCCAGTTCAAGCGGTTCTTCGTGATGGCAGAACGGATGGGGGGCATCACGGGCACAAACCTCCTCGTGCTGCTTGAGCGGCGGCTTGATAACATGGTCTATCGTTTCGGTTTTGCCGGTTCGCGAAAGGAAGGCCGTCAGCTCGTTTCTCACCGCCACATCAAGGTGAATGGTAAGAAAGTTAATGTTCCTTCATTTCTGGTCAAAGAGGGTGACGAAATAGAAGTGGCTGACAAGAATCTCCCACCGGTAAGAAATGCGCTCGAGTCCGTTGTTCGAAGAGGAATCCCCTCGTGGTTGGAGCTGGACAAGGAGGACGCGAAGGGCAAAGTGAAGCTGCTCCCGACGCGCGATGATATTACGTTACCTATAAAAGAGCAGCTCATAGTCGAGTACTACTCGCGATAGTTCCTTTCCCCGTAAGGAGGAGATTATATGTTTGAACAGAATTGGCAGGAACTGATCAAACCAACTAAACTCGATATAGAAAGAGAAAGCTGCTACGACGCACCATGTGAGATTTTCTGCGGAACCGTTTGAGCGTGGATACGGTATCACGATCGGTAATTCGTTGCGGCGGGTTCTCCTTTCGTCCATCATGGGAGCGGCCATTACCTCGGTCAAGATTGATGGCGTTGATCACGAATTTTCGACGATCAGGGGCGTCAAAGAGGATGCGACAGAGATTATACTCAACCTGAAGAAGGTAGTCCTGCGCATGGACGATGACAGGCCCAGGATGCTGAAGATCGAAAAAAAGGGCGAAGGGATAGTGACGGCCGGCGACATCATCCACGAAGGCGGCGTTGAAATCGTAAATCCTGAGCACCCTATAGCAACCTTGAGCGAAGAGGCGAAGCTCTACATGGAGATGAAGGCTAAGGTGGGGAGAGGATACGTGTCATCCGAGCGAAACCTCGAAGAGGATGACCCGATAGGCACCATTCCCATCGATGCGATCTATTCGCCGATCAAGAAGGTAAGCTATACGGTAACCCCGGCGCGCGTGGGCCACAGAACCGATTACGACAAGCTGACCATGGAGATTGTAACGAACGGCAGTGTCCCTGCGCTCGATGCGCTGGCCTTCGCCGCGAAGATCATCAGGGACCAGATGCGCATTTTTATCAACTTCGAAGAGGATGAAGATTTTGAAGAGCGCGGCGGCAGGGTCTCCGATCAACAGGAATTCAGCGACAACCTGTATAAGAGCGTGGATGAGCTGGAGCTCTCTGTCCGGTCGGCCAACTGTCTTAAGAATGCTGACATAAAATATATCGGAGAACTCGTGCAGAAGACTGAGCAGGAGATCCTGATGACCAAGAATTTCGGGCGGAAGTCCCTCAACGAAATAAAGGAGATTCTGTCCTGCATGGGCTTGCGGCTCGGCGCGAAGGTCGAGAGCTTCCCGAGCAGGGATGCGCTCGATAAAATGGCGATGAAGCGGAAAGATCAGGTTTAGAGGGTGGTGTATCCATGAGGCATCTGAAAACTAGAGCAAAACTGAATATGACTGCAAGCCACCGGAAGGCGCTTTTCCGGAATTTGGCGAACGCACTTTTTGACCACGAACGTATCAAGACCACAAATCCGAAGGCCATGGAGTTGCGACGTGTGGCAGACCGGCTCATCACGCTTGCAAAGAGAAACGATAATCACGCGATACGGCTAGCGTTTGCTTTTCTGCGTAATAAGGAAACGGTCAAGAAGCTTTTTGCAGACATCGGCTCCCGGTACACCGACATCAGTGGAGGATATACGAGGGTCGTGAAGATCGGCCGCAGGAAGGGCGATGCCGCCCCCATGGCCATTATCGAGCTGACCCAGCGGAAAGAGCAGGAAAAGGAAAAAAAGGACGAGGGAAAGAAGGCGAAGGGAAAGAAGGCGAAGGCAGCCAAAACGAAAGAAGCAAAACCGAGAGAAGAAGGAGCCAAGGAGGAAAAACCGAAGAAAAAAGCAAAGCCCGCGAAGGCCAAAGCAAAAGAAGGAGAGGCAAAGGACGGCGAGAAGAAGCCGCGGGCAAGAAAGACGAAGAAAGCCGAGCCTGAGGGGGCAAAGGCTTAAGGTTCACCTTTGGGGATCGTCTCATGACAGGACCGAGATTCTGGATCTCGATATCTAGGTTCGAATCCTAGTACCCCAGCATTCCCCATGGACAAGCGCATCGTCGTAATCATTCCCGCCTACAATGAAGAAAAAACCGTCGGTGAGGTCGTCCGGCGTGTCAAAGCCCTGGGCCAGGGCTTTGATGTCGTGGTCATCAATGACAGCTCGAGAGACCGAACAGCGCAAAGCGCCGAAGCTGCGGGCGCCACGGTTATAGAGCTTCCTTACAATCTGGGTATTGGCGGCGCTGTACAGACGGGTTTCAAGTACGCCGTGATGAAGGGATATGACGGGTGTGTCCAGGTCGACGGTGACGGCCAGCACCCGCCTGAAGAGATCACGAAGCTGGTGGAGCCGCTTTTTGCAGATGGCCACGACATCGTAATCGGTTCCCGGTTCAAGGAACGAACCAACTACCGCATTCCAGTCATGAGAGCGCTTGGAATCAAGATCATCTCTATATTTCTGAAGGCCGTCTGCGGCATGACCGTGAAGGACACCACGAGCGGCTTCAGGGCGCTGAACAGACGGGCCATGACCTTCTTTGCGACAGAGTATCCCCAGGACTATCCCGAACCGGAATCGTTGCTCTTTGCTTACAAGAAGAAGTTTAGGGTGATGGAGGTATCGACAGAAATGAAGGACCGAGAGCATGGCATCTCGTCGATCACGCCGTTTCGCGCTGCATATTACATGACCAAGGTGCTGCTTGCTATGACCGTTGACCTATTCAGAAAATTTTAGGAGCACTCCATGGGACAAGTCCAGTTGCTGATCGGTTTTCTTGCCATCATTTTTTTTCTTTTTACCATCGAATCCATTCGAAAAAGGCATTTGCGAGAGGAGTATGCCATCTTATGGCTTTCGATGTCGCTCGCAATCGCCGTGCTCTCCCTCTGGCCCGGCCTGGTTGCATTGCTCAGTCAGCTCACAGGCCTCTATTACCTCTCTGCGGTGGTCTCTATCGTCTTCGTCTTCTTGATCTCGGTCCTCATGCACTACTCGATTGTGATTTCGAGGATAAAAGAGACGAACAAGGAGCTTGTCCAGAAGTACGCCCTGCTTGAGCTGAGATTGAAGGAACTGGAACGGAGCCGGAAAAGCTAATATCAGTTCGCCTTCAGTCATCCTTTTTGCTGTTGGCTCCCCGATTATCCGTTGCACTGCCTGCGCCAGGTCCTTGAGACGCTGACGAATAGGCCGTTGTTATCAGGCGCCGATACGTGAGTAGGTTTTGCGCTCTGGATTTTGGAGCGGGCAACGGGGATCGAACCCGCGGCACCAAGCTTGGGAAGCTTGTACTCTACCAGCTGAGCTATGCCCGCCTTATGGTAATAATAAAAGAATCGGCAGAGTAAGTCAAGAACCTCAAGAACAGGAAAAAGATAAAGCAGGTTAAGGCAAGCGCTGGAGCTAAGGTTTAGAGATAACAGAGTTCCGGAGAAAAGGGCGCTATTTTTCACTCATGTAAACGTCCAAAATGATTGCTAATCCCCCTGCAATCTGCTATAAAATTACCTCGCGTATGGGACTCCTACCAATTTGGATTCAGAAATAGACCGAGGCGGCAAGGAGGATAGCGATAGCGATAGCGAAGCATCCTGGAAGGATAGCGTAGCACCCTGTAAGGGAGCATCCTGTAAGGACGCAGGCGTACAACTGGTGCGTCGAGGAGACTGATAGCGAAGCATCCTGTAAGGACGACGTGGCCAACAAAGGTATATGAATGAAGGCGAATTGGTATGAGAACTGAAGAATTTGACTATGTGCTGCCAAAGGAGATGATTGCGCAGGCCCCCGAAAAGGAGCGGTCTGCATCCCGCCTCCTCGCGCTCCACAGGCATGATGGCGCGATTGAGCATGCCTCCTTCGCTGATATCACCCGGTATCTGAGGGAGGGGGATGTGCTCGTGTTGAACGATACAAAGGTACTGCCCGCGCGACTGAAGGGAAACAAGCCCACAGGGGGGCTCGTAGACATGCTGTTGGTGGAGAAGATCGATGAGCACAGATGGTCCTGCCTCGTTGATGGAGCCAAGAAAGCAGTGGAGAAGTTTGATGCGAAGGTCGGCGATATACAGGTCCGTCTTGAGCGGAAGGGCCAGTTCTGGAACGTTGATTTTCTGGATGCGTCGGCAGACGAGGTAATGGCCACGCACGGCACCATGCCGCTTCCACATTACATCAAACGGGGTGAAAACGGGATGGGCGCACTCGATGCGGAGCGCTACCAGACCGTTTATGCCGAGACGCGAGGTTCCATCGCGGCACCCACCGCGGGCCTGCATTTTACGGAAGAGCTTCTTGACCGCATCAGCATGATGGGCGTGACAGTCGTCAAGATCACGCTCCACATAGGTGTGGGCACGTTTTTCCTCGTGAAGAAGGAGTATGTCGAAGAGCACCGGATGCACCGGGAATACTTCTCCGTAAAGCCTGACATACCTGAACTTCTTCGCCACGCAAAGGCCAGGGGCGGGAGGGTTCTCGCCGTCGGTACGAGTGCCGCGAGAACGCTTGAGACGCTCAGCGCGTGCGACTACAATGGCTTGGGCGACAGGGCTGGTAACGGTCCAGGCGATGGCCCTTGCAACGGCTCGGGCAATGACTATGGCAGTGACAATGGCCTGGGCGCGCTCCAGGGCTACACAGAGCTCTTCATCCACCCTGGTTACCGGTTTAGGGCGATTGACGGCATGATCACCAATTTCCATCTGCCCAGATCGACGCCGCTTATGCTCGTCTGCGCGTTTGCAGGTAAGGAAAACATCTTTGAAGCCTATAGGCAAGCCATGGCGCTCTCGTACAGATTTTACAGTTACGGGGATGCAATGCTTATCCTATGAGCGTGATGGAAGCTGATCGAAAGAAGACGGGAAGGCCCGGCTCGGTTCTCTGACAACGGCTCACGGCACTGTGGAAACGCCCTTGTTCATGCCCGTCGGCACCCAGGGGACCGTTAAAGCCGCTATGCACAGGGACCTGCGTGAGATGGGCGCACAGATGCTATTGGCAAACGCCTATCACCTGTACCTCAGGCCCGGTGATCGACTCATAAAAGAGATGGGCGGCATACACAGGTTTTCCGGCTGGAACGGTGCAGTGCTCACGGATAGCGGTGGGTATCAGATCTTCAGCCTTGGCGTTTTGAGGGAGATAAAGGAAGAAGGGGTGACTTTCCAGTCTCATATCGACGGATCGAAACATTTTTTGACCCCGGAAAGGATAACCGAGGTGCAGGAGAATATAGGCGCCGACATCTGTATGGTTCTTGACGAGTGCGTACCCTACCCCTCGTCATATGAGTACACGCTGGCCTCCGTTGACCTTACGACGAGGTGGGCTGCGCGGTGTAACGGCGCGAAGAAGCAAAACGCGTCTCTCCTCTTTGGGATCGTACAGGGAGGTACGTACGAAGAACTGAGGCGGCGTTCAGTGACTGACCTTATGAAGATCGGGTTTGATGGCTATGCTATGGGTGGCTTCAGCGTGGGTGAGCCAAAGAGTACCATGTGGCAGATGGCGGACGTGGTGCTCGAATACCTACCAAAAGAAAAACCGCGTTACCTCATGGGCGTTGGCTTTCCCGAGGATATTCTTGAGGGCGTGAAACGCGGCATCGACATGTTTGACTGCGTCATCCCCACGCGCCATGCGCGAAACGGAAGCCTATTCACAGCGGCCGGAAGGATTAACATAAAGCATGCCCAGTATGCGCATGACGACCAGCCGCTTGATGACGCCTGTTCCTGTTACACGTGCAGCAACTACTCGAGGGCCTATTTGCGTCATCTATTTGTGTCGCATGAACTTACGAGTTATTATCTTAACACGCTCCACAACCTTTTTTTTTACACGAATTTCTTGCGCAGCATCAGGCAGTCTATAGCTGAAGGGACGTTCCAACAGTTCTATGAAAGCTTTATGTCTCGATCGAAGGGAGGTGAATTGAATAATGAACCTAGCATATGCGATGGGTAGCCAAGCAGCTTCCGGCCAGTCAGGGCAGATCATGGCGTTTTTGCCCCTCATCCTGCTCTTCGCCGTTTTCTATTTCTTGCTGATACGTCCTCAGCAAAAAAGGGCGAAGACTCACAAACAGTTTATCGAGAACTTGAAAAAGGGCGACAGAGTTGTAACTTCTGGTGGCATGTATGGTACAATAACAGGGGTAACGGACGATTCCGTAACCATCGAAGTAGCGGAGAAAGTCAGGGTTAGAGTTCTTAAGAGCGCTATAGCAGATTACGCGAAAGGAGATTGAGCGTGAGATTGTATGAAAATATTGTAATTGTGGCCGCTGACTGCTCCAGCGAGGAAGAGGAAGAGGTCCTGAAGAGAGTGCAGGGCTCTTTCGACCGGTTCGGCGCTGAGATCGTCAGGGTGGACGATTGGGGGGTGAGGAAACTCGCTTACCCGATAAAGGGTAAAGACAAAGGGCATTACTTCTTCTATCTCCTCAACATGGAACAGGGTGCTGTGGCCGGCCTCGATAAGTTCTACCGGACACTTGACCTCATCCTGAGACATATGTTCGTCGTAGCAGACGAGAAGTCGAAGGGGGGCCTGGAGAAGCCGCCAGAACCGGTGGTCTTTAGCGAGGTCGAAGGTGAAACTTAGTGAACAAGATTTTTCTCTCGGGGAGCGTGGGAGCAAGCCCGCGGATATCGTACACACCGAAAGGACAGAAAATCGTCATATTCCCCATGTGGGTGGAAGAAGGGGGCTTTAGTATTGACGTGATCTTTGCGGGCGGGTCGGTGGCTTCTGACCTTCCCACTACGGTAGGGAAGCGAGTTCTCGTGGCAGGGGCTCTCACGAAAATGAAGAGTCAATCCCGGGATGTGTTAAGGGTGAAAGCAAGCAAAATATTACCGATGGAGGAGTAGATGCCAAGGCCGGAAGGTGGGAAAAAGAGAATCTATGTAAAGAGAAGAGTTTGCCGGTTCTGTACGGATGAAAGTATCCATATCGATTACAAAGACCCGAAGCTTCTCAAGCATTTCATTACGGAACGTGGGAAGATCATGCCCCGGCGGATGACGGGCACGTGTGCGAACCATCAAAGAAAACTGAGGGAAGAGATAAAGAAGGCGCGGCAAGCTGCTCTCTTACCCTTTACCACCGTCTTTCAGTAGGGAGGGGCTTACAGTCATGAAGGTCATACTGCTTGAGAACATAGAAAATGTGGGCAAGAAGGGCGAGACCCAGGACGTGAAGGACGGGTTCGGGAGAAACTTCCTGATCCCGCGCCATCTCGCCATACCTGCGACAAAAGGCAACATCGAACACCTGCAGGAACATGCCAGGAAACTGATTGACCGCAAGGAACGGGATGTCAAGACTGCCGAGGCAACCAAACAGAGATTGGACGAGGCCTTACTTACCATTAAGCACAAGGCCGGTCAGGACGGCAAACTCTTTGGCTCCGTCACCGTCAAGGAATTGGCCGAAGCCATAAAGCAGGTGCTGGATATCGAGGTCGACAGGAAAAGCATCAGGCTGGATGAGCCTATCAAAATGACGGGCGCCTATACGGTTGATGTCCATCTCGAAAAGGGTGTAAGCGCGCAGGTTAAGGTCGAAGTAGAACAGGAATAGATGGCTAGAGTTTCAAGAAACGCCGGGGAGAAGAGGGGGCGAGTGCCTCCTCAAAACTTAGAAGCGGAACAGTCCCTCCTTGCCGGCGTCCTGATCGATCCCGAATCAATGAACAAAGTGGTTGACGTTGTCGTTCCTGAGGATTTCTACCGGGATGACCATACCAAAATCTTTGAGCTGATGCTCGATCTCTACGAGAAGAATGAACCGATAGATATCGTTACGGTGAGCAGCGCCGCAAAGGACAAGGGCATACTCGAGAAGATCGGCGGCGTTACCTATCTCAATACGCTCGTAGACCTGATGCCTACGTCGGCCAACATCACCCAGTATGCCAAGATGGTGCGCGAGAAGGCCCTGCTCAGGAGCCTTATGCATGTCTCTACGGAGATCATCGAGAAGGGCTACGAGGTCGAGAACCAATGTAGACGGTTACGTTGACGATGCGGAGAAGATGATCTTTCAGATTTCCGAAAGGAAGTTTAAGGCATCCTTCTTTGCCGTCAAAGACCTCGTCATGGAGAACGTCAAGACCATCGAAAGGCTCTTCACAGAAGAAGCAGGCGGTCACAGGTGTGCCGACCGGGTTTATTGAGCTTGATAAGTTGACCAGCGGACTTCAGCCGTCTGACCTGATCATTGTCGCCGGAAGGCCCAGCATGGGGAAAACCGCCTTCTGCCTGAACATTGCGCAGCATGTCGCCCTTCCCGATGGCGGCAGATGCCCCGGTGGGTATATTTCTCGATGGAGATGTCCAAAGAGCAGCTCGTCATGAGGCTTTTGAGCTCAGAGTCAGAGGTGGAGTTTTCGAAGTTAAGGACGGGTACCCTGTCCAGTGCGGAGTGGCCGAAGCTCGCGCAAGCGGCCGGCATGCTTTACAGGGCGCCCATATTCATTGATGATTCGCCGGCCTTAGCTGTGCTTGACCTGCGGGCACGGGCGAGAAGGTTGAAAAAGGAGCACGGCCTCGGTCTTCTCGTTATCGACTATCTACAGCTCATGAGGGGAAGAAGCAATACCGGCGGTGATAGGCGCGAGCAGGAGATATCGGAGATATCCAGGTTCTTGAAAGCCCTGGCAAAGGAACTTAACATACCGGTTATTGCCATTTCACAGCTCAACCGGATGGTCGAGCAGAGGGATAATAAGAGGCCACGACTGTCCGATTTGCGGGAATCGGGCGCCATCGAGCAGGATGCGGACGTCATCATGTTCATCTACAGGGACGAAGTCTACAACAAAGATACCAATCTCAAAGGGATAGCCGAGATCATCATCGGAAAGCAACGAAACGGCCCGACAGGGGACGTCCAGGTGACCTTTCTGGACAAATATACAGCTTTCAGGAATCTGTACACGAGAATGAATCTTCCAAACATACTCTCTCTCTTCCGTCTCTGCCTGACAGCTTTTTTCATACTTGCAATCAGCTACCAGCGTTATACGCTGGCGCTCGTACTGTTTCGTGGCGCAGGCAATAAGCGATCTGCTCGATGGATTCTTCGCCAGGATGATGCATAAGACGACCGACCTGGGTGCCTGGCTCGACCCGATAGCCGACAAGGTGATGCTCGTCTCTTCCTACCTGGTGCTCAGTTTTCAGCAGATCATCCCTTTCTGGGTTATGGGCATCGTACTGCTGCGGGATGTTGTTCTCATGCTCGGCTTCCTTGTGTCTGCACCTGCTCTCTTACCGCATGCTGCCTGCCCCGAGCCTGTTGGGCAAGGCGACAACACTCTTCCAGATGGTCACCATTTTGTACTTACTCTGGTCCACCACGAGAGAGTTCCAGGGATACTTCTTCTATGCCACCGCTGCCCTGACCGTATTCTCCGGCTTTCAGTACGTTCTGCTCGGTTTTACCAGGCTCTTTCGCAAAGAAATCGTTTGACAAGAACGGGCCTTTCCGATTAGTATAGAAGGGCCATCATAGTAGTTATCAAGACTCTTAAAAATCACGAATAGGAGGTTCCCATGGCTATCAGAGTTGCCATAAACGGATTTGGCAGGATAGGCCGACTTGTATACAGAGCCGCGCACAAGAATAAGGATCTGGAGATCGTGGCGATCAACGACCTGACCGATGCGAAGACCCTTGCCCATCTGCTCAAATATGACTCAGTGCACGGTACCTGGGACGCCGACGTACGGTGGAAAGATTGCACCCTCATAGTAGACGGGAAGGAGATCACGGTGCTTGCCGAACGAGATCCGGAAAAGCTTCCGTGGAAAGACATGAAGATAGACGTTGCCCTTGAGAGTACGGGACATTTCACCGACCGGGTCGGCGGAGAGAAGCATATGAAGGCGGGGGCCAAGAAAGTTGTCGTCTCCGCGCCTGCGAAGAATCCCGACGTATCGTTTGTTCTTGGCGTGAACCAGGAGGTGTATGACAAGGCGAAGCACCATATCATCTCGATGGGTTCGTGCACGACGAACTGCCTGGCGCCCGTCGTGAAGGTGCTTCATAAGGAGTTTGGCATAGAGTACGGCCTCATGACTACCATCCACTCATACACGAATGACCAGGTCATTCTCGACTATCCGCACAGGGATTTACGGAGGGCGCGTGCCGCGGCCATGTCGATGATACCGACGACGACCGGAGCGGCCAAGGCTATCGGCGAAGTGATCCCGGAGATGAAGGGAAAGCTGGACGGCCTCGCCATCAGGGTTCCAACGCCTAACGTCTCGCTCGTTGATCTTGTTGTGATGGTCTCCAAGACGACGACAAAGGAAGAAGTCAATAACGCTTTCAAGAAGTACGCTGAAGGGCCTATGAAAGGTATTCTTTGCGCCGTTGAGGAAGAGCTCGTATCCTGTGATTTCAACGGTAGCGCGTTCTCTTCCCATGTTGACCTGCCCACCACGAACGTCATGGCCGGAAAGATGGTCAAAGTGCTCTCCTGGTATGACAATGAATGGGGCTTCTCCACGAGGATGGTTGAGACGCTCGCGTATGTCATGAGGTAAATCATGAAGACGCTGGAAGAGCTTGATCTGACGGGTAAGAGGGTACTTGTACGCGTTGATTTTAACGTACCTACCGATGATCAGGGCACCATCACGGATGATACAAGGATTCGCGCTCATCTGCCGACTATCGCGTACATCATCGAAAAGAGAGGAAAGGCAATCCTCGCATCGCATCTCGGCCGGCCAAAAGGCAAGAAGGTGGATAAGTATTCGTTAAAGCCTGTTGCAAAAAAGCTGAGCGATCTGCTCTTCAGAGATGTGACCTTTGTGGGTGACTGCATTGGCCCGGAAGCGCAAAATGCAGTGGCCGCGATGAAGGAGGGCGATGTGCTGCTCCTCGAGAATCTCAGGTTTTATCCCGGAGAGGAAAAGAATGACAAAGAGTTTGCGCGTCAGTTGGCCAGTCTCTGCGACGTCTACGTAGACGATGCCTTTGCGACGGCGCACAGGGGCCATGCATCGAATGCGGGCATCACGGAATTCGTGAAGACGTGTGCCGTGGGCATGCTGCTCAAGAGTGAGCTCGATTACTTGAAGCGCGCCACAGAGAACCCTGTTCGGCCGCTTGTGGCCATAATCGGCGGCGCTAAAGGTATCAGACAAGATCGGCGTGCTGGAAAAACTGATCGACAAGGTCGATAAACTGATCATCGGCGGCGGCATGGCCTTTACCTTCCTGAAGGCGCTTGGGTACGAAGTGGGAAAATCGCTCTGTGAAGCGGATATGCTCGACGTCGCAAGGAACATCATGGAAAAGGCGCGTGCCAAGAATGTAAAGCTGTACCTGCCTGTCGATTGCGTTCTGGCTGAAGCAGGCCACGGCTGACGCGGTAACGAAGCAACTGCCGGTGCAGGAGATACCGCCGCTGATGATGGGCCTCGACATCGGCCCCGCGACCGCCGCACTTTTCTCTGAGGCCCTTCAGGACGCGAAGACGATCGTCTGGAACGGCCCCATGGGTATGTTCGAGCTCGCCCCGTTCAGCATGGGAACCTTCGCATTGGCCGCTTCCGTGGCAGCGACGGATGCCCTCACTATCGTCGGCGGAGGTGACACGGATACGGCTGTTCACCAGGCGGGTGTAGCCAACAGGATTTCTTACATCTCCACCGGCGGCGGCGCTTTTCTCGAACTGCTCGAAGGCAAGCCGATGCCGGCCGTGGAGGCCCTGGAGTCGTGCGGAGGTCGCTCATGAGACCCTGGATGGTAGCAGGCAACTGGAAGATGCACAATACCGTCAAAGAAGCGGTGACCCTCGCCTCTGCCATCAAGCAGGGAAGCGAAGGAGTGAAGGGCGGCACGGTTGTTATCGCCCCGGTCTTCACCGCACTGGCGAGCGTTTCTGAAGCAGTTAGAGGATCACACGTCAAATTGGCAGCACAGAACGTCTTTTACGAAGAAAAGGGCGCCTACACGGGAGAGGTCGCTCCGGCGATGCTTCTGGATGTCGGGTGCGAGTATGTGATCATCGGCCATTCGGAGCGCAGGAAGTATTTCCACGAGACGGATGAGAGTGTCAACGCCAAGGTGAAGAAGGCTTTGGCCACCGGGCTCAAGCCGATTGTCTGCGTCGGGGAGACAGAAGAAGAACGCGAGAAAGGCGTCACGGAATTTGTCGTGGGATCGCAGGTACGGAAAGGGCTCTACGGCATTGAGAGCCTGAAAAATATAGTGATTGCCTATGAGCCTGTCTGGGCGATCGGGACGGGGAAGAACGCGACACCGCGGGAAGCCCAGGAAGTGCATGCCTTCATACGCAGCCTCTTGAGAAAAACTTACGGGAACGAGGCTGCCGCTGTGCTGGTTCTCTATGGAGGCAGTGTAACGAAAGATAATAGCAGCGACCTCATAAGCATGGAAGATATAGACGGGGCGCTCGTTGGCGGTGCCTCCTTGAAGTCTGACAGCTTTCTGGGTATAATAAAGGCCGCTGCTGCGAAATAAGGAAAAGAATAATGCTGACTGCAATTGCGATACTACATCTTCTGGTTTCGATAGCACTGATTTTCGTGGTGCTCTTACAGACGGGGAGGGGTTCGGAAATCGGGGCAGCCTTCGGAAGCGGGGCAAGCCAGACGCTCTTTGGGAGCTCCGGTACCACGGGCTTTATGACCAAGCTCACCACTGCTGCCGTGGTTATCTTCATGCTGACGAGCCTGCTGCTTGCCTATTTTTACAGCCATCGCGAATACGTGGTGAAGGCTCCATCCAGCCAGACCGAAGAAAGGCTGCCTGCCAAGGTCCCGAGCACACCGCCTGCGCCAGCACCGGAAATAGATTCCCACGGAATCTATTCAGCGAGCACGGCGAGCGCTGAAGGGGAGGCTCCGGCAGCTTAGCCGGTGAAGCGGGCGACGCGTGTCCCAGTGATTGCCAGATGCCGAAGTGGTGGAAGTGGTAGACACACCATCTTGAGGGGGTGGCGGGGAGACCCGTGCGGGTTCAAGTCCCGCCTTCGGCACCAACTTTTTCCCTGTGATTCAAGGGGGTTGCCATTTTGGACCCCCTGTTTTTCTGTCATCAATTTATCGCCGGAAATCGAATCTCCCGGATAGTATACGAATAAGGTCCGGGCCTTCGAATTGAGCGAGGATATTCAACGCCGCGAATTTTGAGGCCTATCCGGATACTCTCTTCTCCGTCGCAGGTGATTCTCCCCGGTGCTTCCGAAACGCTCCGAAAAAGTCCTTCAGGCCTGCGTGATGGGTTGTGGCCTGCTGGTGGTTGGGAAACGAGGCATGGGTTGCAGAAGGCAACCCGGCGCAAGGAATCTAGCCTACTTTGATGATCTCGTAGGTCCGCTCCCCGCCTGGTGCGGAGAACGTCACTTCATCACCCACACTCTTCCCCATGAGCGCGCGGCCCAAAGGTGAGCTTATCGAAATCGTTCCCTTCTGAATGTCACACTCATATGGTCCCATGACCGTGTAGACTACCTCTTCATCCGTGTCAAGGTTCTTCAGACAGACGCGGTATCCGAACTCGATCGTCCCGTTTTGGGGCTCCCGTCACATCGCGGATCTCAGAATTCTTGATTGCTTCATCCAGCTCCCCGATTTTTTTCAGGAGAAACTGCAGTTCCTCTTTGGCTGCTTCGTACTCGGCATTCTCAGAGATATCGCCGTGCGCCCGCGCTTCTTCGATCGCGAGGAGGATTTTGGGCCTTTTCGTGTTCCTCAAGAATTCAATCTCTTTCTTGAGATTATCGTAGCCCGCTCTTGTTATGGGATATTTCATGTTCACTCCGGGAGAATAAGGTAAGCTCTGTTAAGGGTATGCAAGTTTATACCATAATATCCCATATTTTCAAGAGAAATTCCAGAAATGTCCAGGGGGTTCCAGGATCACACCTGTCCACTCATCGGACACCCTGGGCTAATCATGACTGTCTGCCCCTGTAATCCTTATAGCCAAACTTCTTCACAACCTCTATCTTTCCTCCATCCCTTATCACCGCGATATCAGGTAGATTTATTCCGTTAAACGTAGTGCTTTTCACTATGCTGTAAAGGGCCATGTCAGTAAAGATCAGCCTGTCTCCCCTTTTTAGAGGCGTATCGAAGGAATAATCGCCTATAACATCCCCCGCAAGGCAGCTCGGTCCTGCGAGTCTATAGGTATATTTTTTCTCATTCGGCTGGGCTGACTTCATTATGTGCGGCCTGTAAGGCATAAGCAGTACATCCGGCATATGCGTTTCTGCAGATGCATCCAGTATCGCGATCTCCACCTGGTTTCTCACAATATCCAGAACAGACGAGATCAAAACTCCCGCACTGATAGACGCTGGCTTCACCCGGTTCGAGATATACCTGCACCCCGTACCTTTTCTTGAAAGTGTTTATGAGTTTGATGAGGCGCTCCAGGTCGTAATCGTCACGCGTGATGTGGTGACCGCCTCCGAAATTCACCCATTTCAGTCCCCTGATATACGGTCCATAGAGTTTTTCGAACGCGTTCAGAATGCGTTCGAGCACGTCTGAATTTTGCTCGCACATCGCATGAAAATGTAGTCCATCCACGATGTTCTTGTGCTTTGGGAATTCCTTCTTGAATACATCGTGGATTATTCCCAGCCTCGAACAGGGTGCGCAGGGGTTGTACATCTCTGTAGCGACCTCGGCGTGTCCCGGATTCACTCTCAAGCCTATTTCCACGCCGCTTTTCCTTGCGATTTCCCCGTATTTCTGAAGCTGATAAAACGAATTGAATATGATGGAGTCAGAATACTTCAGTATCCGCCTGATTTCCTGTGCTTTGTACGCTGCTGCGAAAGTGTGCACCTCCTTCTTGAACTCTTCATGAGCCAAGCCTGGCTTCATGCAGACCACTTGCACACGTTCCGTCCAGATATCTGCTCATCATCGGAAACGTGGCGAATGAAGCGTATGCTTTCAGCGCATGTAATATCTTGCAACCTGTGCGGTCTTTTACATACCTCAAGATCCGCATGTTTTCTTCGATGAGGGTTTCGTCCAGAAGGTAAACCGGGGTCGATAGCGGCCCCGCTTGCGATCCTGAGGAATCTTTTGTTTGCCGCCGCAAAACTCTTCTTCTTGGCGTCCTTGATCGAGCGCGTGAGAGACCTGAGCCCATTATTGCTCAGCGCCTCAATTACTTTCTTTCTCGCAGCGCGGGATAACGCGTGATATGTGGCTGCGGCGCTTATATCTCTTGACGAAATTGCCCGGATTGTTTCTTCGAATTGTTTGTCAGTATCCATCAGAACGGCTTCAAACCTTGTCAGGAAGCGCTGTATGCTCAACCACCTGCCAGGGGAGGCCGTATCTATTCAATGCCTCCATGAACTTGTCGGGATCAAGCTGCTCCATATTATATACGCCGGCCCCCTGCCAGACCCCCGTGAGCACCATCATCGCCCCGATCATCGCGGGGACACCGGTCGTATACGCAATTGCCTGGGTTCCGGTCTCGTTGAAGGCCTCCTCATGGTCGCAGACATTGTAGATATATCTGGTAATGGTCTTTCCGTTCTTTTTCCCGGTCATGATGTTGCCGATGACGGTCTTCCCTGTGTATTTTGTTCCAAGAGAGGCGGGTTCGGGAAGCAAGCGCTTTGAGAAATTTTACCGGAACAATCTTCTGCCCCTCGTAGTCAACCTCGTCTATGCGTGTCATGCCAACGTTCTTGAGCACTCTGAGGTGGTTCAGGTAATTATCAGAGAACGTCATCCAGAATCTGGCCCTTTTCAGTCCTTGTATATGCCGAACAAGCGACTCGAGTTCTTCGTGGTAGAGAAGGTAGCTTTCCTTTGCTCCTGCCACCGGGTAATCAAAGCTGAAATGTATGCTGCCTTCCTCGATTATCGCAGGCGTCTCGATCCATTTCCCGTTTTCCCAATGTCTTACTACCTGCGTTACTTCCCGGATATTGATCTCAGGATTGAAGTTTGTCGCAAAGGCATGGCCGTGGGAACCCGCGTTGCAGTCCAGTATGTCCAGATAATCTATCTCGTCGAAAAGATGTTTTCTGAGCATAGGCTGTAAAGATATTCGTAACCCCCGGGTCGAAGCCCGAACCGAGCACCGCCATAATCCCTTTCTGCCTGAACCTCTCCTGGTATGCCCATTGCCAGCTGTATTCAAAGTGAGCCTCGTCGAGTGGTTCATAATTGGCGGTGTCTACGTAGTCAACTCCTGTCTCGAGGCAGGCATCCATGATATGCAGGTCCTGATAGGGAAGCGCGAGGTTAAGAACAAGATCCGGCTTGAATTTACGTATGACAGCGGTCAGTTCCGGTACGTTGTCAGCATCCACCTGTGCTATTTGGATGTCTCTGCCGTATTTCTGCTTGATAGCTTGCTTAATTGCCTCGCACTTGGAGAGTCTCCTGCTTGCGACCACTATTTCTGTGAAGACTTCAGGGATCTGCGCGCATTTGTGCACAGCAACGGTCGCGACACCTCCAGCTCCGATAATCATTATTCTTCCGCGGTTATTCATAGCACGCATAAACGCTGTGATGTCCTCCGTCAGGTTTCTGATAGGCTCGCTGCAGTCGTGGCAACGTTCCCTTACGCATGCAAGAGCATGAGCATTTCCCTCGCAACCTTCGAGGCTGAAATGGAAGAAACAAGAGTCGTATCGTAGTCGGGAGCCAGTTCGACTATATCTCCGCCTATGATATTCATCCCCACGAGAACAGAAAAGTATTGCATAACTTCTTTAAACATCAGGCCTCCGGGTTCCGGGGTCGTGACCCCCGCAGCCAGAGACGGGTCAAAGACGTCCATATCGAAACTCACGTAGACCGGCATGTTTCGGTTCAAGCGCGCCGCAAGTGATGTGGGTGACTCGATGGGAACGAGTTCTTCAAACTCCCCTTTCGTCCCGGATCTAATTCCCACCTGGAAAATTTCAGCTCCCCCTAATTCTTTCACCCGTTTCATAACTGTAGCATGGGAAAGTTTTTGCCCCTCATACTCGTCTCTCAGATCGCAGTGGGCGTCGAAATGAACAACCTGTATCTCTCTGAAATGCCTTTTCACGGCCTTCAAGACAGGATAGGTCAAAAGATGCTCTCCACCCAGCACCAGAATCTTCTTGCCTTTTGCCACTATCTCGGTGACAGCACTCTCTATAAGTTCAAGCGAATACGCTAGATCGCCGGGACGAAGTTCAAGATTGCCTGCATCATAGAACATCATCTCATCCAAATCTTTCTTCAGGTATGGACTGTAAGTCTCAAGTGTCCACGATACCCTCCTGATGCTTTCCGGGGCGAACTTTGTCCCGCCCCGAAAAGAAGACGTAGCATCCAGCGGACAACCGAGCAAAAAAATGTCGGCCAGTTCTTCACGTGTTGTGGACCCTATGTACCCGCTGTTAAAGACGTCTTTCATAAAAGAAGTTCTCTGAGAAATGTCGGCAGAGCAAAAGCTGCAGCGCGGGCCTGCTGACTGTCGCTTTTCGGCAGGGCACGGCGCGCGCTTCTGTCCGCGACTAGTTGATCACGTATATAAATGTTCGAAGCATCACAAAGGCAAACTCCTGCACGAGCCAAACCTGTACTTGCATAAGGTAAGCCGGTTCACGCTAATCCCATAGGACTACACCGGCGAATGCAGCCCCAATCTCGACAACCCTATATGTGGCCGAAATAGCCATGATGTCTTTTATCTCCCGGTTTCTCATCTCCATACCCTTTTCCACCATCTTCCTGACCTTCTCTACCACGATCCTCTCTTCTGCTCTCGCTGAGTACTCCATGATTAAACCGGCGCGATCCTCATCCTTCGGTATGCCTATGGCCACAGCGGCAGATATGACTTCTCCGGGAACATCGCTGCAAAGAGATGCGTAGGCTATCGGCACAAGGGCCCCTTGAGGCATGGGAACAGGAGGAGGGTCCATCTCCTGGCAGCCCGGCGGAAGGATGCTGCTCATCTTCACCAGGTTGGTGTCTCCGACGCCCGAAGCCAGAAGGGCACCATCAAATGCATTGAGCAGCGTGAATCCTTCAGAGGAACCGCTGACTAGAAAAAATTTCGTGGGCGTCTTAATGATCACGCCGGCCGCCTCCCGAAATTCTTGATGCCCGGCAGGCTTTGCGGCGCTTTCCATATCGAGGAAATCCGGTTGACCTATCCTCATCTCCACGGGAGAGATGTGTCCGGTGCGGAGCTTTTCTCTCCGGTACGTGCGTCCGCCGTCATTGCCAGAATATGCTGTTGTTAGCTGCCGTTTCACCGCTTTCACCCCATGGCCCTCCTTTGAGATTTTAATTGCCTTCTCGGCATTAAAAGTTAGGAGGCGAAGATACCCACAGGACCAGGGCCCTTGTCTTTCGCCTGTTTGCAATAGAGTGCCGCTTTGAAGCCCGAAAGTAAAAACACTCTCCCCGTTTCAACTTGTACACCTTACCGCCGAGCGAAAGTTCTATGCCTCCGGAAAGCACAAAACCGAACTCCTCGCCCTCATGGGGTCCTTCTTCTTCCATCTTCTCACCGGGATTCAGCGCAACGAACGCCGGATCCATGAGGCGGTTTTGCGCAGCAGGCACGAGTATCTGAAAACTCGCAACATCGTCTTTCTCCAACTCCACCCGGTCCTTCACTTTGAACACAATCTTCTCTACAAACGTCTCGTTAAAGAAGGCAGAAGGTTTTTCGTCCAACGCATCGAGAATAGCGAACAAGCTCTCTACAGAAAGCGAGGTCAGATTACGCTCCACCTGGGAGATAAACCCTTTCGTCAGGTCGGCCCTCGACGCAAGCTCCTCCTGCGTCAGCCCCTTCGCCTGCCGCATCGTGCTTATCCTCTCGCCTATGCTTGAGCCGCCAATTTTCATGCTAACAGTATACGCTCACCAAAAGTATATTATACTAAACTAATCGATATTTTGCGGGCTGTCAAGTACTTTTTTATTTAACTAAAGGAGACAGTATGTTAAACTCCAAAAATAGGGGCACCATGCTCGGAAAAGAAGCGATCGTTGCCTTTCTGGCCAGCAAACAGATTCGCCACGTCTTTCATTTGCCCGGTATCCACTCGCTCCCTCTCAGCGAAAGCTTTGCGAAATTTGACGTGAAAGCCGTGATGGGAAGACACGAGTCGGCTGTCGCCTTTGCCGCAGCGGGATACGCGCAGGCTACAGGTTCCATCGGGGCCCTCGTCGTCACACCGGGCCCGGGCCTCGGGAACGTTGTATCAGCGTGCCTGGAGGCTCATGGAGAGCAGGTGCCGCTCCTGATCATCCATATCGATACCGAGAGGAAGGAGATCGGCAAGGGCATCCTGCATGAACTTCCCGAACCTGAACGTATCTTTCACCATTTCACCAAAGGGACGTTTATGGTTGAGCGGGAGGAATCGCTCCTCCCTGCGCTGGGGGCAGCGCACGACGCAGCCCTTTCGGGCAGGCCCGGCCCCGCGCTTATTTCGATCCCGTATACGATGCTTGAAAAAGAGGTGCCGTCCTTCGTCAACCACGTTGCAGCCGCACCGATCGAACCTGACCTGACCGGCCTCGAGGAGGCCTTGGCCGGCAAAGAAAGGCCGGTGATCATAGGCGGGGGCTTGCTGATGACGGACGAGTTGCGTCTTCCGCTTGAAATCTTGTGCGTAGAGTCCGCTATTCCCTTTCTCACCACGACCGCAGGGAAAGGCGTAGTGAGTGAGGATAGGCTGGAAACATTCGGCTCGGTCATGAGGAAAGGCGTGACAAAAGATATCCTGAAAGCATCTGACATTGTTATAGCTATCGGCACGAGACTTCGGCAGGTGGATGCCAAAAGACGGGGCGTCAAAATAAAAGAGCTTATCCATATCGACGTGGACGACGCGTGGATAGGAAGGAACTATCCAACCAGGCTCGGCATAGCCGGCAACATCAAGACCTCCTTGGACGGACTTTGCGAGGTCATGAAGGGGAGGAGGTCCTCATGGCACCTCCAGGAGTTAAAAGCGCTTCAGACAAGAGAAGAGGCCAAACTCTTCCAGGACGCGCCGGGTTTCAGGATCATAAGCCTCCTTCGCGACGTTATCCCCGAGGATACGGTCTCTGTCTGGGATCTCAACCTGATCTCTTATTGGGCGGAGTACTACTTTCCTGTCCTTCGGCAGAAGAGCTTTTTGGAAGGAAGGGGTTCCTCTACTATCTTCTATGCGGTTCCGGCGAGCATCGGGGCAAAACTCGGCTGGCCTGACAGGCCGTGTCTTTGTGTTGTGGGCGACGGGGGCGGGCTTCCCATGCTCGGAGAGTTGGCCACCGTGAGGCAATACAACATCCCCGTGGTCTTTCTGGTCTATAACAACAACGGTTTTGGAATACTAGAGCATTACATGAAACAGAGGCACGGGCTTGAAGGATCGATGCGCCTCACAAACCCCGATTTTGTTCAGCTCGCCCGGGCTTTCGACATCCCGGCGAAGAGGGTGGAAAGCTTGGAGGACTTGAGAGACCTGTTCCTGCACCATATACAGTGGGATGAACCGTTTCTTGTTGAATTCAACTATCCAGACTTCCCTCTGCCGTGGGACATCCAGTAGACCAGCTTATCTCGTCTATTTGGTCTGTCCTGTCGTCTTGTCTAACTGGTCTCCGGAAGGAAACCGACTAAATAGACTATATGGACGAGATAGACTAAACAGACCAGGATAGCGGTTGAGCACACCCGCAGTGAGGCCGATTTGTATTCAAGCGGAGACCGAGGCGGCAGCGAGGAGCCGATAGCGAAGCATCCTGTAAGGACGCAGGCGTACTTAGAAGTACGTCGAGGAGAGCGATAGCGGAGCATCCTGTAAGGACGCAGCGACAACGAAGGTATACACTTGAAGACGAATCGGCATTACTGCAGATACTCGGGCTCGCCCTCCACATAGAACCCCTGTTTGGCGAGGGCCTTAACCAGGGCATCATAGTTTGTTACCTGGTCATCGTACGTTACTTTGATCCAGTGGATCATCCAGTTGGAATCCACATCCTTCACGCCTTTAACGCTATACAGGGCACTCCGTGCCCATGATTCAGTAACCGGTCATTCGCAGGCGGGTACGGTGAACTTCACTATCCTGATCGCACCGAAAGCGCTCTGACTCGCTAGCAGAAAGAGCGTACAGACCATCAGAAGAAAAATGGTGAGCCTCAAGGTCTTCATGAATTCAGCCTCCTTTCGTAAGCCTCTCTTTAAAATATAATACCTCTGGACGATAGATTCAATCGCTCCTCGCCCAGCGCTTCTTTCAGAATCCGGAGGGCCGGTCAGTTCCACTGCCCGAAGGAACTTTTCCGGGTACCCTCTGGCTGCGGCGAAGCCAAGCACGGTTGGGCCCTTACTCGACGGGGATAACGATAGCGATAGCGATAGCGAAGCATCCTGTAAGGATAGCGAAACACCCTGTTAAGGGAGCATCCTGCAAGGATAGCGTAGCACCCTGTTAAGGGAGCATCCCGGAGGGAAGTCAGGGATTGTTTAGGCAACGGGCCGTGAAGGCTCCGTTTTGCGGTTACACGCAGCTCGAAAATATAATAGCGGGAGGCAGGCACGAGCCTGCCCCGACCGCATGTTACTCCGACTCTTCGGGCTCCAGATACTCGGGTTTACCCTCCACCTCAAAGCCCGCCTTGCTCAGTTCCTTTACCATGGCCTCAAAGTTTGTCACCTGGTCGTCGTACTTCACTTTCATCGTGTGGAGCATCCAGTTAGAATCCACGTCCTTCACGCCTTTGAGTCTCCACAGGGCATCACGTGCCCATGTTTCAGTAACCGGTCATTCGCAGCTGGGTACGGCAAACTGGACTATCTTTATCGCACCGAAGGCGCTCTGGCTCGCCAGCAGGACGAGCGTACAGGCCATCACAAGAAAAATTGTGAGCCTCAAGGTCTTCATGAATCCCCCTTTTATTTTGTTAAGACCGTAAAGTCTTCTGGTATGAAATGTAACACACAAGTATGTTCCTTTCAACCGACCAAGGTCTCTGAAAGGAACGGGCGGCCCCTGACGGACCTCAAGGACCGCTGCATTCCTCAGCTTAAGGAGCGGAAAATTCGTTTCCTTGAGGGCGTCGCCCCTGGCGACGTGAGGCAACTGCATCAGGGCCAAAGGCCATTCCTTGAGCGATAGCGATAGCGTTAGCGGTAGCGGAGCATCCTGTAAGGATAGCGGAGCATCCCTGTGGGAAGCATCCCGTAGGGAAGCGCTCCTGAAATCACGCGGCAGGCGTGACGGTCTTCAAGCCCCGCCACGGGCGTGACGGTCCTCAATTGAATTGTTCCTCAAGGCCGCAGAGCGGTCCATAAACGTGGCGTCACTCTCCGGTCGTCTCGAAGGCTTCGAACGCTTCATTTATCTCCTTCAGTTTGTCCTGCAATTTGACGCGCAACTCAGGATCTGCAGGGAAACGATCGGGGCTCCAGGCGCCATCAGCTGTTTTCTTCAACAACTCGTGAAGGCTTCCGGGGGCGATATTCTTCAATTCAGGGGTGCGGTACTCCACTGAGTCGATGGCTCGACCGTCCGGCGCGTGGAATACGAGCTCCAGATCGCGCACCAGGTTTTTCGCGAAATCTATTTCCAGCCTCTGCCGGACGTGGTCAAAAGGCTCGTGGCTCCTCCCTGCTGCTTTGAGAAAAGACTCCGCGTTCAGGAATGCGGCACTCCCTTTGAGCGGCTTGTATTTGACCCACATCCGGACCTTCGCGGTATCGTCAGACTCGCGGGAGAGGCTTTCTGTATCAAGGTAGAAGGGGGTCCCGTCTTTGTCTCTGCCCACGTAAATCCAGTCCCCGCGGGCCGAGGGCTGCTTCTTCGCTGACCGGTCATTTTCAGTACTTCCGGTCTCGGCGCTCTTTCTTCTCCATAGAAAAAGAAGAGTCGGCAGGATCACCATCCATGCGCTAACACCAGCGAGTGTCGCCCCGGAAGTGTACATCGCTGTCAATGCTCCATGACCGTCCCTTAACGCTTTCTGAAGAAGAGCCGGATCGGCGCTCCTTTAAAGCCGAACGTGGTTCTCAAGGAGTTCTCGAGATAGCGCTTGTAGTGCTCCGGTACAGATTCCGGGAAATTGGCGAAAAGGATAAAGGTTGGCGGGGAAGTCCGTGCCTGATTCACGTAGAAGATCTTGAGTTGTTTCCTTCCGGAGCGTGGGAGGCTCAACCGCTGAAAATAGGACTCGAAGGTCTTGTTCAGCTTAGCCGTGGCGATCTTTCGCGTGAGTTCTTTTGCAATCTGTACGTCTGTGTCGAGTACCTTCATAACACCCTTGCCCGTCAACGCCGAGACAAAGATCACGGGGGCAAAATCGGCATGGGGAAGTTTTTGCCGAACCATTTCAAGGTACTCGCTTTGATGCGCCTTGCCTTCAACTCAGGTCCCACTTGTTGATAACGAGAGCGATGCCCTTCCCTTTTTCCATGACGAAATGGGCTATGCCCGCGTCCTGATGGGCAACGCCCTCCTGGGCATCGATAACGAGGTTGACGACATCTGCCCGTTCAACGCTTCGGATAGCACTCGCCACAGAGTATTCTTCCACCCGCATCGAGATACGGCTCTTTCTCCGCATGCCTGCGGTATCGATGATCACGAATCTCTTCTCCCGAAAGGAGAGCACAGAATCGACAGCATCTCGCGTGGTGCCCGGCTGGTCGCTGACAATCATGCGGTCGGAACCAAGCAGCCTGTTCACGATGGAAGACTTCCCCGTGTTTGGCCGGCCCACTATGGCGATCCTGAGCCCTTCTTCCGGTTCCTGCTCCGGCTCTACCTGGATCCGGGAGGCGAGATCGTCGAGCAACTCCCCCAAGCCTTTGCCATGCGCGGCGCTCAGCGGGTACAGCTTATCTACACCGAGTGCGTAGAACTCAGAAATAGCGGCTTCGTGCTTGGGTGACTCCAGCTTGTTGACTGCGTAAAATACGGGCTTCTCGTAGCGCCTCAGGATTGAAGCCGATCTCCTGATCCTGCGGAAGTAAGCCGTCTTTGCCGTCCATCAGGAAAATGATTATCGAGGATTCTTCCACGGCGGCATAGACGTGCTCCTTCACCAGAGAGACGATCTCTTCTTTTTTCTCCGGTTCAAACCCTCCTGTATCGACGAGTATGAAGCCTTTTCCGGCGTACTCGAATTCCCCGTAGTTCCGGTCCCGCGTCACACCCGGTACGTCTTCGGTGATCGCCTTATGGTAGCCGATAATCCTGTTGAAAAGAGTTGACTTACCTACGTTTGGTCTTCCGACTATGCTGACAATCGGTTTCATGCGTTTTCCCGGACAGGGTATTTTAACATTAGAGTGAGTATGAATCCCACAACAGGAAATATGAAGATCGACTTTAAGGCAAAGGGTACGCCGAAGCGATCGGCCACAACCCCGAGCAGTGTGACTCCGATGCCGCCGGCGCCGATCGCAAACCCTGTGGTCAGGCCTGAGGCGATCCCTAGGTTTCTCGGGAGGAGCTTTTGCGACATCACGACGGTCACGGAAAAGGTCGAAACGAGAACCATGCCGAGCCAGAAGAGGGTCATGGACAAGAGCAGGGGGAATCCTCTCGAGAAGGAATATCAACGGGAATGTCAGGGCAGCCACGGCCATAGTCAGAGATATATAGAGCCTGTAGCCCCACCGGTCGGCCAGAGGTGCGCCGGCGAGTGTTCCCACCGCGCCCCCGAGAAGAAAGACGCTGATCAGTTTCCCGGCGTAGACGGGGTCGCCCTTGAGGTAATTGATATAGTAGAATGGAATATAGCTCAGAAGACCCATCTGCGTCCATGACCTCATGATCACGATGGAGACCACCGTGACAAGGGAAAGGTATGCAGCCCTTCCGGTCTTGCCGTCGCCTTCCTGCCTGGCATGCTTCGTGCGCTCCGGCAGAACAACGTCCTTGCGCCGGTAAATGATGACCGCCGTGAATGCAAGGGCCGGGAGCATCACCACCGGCAAAGCACTGAAGCCCAGGTAGCTGATAACCGGGATGGAGATGATCGGGCCAAGGGCCATGCCCACATTTCCGCCAACGGAGAAGATCGACATGCCTGTTGCCGCTCGAGGCCCCGTATAAAAGTATGCGGTCTTGTACCCCTCCGGGTGAAACGCTGCTATTCCAACGCCGCTGAGCGTGACAAGCAGAAGCACAGGAAGAAAGCTCGACGGGACGGAAAGAAATGCGAACCCGACACCTGCAGCCAGGACACCGGCAGGCAGCAGAAAGGCCTTCTCCTTTTTGTCTGAAAGAAACCCGAAGACAGGTTGAAGAACTGAGGATGATATGTTGGCCATTATCAGGATTACGCCCGCCACCGTGTAAGTAAGGCCCAGCTCATCCTTGAGAAAAGGCAAGACTGCGGGCAGGGCCCCCTGATAGATATCGACGACGCAATGGCCCACCGACAGCAGAAGAAGGATTTTCAGATTGAATTTAGTCATCGTGGGCGATTCTTTTCAGCTTTAGAAGGATCCTACACGTGGCGCCCCATATCCTTTCGCCGTTATAGTAAATACTATCGATCGTTTCGGCTCTTCCTCTATAGTCTATCTGCTCCCGAACGAGTCTGCTCTCCCTGAGGTGCTCGAAGGGCAGGTGGATAAGGTAAGCCACCTCTTTTTGATTGATGTTGAACGTGTAGGGGTATGGGATGATGCCCACGTAGGGTGTAATCACAAATCCGGTAAACGTCGTCATATCATCCAGCCTGCCGACGATCTCCACGTCACCCGATTTCACACCGATCTCTTCAGAGCATTCGCGTAGCGCGGTATTCATTGTGTCGACATCCGCTTCTTCATACATCCCGCCGGGGAAGGAGATTTCGCCGGGATGCGCCTTCATCCCGTCCGTCCTTTTCGTCAGCAGGATATGGAGACCATTCTCCTTCTCGAAGAGAGGAAGCATCACGGATGCCCGTGTGCCAATGGCGCACGTCAGTTCACGTGGTCGGTACTTCGCCACTCTTTCTTTGATGTGTGAAAGCAGCATCCCCTATTGTAGCAACTCCTAAGCGCACAAATCAACAGCAGGAGGCGAATACCCCCATTGAAAAAGAGCAGCCCTTCTGGTAACTTATCTGCGGACCGTATCCGGACAACTTTTTTGAATCACAGCATTAAAGAGCTTCAGGCTGTCGTAGAAAAAATGGGCGCAAAAACCTACAGGGCAAAGCAGCTCTTCCAGTGGGTCTATCAGCGCGGCGTGTTCGATTTTCATTCCATGGGCAATCTGCCGAAAGCGTTGCGCTCCGAACTGGCAGACGAGTTTTCCTTCGTGCTCCCCGAGGTGAGCGAGATAGTTCACTCTGAAGATGGCTCAATCAAGTTCGGGCTGCTCCTGAATGGCGGTCACCTTGTGGAAACGGTCCTCATGCCTGAGAAAGGCCGGAATACACTCTGTGTTTCAACGCAGATAGGCTGTAAGATGGGCTGCCAGTTTTGCGTCACGGGTCACATAGGGTTCGTGCGGGACCTCTCTGTCGCGGAAATCATAGGCCAGGTAATGGCTGTGAAGCAGTATGTTCATAACAGGCGCATCACGAATATTGTCTTCATGGGCATGGGAGAACCCCTTGACAACATCGAGAACCTCTTGACCGCGCTTGAGATCCTGCAGGAGCCTTCCGGGCTCGATTTCTCCTATCGCAGGGTCACGGTGTCGACCGTAGGCCTCCTGGATGGACTCCGTTCCATCGCTCCCAAGAGGGCGCAGATTGCCATTTCGCTCAACGCCTCTTGCGAGGCTGGAAGAAGCGAGCTGATGCCGATTAACAGGATATATCCTCTGCATGATATCGTGGCCTATGTCAGGAGTCTTAAGAATATGGGAAGACAGCGCGTGACTTTCGAATATGTCCTCATCAAGGGCATAAACGATTCACCCGATGACGCACGAACACTTGCAGAACTTCTTGCAGGCGTGCGTTGTAAAATTAACCTTATCCCGTACAATGCTTCTCCCTACGCAAGATTTCAGACACCCGATGAGGAAGCGGTAGACCGATTTCACAGTATTCTCCTCAACCGCAACTTTACCGTGCTGGTACGGGATTCGCACGCAAAGGATATAGGCGGGGGATGCGGCCAACTGGGCATGAAATATCTGGAGGCAAAGGGATGAGTAAGCTACCTGTCTATACGGATTCCTTCTTTACGAGTAAGAAGCGGCCTGACGGCATGGGCCTCACGATCGTGTACGAGGATGGTGTCGTCTATACAAATATGTTCATCGATGGCCGATTTGAGGGGTATAAGGGGGTCGTGCACGGGGGAATGGTATTCGGTATCCTTGATGTGATCATGTGGTACACGATTCTGCTGAACACACGGAAGATATGCATGACAAGAAGAACGGAAATGGAGTTTCTCAAGCCCGTGCTCTGCAATACGATGTACCGGGCAGAGGCGCGGCTGGTGAGGGTTGAAGAAAAAGACGTGATCGTATCCGCCTCGGTTCAGGATGCCGGGGGCGAGCGCTATGCGGAAGTGGACGGGGTTTTCAGAGAAGCCAAAGGACTTGATATTGCGGAGTTCGTCGACTCATTCGATTACGGCGAAAGCTCACCGGAGATAAGGGAGTTCTTTTACTCGCTGATACCATGAGGGACAGTTGAATCGTTCAATAGTCACTGGTTGAGCCGTAAAAAACAGCGTCCGCTAGGTGGATCATGGGGTCATTATTCATCGGCTTATTATTGAGACCGCAACTAAATGCGCGAAAGCATTTTCCAATGGTCATTCCGGCGAAAGCCGTAATCCAGAGCATTTCTGGATGCCGCGCGACCCGCAAGCGGGTGCCCCGGTCCGGCATGACAAACTATTTAATTGCCGGAATAATAGTTACTACTCAACAAGTCAACTACTCAACTATTCAACCGGTTCACCGGAGGCACGCATGAGCCTTTTACCCTGCTATAGAGACTGTTTTTTCTGTGGTCCCCATGGAGACGGTCTGAAGATGCATATTCAATTCAAGGACGGGAGCGCTTTTTCTGACTTTGTGCTCGATGCGAAATTCCAGGGATATGACAACGTCGCACACGGCGGCATCGTAACCGGGATCCTCGATGAAGTAATGTGGTGGACAATCTTTGCCGCAGTTGGAAAGATCTCCGTGACCAGAAAGATGGAAACGGAATTCCTCAAGCCGGTTTTCTGTGCCGTTCCGTACAGGGTGAACGGAAAGATTCTCGAGCAGCGCCATGGCAATATATACGTCTCCGGGACGATAGAAGATAGTCATGGAAAAGTGGTAGCCAGAGGAAAAGGGCTCTTCAGAACTGCAAGACATACCACGCCCGGCGAACTCACAGCAAAGCTTGACTTCAGCCACGTCTCACCCGAGATGAAAGAGATGCTGCTTGCTGCACTAGGCGGACAGGAAAAAGATAAAACAGGCAGAGGTAAAGACTGAAGCAAAGGTTGAGATGAAGGTCACACAGCGACGTAGCTGGCGCTACGTCGAGTAAGAGCAGGCCGAAGGGCAATAGCGAGCATCCTGTAAGGACGAAGGTATACGTAGCGAAGCATCCCCGTGGGACTTGAAGGCGAATCGGTATCAGTAGAGCCCGTCCTGCTCGGGCTGGCCGTAAAGCTTCCTGATGTGGTAGCTGATCGTGTCCGGCAGATAGCGTCCCCAGAGTCTCACCGGCAGATGCTCGATAAAGGTTTGCGGGCTCAGGCCTGCGGCAAAAAGGTATTCAATCAGGAACTCAACATTCATGGGGATGTAGCCCTTGTACGCCTTGTGGTTTCTCTGCGCTACGATGCGCTCCTCGTGGATGCTCATCCCCAGTTCGGACTCCACAAAGTCAGGGAAGGTGGAAAGTATCAGCTCAATGCTGATCCTGGGCTCTGCTTCTCCGAGGAGCGGCTCTATCCCATTGCGCAGCACCTTTTCAGGGACCCCCCGGTTCAGGTATCTCCGCCACGCTCTGCTCTTCATGTACCGCCGGCAAATGCTCTCCCGATCCCAAGGCACGTCGATGATCAGGTTCCTGGCCCGATAGTCTCCCTCGTGCTGCTCCTGCTCAACGACCCTGATTACCGGATCGCTCTGTAAGGACTCCGCGAGACTGGATAATGCCCCGTCGTCTGCAATGATCTTTATGCCACCAACGTCAGGTATGGTCAGGGCGGCTTTATCAAGCTTCACGCGGCCGTCTTTGAAGCCCTGGGCTATGGTCTCCTCGGCAAGCACGAACTCACGCTCCATCTCTTCTTCCGGGGTCAACAGGTAATGCAAGGGAATACCCAGTCTCTGAGCCCTTTCCTCCGCCATGCGTTGCGCCCTGTCCTGGACCATGTGGAAGATCCAATTCGCTATGTAGCGATTGGCCTTCTCCGCAATCCTGCGGGGCCGCTTGATGCGGTAAATCCCCAGAAGGCGCCCCTCCCCATCGATGCACGTGCTGCCGTTGATTGGAGCTTCCACGTAAAAGAAATCCGGGTTCGTTCTGTACTGGCGGAGTAGCTCCCCCACACGAGGCGTCATGGTCCAGGTGCTCCTGCAGATGAACTCCCTCAGTTCGCCTTTGAAACTGATGCGGCTGATATGGTAGGCAGTTGAGTGAACTTTGGACAGAAGAAGCCGGGTAATCGCATCAAGGGTCTCCCCCAGAACAAACCCGTCACAGACGAGAATTTGCGTGAGCCGGAGTCCGTCCGTCGGCTCAAGGCGGTTGCAGAGCCATCTTTCGGTAATATCAAAAAGTTCTTCTCGGTGTATGAATGACGTCAAATACACGCGGCAGGATCCTGTATGAAAAATAATACCACGTTCCGCTGCCACGCCGAATACGTTTTTCAACTCTTGTCTCCCGTCCCGACTCTGTGGTCTAATGTTTGAATTGCGTATCAGCAGAGACTTATACCAATTTGCATTCAAGATGGACGACCCAGCCTTCGGCCGGGTACCCCGGGTGGCTCCGAGGCCTGGGCTACGGAGGCGTAGCTGGCGCTACGTCGAGTAAGAGCAGGCCGAAGGGCAATAGCGGAGCATCCTGTAAGGACGAAGGTATGCGCTTGAAGGCAAATTGGTATTGGAAAAGGAGGGATCGAGATGAAGGTCGTAGCCTTTAACGGGAGTGCCCGCAAAGACGGAAACACAGCCATCCTGCTTAACTATGCTTTGGCAGAACTGAAGAAGGAGGGCTTTGACACGGAACTTGTGCAGTTGGCCGGAAAGAACATCCGGGGCTGCATCGCCTGCCGTAAATGCTTTGAAAAAAAGGACAAACGATGCAGCGGCGTCACAAATGACGCTGTCAACGACTACATCGCCAAGATGATCGAAGCAGACGCGATCATCCTTGGCTCACCCGTTTATTATGCCGACCTCACCGCCGGGATGAAGGCCCTGATTGAGCGGGCCGGCTTCGTGTGCAGGGCAAATGACGAGCTTTTCAAACGGAAAGTGGGCGCTGCCGTTGTGGCTGTGCGGCGCGCCGGGGCTATCCACGCCTTCGACTCCATCAACCACTTTTTCCTCATAACGCAGATGATAATTCCAGGCTCCAACTACTGGAACGTCGGCATCGGCCGCGACATAGGTGAAGCGGAAGCGGATGTCGAAGGGATCCAGACAATGGAGACACTCGGACAGAATATGGCGTGGCTGCTGAATAAACTGTACGCCTAGTTTCACGCTTCGGCGAGCCGCCGGCGTATCTTTCTTGCTCATTCACCGTGGGCAGACCGATCAGTTTCAGGACGCGGTGGGGGTGGAAGGGACTATTTCAAGCTCCATCTCAAGTGCGCGGACGAGCTGATCAATGCCTTCACCGGTCCGGCAGGAGATGGAGGTGGCACCGTAGCGCACGTCCATAATTTCTACAAAGGATCTCTCCACCTTGTCCGTCTTATTGAAAACGAGCAGCTGCTTCTTCTCAGACAGGTTAAGGGCCGCAAGCATGCGCTCAACGGTGTTAATCCGCTCCTCAAAGTCTGGTGAGCTGATGTCGACCAAATGGAGGAGGAGCGTAGCGTCATCCAGTTCTTCGAGGGTGGCAACGAAAGCACGGAGGAGCACCTTGGGCAGGTCCTCGATAAAACCAACGGTGTCGGTCACGATAATATTCTTTCGGTTGGGGTACCTGATGAGCCTGCTCGTAGGGGTTAGCGTGCTGAAAGGCTTATCCTCCACTTCTACACTGCTTTTGGTGAGCAGATTGAGCAGGGTTGACTTACCCGAATTTGTATACCCCACGATGGATACGACCGGGATCGACGCGCGCTTTCTTCGTTCCCGCTTGCGCTGGCGTCCACCCCGGATTTCCTCGAGCTTCTTTTCGAGAGAAGCTATTTTCTCGCGGATGCGACGCCTGTTCACCTCCAGCTTTGTTTCTCCGGGGCCGCGCCCACCGATGCCGCCGGTGAGCCTTGACAAAGCCGTCTCCTTTTCGCCGAGGCGGGGCAGAATATATTTGAGTTGCGCCAGCTCAACCTGAATCTTTGCTTCACTCGTGTGCGCCCTTCCCGCAAAGATGTCGAGTATGAGCTGGTTCCTGTCCAGCACCTTTAACTCTGTTAGTTCCGATACGCTGCGCAGTTGGCTGGGCGAGAGCTCTTCGTCAAAGATGATCACGTCCGCACCCAGCTGCTGGCTCTTGATAACCAGTTCTTCGATCTTGCCTTTGCCGATGAGATGCTTGGGGTCGAGCTTCTTTGGCCTCTGCACGACGACATCGATTACGGAGAGCCCGGCCGAACGGGACAGATCCTTCAGCTCAGCGATCCGCTCCTCAATATTCTTGTGCCTGCCCGGCAGGACGACGGTGACAAGGATAGTCTTCTCTGCGTTTCCCTTCGTTGCGTAATACCTGCCCCTCTCTCTCAGGAATTCCGTTTCCAGTTCAGTGATGAATTCTGAAAAATCAAGCTCCAGTTCATCAATCGGAAGTGGACCGATGAAGTCCCACGCCTGCCCCTTCTTATTCTCCGGCACGAGGTAACCGATATGGATCGTCTCAACCGGCTCGCCTTTGGTCTGGGTGACGCACGCGATCAGGTCAAGCTGCAAAAGCGCAAGATCCGTCAGGTCTTCTTTAGAAAGGAGGTCGCCTCCCAGGTGGGTGTGGATAAAGCGTATGCCCCTGAATCTGGCCCTTCCCACTCTGTCCGTAGAAAGCGGAGGGATTTCGATGCGTTCCTTCTCTCCCACGATGACCGCATCAATAACCCCTCTTCTGTTGATAAGCAGGCCGACCTGTCTCGAGATGTCACGCGAGACTTGCATCATGGCGCGCGCTTTATCGAAGGAGATGACCTGCGCGGGTTCCACCCTTCTGCGATAAAGGTTTAGCAGCCTTCTCTTGGCAAGATGATCGAGGCCCTGGAGATTTCCGTAAAGCTCTATGCGCTCCTCCTAAAGTTCTATCTTTTGCAACTGCTTGATCGTTTTCAACCTCATTACATGCATAGCAACCACACTTGCTCCCAAGACCATACCACAGGTGATAGCGAATCTCACGAGCAGATTTGCGGGTATCAGCTGACCCTGCTACGTTTCGCAGGAGAATCGCATAGGAGGACCAGCCAAGGGCGAGCAAGGTGAGCAAGGTAAAAGAGAATATGGCAAGCATCGTGAGTATGCCTCCCAAACCTCCGTACGGATTGGGCGGTTCCCGCAGGTTCATATACTTGGTCCCGAAATAGAATGCGATAACCGGGCAGATAAGTGCAACAAGGATCACGTAACCGAACGAAAGATAGTAGAGAAACGGAGGCGATGCGATATAGTGGTTCGACAGGCAGTTGAGCGTCAAAGCGAATAGCAGGCTGAGCACGACGTAGAACCCAAGCTTCTTGTAGTAGACGTCCCTCACATCTATCGGTGACGTCAACACAAGCCAGAAGGGCTTCCCTTCCAGTTGAAAAGAGGGACAGACGAAACGAACCGATATGGCCCCGATCACAAACGTGAGGAGCCCCATGTTGAGAAAGGAGAGCAGGCTCTCAAGGAAGACCGTGGGCAGCGCCGTTCTGTCTCTTGGAAACGATTTGAAGTTGTACACGTAGACAAATATCAAGGCAAATATCAGGAGTGCCTGTGACCACTCCTTGGGGTCCCGTTTCAGGTTTTTCACCTCTTTGAGCAGGAGGAATCGTACCCCGGCCGGGATGAATCCGAAGAGTCTTCCCATAAGGTCGCCCCTTACCGTGCGTGACGAAACAACCGCATTCGTATAGGACCTGAGATAAAAGGCCTCGGATGTCCAGTAGGCGAGCGTCACGAGCGCTGCAGCGGCTGAGAGAAAAAGCCCGAGGTCAATCAGGATGCTCGGGGTTCCTCCCTTGGCAAGCAATACGACCGACTCGATAAAGAGATGCGTCGGCAGGAGCGGGTGAGCGGGTATGGAAAGATAGCGCATGTAATCATACACGTACGCGAAACTCTCCGGTCGGGCGAGCTTCTCGATTTCCATCGCGCGAAACGTGATGACGAGGGCAGCGCTTAGCAGCACAAAAAGAAATGAAAATGTCCTCTTGATGATTTTTGGAGACAGGAAGCGCGCCAGTATAATGACAACCATGAAGGCCAGGCCGTAAGGGATAAGTGCATAGGGCAGAAGCAAAAGGATGGATAGAAGAAAAGCCGGCTTGAACTCGAAGAGAGCCGTGTAATAGGCCAGGAGCACGGGTATTGAGAAAAATAGAAATGCCCAGGATGATTCGAAGAGCGCCTCGATCGACCGTGTGAAGAAGATAGTCGATGTGGATACGGGATTCGTCAAGAGGAAGGGCAGATCCTCGTTCGTCAGGAACCATTTGATGACGCCGTTGATGTTACTCAGTACAAGAAACATGAAAAAGATAAAAAATATGAGCGCGAGGAGCTTTCCGATAAGGATCTCGCCGACAAGATCAAAGGACTGGAAGAAGCGAAACGCCTTGAAGAGAAAGACGAACATGAAGACCCCGACAAAGAGGAAGAACGCCGGCAGGAGGATGGCCTTCGCGATCTCTTTCCGGCGCATGGCAAGGCTGTGACGCACTATTTTCAACCTGAGCCGAAAATATGAAAGAAAATGGCTCATTTTATCTCTTCTGAAGAAAGCCGAAAGAAGATCGATTCAAGCCGCTCGTCTTGGGCATGCCTCAATCCATCCAGAGTCCCTTCTGCTACGAGCCTGCCTTTGTTCAGAATTCCCACCCTGTCAGCAATCTCTTCAACCACGTGGAGCATGTGTGTCGATATAAAGATGGTTCTGCCCTGGCTCGCAAGCTCAAGAAATATCTCCTTGACCCGCCGCATGCCGGCAGGATCGAGGCCCACAAGGGGCTCGTCAACCACGATGATGGACGGACTGGGAAGAAGGGCCACGGAGATCGCAAGCCGCTGCCTCATCCCGAGCGAAAAGCTTTCGATCAGATCGTGGCGGTGATCGAAGAGGCCCACGAGCTGCAGAAGCTCTTCTTTCCCTCTCTCGAGATCTTTGCGGACCATGCTGTGAAGGCTCCCTTTAAAATCCAGCAGTTCGGACGGCGTCAATCTGCCATACAGGAACGGCTCATCCGGAATGTAACCGAGCTCCTTTTTTGCAGCCAGCGCATCCCTCTGCACATCAAAACCATTGACCAGGACCTGCCCGCTGGAGGGTCTGAGAAGGCCTACCAGCAACTTTATCGTCGTGGTTTTGCCTGCGCCATTCGGCCCGATCAGACCGTATATTTCGCCGTCCTCTACCTGAAGGCTAATCTGATCAAGGGCCAGCACATCGCCGTATGACTTGCTCACGCCCTTCAACGCTATCATCGCGCTTCCACCACCTGTATCCTGATGTTCGTCAGGAACTGCATGATCTCGATGCCGTCGGAGATATCTCCCACGGCAAGCACTATATGCGTGGCATCCGCAGGGAACTGCCCGAAGGTGCTGTCAACAGGCACCCATGCGCCCTCAACATGGACCAGATTCCACGCGTGGTAATAAAAGCCGTCTGAGGCGTAGACCATGCCTGAAGCGATGACGCACGGGATACCCGCGGCCCGTGCGAGCGCGGCAAACAGGACCGCATGTTCGTTGCAGTCTCCTACCCTCTTCGCAAAAACATCCTTGGCCGTGGGCAGGGAGAAGGTGGGCACCTTCTTCACATTTTTGTAGACCCACCCCTGGATGGACCCTGCCTTATCTTTTGATGTCTGCCGATCCTTCACGATCGATCGTGCTGCCGCCACGATCTCACGGTCATCACTATTGATAAACGCGGATGGGGAGAGATAGAGGGCCGGATCAAGATTGAAGCTGGCGGGATGTGTCGCACTTATCTCCAGCAAGCCGTCTTGAAGAGTATAATATCGTCCGATCACTCTTCTCAGCGCCTCTTTGGCATCGATCCTCGCCTTGAGAGAGCCTGTGTGCCGAGGGTCTTCGATCCTGCCGGAGGTTTCGATCGAAGAAAAAAGGCGCGCATCGAAGAAGCCCGTCTCTTGCTTTCCTGCCTTCTCCTTCTGAATGGTCAAGCCGAGGGGGCTCAACTCTTTAACGACGGAGCCTCCCTCATCGACCCAACCGTGGATTTCCAGACCTTTAAAAACAGTCTTTACGTGGAAGGCACGGATAGTCTCATCTGCCACCTTCACTTTCTCCCAACCGAGCAGATCGATGGTTGCATCGTAACTCGTGAGCGTCGACGGATCGAAGATGGGTACGGAAAGGGCCTTCTTGCCCTCCTGGTTGAAACCCTGTTTGACGAGGTAGGGAATGACGGCCGAAACAAGGATCGGCGGCTCTTTCATCGGAAGGTGATAGACGTTTGATTGGCCCCGGGCAAGCATGCTCACTTTTGCTTCGCCGTTCTGCACTTCGCCCTTTATGTCGATCAGGTCCTTTCCGGACTTGATCTGGAACAGGAACGTTCGAACACGAAACTGCTCGTCCACGTCTCCAAGCAGGTTCATGGCCAGCTCGCTCTTTTCTTCGAGAAACCTTATGTTCATCCGTCCTTCTTCAAGGATCTTATAGCCCTTCTGCGCAGGGATTATGATGCGTTTGAGCTGCCCTATCCTGAGATTCTGAATGTAAATGCCGTAAGCACTCTCCTGCGCCCCGACCTGCTCCATGTACTGGGCAGAGAGCTGGAGCCTGTCCTTTGGCGGCTGATAAAGATTCTTCAACTTGAGCGTCAGGAATACGATGAACGTGCAGAGAACCAGGATGCTGATGAATACTTTCTTGGTCAACCTTTACATTTTCTCAAAAATCGAGGCCGTAAGTCAAACGAGAGCCGATGAAGACGATCCTGGACCTAACGACTGCTTCGCTCGAGGAAGTAAATAGCTTTGAGGCCGGGCCGATAAGCGATGAGCTTTGCATCCAGCTGAGGAAGTGATCAAACGCGGGAACAATTGATCTCACCTGTGGTATAGTATACGCGTTCAAACATCCCGACTACATAGGGGGTAACGTCATGTCGTACGTCAACAAGGTAATCCTCATCGGCAGACTCGGCAGAGACCCGGAGCTTCGCTACACGGCAGACGGAACTCCTGTCGCCACCTTCACGATGGCAACGACGGAAACAAGGAAGAATAAGGACGGGACAAAGAGCGAGAAAACAGAATGGCATCGCATAGTTGCCTGGAGAAAACTGGGAGAGATGTCAGGAGAGTATCTGAAAAAGGGCAGGCTTGTTTACATTGAAGGGAGTATCCAGAGTCGGGAATTTGAGGGTCGGGACGGCGTCAAGAGAAAGACCTATGAGATTGTTGCGTCAGCGATGAAGATGCTGGGGCAGGGCAGTCCTGATGAACGCAAGACGCCCGAATTTCATGAACCGGCTGATGCCGATTTCCCGCCTGAGAAGGATGACGACATACCGCTGTGAGGAACCGTTGATACGTTAGGCATGACACGTTAAGACGGGAGCAGACGAACCGGTGTTCGGCGTCCATTTGACGTTCGTTGCCCATATTCAATCAACGCGTCAAGTGATCGGCCCAATGACTAGCTGGCTGAAAGGAGTTCGACTTGGATCATGGTAGTTATGAAGGCGTAATCGGTCTCGAGGTACACGCGCACCTCCTCACGAAAAGCAAGATATTCTGTGGCAGCTCCACGGAGTTCGGTAGCGAGCCGAACAGCCACACCTGTCCCACCTGCATGGGTCTGCCCGGAGCACTTCCTGTGCTCAACAAGAAGGTGGTTGATTTCGCCATCAAGGCCGGACTCGCGACGCATTGTACCATCAATCAAAGAAGTATCTTTGCCAGGAAGAACTATTATTATCCGGATCTTCCCAAAGGATACCAGATCTCCCAGTACGAAGAGCCCATTTGCACCGACGGCTATCTCGACGTATTCGAGAACGGCAGCAAGAAGCGGATACGCATAAAGAGGATCCACATGGAGGAAGACGCAGGCAAGCTCGTGCACGAATCAACTATCGAAGCGAGCAGTTACAGCCTTGTTGACTTCAACAGGTCGAGCGTCCCCCTCCTCGAAATCGTCAGTGAACCCGACCTACGCACACCCGCAGAGGCCATTCTCTACCTCAGGATGCTGCGCGACATACTCGTTTATCTGGAGATTTGCGATGGCAATATGGAAGAGGGAAGCTTTCGCTGCGATGCCAATGTCTCTGTCCGCAAAAGGGGAGAAGAAACACTCGGCACCAGAGCGGAACTCAAGAACCTCAATTCCTTTCGCTACATCGAACGGGCCCTCGACTACGAGATAGTTCGCCAGATCGAGTTGCTCGAACGTGGCGGAGAGGTCGTTCAAGAGACGCGCCTTTTCAACCCTTCAGAGGAGATCACCTATTCCATGCGGGGAAAAGAAGAGGCCCACGACTACCGCTATTTCCCCGATCCCGACCTCGTTCCGTTGATGGTCGACGAGGGGTGGGTGGAGAGCATGAGGGCGGAACTGCCCGAACTCCCTGTGGAGAAGATGGAACGCTTTATAAGCCAGTACGGTCTCCCCCGGTACGACGTTGAAATTCTCGCCGGAGACAGGGCGCTCGCCGGCTACTTCGAGGAGGCTGCTGCGTTTTTCCCTGAGCCAAAGACCGTGAGCAACTGGATCATGAGCGAGTTGCTGAGAGAGCTGAAAGAGGGCGATGTCTCCGCTAAAGATGCACCCTTTCGTCCAAAGCAGCTCGGTGAGCTTCTTCAGCTCATAAAGGATGGGGTTATCAGCGGGAAGATGGGCAAAGAGATCTTTCCTGAGATCTACAAGGAGGGCGCTTCACCAAAGCGGTATATCGAGGAGAAGGGCCTCGTACAGCTGTCAGATGAATCGGCGCTCGTCGGCTACGATCGACAAGGTACTGGCGCAATCCCCGAAAGAAGTGGCAGAGTTCAAGGCGGGCAAAGAGAAGCTTCTCGGATTTTTTGTGGGGCAGGTGATGAAGGAGACCAAAGGCAAGGCGAACCCGAAACTGCTCAATGAACTCCTGCTGAGGAGGCTAAAGGGCCAATGACAGAGCATATCTTCTGGAAGGATAGCCAGCTCCATCTTCTTGACCAGCGGCGTCTGCCGTTCAAGAAGGTCTACGTAAAGTGCAATACCCTCCAGGACGTAACCAAAGTCCATAAAGAACATGACCATCAGGGGGGCGCCGCTCATCGGTATTGTGGCTGCATACGGCTTATTTCTGGGACTCCGGGAGATTTTGCGCCGGCGAAAGCGGATCACGGAAGCGGACGTGAACCGGGTTTATCAGGCGCTCAAAGCCACGCGCCCCACAGCGGTCAATCTTACCTGGGCGCTCGACAGGATGGTCAATACGTACCGGCAGTACAGGAATTCAGAGGGCCTCCCTGATTTCCTCTTGCAGGCCGCCATAGCAATCCACGCGGAAGACGTGGAGAACAACAGGATGCTCGCGCAGTATGGCTCGGAGCTGATCGATGATGGGGATGTCATATTGACCCATTGCAATGCGGGCTCGCTCGCCACGGGAGGTTACGGCACAGCCCTCGGGGTAATCCGGGCAGCGCATGAGTCGGGTAAGCGGATCCGCGTGATTGCCACGGAGACGAGGCCGTACCTGCAGGGCGCACGACTCACCGCCTGGGAGCTTCACGAAGACGGGATCGATGTAGAGCTGGTGCCTGACAATCATGTCGGCCTGCTCTGCTGGCGCGGGCTCGTCAACAAGATGATCGTCGGTGCGGATCGGATAGCTGCCAACGGCGATGTGGCGAACAAAGTCGGCACCTACATGCTGGCGCTGGCGGCCCACGAGCACAACATCCCCTTTTTCGTGGCTGCGCCCAAGTCTACCTTTGACCCTGCCGTCAAGAGCGGCCACCAGATTGAGATTGAGGAGAGACCGGGGAATGAGGTGGTCGTGCTGCAGGGCAAGCGGCTTACGCTCAAAGGGGTGAAGGGCCGCTACTTCGCCTTTGACATCACGCCTGCGCGGCTCATCACGTATATAATCACGGAGAACGGCGTGATGGACAAGCCTTACAGCAAGTACATCAAGCTCCTTTTTTCCGTCTGACGTGAAGGCGATAACGCTGCTGACCGATTTCGGCTTGAAGGACCCTTACGTCGGGGTGATGAAAGGCGTGATACTTTCTATCAACCCGGACGCCCGCATCGTCGATATAACCCACGAAGTCGAACCACAGGACATAACGGAAGGCTGTTTTCTCATAAAGGAGTCCTATCCCTTCTTCGGCAAAGGCTCAATCCACGTTTGCGTCGTCGACCCGACCGTGGGAAGTGACAGGAGGGCCATAGTCCTGGAACATGACGGTCACTTCTTCGTCGGCCCTGACAACGGATTGTTCAGCCTCGCAATCGATAAGCAGCAGCCGGGCTTACCAGATTGAGAATAAGAGATATATGCTCAAGGATGTGTCCGATACATTCCACGGCCGGGACATTTTTGCACCCGTTGCAGCCCATCTCTCTCTCGGGCTCGACCCGGCGGCACTTGGGAAGAAGGTGGATGATCCTGTTCTGCTTCCAGACTTGCAGCCAACCATCAAGGGACATACCTTGACAGGGAAGGTAGTGCGGTTTGACCGGTTTGGTAACGTGCTCTCAAATATCTCGATCGGTTCGTTCAACAGGTTCGTTAAAGGAAGGTCCTTCCAGATACGGCTGCACGACATGCGGTTCGAAACACTCTACAGAAGCTATTTCGAGGACCCGTATACGTGCGTCGTAGGAAGCTCGGGGAATCTGGAATTCGGCCTCTTCGGGGGAAACCTCGCGCAGGAAAAGTCAATCAAGAAGGGTGACGCGATAACCGTCACCCTTTAGTACTGAACTTTCGCCTTCAAGCGTATCTTTCTCGTATAAGTTATGCCGATTTGCATTCAGATGGAGACCGAGGCGTCCGCAGGCCTGTGGCTACGGAGGCGTAGCTGGCGCTACGTCGAGTAAGAGCAGGCCGAAGCGCAACGAAGGTATACGCTTGAAGGTAAACTTGGCATGCTACTTAACCACGACCGGATGGTGTAACAAATAATAGATAAGTACACAAGACCGGCGATAACGAGAAGGCCGATGAAGAAGCCGAACCCATCCTGGCCGACCCGCACATCGTCTAACTTCTGAGCCATCTGGTGAATCTGCTGGTCGCTCAGTTGGGCAAGCCTTGCCCCGACCTCCTCAGCCGTAAACCCGAGATCGACAAGTCGCTGACTCACAAGTTTCGTCTCGAGCGTTCCCTGGACTGAACTGCAGATCGAGGGCTCTGTCGTTAACCGTCATCTTCATGGTCTCAGAGGACAGGAAAGAAGCTTCCACAGGGGGCACCACGCCGATCACTACCATGGCGAGCACAAGATAGCAGGTAATCCATTTCCTCATACTGTTTTCACCTCCCTTCGGTTACAGATGAGCGTTTCTCGATGATCTTTTCCAGCGTGTCCCGGAAGTCATCCGCTTCGGGATTCAGTTCCACGGCCTTTCGTGCCAGTTTCTCCGCCTCTTCGAGATGTTCGCCGCGCGTGTAGTAAAGCCAGGCGAGATTGTTGTAAGCACGTGCATCATTGGCCCTATCTATGGCCTTCTTGTAAGCCTTCTCTGCGTGATTCGCGTCGTTCTTCTGAAAGTATACGTTACCCATGTAAAGGTAAGCAACGGGTAACTTCTTGGAAGCAGCCTCATACTGCTCCAGCGCTGCATCGAGTTCGCCTTTTTTCTCGTAACTCACGCCGAGATTGATGTGCTCTTCGGGGGTAAGAGGGTCGTGCAGGACAGCTATCCTGGGAAGAGCGCAAGACAAGAGTGCGCAAAGCAGAAGCCCCAGGAGCACCGCGCTCAGGGCTTTACGAGAAGCATCCAGTATCCGGTTTTTTTCCATACCTTGAGAAGATCCTCGTTCGCAACAAGCTCGTTTTCTCGCCCGCCTGAGTTGACCAGAAGTGCGCTATCCGAGTAGCCCTTTACGACCATGAAATGGTTGCGCTGGTACAACGAGAAGCCATAATCAACGAGGAGCAATGGCGGAACGCCCCGGTCTATGCTGCTCTTCAGTCTCATCAATCGTACCCGCTGCCTGTTCGGCTTGAAAGCCTTATTTACGTGCGTAGAGTTCTAGATCGATCCCGAGCACGCCCCTCGCGGACGGGCTGTAGATCTCCGCAGCGATCGTTTCCGGTGTCAGGATCTTTGCAGTCCCTGCCTTTCCGTACCAATAGTTGATCACGGTGGCGAGCGCCGCCGGCCCGCACTGAAAGGTCTCCTGCGGAAAGAACGGCACCTCGATCGACTGTCAGGCGCTCCTGCTGAAACGTTTCTCCGTTGTCGCGCATCCGTTAAACAGGAGCAACATGCACAGGCAGAGCGGGCCGAGCAAATGGCCCAACGAACGCCTTGTCTCACGCATGGAACAGGGCGTACTCCTCCCCCGTCTGCGATTCTCGCTTCCATCCGTCACTTGACGAGAACTCTGTGTCCCGTGAGTTGCAATATGAGGATGACGAGAACTATTATGACAAGAATCGCTATCACAAAGCCGAGACCCATCACCGCCGACCTTCAGGTCGTCGAGTCTGGTAGCAAAATAATGGAGTTGCGCGTCGGTCAGTTCAGATAATCTCGCCGATATCTCGTCAGCAGAAAATCCAAGGTCTTGGAGCCTCTGACGTACGAGCTTCTGTTCGAGCGCCGTCCTGATTGTCTCTACGTCCAGAGTGCGCGTGGAAAGTGCAGGCAACAGCGGCTTCGGAAGGCGTGAACGCCGCCTCGAGGCGAGGCGCTATCCCGATAACAAACATGGCACACGCGAGATACCAAACCACATATTTCTTGATCATCTGCCGCCTCCTTCGATTTGTGCGCACGGACTATCCTCGGCATCATTATAGTCAACGGCACTGCGCCGATTGTCAAAATTGCTCTCACGGCGGAAATGCCCATTCCGAATCAGTTTGCAAATATGCATGCTTTATACTAGATTAATAAGTGGAAGTGCCAAGGCGCCTGGTGGGCCTCCTGGACTTCAAATCCAGAGTACCGGCCAAAAACTGGTAGGTGGGTTCGATTCCCATGCACTTCCGCCATTATAATAAATCCCATAAAACCAATAGGTTACAAACCATTCTGTTGAAGTCCAGGAGGCCCACCAGGCGCCTTGGCACTTCATTATGACCAAATTGTGCTTGGATTGTGCTTGGTTGTGAGAGAATAGACTGGAACCTTAGATCGGGATGCAATCTTCACAGATCCATCCCTCTTCAGATTCCACGGCATCGGCTATAGGTCTGATCTGACCGCAACGAGCACACCTTACTTCCTTGGCTCCACGTGCCATAAGGTATTCTTTCCTCCATGCAGACCCTGCTTTGAGCAGCAGCGCTCTTTCGTGGCGTTGCCAGTCCCACAGTTCCATATCGTCCAGCCTGCCATCGTTGCCAAGAATGTCGGCTGTGTTTCTTCCATTTTTCATGACGTCACTCCTTCTTCTCAAAGACTAATCTGAAAACAATCTCACCTTCTTTTTTTCGATCATCAGCAAATAGTATGCCACGCCCTTTAGATTGCCACTGGAGACTAAATCAAAAGAAAAAACGTCGATCAGTAAAGGAGGGGGTCACAACAACTTTTTCGCAATGGTAGTCAAATATTTCCTGACGGGTAAAAAATTTCACGTTCTTTCTTCTTTTGCAGAAAGTACCAAAGGGGTGAACCTGACCTTTTTGTCTATCTCGATGACGAGCCAAATAATGCTTGGTTCGTCGAGGCAAAAAGAAGGAACGAGTCTCTCACACCGATGCAGAATCATAACTTTCCCTTTATCAGAGATTTATTATGTCCCTACGGATATGCCCTCTTTGCCTTCAGTTCATAGCATGGCATCTGTCTCTTAACGTCGAAAAGGTTCGTCTATATTCGTCTGTGATCGACGTTTTCTTCTTGACATCTAATCTCGACTGTGAAAGAATGGAAAGAAGAGAGGTTATCTGAGTCTGCGATAATCGAGAATAAAAATGGAGTGATTAATTCTGATTGTCCTCAGTCACGGTGTTCGTGACCTGTCCTAACAAGCTCAACTCTCAAGGCATCTATTAATTCTGATGTGGTAAACGGTTTCGGCACTATGTGACGAACCAGAGGCATGATGTCATCAGGGATGTGTTCCCCAGAATAACCGGTGACGAGGATTATCGGGAGTTTAGGGTTGATTCGGGCCACCTCTCTGATAAGGCCGGCACCGGATATGAACGGCATCGTCAGATCGGTAATCAAGATAGTAACTCTCTGAGCGTTCTCTTTAAAGTAGCGCAGCGCACTGAGCGGATCGTCGAACGATACATGAGCGCATCCGTGCTTCTGCACCATCCCTTCAATCATTTCCTCCATCATTTCTTCGTCGTCTACAACCATAACGATATCTTTGTCGTCACAGATTGTCTCTACCATAGAAGAAACATACCATAAGTCTATGTTTTACGTAAATTATCTCAGAACATACGAAAAGGTTCGTCTATATTCGTCTGTGATCGACGTTTTCTTCTTGATATCTAATCTCGATTGGAAGACAATGGACAGAAGAGAGGTTGTCCAGTTTAAGTACGATGTAATTTTTACAGTTCCCCTTCGAGAAATCCGAGCACACCTATTTGAATATGTAGGCACATAAATTGCAAATCAAAGTATTTGGGACCCTAAATGATTCGGTATGGGGGTGTGATAAAAGGAGACAATATGAAGCCCACTATTTGCACAGAATGCGAGTGGCTTGTCCATAACAAGTGTGTATCTCCGAATGCACCGATTACAGATTTTATCCACGGACAAAAAGCCTCCTGGAGAATGCAGAAGATAAATGTCGATATTACCAAAAGAACCCCCCGACGATCACCAAGAACGACTGCCCACTGAAATGCAGTCCGACGAGACCTGAACGAACTCGTTACATATCTATCAACTCCTAACCAGACCCAATCCAATTTCTATCCCAGTTCGTAAACTTCAACCACACAGTCACCCGTAACTATCTCAGAACAACGAAAAGGTTCGTCTATATTCGTCTGTGATCGACGTTTTCTTCTCGTGATCTTGATTACTACGTGATCATGATTACTATTACGAGAGAATGAAGAAAAGAGAGGTTCTTATAGGGTCAGGGAATGAACTTGGTCATCCATACTGTCACTTGACGAATAGAAGTCTTATATTGTGTTTAGATGAGTGACCGTTTCACTCATAATGATACCTGAGAGAGAAGCAATGAACCACCGACTCCAAAGCAACTCTACGCATGACCAAGAAGGTTTAAGAACATCAAGATCCAGTTCGACGTCCTTAAGAAGGAACTACAGGATATCTATGAGGAATGGGGAAAAATAAACCACGGACCTCCCGATAAGGACCATCGGCTGCGACAGAACGAACTAGCTGACCATGAGTCCAAAGTTTTGGGAGAGCTTCGGCAGCTACTCAGGTCAGCGGACGAGGTGCTGGGTCGTACCCGGTCACAATCGGAAACAGAAAATTGAAAGTTTAATAAACTCAGCACCTTATACCCATTCTGTCCCTCTCGTAGACTTCAACCGTACAGTTCATCTGACATCTGTCTCAGAACGTCAAAAAGGTTCTTCTATATTCGTCTGTGATCGACGTTTTCTTCTTGTCATATCGTTCATATTAAGAGACAATAGACCAGAAGAGAAAATTGTCTTAGGTCCAGGTACGATGGAGAGGGGAGAATCTTAGTGAAAATCGATTGTTACCCTGTCCACAAATCATGACTGCGGTTCCGAAGAAACTCTACGGTGAAAACATTATCGAAGCGTTGGCAAAGTTGAACAAGTTGAAATCTATGAAGTTACCTTTTACACGATCCCATGATAAGAGAGAGGTTGATCTGGGTCACCCTCGGTATTTGCGTCCAGATGGAAAGGAGATACCCAAACCACAAAGGACGGTTGGGTTCTCTCTGAAAGGATGTTTAGCGGAATGAGCCAATCCTGGAAAGACTTACCCGAATGCTCCCCCCTCAGTGGACACGATAATCGCCAAGATGGACAATTAGAAGGACAAACGCAAGTCTCTGTCCAAGGCATCTGTCTCCGAACATCGAAAAGGTTCGTCTATATTCGTCTGAGATCGACGTTTTCTTCTTGTCATGTAATACCACGCTATTTGCTGACTACTGACCTATGGTCGGCAAGACTCTGGCCTAATAAGGAGCACAGGTATATGGGATTGATGGAGAACACCGAATGCCACGCTGCCCAACATCAGCTTTTTCAGTCCGGTATAACCGTGGGTCCCCATGATGATCATATCCATACCTTTTTCCTGAGCGTACTTGGTGATTGTATCGGCAGGCCGGTTACCCTCCAGTGACTCCGTTTTTACCTTAATCCCCTCGGAACCAAGCCGGGATTCTATATCTGCAAGATACTTCCTTGATGCAATGAAGAGCGGTTCCCTGATCGCATTGATATCAATGCGTTTACGATACTGATCGGACCCTATTACGGCCCATGGGAGATCAACCTTGACTACATTTAGAAGGGTCACCTCTCCCACGGAACCATCTTTAAAAAGGTTTTTGACATGAGACAACGTACACTCTGCTAACGCTGAACCATCAAGTGGAACTAAGACTTTTTTATACATATTTTCACCACCTTTTTTAAGAATGTTCACTTGCTTAACTTCTGTGCTAAATGGAAGGTCGTTCAGAGACTTATCGATGATGATATGTTCATTTTCTTCAACAGAAAAGACGGTAAGGTTGGGGTTTCGGTCTATAGGATTTGTAAAAACGACACAGAAGGTGAATTGGATATTTTACGATAATGATAACGTCGACCTAGCAGTTATCCCTTTTCCGATAAACAGCGAGACTGATGATGTTAAGGTAATGCCGGATATCATGTTTCTCGATACATCGAAGTTGCAAGAATTATATCGATGTTTTCTTGTAGCGGAAATGCGTGGAGATGGTAATCTATAAACGGGCCCTAAAAAACACACTAATCGGTCATTGATTCGTCATTGCTGGGAAGGGAAAGGATCAATGGCGACATAACGGACTTTGAATCATGGCTTGATCACATTCGTCCGAAAAGCACCGTCGATGTTTATTCCCTTTAAAGGGCCATCATTGTCAGGAGAATCTTGGTAGGTTTCACTGCTTGAAGAACGATGCACAACTTTTCCTCAGGACTGACAAGTGGATGACGTCCTTATGCTCACTTCTGATGAGGCTGTTAAAGAATTTCTCTCCACGCTTAGAGAAAGGTTTAACATTGAGGGTGATATACGAGGCTGGTATATAACTCGCAGAGCCATGGAAAGGTATCACGATAAGAAGGAGCTCAGGCTCAAAACGGCCCCGATCAGCACTGGTAATTGGGCATATTACTTCTTAACCAAATTCAATACACCATCCCCATTCTGTGACTGTTCGACCGTCTCTTCCATCTCTTCATGGGCTTTCGAGACCAACTCACAGGCATTCTTGAGATCTGTTCATTGACAATATTGTACCTGTCAAAGACAGAACGTGTCTTGTGACCTGAAATCTTCATACTACGACCTCCGGCACACCAACTCTCACCATATTTCGTACTGCAGTTCTTCTCAGATCGTGAAAGAGTCTATAGTCCCTATCTCTCTACACCCTTTATTCCACGACTTACGAAAGTCCCTGATCTTGTACCGTTCAGTGAGAAGACGAGGTCACAGTCAGGATACTTCAGATCCCGTATCTTCTTCTGGTTCAAGATAGCATCGTACAGTTCTCCTGTGAGAAAGATAATTCTTGCTTCATCGTTCTTGGTCATACCAGGATCGAGGGTAATCTTCTTCTCGAAGATGTTCACGTTGTCCCATTTCAGAGAAAGGATTTCTCCCTTTCTCATCCCTGTGTAGTATCCCATAGCCAGTACAGGTTTGAGGTAGTCGGGTAAAGCATCTTTCATCTTCAGGTATTCGTTGAACTCAAAGTAACCCTTTCGTATGTTCCCTTCTTTGAGTTTGGGTATGTGAGGGATACTCAGAACCTTTGGTGGTGTCTGTTGAATGGCTAACGAAAACATTCTTTTCAGTGCTGACAGTTCCCTGTTGACGGTAGCATTACTTATCTTCTTCTCCTGTCTATGGGCTATATAGTTCTTGATAGCTGTTGAGGTTATTGAGTTGGCCCGTACCCTCGAAAGAATTTTGTCAGGTGCTGAACCATGATCTCGGCACGTTCAAGACTCTTCTTCTTATTCACCTTGAAGTCGGTTATAAAATCTTTGGCTATCTCATCGAACAAGGTCTTCTCGACTTTCAGATTGATAAATTTCCCCTGTACCATTTCACCTTCTCTAACCTTTGCAAGCTTCTTAGCATCATTCAGTTTGTCTGAACCCGTTGACTCACGGTAATATTTCCCAGCTCGATAATACTGAACCCAATACACGTTACCTCGTTTGTAAATTCTTGCCATGGTTAATTCCTCCTTTGATTGTTTGATATGAAGACTCCTCATAAACTCGCTCTGGAAGCGGTTCTATGAGGTGTATCGTGCTCATACACTCTTATTGGACATCGGCACCGAGGTGTCAAGACTAAATTCCAGCAGAATCGAAGCACAATAGAGGCACACCTTCTTGTAACCACACGAATACCAAGGTTTCCCAAAGGGTACAGTGGTCTTACATCGACTGTACTTTTCTCTGTGACAGGGCTGTCGGAGTCACGAAACAGGGATCGAGAAGGATTGCTTCCTTGTGAAAGGTGCTGTGTAGGGAATTCCCAATGAATCTCAGGTTATGGTGTACTCGAATCGTGATTTTAGTGTACTCGAATTGTCAGGTGTCCCGTCATACCCAGAATAACGTCACACAGACGATCTCGAAACAGTCTAGCTTTTGACGAGGTTTCGTCGAGGTTGATCGATTCCACGTCTATACGTATCATTACTATGTACGCACGCAGGAAGGCCCTAGCGAAGAGGTGGACGTAAAATAACTGTAATTTGACAGGTTTCCCAGGCTAGGCGCAGCTATCCCTCCGGATCGGGGTCGGTGATCTTTCAGACTATATTGCTACTGGTAGTACAGACGTTAGAGGGCTACTTGTTGAGGCTTGTCAAATAGAGATAAACAAGAATTACCACAAATATAAATAGCGTCATTTTTCTCACCTCCTTTTTAAGAGTTATCTATGTAAACGGTTCGTTGAAACGGTAACAGTGGAACCTAATCTTTCAGGTCGGAGTAAATTGTTGATCGAGTCCAGATTAAACAGAGAAATGAGAGAAACCCTGTTATAGATCCCTTCAGGAGAGTCTCTTATTTAAAAGACTTTCATCGAGGATTGACGATTTTATGACAGATGTGGGTATCACAGGGGTAAATATAAAACTCAACGTAGGAATGAAACCAGGAAGGTTTTTTAGTCTATTAAGATGCTCTTTAAAAACAGGCGCAGCATTTACTCACCTCTGTTGTCGTCACCTCTCTTTCTCTGTTACTGTTGTTTCTGTTAAATCTGTTCTGTGAGCCCCGTCGGGGATCACACGGACCGAAGGTCCGTTAGGTCAACAATGACTACTAAAAAGTTCGTTTTTGTACTCGAAAGGTTTTTGATGATCCGAACGGAGTGAGGAGCGTAAATCAAAACTTAATTTTTCTAAATAAGTTATTTCTATATAATATATACTCTCTAAATATACTTTCTAGGGGTCGTGGATCCTTGCTGCTCAACGTTTTTCTTCATAATAAGTCTCTCAAAATACGAAAAAACGTCTCGCCATCTACGATCCGATCCCTCAATTCATTTACCCAACTACGAACTTTCATCAATCCAAATACGACGAGTATCTCATGAAATACGAACTTTACAAGGTATCTTTCCTGATCAACATATTGTCCTTGTTGTCGGGATCACGCTCTATCGTGTACCGATAACGCATTCCAAACCCTGGCATTAACCTATTGATCTCCTCGACTGACTTTTTCCACGACCAGAGCAACTTCGGGGTCGTCGTTTCCGTCAAGGTGGGTATCTTGAGCATCAACTTGTCGAACCCGATCTTCCAAGGAGTAGACCAATCAAGGTTCTTGTCGTTCTTCCTGAGTATCTCGAAGACCCTTTTTGAATATGGTGTCAGCTGGGTCATTAATTTTATCTGGAAAAGCTGACTGTAGCCTTGTCTGTTAAAATCGAAAAAGTCATCATCGATCTTGATGAGAACACTGTTTGTTCTACCTCTCTCATAGGTGAGGATGGAAAGGTTCCCCACGTTGATATGGTCTCCCCCTTGTATATAAAACGTAAAGTTTCTGAAACTGACCCTGGTTTTGCTCCATTTGTCGAGTGACCTCTCCACTCTCTCATAACTGGCCTTTCCATCGGAGTAACCAAGATGTCTTAGTAAATCTCTCATCGTTCTGAACTCTAATTCAGTCTTCCATGCTAGTTGCGCCCTGTGCATCAGGAAGTTAAGTACATCGATGTCATATGAGACGGGTAAACCTTCGGAACATTTTATTTTATAGCCTTTTCCATCACTGTATTCTTCCTGACTGACACTTGTCCGGGATGGTATAAACAGTGGTTTTTCGAGAAAGTTGATGTTCCTCTTGTACTTGAGGTTTATCTCCCTTGTCTTGTTTTGTGGCAACCGTATTCTCTTGATCTTTTTTGGCATTCCTGCCCCTCCTATATATCAATTTAGTAAAAACGTCCCTCGTAGCGCCTAGATTGTTAGATTATTGCATCACGAGCTGCTTTCATCAAGGAGATTTCGTGGTCAGTCAAACTTATTCATAGGTATCCTCTCCACGTCCAGGAAAAAGGGTAGGGGACAAAATAAAGAGTCCAGTTTGTGTTATATGGACGTCCGGGCATTTTGCTAAATAGGGCTTGGCTATGGCTTTACCAACGACCTTGTTTTCTCTGAGAAGTCTAATAGTTTCTTAGTATCCCAATTCAACAAAAGAAGAGAACAAAACTTGGGAAATGAGTACCAGCATTGAGGGAAGCTGAAAAACAGTGATCACCTAAATAGGATCTATTTCCTCCTTTTACCACACATTTGAAGAACGATACCTATTACGAATCCCGGTCTAAAAACGACTTATTGACAATGTTCAACTCCTGAGAAAAGAGAAAAGATAGTGATCCCTTATATTGACGGTGAATGTTTGGATATTGAGATATTACAAGTGGTTAGTATCGATTATGTTGAGGTCGTGAGAGTCGCAAAGACAGGCTAACAACGATGTTTACGTCTGATATGGGCCATAAAAAAAGGACGGTCAACACTTTGGTCTGCTCCTACCTGTCTTCCTCTTCTTCGGACTGGTATTGGCACCGACCGTTACCTGTGACCTGCCCCCCAAAAACCGGTCCAGGTGTTGAGGTATACTCTGGACCTAAATAGAGGGAGGCAGGAAATGAAGAAGAAAGGATTCACCCCGGAACAGATCATCACCATGCTCAGAGAGGCGGAAGTGCTCCTCTCTCAGGGGAGCACGGCAGTCGAGACGGCACGGAAACTCGGCATCACCGAGCAGACGTACTACCGGTGGAGAAGAGAATACGGGGGCATGAAAGTCGACCAGGCGAAGCGGTTCAAAGAGCTTGAGAAGGAGAATGTCCGGCTCAAGAAGCTCGTCGCCGATCTCTCCTTAGACAATGCCATCCTGAAGGAGGTATCCCGGGGAAACTTCTAAGCCCGTCGAAGAGGAGGCAGGCGGTCGTCACGGTCTGTACGACGCTTCACGTATCTCAACGACGGGCATGCAGGGTCCTGGGGCAGCACAGGTCAACACAGGGTCATCAACGCCGGATCTCTGACGAGGAGGAGCTGCTGACGAGCACGCATCATAGAGTTGGCCACGAAGTATGGACGCTACGGGTACCGGATGATCACCGGACTCTTACGGAACGAAGGCTGGAAGGTTAACCACAAGCGGGTGGAGCGGATATGGAGGAGAGAGGGATTGAAGGTGCCGAAGAAACAGCCGAAAAGAGGGAAGATTGTGGCTGAACGATGGTTCGTGTATCAGACTCAGGCCGCAGCACAAGAACCATGTCTGGAGCTATGATTTCGTGACGGCAACGGACGCATGACGGCAGGGCCTTCAGGATACTGAACATCCTCGACGAGTACACGAGGGACTGCCTTGATATAACCGTGGAGAGAAACATCACCTCCCACCAGGTCATAGAGAGACTGGCACACCTCTTCATCACGAAGGGGATACCGGAGCACATCCGCTCAGACAACGGGCCTGAGTTCACCGCGAAGGCGGTACGGAGGTGGCTGGAACGCCTCGGGGTGAAGACCCTCTTCATAGAGCCGGGAAGCCCGTGGGAAAATGGCTACATCGAATCGTTCAACGGGAAGCTCAGGGATGAGCTCTTAGACCGGGAGATCTTCACCACGCTCCTCGAAGCCAAGGTCCTCATCGAGAACTGGAGGAGGGAGTACAACACGATCAGGCCGCACAGCTCCCTAGGGTATAAGCCGCCGGCTCCTGAGACGGTCATGCCGAACAACGGATATCTTATAGGAGAGTTCACTCTAGAGGTGGTACAATGACTGGGGGCAGGTCACCTGCGTCAAAGCTGTAAGCATCTTTCGCTGTAAAGGGCATCACGAAGGACTCAATGGGCCTTCCGTTTACCGTCCAGTTATGGGCGACCAGCTTCCCATCCCTTCTTGCAAGCCAGAGGCACGCGTTGTGCTCGAAACGTTCCTTAAGCTGTGCCTTTACTATCTCTGGTGAGTAATAGCCCACGAGCCACTCGACCTCCTCTTCCACCATCTCTGACGCACTTCTCCTTCGCACAACCGTCATGCCAGAGGGTAGGGCGCAGTCTGCCTCATCCAACTTTGCGCAGTCCATCACATAGACCAGCAAAGCAGCATGGGCGGTTCGGTCCCATACGCGCCCGCAAGCCCTTCCCTGCCGTCGCACGAAGCCCGTGCTGCCTGCAATAACGCAGTGTGAGTAGGAGGTATGAGAGAAGCTTTTTCATTCAGCGACTCCTTTCTAGAACTGAGCGGCTCCGACCTCACCCTACCATGTCCCGCCGCTTACCTCTTTGCCAGAGTTTTCGATTATTACCTTGCCAAAGTAGTACGTCCCAAGCATACATCCAGAGAAAAATATCCAAGTAAGGATGAAAAGCAACTTGTAGCCCTTCCTGCATAGGTTATTTTGGCACCAATAGGCGTAGGCACAATAAGTAGGATACCCATAATAACAAGCCCAAATGCCATCTCACACCTCCCAATTACTGCTCATCACAACTTTGCCGCCGAGACCCTCAGCACAAAGACGAGTTAGCAGTCCCACTCTTGCACCCTGTTACCAGTGTACCACCAACTGCTGCTCTGTCAATCAGTTGTTGGTATCAAAAAGAATACCATCTTGGCTTAAACCCAATAGTTAATATGGCTCATAGCCCGACCTTACATAACTCCCAAACAGTCTCCCTCTTCAATTGGTTTTACACCAGATCAACGTTTTCTCTGTGACACGATAGAGAGTACACGTTGATACATCAATAATGAATCAGCATTAAGACTGAAGAAATGTCCTTATTGCGCTGAGGACATACAGGATGATGCAACTAAGTGCAGGTGGTGTGATGAGGTCTTCGCAGCGCCTCCAGTAATAGCAAAGGCAGACGCGGTCGCAGCACCTTTAGAGGTAATAGAGGCTGCACCACGGTCGAGGGATTGGTATTATTATGACCCTATCGGACGTCCGCACGGACCATTTCTTATTAATGAAGTTAAGCAGGCGTATGAGAAAGGAATGATTCGAGAATGCAGTTCAGTTGCAAACACAAGACTCTTACAAAAGACTACGCTGAAAGATTCTCTTATTTATGGATACGTGAAAGGCGAAGAAGACCTCGAAAGTTTGAAGAAATCGACTGGCATCACAGACCTATACGATTTCCACAAAGAAGGGGTTATACTGAAGGATAAAATAGCAGTCGCAGTTCAGCAAGCAAAGAAGAAATTGCACATAAATCAGTTCATCATTCGCTATCTCACCCCGTAACCAGATTCAATCCGTTATCCCCATTCTGTACCTCTCTTAGACTTCAACCTTCCAGTTCATCTAACACCTGTCTCTTAACGTCGAAAAGGTTCGTCTATATTCGTCTGTGATTCGACGTTTTCTTCTTGAACTTGAGTCACTTACGAGAGAATCGACAAAGAATAGGTTGTTTAGGTTCAGAGATAGTTGAGACGAACGAGTAACCATTCATACTAAACCAGAGGTTCGACCTTTTTAGTACCAAAGGTCGATTTCATTGAGCAGTTGTCGGTCGTATACTGATATTGTAATTACCTATAGTACGGGATTCAGTGGAATCATATGGTGTCCATTGACTCTTGGAATAGCAAATAGGTGCAGGAAATCATCCGGGAGGTCGAAATGATCCTTCATGTGCAATACAAGGATTTCCACTATGACTTTGTTAATACTCGTGCCCTTGATGAGCTCCTTGCAGACAAGCGTCTCCTACAGTTCTACCGTCCATCCAAGAGAGGTTGGGTCAATGTGTACCGTGATCCCATTCGAGGGACGGGTGGTCATTATTATGGACCCGAAAGACGACAACGTCGTTAGGCACTTCCCTGAGAAGAAATTGTGCTTGTAAATGTGCTTGATTCTGGGTGAGAGAGGACTGGCACGACGTTGATGATGAGAATGAACTCAGCTTCCAAAACGACTGGCGAGAGGGCAAAAAAATGAAAAAGAAAATGTCATGGTTTGATTGGTTTGTGACAGGTTCTTTCTGGCTTATGGGGATAGCTATGGCCATTGGCATAATAATAATAGCCTTAAGAGAATACTGGGGGATGGGGTGATCTGCCTCGCCCCTTTTTTGTTGGACGAGTTGCGCAGATTTCGATTACAAGAATGCTCGTTTCAGTCGGTAATGCTTACCTTCGTCGCTCACAACAGAGGGGGCCGCAATGAAATGTTTTCGCGATGACGATGAGGGTTATTTGCAGTGGATTGCCGATAACCCTCATGGTTTTGTTGTAAATACCCGACGCCAGCCCGATCCGAACTACTTAATACTTCATCACTCAAAGTGCAATAGAATTAGTGGCACCCCTAGTGGCGGGAAGAAATGGACAGAAGAGTATATCAAAATCTGCTCGCCTGATAGAATGGAACTCGAAAATTGTCTAAAAGTTCTTTTATCAGGTCGGCTTCAGCCTTGTAGTTATTGCAAATTCAGATTGTCAAGGAAGGAGGGGGCGTTCTTAAGAAAGTAAAAAGGGACTTGTGCACGTCTTTCACTTGTCCCGTTACTTTCCTGATCGTTTCTCTCAGTAACCATAACCCTTCGCATCTCCGGAGTCTCCTTGCTTTGTAGCATCTGAACACGCACAGGAAGGCTGTCCGACGACTTCTGAACCAAAATTCAGCACTGGATATATTACTCCTTAACCAAATTCAATAAGTTACCCCCCCTATAACCGTTCCAGGACAAATAAGGAACTCCCGTAAGACCAGGAAGCCAGCTCGAGACAGTGACAATGAGAAAAGGCCTATGGTCGCAAGGTCTGCAAGAGAAGGAAGCGTCGACGCTGCCTCTCTTGCTCTTCCAGTTCTTCGGGAGACAGCGTCTGCCCACAAGGAAAAGGATAGGATAGTGTCCTGTCTATCAACGTATCTCGTTGCCCCGAGAGGAAGATATAGCTGAATACCTTGGTTAACGAGGGCCTATCTTCATTCTGTTTCATGGCTTGATACCACTTCTTCTAATATAGCACTCCGATCTTTGTCTGATCGGGGATGCAATCTTCACAGATCCATCCCTCTTCAGATTCCTCGGCCTCGGCCAAGGGCCTGATCTGGTGGCAACAAGTGCACCTTATTAACTTGGCGCCCTGTGCTATAAGTTGTACTCTCCTCGATCGAGGCGCTGCTTTGAGTATCAGCGTTCTTTCGTGACCTCCATCCTCCGACAGTTCTATATCATCAAGTCCGTCATCACTGCCAAGAATCTCAGCTGTGTCTCTTCCTTTTTTCATGATATCACTCCTTCTTCTCAAAGAGTAATCTGAAAACGATCTCACCTTCTTTTCTTCAATCATCAGCAATTAGTATGCCCTTTAGACTGCAACTGAGTCACGGTCAGTGGATTGTCATTGCACAGAAGGTTCTGAACACAACTTCGTAACATTTTCAAGAAGGCTGTATGAAGGGTTTTGCCTGCATACTGGGTGGAGGAGGTGCAGGGTATCACCTTCGCACTAGGACCCTGATTCCAAGCCACTTTTTCTTCCAGTTTGTGTATACTTCAACCGTAAAGTCACCCGTCAAGTATCTCAGAACTACGAAAAAGTTCGTCCGGTATGTCTTATACTGAAGAAATATGAAGAATCCATTTGGCTTCAGGTCAAAACATGCTGATGCATGGAATCATCCTAATTCAGTCTATTTAGCTTCCGTCGTCATAAGTGAGTATGGGGCTGTGTTGGAGGAAACTTCAATATTTACGCTAGGTGTATCTGAAAAACGATTACCGCGCTCCAAAAAAGAGATCGAAGCGGCACTTGTGCTTCTGCTTAAATTTCTGCATAACAAAGAGTCTTGGGATAAACTGAAACAGAAGTATCCGGAAATTGCAGCCGAAATAACGACTGATCGTTACTACGATGCGTTGAAAAAGGGCTACGTGGAATTGGCGAAATTCCTTCCCGATGATAAGGCAGAACCCTGTGAAAGGGCGTCTCGTCTGCTGAAGAAACAGCACGATCTAAAAACCATTGACCGAGTGATAGATGAGCTAAAGTTGCCGTGGTTTGAGGAAGTGCTCCAAATCAACAAACGTATTTCAGAAGATTCATCTTTGAGACTGAAACGGTTGCAGGACAATTTCGAGAGAAAGAAGATTCCTTTTTAACTGCGCACATAGCCAGACGGTGCAGTGCACCGGATCGACGAAAAGTCAGACTCCTAGTGATCCCCACACTAATATTACTCCTCAATCAAATTCAGTAAGTTATCCCCACCCTTGGTCGTTCTATAAGTTCAGACTCGAATCTTGGATTGTATCCAGTTCGTAGACTTCTTCTGTATACACTCACCCGTAACTACCTCAGAACGTCAAGAAGGTTCGTCTACAATCGTCCGTAATCGACGTTTTCTTCTTGTGATTTGATCTCTATTATGAAACAATCGAAAGAAGAGAGGTCGTCTTAGGTTCAGGGACAATGGAAAGAAGGATAGCTAGATGGCATTCACCGAATTTGAGCTGAAGCAAATTGAAAACACCGTTGGTAACATGTGTAAACGGAGGTGCCCAGCTCATCTTAGCGATCAGCTCCGAACCGTCTACGTCATCAAAGGACACGATGTAACCGTCTACGAGGAAAGACCTCGCTGGAGTCCACCACATGAGTGGATAAGCGAGGGTATTGCTAAATTCAAATACATTAGAAAACAAAACGTTTGGACACTCTATTGGATGAGACAGGATCTAAAGTGGCATTTATATGGGGCCCTTCCTGAATCGACAAGAATAGAAAGACTTGTCGAGGAGGTTGATAAAGACCCTCATGGTGCATTCTTTGGATGAATGACCGAAAAGGATACAAAGCTCAGATTGGAACCTTGACTTGGTATCCAGTTTCTAATTATCTGTAGACTTGAATCGGACACGGGTGGGGCTACCTGTTCTACAGTTCTTGGTTTAATATCTTTTCTTTAAGAATCTCCCACTCCTTCATTGTCAGGACACATGTGTTGTCCTTCTCCCCTATCTCCACCTGTGAATCGGTTATCTTAACGACCGGACAGCATCCACCTTCTTTGCATAATGTTACAATCTTCATATTCTTTTACCTCTCTCCATCTTGTTATTTTTGAGTTTCATTAGCCTCACCCGCAGCGTAAATATAATACTATTGTTGGACTTGTCAACATTTCGGTACATTTCAAACCTCAATAATGTTCCTGTTCCTCCGTAGACTTCAACAGCACAGTTCATCTGACACCTGTCAAGTATCTCAGAACATCGAAAAGGTTCGTCTCTATTCGTCTGTGATCGACGTTTTCTTCTTGATATCTATTTCCGTATTGGAAGACAATAGAGGATAAAGAGGTTGTCTTAGGTCTAGAGAGCGGTTACTGGTGGCTGACGGCTGACTGCAGGTTATCTGGTTTGACTGGGGTCTCTCAGTTCCGTTACCTCGGAGAGCCAGTCGATCGCATCTTCAAAGCTGGTGAATACCTTAAAGTCAAATCCTTTAAGTTGCATTGATGCCGCAACCTGCGTGGCTATTACGAGTCGCTTTTCCTCATTTGGCACCACGTTTGCTATTTTTCCCTTGAAAGAGGACACGTGGAAGGCCATCTCCGATGCCAGTTGCAATATCACGCCTATGTTGCTCTCCACGACGAGTGTTGTTTCTCTCAAGTCGGTAAGGATATTATGCCCCGTATAATGAGAGGCCGCTAGGGCAATGCCATGGACCATCTGCATTGACCGGTCGAAGTCGATCTCTCCTGACTCATTAAACCGGACGAAGTCCTTAATCTTATAAACCTTGATATCGGCAGACATATCCACGCATCCCTTTCTGAGTCCGTCTATCCAGTCTCAGTTTTGTCCTAAATACGTACTTCAACATTTGTTTCTCCTATGTACACAATCTGGGTCCTCGTGCATCCTCTGTCAACAGTTCATCTCACAACTGTCTCTTAACGTCGAAAAGGTTCCTCTATATTCGTCTGTGATCGACGTTTTCTTCTTGATATCTATTCACGATTGGAAGACAATGGACAAGAGAGGAGAAACTCAAATGGCCCAGAGAACTTTTAAAGATTATATTGGGGTTGGTATGGGTGCGGGTATTCCAATCGTAACCATTGTAGTTTTGTTGCTAGGGGTCAACGACTACATCGATAAGAAAATTCAAAATAGACTCAAAGATCCCGAGACAGTGAGCTTTATTGATAAGAGATTTGAAAATAACGTAAAGAATCCAGAATTTGTCAGAATGGTTGCTGACAAAGTGAGACTTCCGTTTATCATTTTTGACGAAAACGGGACGTTCCTTAACAATTCTGGTGGGGAAGACTATGTTGAAGCCATAAAAATAACCAGAAAACCAAATAAGTATGTGGATGAGATAACAGTTATAGGTAAAAGATTTCTCAACTCAGCGCCTATTCTTCAAAACATCGATGGGAAAATACAGTTCTACGACGGAAAAAGGGTAGACCAAAAGAATTGGAAGTTTAAAGCATTTCAATATACCTATTTGGTTACAGAATCTTCTCCCAAAGACGAACCCCCATACCGATTTAAATTAGAGATAATACCCTGATGTCACTCTCGTAGACTTCAACCGTATAGTCACCTGTCAAGTGTCTCTTAACGTCAAAAGGTTCGTCTACATTCATCTGTGATCGACGTTTTCTTCTTGATATCTATTCAGGATTGTATCCATTTCCATACCCTTCCGTCTTGACTAATGAGCAGGCTCGGTCTATCATGTTGGAAAAGACGAAACTCGTACATTATTTGGTTAGCCAGGGAATCAAAGAAGGAGTGGCCGATGCTTTATCTCACCCTCCAACTCGGCCTGCTCATAACGATTTGCGGAGCCGTGACGATAACTGGTACCTGGACCCAGGCGAGCATTGGGAACGTCGCACTCGGCCTCGTGTTTGTGGTCATCGGGGTCCTTCTCGAGGCGCTCAGGTTCCAGCACGCGAAGACCGTCACCGAGAACCAGAAACAGCTATTGTCGATGCTTTTCGCTGCAAGCTACGTTGTGGTTGGCCTGGTCCTGCTCGTGCTTCAGGCGTTGGCATTCTTCGGGAGCTGAGACGAGAACTATGGAGACTATCCTAGCTAACACGGTATGCACCGGATCGCCAATAAACTCAGCTCCCCTTAGAAATAAGGTTGTGAACTAGAAGACTGGAACCTTGAGCTGGTATCCAATCCTTCTGACAGTTCGTAGACTTCAACCGTACAGTTCATCTGACATCTGTCTCTCTCTTCACGTCGAAAAGGTTCGTCTATATTCGTCTCTGATCGACGTTTTCTTCTTATCGTCTAATCTCGATTGACGGAAATGGTCAGACTGCAGCTTCCTGTTTGTGAGGAGAAAGACAGCAGGGGCGTGTTCATTCCTCGATTGTGACCAACGAAACAGGCAAATACTTTCTAACAGTCTCCTTGAACTCTGCCGCTCTGCGTTCACTGGGGAAGTTAAATAAGTAATAGCCATGCTCGCTTAGAAACTCCTTTCTTGCTCCTCTAATTGACGTGAAACCAGATATCTCACGGGCCTGCGCTTGTGAAAGGTGTTTTGTAAGGAATGTTCAGGTTATGGTGTACTCGAATCGTGATTTTAGTGTACTCGAATCGTCAGGTGTCCCGTCATACTCAGAATACCTTCACACAGACGACTTCAAAACGACCTTGCTTTTGGTGAGGTTTCGTCCAGGTTGATCGATTCCACGTCTGTACGTATCTTCGACTATACACGCACGCAGGAAGGCCCTAGCGAAGAGATGCGCGTAAAATAGACGAAATCTCTGGTTTTAGAGGCTAGGCGCAATCCGAGCTCCGAAACGGCGAAGTAGAATTAAACTACTGCAGTGGTGAGGCTACAGGTGTTACAGACGTTAGAGCCTACTTGTTGAGACCTTTCAGGTATAAAACAGCTAGGATTACCACAAAAATAAAAAGCGTCATTTTTCTCACCTCCTTTGTGTTTGTTGTTAGTCGAGTCTGAATTTGTTAGTCCACTCTGAAAATGACTGGTACTTTTACTCTAAAATGAGAGAATCCCAGAAGTCCCGATGTAGATTGACTCAAAAGAGTCTGAAATTTGACGAGGCTTTGTCGAGGTCGAACGATTTACTCCCAGACGTACAAACGACGGGGTACACGTATGAAGTGATCGTAGCGATGAAGGTGATGAAATTGTTTTCTAGTATGTCAAGGTCTCGATGAAAGGCAGCATTAAAGATTAGCTCGTTGGAAACCAAATAAGTTGTAGTGAAAACAAATCTTGAAAGCTTTCGACCTGAATTTCCCTAATTACTGGTGTGTTGGAATATCGAAAGTTGATAAGCGCTGGTGAAATGAATGGGATTGAAAGACTTAAAAAAGTGAGAAGGTATTTACTTTTAAAACTGGGATGAAGTGTCGTGTATAGAGTATGAAGTTTTTACACGTGTGTTGGTTTAGCTAATCAAGACTTTGTCAATAATTACACTATCTTTACTTCTAGTTTTAGTTATATATATTCTACTACATAATCATAGGGTCGATAGGCTTCTGTCTATTTGTGTAAAGTTTGACAGGAATTTTAGCAACTCTCGAAGGAAGAAACAATTCATTCTCTATGTCTTCAAGCAATTTTTCTCGACCAGACACATCCTTCCCGTAATCTATAATGTCCTGAGCGGTGTAAGCGTCTTCTCCATAGTATGCGGCTTTAAATATTGTTAATATGGCATAACGTATTTCCTTTTCACTCTGGCCCACCATTTTCTTCCGTACTTCGTTAGCAATGACTTCTTTTACTGTCTCCTCATCTTTGGCTTTTCTCAGCTGCAAATGGTTCCTCCAGAATTCACGAAAGACTCCCGGTCTCAGATATCGGTCAAAGGTATCCAAGCCGGCATTTCTTACACTGCGAGAGTCTCGAAGCGTGACTTCAAGATGGCAGCATGGTTTCCTGTTAACCTTTGATAGGAAGTCGCTATAGAGTTTATAGTGAACCTTTGCATGTCTGTTATGGTAGTACAGTGTCCCCACATTAGGTGTCTGGATAATGGCTATCTTACTGATCCATTCCCTATTTCCCATCCGTTTTTCACACCGACCATCCTCTTGAACCACCCACTGTTATGATGCAACTTCACCCAGTGTCTCTCGAAAAAGCTGCGTACATACCGAAGGTCTCTTTCAGTGTCGGTCAGTAAAATCTAGGGACATTTCTACATTGTTGGGGAAATATCGAATTGGCGGTCTGGTATTCTCGATCAGGTAATCGAAAGCGGCTCTTGTCGGCTGGCTGAGGTCGAGCTTGTAATCACACCAGATACCAGCAAATTCTGCCTTCTTTCGTCCTCTTGGGGTCTCCTCAACATTTCCGCAAAGGCTTTCGAGTAGGTCGATGTCATAATGAGGGTCTTCAGAGAACCAGATTTTCAGTCGGTCAACGTAAGGTTTTATCCATCGTATCTTCTCTAGCACGTTTTCCGAGGAGGCTATGTAGTAACCGTCGGGCCCTTCGTTTTCATAGAATGGCATTTCGTTTCTCCTTTCAAGCAGAACTGGTTCCGTACAGAATACCCTATCACAATCCGGCTGTCATCGTAGAATGTTCTGGAACGATGGTTCAGTGCTGCGGTTCGTCTTCTGGACAGACCCCTCTATTTTTGTTTCTTCCGTGCGAGGAAAAAGGGTAGGGGATAAAATCAAGAGTCCAGTTTGTGTTATATGGACGTCCGGGCATTTTGCTAAAGAAGGCTTGGCTATGGTTTATCAACGTTTTTGTGTCTATTAGAATTCCTATTATCATTTTTGAACAAATGAGATAGGGAAATCCAGGGAGATTGTTACCAGCGTTGGGAAAAGGTAGAAAAGGATAGTCACTGAAATGTGATCAATTACCTCTCTATTTTCCGAACGTCTAAGCGTTAATGTTCACTGAATATCCCTGTCCGAAAACGATGTACTTGAACATGATTGACTCTTGAGAGAAGAAAGAAGATGGTGAACCTTTATATTGACAGAGAATGTAGGGATATTGAGAGATTACATGGGGTTAGGTTCGGTTATTTCTGAGTTATGGAAGCGGCAATGATTAGGCTCAAAAGCATCTTTAGATCGGATATGGGTACCTAAAAAGGACGGTCAACATTATGGTCACCATCTACTCCACCCTTCATCATCCTCCATAGAGTCATTATGGTTGAATCATAGCTTCAAAATCAATTTAGCAAAATTTCCTGTTGTTCAATGATTGATAGGTGTAGAATTTACAAGAAGAAGGTACATATCGGAGTCATAGGATGGAGAGAGACACATGATGTATGTTTATTTTGTTCAAACTGGCGATGCAATTAAAGTAGGCGTTGCATCCCATTTACGTAACAGAATGGTTAACCTTCAGGTTGGGAATCCTCATAAGGTCGAGATACTGCATTCCATCAGTTCATCGACGGAGGAGGAAGCTCGAAAGATAGAGTCTGAAATTCACGAGCTTTTTATAAGAACACACTTAAACGGCGAGTGGTTTCATGCTAATCAGTTCATGATTGATTTCATTCGTCATATCAAGGACAATGGATGGGAAGCCCATACAGAATGGAGAGATGGTCTAGGTTCTTTAGACAGTATAGGGCAGGTCTTAAGTGGTGGGCCGCCCTGGTTCACATCGCTTCCTTTACCGTGGGCAGCGTGCTCCAATAAACCTCATCAGGGGTCCTGTTGTCAAGCCCTTGATGACGCCGCCTGTCGTATCGATCAAACCATTTCGTAAGTCCTTCTCTGAGCTCGCCGATTGAGCTATACGCCTTGAGATACACGTCTTGATACTTCACGCTTTTCCAGAGCCGTTCTATGAACACATTGTCGATCCATCTGCCCTTGCCGTCCATGCTGATCTTGATGCGGTGGTCCTTCAGTACCTTCGTGAAATCGTCGGAGGTGAACTGGCTGCCTTGATCGGTATTGAATATCTCGGGTGTTCCGTATGTCCGTATCGCCTCCTCCAGAGCCTCGATGCAGAACGAGGTATCCAGAGTATTCGATAGCCGCCAGGAGAGCACCTTCCTCGAAGCCAGGTCCATGATGGCGACAAGGTAGCAGAAACCCCTCGCCATCGGAATGTACGTGATGTCAGAGGCCCACGCTTTGTTGCCCTCCGTAATCGTCAGTCCTTTGAGGAGATAGGGGTAGATCGTATGTCCGGGATGAGGCTTCGACAGGCGCGGTTTCCGATAGAGCGCCTCAACGCCCATTTTCCTCATGAGGGTCCGCACGTGGCTCCTGCCGATTTTATGGCCCCTTGTCCCACAGTTCATTCCTGATCCCCCTCGTGCCGAGGTAGGGCTCTTCCAGGTGGATCTCGTCGATGAGGCGCATGAGCTGCCTGTCCTTGTCGCTCACCGGGACGGGAAGGTAATAGATGCCCGAGCGGGAGAGGTTCAAAATACGGCACTGTTGTACAGCGGCAAGGGATGCTCCCGGTTGATCATTTCTTTGCGCTCGACCCGTCTATGCGCCCGAGCGCGACTGCCAAAAAATCATTCTCCATGGCGAGCTGCCCGATCTTGGCATGGAGTTCCTTCACGTCAGGCTCCCCGGATGGTTTGCTCTTATCGAAGATCTCCGATGCCCTGTCCAGAAGCTGTTTCTTCCACTCCGCGATCTGGTTGGGGTGCACCTGGAAACGCTCTGCCAATTCCACCAGTGTCTGTTCTCCCTTGATGGCTTCCAGTGCCACCTTCGCCTTGAATACTGCTCCGTGATTCCGTCTCGGTCTTTTTGTCATGACTGCTGCTCTCCTTTCATAGAGTCGTTAGTATAGAGCAGCGCACCACTTATGTCACTGTCCAGTTTTTCCAAGCAGCGTATCATATGTTGTGTCAGAGAAGAAGAAAGGGTACCTTCCTTAAAAAGAACGACCAAATTCTTTGATAAGGAGGAGGTACCCCGTGGAACGACAGAGTGTCATCAAGAATTTACCAGAGGCGTTGCAGGTGGTCAAGGAAATGAATCTGGCATCAGATGAGTGGACGGGTGAGTACCGGGATGCGGCACGGGAGCACGATCGCCACGGTCCTGAAGGAGCAGATGGAGGAGCAGGTTGCCGGCCATCTCTCCTGGGTATATCAACAAGGGATTCCGGACCGGAGAAACGGGAGCTATCTGCGCCACGTGCTCACCGAGCTGGGCAACGTCATCCTTACGATCCCGAGAACCCGCCGTTTCAGCCCCCAGGGCATTATTGCCGCCTATGCGCGACGGGTCCGGGAGATCGACCATCTGATCCTCGCCTGCTTTCTCTCTGGGTCTCTCGACCAGAAAGGTCGGCGTTGCCCTCCTTTCGCTCCTGGGGGAAAAGATCAGTGCCCAGACGGTGAGCAGGGTGGCCACGACCCTCGACGATGCGGTCCGTGCCTTTCACCGGCGGCGCATCACCGGATCCTTCCGGGCCCTCATCCTTGACGGGATCTGCATCAAGAGAAAGACGGGAGCGGGCAGTCTCACCCGTCCGGTCCTCGTGGCCCTGGGCATCCGCCCTGACGGCAGGAAAGAGGTGATCGACTTCCGGCTCGCCAGAGCTGAAAGCGGACGCTGAATGGAATCGCTTCCTCACCGATCTCGTGCAACGGGGAATGTCCGCACCTGAGGTCATCTGCGCGGATGGCGGCGAGGGCCTGATCTCCATCCTTCCCGAGGTCTATCCCGCCATCCCCCTGCAGCGGTGCTGGGCGCACAAGATGCGCAACATCCTCGACAAGGTGCCGAGGAAAAAACAGAAGGCGGTCAAGAGAGGGCTCCAGAAGATCTACCGGGCGAAGAACCTCACCGAGGCGCAGACCGCTGCGAGGCCGATGGGCCAGGTCATGGATCGAGAAGTATCCGAAAGCGGTCAAGTGCTTGCAGGATGATCTCGAGGATCTGCTTACCTGTTTCCAGTTTGCCGATCCCGACTTTCGCAAGGCGATCCGGACGACCAATGCCATCGAGCGACGGTTCCGGGAGGTGCGAAGAAGAACACGACCCATGGGCGTATTCAGCAACAGAACAAGCGTTGAGAGGATCCTCTATGCCGTATTCATGTATGAGAACATAAACCTGGGAGTGTACCCGGTCTTCGTGCTGACACAAAACACTTGACGTTAGCCTTTTCCAGACCGGCTCTGTTTTCTACTTGTGATATAATCACTACTACGAGACATGGACTGAAGAGAGAAGTTGTCTGTATACCCAATTATTTGAAGGAGGGTTTATATGGCAACAATGACAATGTTGGAAGCAGAGCATATAATCGAAATCGTGAGCGTAGCACTTGAAGACACAAGCCATCGTTATCATCCCATTTCTGCTCTACAAGGATATGACATCGCTCAAATCTATACGGCAGCTAAACTGAAACTTGCAAATGAATTCTTGCTTCTAGCGCACAGAGGTGATTTTGATGAGCAATTTGCAGAAGGGGGAAAAGTTTACGACTCTCTTCCATATCGAATCATGAGATTCGTGCCAGACGACGAGATCGATAGTATCTTTCCCAAAGGGGAATTACCCGTGTTTGATCCGTCAACCTATACCCTGAAGGATAAACGATGGCGATTGGCTTTAGAAGAAACAGTGTCGTCCTTCGGACAATACTGCAAGAGTGTTGGATCTGAAGATTCACTCTATTGGCAGAAGATTTACACTCATCTTGGGTTGAAATACACATCGAAATCCCCGAAAGGGAATTATCCAGTTTATAACGACTAACAATGCGTTCCAAGGGGACGCTCTTTCTCTTCGTAATACTGAACCAACAATTCAGAATCAGACATATTACCCCATAACCAGATTCAATACGTTACTCCATTCTGTCCGGAGGTATAATTAGAGCCGGTCTGGAAAAACTGGACAGTGGCATAAGTGGTGAAGCTGCTCTACACTAACGACTCAGGAAAGGAGAGCAGCGAATCATGACAAAGAGACCGAGAAGGAATCACGGAGCAGTATTCAAGGCGAAGGTGGCCCTGGAAGCCATCAAAGGAGAACAGACGCTGGTGGAACTGGCGGAGCGGTTCCAGGTCCATCCCAACCAGATCGCGGAGTGGAAGAAGCAGCTCCTGGACAGGGCATCGGAGATCTTCGATAAGGGCAGAAACGTCCGGGGAGCCTGACGTGAAGGAGCTCCATGCCAAGATCGGCCAGCTCGCCATGGAGAACGATTTTTTGGCAGTCGCGCTCGGGCGCATAGACGGGTCGAGCGCAAAGAAATGATCGACCGGGAGCATCCCTTGCCGCTGCTACAACAGTGCCGTATCTTGAACCTCTCCCGGTCGGGTATCTACTATCCTCCCGTCCCGGTGAGCGACAAGGACAGGGAGCTGATGCGTCTCATCGACGAGATACACCTGGAATGTCCCTATCGCGGGAACCAGGGGGATCAGGAACGAACTGTGGAACAAGGGCCATAAGGTCGGCAGGAGCCATGTGCGTACCCTCATGAGGAAGATGGGCATCGAGGCGCTCTATCGGAAACCGCGCCTCTCGAAGACCCATCCCGGGCATACGGTCTATCCCTATCTGCTTGAGAGGACTGGAAATTACCGAAGCCAACCACGTCTGGGCAGCCGATATATGCTACATCCCCATGGCGAGGGGATTCTGCTATCTTGTGGCCATCATGGACTGGGCGAGCAGTAAGGTGCTCTCCTGGCGGCTTTCAAACACGCTGGACACCTCATTCTGCATAGACGCCCTGGAAGAGGCGCTGTCTCTCTACGGAGCACCACAGATATTCAATACCGACCAGGGCAGTCAGTTTACCTCGGACGATTTTACGGACATGCTCAAAGAGCATGACATCAGGATCAGCATGGACGGCCAGAGGCCGCTGGATGGACAATGTGTTTATCGAACGGCTCTGGAAAAGCGTGAAGTACGAAGACGTCTATCTCAAGGCGTATAGCTCAATCAGCGAGGTGAGAAAAGGACTTACGCTGTGGTTTGATCGATACAACCTGCGGCGGCGTCATCAAGGGCTTGACAACAGAACGCCTGATGAGGTTTATTGGAGCACGCTGCCCACGGAGAAGGAAGCGATGTGAACGAGGGCGGCCCACCACTTAAGAACTGCCCCATACTGTCTAAAGAACCTAGACCATCTCTGCTTATGCCTGCGCCGTTGTCGGTGTAGGAGATAAACTGTGACATCCCCGCGCCTGCCACACCTGCCCACATGAGTCCTAGAAATACCACCCCGACTAATAAGAAAATTAATCTGGCCCTTTTCATTTTTAACCTCCTCTTTTACTACATTTTCATCTTTACTGTGTGCAAATTCCATGCAATTTAACGATAAATGCCACATTCTTGATCATCAACCTTTTAAGTTGCTGATATTACAAAACAATAAAAATGAACTACCCCGCAGCAGAGCTGCGAGGTATCAAAGGCTAAACTAAACCATCGAAGAGGGTGAGTTGACCTCTATGGATTTGCCGGTATGTGCGCCCCTGTTTATGAACATACTCTCTGATCACTTTCTCGTTACCGTATTGACCGACGGTATTCGCGTAATATCCGCTCGTCCAGAACTTTCCACCCCAGAGCATCTTCTTGACTTCGGGATGACTGCGGAAGATCTCCTTTGCGGTAATGCTCTTGATGGTCTGCACGATGGTCGAGGGCGACATCATGGGGACGCTCTGGACGAGAAAATGGACATGGTCTTCATCCGCCCCGATCTCGACGAAATGGATCTCGTGTCGTTCTCCTATTCCCATGCACACCTCTTTGAGCGTTATCTCCACTGCTTCCGTAAAAACCTTTCTTCTGTACTTGGCCGGACAGACGATGTGGTAGAGAAGCAGCGTCTTGTTATGCCTTTTGAGGACATGTTCGCTCACCTACCTATTCTACCCCTAAGCAGGAGCTTAGAGCTATGCTTTTAGAAAGGACCTCCCCGCAGCAGAGCTGCGAGGAATGTTTTGATTCAATTCAAAAGGGTGCTGATTAGAAAAATTCATTTGCGACTTCAATCAACCGTAAAATAGTCCGACAGTTCACGACTAGAATATTGGACAATTAGGCCAAAAGTATTAACAAATACAGCCAATTGGCTTAATAACTCAAGATCGTAAAGAAAACCGACAACTTTACACTTTTCGGCAGGAGTGTCTCACACAGAGATCACAGAGAAAAGCTCGCTGCGTATTCCGACCCAAAGTGGCCATCCATTATGATTGAAGGTGGCCGGCCATTATGATTCAAAGTGGCCACCTGTTGTGATGAATCTGGCTAGAGGTAGAGTAGAGAGCTGGCGCCTGGCTGGAGCCGCTTCGGGTCCTTTTGATGCACGCATCTACTGGGACCTATAACGGATAGCGGTTTCCAACTCCCCCTCATCAAACCGTACGTTCAGTTTTCCCGAATACGGCTTTCCAATCATCTTCTTCCAGCGGCTTTCACAGCCTGAGTCCATGGAGCGGTGGTCGGTATTCTGTAGAGGCCGAGTTTTGGTAGAGGTACGCATTGGGATATTTTTTGTACCCCATGCTTTTGAGACGATGTTTCCGCCTCAGATACATTCGAACCCTTTCTTCGAGATAGTTCTTCAAGTGTGCAAAGGCTTTGCTGCAGTTGCCATAGTAGAAGTAGTTCGCCCATCCCCTTACTGCTTCATTGAGTCTGGTAATGATCACTTCCTTCGGCAATGCAAGGTTTTGCCGACACGTGGTTTCCTTTATCTCTTTCTTGATGTGACTTACTGCATTCTTTGAAGGCACGATGAGAGGGAACGTCTTGCCTGTCCGGGGACTCTTTGTTATCTGGACGGTGAATCCGAGAAAGGTAAAGCCCTCGTGTGTTGCATCGAGGATTCTCGTTTTGTCATGATTGAGGGTGAGTCCCAGGTTATGGAGCACGTCCGTCATGTTGCCCAATGTCTTGTGGACGTTGTATCTGCACAGCACCACGAGGTCATCGGCATATCTGACGAGCCGTGTCGTCTTCATGGCAACGTCGAGGGCGTTGAGGTAGATGTTTGCAAGGAGCGGAGAGATGACTCCTCCCACACAATAGATAACTTGGCACGTTGGTCTGTCCCGATGGAGCGGGTGTCCTCTTTCGCTCAGGAGAGGAGGAACTCGTCGGAATGGAATGTTTTATGGTTACCGTGTCATGACCGACGAGGATTTCCTTCACGACCAGCCTCATGATTTTCTGACGATCCGCTACATCGAGACTCTCTGTGGATCGACGAATACGGGACAGGAAGTCGTCTATGCTACCGACAAGCTGAAGGTGCAGTTCTTCGTCAACCATCCTGGATTCGACAGACTGCAGTTCCGACGTCAGTGCCGCATCTTTTTTCCGTAATCCAGCCACACGACTGCGCAGCTCCGGAAGTTGGACAAGCCCTTCCTGGTATGCATCGAGCAAGCGGTCGATCCCGTTCTTCATGCGGGCGATCTCATGGACGAGCGTCTCTTTCCGTGTCCGTGCCGGATTGGCGTTTCGGGCTTCCTGGACCCTCCGGTGTATCTCGTTGCGGATGAGGTCCGGATCTTCGAAGAGCCGCATGACCTGCTTCCACACCATGTCGTCCAGGTAATCCTGGCGGATAGGGCGATTCGTGCACTTGCGTCCACCAGGGTAGCGGTAATCGTCCGAACCCAGGCAGCGATAATAATAGAGTTTCCTTTTGGACGTCCGGGTGGAAATCCTGTAGAACGCATAGCCGCATTCGCTGCAGACCAGGAGTCCCTGGAGCAGCGTGGGTTCCTTCGTATGGCGGCGGGAGAACTGTTTGTTTCTTTCCAGGCGCTCCTGGGCAAGATAAAAGGTAGCTTCGCTGACAAGGGGAGGAACGGGTATCTCGATCCATTCCTCGCGAGGCCGTTCACGAGAGCAACTGCAGCGGGGAGAGAAGCCGCCGCGCTTGCGCAGGAGGCGGGTGATCTTTTTCCTCTCGGCATGCTCGGTCTTGCCGAAGCAGGCCGTTCCCTTGTACGCAGGATTACGGAGTATTGCCCACACCGTCGATCGCTCCCATAAGGATTTTCCCTGCCGAGTCGCAACACCCTGCGTGTTCAATCTCCTCGTGATCTCTCCTATACTCAACGCTTCCTCAGTATACCAGCAATACACCGTGCGTACTATCGCCGCCTCTTCTTCAATGGTATCGTAATAGGCGGCCGCGGTTTCAGACTTTTTCATATAGCGGTACCCGTAGGGTGCACCGGAGAGCACGTTGACCGAACCGCTTTTGGCACGGTGTTTCTTGCCGCGCCGTGTGCGCTCCGCGATCTGGGCCCGCTCGTATTCCGCAATCATGCCCTGGAACTGCACGAGGAGCTCTTCCTCGGGGGTGGACGCCGGGGGAGATTTTATGAAGACTGTCACCACCCCCTGGCGGGCGAACTCCTCCAGCAGGAGCACCTGGTAGGCGTATTTCCGGCTCAGCCGATCGGGTGAGTAGACCAGTATCGTTTGGAGCTGCCCCTCGGCAGCCAGATCACGCAGACGCTCAAGGTCCGGGCGCTTAAGGATGGCCCCGCTATAACCCTCGTCCTGGAATATCCACTCCGGCAAGACTGTATAGCCGTTGGCCGCTGCATACTCCTTGAGCGCTTCCGTCTGGCTCCCTATCGTCTGCTCTTCCTTTTGCCGCTCCGAGGATACCCGTGCATAGAGTGCCGCTGTCTTCATCCGCTACCCCGTTCTTCCAGACTTTCTCCGGAACAAGCATCCTGTAGATTTGTGCAATCTTCTCGTCGCCCAAGCGATCGTGGCTGTAAAGCATCTCGACCTCAGGACGCTTTTCGGCCATACCCCCTTCTTTTCAAGAATGTCTTCAGGGCCTGTGCAACAAGAGCGCTCAATGATTCCCCGGTGGAACCCGCGACGCGCCGCAAAAAAGATACGAGACTCTCGGGAAGCTTCACGGTGAACACGACCTTCCGCTCCGGGACGGACACCCTGCGCTTTATCCTCTGTGCCTGCTCCAGGTACCGGTATGCCTGTCTCCTGGAGACCGCGAACCGGTCCATCATCTCCGCCACAGTTTCCTCCGTGCTGACACCTTCTCGTATCAGAGAGCGTGCTGCATTGATGCGCTCTGCGAGGTCTGTATCTGACGATCTGTTCATATGTCATACGTATACTACCTTTTGTGTCATTTGTCAACTACTATTTTTGTTGTTCCAGTTCCTCGCATATCTGAATATCTGTTCAAACTCAAAGTTACTTATTGTGTGGGGGGAGTCATAACCCCTCCCTGCGGCGTCCCTTGGTACTCTCATCCAGCGTACCGTTATCCTTCTGAGGAGGCGCCCTCAGCCATCTCCCGATGAACCGAAGAAGCGACCTGATCCGGTGTGCGATCGTCCGTTTTCATCAGACACTCATGATCCACGTGGTCGAAGGAAGCTACGACATACTACCCACCTCGAGGGTCTCCCCTCGAAAGTCACCATCATACGTGATCACCACCCTTTACGGGGACAGACCCTGGAGGTTTACAGCTGGACGCCACCGCCAAGGGATGCTGCAGCTGACCCTTGTCCTTCCGGATGGAAGCCGCTCGCTTATCCCTGCCGCATGGACCGATCTTGGCTTCTCCTTCCGATGACCGGCCGATCTCCAGGAGCCGTGCTCGGATCACTTCCCAACTTCTTCATGCGCGTAAAGTCGTTGACTCTCTCCTCCGTAAGTTTGATGCTTCAGAAGAAACCCCTATCAAAGGAGGAGAGAGAACGTGCAACGCCAACTGTCCCTTTGGCCCGAAGCGGAAAGACCGCCTCAGCACTGACCTCTGGCAGGACCTCGACCCCGAGAACAAAAGCAACGGTCCTCGCCATCCTGGCCAGGCTGATCTGCAAGGCGGCTCGCCCAGAAACATCAGGAGGACGAACCATGAGTCTAATAAAGAATCAAACCCACCCACCTGCAACGCTGCGCGTATGTCTATGTCCGCCAGTCGACGGCCGCCCAGGTACAGTACAATAGCGAATCCACCGACCGACAGTACAAGCTGACGGAGCAGGGCCCTCCGTTTGGGTTGGTCCGAATCACAGATCAAAATCGTCGACGAGGACCTCGCCCGTTCAGGCTCGGGAACGTCCGATCGCCATGGCTTCGCCATGATGACCACGGAAGTGGCCTTGGGCCACGTCGGCCTCATCCTCTCCATCGAAGTCTCCCGGGTGGCCCGCAACAATGCCGACTGGTATCGCCTCCTTGATCTGTGCGGCGTCACCGACACCCTGATCGGCGACGAGGACGGCACTCTACCATCCCGGACTCTTCAACGACCGCCTGCTGCTCGGGCTGAAGGGAACCATGGCCGAAGCCGAACTCCACGTGATCCGCGCCCGGCTCGAAGGAGGCATCCGCAATAAGGCGGCCCGGGGACAACTGCAGCCGGGGACTCCCCGTCGGGTTTGTCTGGGGCGAAGAGGACGGCGAGGTCCTCTTCCATCCCGATCAGGCTGTCACCCAAGCCATTCGACTGCATCTTCGAGAAGTTCGCCGAAATGGGCTCGGTCCGTCAGGTCTGGCTCTGGTTGCGCTCCGAAGATCTTTCCTTTCCCCGGCACTCCAATTCCTCCCCGAGATCCAATGGGTCACTCCCACCTATACCGCCATCCACCAGGTCTTGACCAATCCGGTCTATGCAGGCGCCTATACTTATGGTAAAACACACCAAGAGCCCTACGTGGATCAGACCGGCCGTGTAAGGAAACGCACCCGCCATCTGCCTCGCTCCCAATGGGCGGTCCTGATCCGCGATCACCACAAGGGCTTCATCGACTGGGAGACGTATGAAATGAACCAGAGTCGAATCGCCAAAAACACCCACCCCGGTCCTCATCAAGCCGCCGGGGCCATCCGGGAAGGTTCCGCCTTGCTCCAGAGGCATCGCCACTTGCGGCCGCTGTGGTCGCCGCCTCAGAGTCTACTATCAGGGCAAACATTCTACTCCGGGTACTATTGCGCGGCCAGTGTATCGTCAACGGCAGAGGAATGTTTTGTCTGCGCGTTGGCGGAGTACGAATCGATGAAGCGGTGGCCCGTGCTTTTCTCGACGCCATCGCTCCCGCCGGCATCGAAGCCGTATTCATCGCCGAAAAAAACCTCGAAGCGGACCACGAAGCCGCCATGGCTCAATGGCGCTTGCAGGTCGAGAAGAGCCCGCTACGAGACCGAACGGCGGAACGCCGTTATCGGTCCGTAGAGCCGGAGAACCGTCTTGTAGCCCGCACGCTTGGAAGCCGAATGGGAGACTCGGCTCGGTGAACTTGCGGCGGCCGAAGCCGAACTCGTACGACGGCAGCGCCAACATCCTGGCCCCATAACCGACGAGCAGCGGACCCGGATCCGCGCCCTGGGCGCTGATCTCAGGCGTGTGTGGGAAGCTCCCACCACCACCGACCGAGATCGAAAAGAACTGCTGCAAACCCTTCTGGACGAAGTCAACATTGCCGTGGCGCCAGCCGAGTCCAAAGCGCATTTGACCTTGCGCTGGCGAGGAGGAGCCATCTCTGAACTCGACCTCAGCCTGCGATCCTTCCGGATTCCGCCCATCCGCACGGATGAAGACACCATCGATCTCGTACGCCGTCTTGCGGTCCATTATCCCGATGCCGTCATCGCCGGTATTCTAAACCGGCAAGGCAGACGCACGGCTAACGGCGATCGGTTCACGGCCAACAAGGTCGGTAATCTACGCCGGTACTGGCAAATCCCTCGATTCGATCCGGCCACGTATCCTCCGAAGGCGAGTTGGTGACGATCAAGAGGGCCGCAGAAATCCTCGGCGTGGTCCCTTCCACCGTGCATCGTTGGCTGGCCGATGGTTTCATTGCCGGCGAACAAATCACCCCGGGTGCGCCCTGGCGCATCCGCATCAATGAAGAGATTCGTGCTCGTTTTGTCGCAGAAGCGCCAGAGGGCCATGTACCGATGCTCGAAGCCACGCAGGCTCCTTGGCGTTTCACGTCAAACCGTGTTGCAACGTGTAAAGCGCGGCGAGTTCCCGGCGGTCCATGTCCGTTGTGGAAAACGAAACGGCCTATATATCAAGGTGTTGGGTGCCCAACACACCTTTTTGACAACCTTTCATGAGAAGGAGTGCAGTATGAAGATGTCTCCAACAG
>CAWGEZ010000015.1:105000-115512 GCA_963821605.1 uncultured delta proteobacterium | reverse complement strand
AATATTCTGCCGGAGCGGCGGAAGTGTGGCAGACTGCTATAAGGGGAGTACAACGGGTTGCCTGACAGGGACGTCACGACCATTAAGGACCTGATCTATTACCAGTACGCGAAGATAGTAGCGCGCAGCGCTCTACACGCCCCAGACGGCACCGCAGCCAAGGCCAACCATTACGGCTTCATAAAACAGACCTTCCGCGAGCTTCACAAGAAGTTATTTACTTATTTACGGTCGTCCCTGACGCCATAGTTATTTAGTTACGGGATGTCCCTTATGCCTTCCCCATCCACCAACAGTAAGAATCAGTTGCATTTTCATAAGGCTTGGAGCAAAATGAAAAAAGGGATGGCATGACAGGAAGTATTTCTTTTTGGCGGGAAAAAGATAGCCGTGTAGCTGTGAACGTCTCAGACGCCTCCTTATATCTCTTGCTCTTCTCAAAGGATGTTCTCGTTGGGTTTCTCATAAGAGCCATTATGACGCTAGAAGACGGTTTTGATGAAATTGATAAATTAGGTGAAGGTTCATTTGGAGAAACTTTTCTGGTCAAAGATAGACAAAACAGATTTGGAAGTAAAATTGTAGTCGTGAAAGTTCCGAAGAGTGATGCAGAGGAGGATTTACGCAAAGAAGCAACCGCGCTGATTCAAATGGGGACGCATGAAAACCTCGTAAAATGCCTTGGCATTGCGAAATATCGAGGGCCGTTAAGTTTGGTGTTGGAGTTTGTCAATGGGGGCAATCTCCAAGACAAGATCCCTGAATGGTCTGATGCGTTTCGCTCTGGAAGGACACACGAAATTGTCATAGCAGAGCAAGCAATTATACAAATATTACACGGAATTAAGTACATCCATGACAAGACTATGTTTCACAGAGACTTGAAGCCTCAAAACATTTTGGTTCAAACCGATCATAATGAAAACATCCAAATAAAGATTGCAGACTTCTTCGGGCTAGCAAAATTCTGTACGCCAAATAGTGCGATGACGGGCTGTGGAACAACAGATTATATGGCTCCGGAGGCTTTTGACGATCAGGGTGATTATCGTGTCGATGTTTATTCAGTGGGCGTCATTATCTATGAGATTCTCACGGGAAAAAAGCCAATCGATATGACTGGGAAACGACATTCCTGGGACCTTTGTCGCGAAGCTGCACAGACGCAGATTCCAGAAGTAGCAGAAAAGATAGTGCGTAGGAAGATAGGAGTTTGGAGCGACATTGCGATGAAATGTCTTGAAAAAGACCCAAAGAAACGATATCAATCAATTGATGACATTCTAGGCACCGTGGGCCTTTCGGTGGTTAACACCAAGAAGACCACCCCGACTGAGGCGCCCGCGAGCCAGATCGATTCTCTCGCCGCTATAAAATCGCAGTTTGTAGATGCCTGCGAGAAAAGTGGAATCATAATTATGAGCGAGCATCCCATCGAATATGGTATCCAGCTCATAGTGGTCCAGGGTCAGCATAAAAATAAGGTAAACTTATATTTCGGAAAGAAGGGGGTCAGCATAATTCTCGGAGGAAAAGCAAGCCCCCTGCTGAATGCACTCAATGTGATAAAACAGAAAATACTCGGTATCCCCGCCGACTTGAGGAAAGACAATTTGCCGACGGACGAGTTGGCATTTCCGCCGCCGCCGTGGATTGGAACGGATGAATCGGGGAAGGGTGATTACTTTGGACCGTTAGTTGTTGCTGGTGTATATGTCGGCGAAGACGGTGAAGAATTGTTGCGCGATCTCGGAGTTAAGGATAGCAAGCTTCTGTCTGATGAGCGCGCAATTAGTATTGCGGAGCGCATTTTAAAAATATGGAAGCCAGGGTTATTTTCAGTGATCGAACTTCCTCCCGAAAGGTATAATCAGCTGTACTCGCAATTTGTTAAAGAAGGAAAAAAATTAAATACTCTTTTAGCGTGGGGTCACGCTAGGGCAATAGAAGATTTGATTAGAAACGTCAATTGTGAAGTGGTGATATCGGATCAATTTGGTGACGAGAAATATATTGAGTCAAAGTTACTGAAGACAACGCGACAACAAAAAGTTCGTATTATTCAAGTAACAAAGGCGGAGCGGAATGTTGCAGTTGCTGCAGCATCAATACTGGCCAGGGCAAGATTCCTGAAATGGCTTAAGGCTGCGGAAAAGGAATGGGGTATGGCGTTTCCTAAAGGCGCATCAGTCTGCGGTAGAGCAAGCGGCAAAAGATTACGTTGCTAAACACGGTCGAGAAGAATCTGCAGAAAATCGCTAAGATTCATTTCAGAACAACCGACAGAATATTTACAAATGATTGACAAGGCTAAAGAATTAATCAATAAAAAGTGCAAATCACCACGATGCTATTCGACTGCTGGAAATCCAAGGCGTCGGAGGGGGCGTCTAAAGAATTGCTGAAGCTATTAGTCAGTTGTTACGTCCATACAAAACAATACGATAGGGCGGAGAAGATATGCGATACGCAGATGAAGGCAGCTGTTGTTCCAAAAGGATAGGTCAGATTGGCAATACCGATTAGCGGATATATATTTGAATCAGACCCACACAAGGCCATCAAAACAATTAGCGATTATTTACGCCAGTTCAAAACTAGCCTTCATGGACATGCCTTAGCAATACACATCTGCTCTAAACTAGGCATGCATGGCGAAGCAGAAGGATATTACAAGACGGATGCGCTATTATCCGGGGCATGAGCGACATCCAGAGAAAACAGCTTTCTGGTCTAATTTAAAACTCCACAAAGCTTATGGAGAATATCTTGAAAAAGTAGCAGAGCAGGAATCCTTCAAAAACTGTGGAAGCCGCTGCAGTTTATAAACTTGCCCTAGAAACTGGCCCTTTCGGACGCAGGCCTATGGTATGAGCTAGGAAAAGTTTATTCCTCTCTGGGTAACTGGGTCGAATCGCAGAAAGCATTGCAAGAAGCTCTCAAAGCGAAACCGAACGAGCCAATATCTTATGAGACTAATTGCTAAGAATTATGCCGCCCAGAATAACTACGACCTAGCCCTAAAGCAGTATAAGGAGATACCACCTAACAAAATGCAGGGTTATATTTTGAATGAGGCAGGTCAATGCGCAGAACACCTGAAAGAACCTAAAGAAGCAGGACAATTCTATAAACAGGCGATAGAACGCGAGCCACACAAACACTACCACCATTTTATCTTGGGCAAGTTGTATTTACAAATGGGCGCAAAAACACAAGCGCTTGAGCAGTTTAGAATATCTAATGATTTATGTCATAAGGAAAACGGAGTAGACCACAAGGCATCACTGAGAACTTATCCAGGAATGTCAAAAGCTCACGCACGATGAAATAATCACCTTCAGGACAGTTCGAGAAAAGAAAAAAAATGTCGGGGTAATCGCCCGCTATGTGGCAGACAGAGGATTTGGGTTTATCGAAAGTGATGACAAACAATATTTCTTTCACATTTCAAACGTAATAGATAGGAGTGAAAAGGGCGATCAAAAGGAGAACCAAAAAGTCCAATTTAGTATTTTTGAAGACAAGAAGGGGCCAGCGGCTGGCGAGATCGCTCGCATAAGCCCCGAAGGATAGAGTGGAGTAGAAAATAGGCCGAAAGGATTTTCGATGCATGGCGCGAGGGCAACTTCTAACAATGAGATTAACAGGAGTGCTTGATAAGGACTAAATGGCTAGTCCATTGAGATCGTTATATCTGCATTTTGTGCTTGACAGGAGAAGTATAGGATGTCCCCTAGGTTCCCCTACTCGTCGCCTCTGTTCAGGGCATTACGGTGAAGATCTTCTTGGCTGGGTTGTACTCCAACATCTTCACATTCATGCTTAAGTCTCCATCATCTATCCTAATCTTTGGGGACGTTGTTTCTATTTGGGGACGTTGTTTCTAATTGTGCTTTCCACGATAACGCGCCGCTGGATACCGATAACGCTGAGGTGCGGATTCGCCTTATGGGTGAGAGACTCGCCGAATAACGTGAGACGTTGATGAAACGACGAGAGAGGTGCGTCTTCGAAAAAGGCTACGACTCTAAGTCTTTGCAATTGCTAGACATGAATTTGTGCCTGACAGGAGATTATAGGATGTCCCCAAACCACTTAGTAATGCACGATTAGAAACAATGTCCCCGAATTCTTTCTCGTGGCGCGGAGAATGCGGGAGAGCGTTCGCCGACGAGAGAAATGCTTGTGGTGGACGCGCACTTCGGGTATAGTCTCAGCGGGGCGAGCACTAAAAAGACGGATCTCTCGAAGACGAGCGGAGGTGAGCGATGAAAAGAGTAACCGAGAATGTATATGTTGGAGCAAATATTTGCAATCATAGCTTCGTGAAGACGAAGGACGGACTCGTTCTTATCGACACGCCGGCAGTGCCTTCGGCGGCCGCGGCCTGGCGAAACGAAGTTGCCGCATACGGGCCTGTCCGTTATCTCATCAACACGGAGCCGCATATGGACCACTTCGGAGGCGATTATTTCTTCGATGCCCCCATAGTCGCCCAGGAGGGGGCGAGGCGGGTCATTCAGACGGGTTCCGTGGAAAATTTCATACCGATGCTCAGCTCGGCGGCGCCCGGAGAAGCGCTGCCGGAGGGGTTCTCCTTCCCTCTTCCCGCGATTACTTTCAGTCAGGCCCTCACCCTTCATGTTGGCGGTCATACCTTCCGGCTCCTCCACATGCCGGGCCATACCCCTTTTCAGTCGCCGGTGTACGTCCCCGAAGAGAGGGTGCTATTTTCGAGCGACAACGTGGTCAACGGCATGCCCTTCTTCCATGAAGCGGTGCCCGAGGATTGGCTTCGCTCGCTCGATGCCCTGATGGAACTCGACATCGACATTGTGGTCCCCGGTCACGGCGAAGTTGGCGACAAAAGCCTTATCCGCAAAATGAAGACGGAGATTACTGTCTGCATCGGTCTCGTCAAGGAAGCGCTTGCCAAAGGGATGACTCTGGAAGAGACACTGACAACCGTCTCCTTCCTCGATCGGTATCCGGACCCGAGCGCGAATGAAGCAAAAAGGGCCTTCTTCCAGAAAGCGGGTATTACCCGTCTCTATCAAGCGCTGAAGGGCTGACGAGAAAGAAGGCAGGCGTTCTACTCCCTTGATCTCAAGTCCCGTGTAGATGTCCAGGCCGCGTGCCCAAGGAGTCCCATACTCCCTACGCCGGTTCGCTCATCTTCTTTGGAGGATTTCGACGATCACGCCTGTCGGTTTTCCCGTGTCCATGTAGGCGAACTGCACGTGCTCGCTCTCGCCCGTCTGGATCACCCCTATACCCTTCTCCGCGTATTCGGCGATTTCCGCTGCGAGGTCGGGCACGTAGATACCGATATGGTGAAAACACTCCCCCTTCGTTTGGAGGGCCTCCCGCCAGATGCTCTCACCCTCCCCGGGCTGGACGAGCTCGAGGTTGACTGCGCCGGTGCGCACAAACGCCAGCCTACCATTGTAGTGCACTTTCTTGCCCCGGACGGTGCCTGTCGGCTGGTCCGACCAGAAGACCCTCTCGAAGGTGATGCCCCAGACGGCGCGATACCTCTCCATCGCCTCGTCCAAGTCTTTAACAATGAAACAAATGTGCTCAACATCGAATTTCATGGTGGCTCTCCTTTCAGATACAAAACCCCGAATATGAGACCAGGATTCGAGATGTGCGGCCCTACAAATCAACCGGTAGGGCGTTTACTTGTATCAATTGCCTACATTTTTGTCAAGATAGTAGTCGGGGTAGCGCGTTTGTGATCCGCTCCATAATCTCTTTCTGTTTCTTATCTTTCTCGTAGAGCCGTTATCGAGCAAATTACGTCTTGAATTTCTGCCCGAGAATGAGGCAACATATCGACAAGGCCCGATGGATATCGAGACAGACATTGAGCGGATCAAGTTGTTGGCTGAGGCGAATGAAGACGAAAACTGGCGGTTCCGCGCATATCTCAAAGGCAGTGACCTGTCGATAGCCGCTCTTGACCGTCTCGTCTGGCGCCACCTAGACGAGGTGTCCCGGCAGATAGACTGCTGCGCATGCGCCAACTGCTGTAGAGTTATGTCTCCTCAGCTCTCCGCCCGCGATGTCCGGAGATTAGCCGATCATCTCGGCATTCAGAAGGCGCAACTGATCAACGATTACCTTCAGCCCTCGGATGAGAAAGGCAAGTACGCCCTGGCGCAGACACCCTGCCGTTTTCTTCACGGGCAGCGCTGCAGTGTTTACGAGGTGCGCCCCGATGACTGCAGGTCATTCCCCCACTTGCATAAGCGTGAGTTCAGATCCCGTCTGATGGGCGCAATCGAGAACTGTTCGATCTGCCCGATTGTCTACAATGTGTTCGAGAGGTTGAAGTTGCAGTTGTGGGGAAGGCGAAGGCGCAGCCGTTATGGGCAGTCGCGACGGCCACGCGAATCAAAAGCCGCATTTCCTGCCGCGCTGTCTCTATCCCGTGATCAGTCCGGTGGCGACGCGCGCCATTTCTCTCATGTCCATAGAGCGATGGCTGCGTACAGCCTTGAGGCAACAGTTCTCGGACTACGGCTCGAAATTCGGCACAACGCGGCCCTGTTGGGAGAACCTCGCAAGAGAGCGGCTGGCATCGCGGATTTCCCGTACGAAGGATGCGGCATAAAATGATGAGGTCCCTTGCGATGTACTCCGCAAGAGACTCCAGATCGGCTACTGCTTCGTAAGACCAGACTACTTTTCGAGCCATCTGTCCATCATCTTCTCGACTTCGTCCTGCGTATAAATGCGGCCTTCGTCGACATCCTTCAGGCCACGCTCAATCTTCTCAACTTACATACAGAGTGATATTGTACGTCTTCCAGCGAGCAGTCCTCTGGCAATTTCCCTCAGTAGACACAATCACGAACGGCCTTCTTTGCGGTTGCCATGTTCACCCCCTCTGCAAAAGTATACTACATCTCTGCCATGGTGCAAGCGTTAGATGCCGTTATCGAGGAAATCTAAGTTGGGCGGCCGTGTCTGTTCTTAACGACCAAGTGAAATAACTCTTCCGCATTATACTTGTTGGCCGAGGCGGATTTTGATGGATATCGAGGCGCTCCGAGGAGCACGCAGACCCGGCCAGCGCAATAACTCTCCTTTGGGCAGGCATGAGTCGCTTATCGTCTAATAGACGCAATTGACCAAAAGGTGCCAAACAGACCCAACCGTCTTGCCAGACCGCATACAACACGCGGGCCGTAGCGATTTTTGATGGATGACGCGGGCGACGAGGAGGAGCGGCAGGAGATAGTACTGCGCGTACATCGACGACTCGCGACGACGAGCAACCAAGTCAGGCGCAAAAAGCGCTGCGGCCCCTCCCCCTGGTGGATAAAATGAAAGAGGCCAGGAATACCTTCTCCTGGCCTCTTTCATTTTGATTTTAATCCCGGCAACGACCTACTTTCCCACAGAGTCACCCCTGCAGTATCATCGGCGCGGGAGGGCTTAACTGCCGTGTTCGGGATGGGAACGGGTGTTTCCCCTCCGCCATAGTCACCGGAAAACTTCTGAACCGGCTGATACGTTGATACTGGTTATACGTTGATATGAAATTCGCTGCTTGACCTTTCCGAATCAACGCGTCAACGTCATCAACCAGTCAACGATTATTTTGTTTTGACAACATGAACATGAAGTTTTGAAATATGGTCAAGCCGCTCGACCGATTAGTACTGGTAGGCTCAACGCATCACTGCGCTTACACCACCAGCCTATCAACCGGGTGGTCTACCCGGGGTCTTAGCCCAGTATTGCTACCAGGCGGGATAACTAATCTTGAGGGAGGCTTCCCACTTAGATGCTTTCAGTGGTTATCCCGTCCGGACATAGCTACCCGGCACTGCCACTGGCGTGACAACCGGTACACCAGAGGTCCGTCCATCCCGGTCCTCTCGTACTAGGGACAGCTCCTCTTCAATTATCCTGCGCCCACGGCAGATAGGGACCGAACTGTCTCACGACGTTCTAAACCCAGCTCACGTACCGCTTTAATTGGCGAACAGCCAAACCCTTGGGACCTACTTCAGCCCCAGGATGCGATGAGCCGACATCGAGGTGCCAAACTTCCCCGTCGATATGAACTCTTGGGGGAAATAAGCCTGTTATCCCCGGCGTACCTTTTATCCGTTGAGCGATGGCCCTTCCATGTGGAACCACCGGATCACTAAGACCGACTTTCGTCTCTGCTCGACTCGTTTGTCTCGCAGTTAAGCTGGCTTATGCCTTTACACTCAGCGGCTGGTTTCCAATCAGCCTGAGCCAACCTTCGTGCGCCTCCGTTACATTTTTGGAGGCGACCGCCCCAGTCAAACTACCCACCAGACAGTGTCCTCGACCCGGATAACGGGTCGGAGTTAGAACCTCAAAACATCAAGGGTGGTATTTCAACGTTGGCTCCCCCCCAGCTAGCGCCAAGGGTTCACAGCCTCCCACCTATCCTACACATGAGATTCCGAAATTCACTGTCAAGTTATAGTAAAGGTGCACGGGGTCTTTCCGTCTGGCCGCGGGTCGAGGGTATCTTCACCCCCAATGCAATTTCACTGAGTCCCTGGTTGAGACAGTGGGGCAATCGTTACGCCATTCATGCAGGTCGGAACTTACCCGACAAGGAATTTCGCTACCTTAGGACCGTTATAGTTACGGCCGCCGTTTACTGGGGCTTCGGTTCAACGCTTCGCCTTGCGGCTGACATCTCTCCTTAACCTTCCAGCACCGGGCAGGCGTCAGACCCTATACTTCCTCTTGCGAGTTTGCAGAGTCCTGTGTTTTTAGTAAACAGTCGTCACCCCCTCTTCACTGCGACTCCAGTCCGCTTCACAAGTAAATCACTAGACGGACCAGAGCACACCTTCTCCCGAAGTTACGGTGTGATTTTGCCGAGTTCCTTAACCAGAGTTATCTCAAGCGCCTTAGGATTCTCTCCTCGCCTACCTGTGTCGGTTTGCGGTACGGTCACCAGATAGATTCACTACGAGGCTTTTCTAGGAAGCGTGGGATCAACCAGTTTGTTCCCCTAATGGGGATCCTCATCACGTCTCGGAGTAGTGAGTCCACGGATTTGCCTATGAACTCCCCCTACACGCTTGAACCGGGTATTCCGTCACCCGGATGGCCTACCCTTCTCCGTCCCCCCTTCGTGTCTTTATCACCCACCTGGTGGTACAGGAATATTAACCTGTTTTCCATCGACTACGCCTTTCGGCCTCGCCTTAGGGACCGACTAACCCTGAGAGGATTACCCTTGCTCAGGAAACCTTAGGCTTACGGCGACAAGGTTTTTCACCTTGTTTATCGTTACTCATGTCAGCATACTCTCTTCTGCTTCCTCCAGCGCCCCTCACGAGACACCTTCGCAGGTTGGCAGAATGCTCCCCTACCATCCGCACACGAGGTGCGAATCCACAGCTTCGGTACTGTGCTTGAGCCCCGTTATATTTTCGGCGCAGGTCTACTAGACCAGTGAGCTGTTACGCTTTCTTTAAAGGATGGCTGCTTCTAAGCCAACCTCCTGGCTGTTTTAGCCTACCCACATCCTTTCCCACTTAGCACAGTTTGGGGACCTTAGCTGGTGGTCTGGGCTCTTTCCCTCTCGACTACGGATCTTATCACTCGCAGTCTGTCTCCCCCGCTTTTGGTTACGGCATTCGGAGTTTGGTTGGGTTTGGTAGCCTTGTAGGACCCCTAGCCCATTCAGTGCTCTACCTCCGTAACCGACCACGGGAGGCCATACCTAAATATGTTTCGGGGAGAACCAGCTATAACCGAGTTTGATTAGCCTTTCACTCCCATCCACAGCTCATCCCCTCAGTTTTCAACCTGAGTGGGTTCGGACCTCCGTCCCGTGTTACCGAAACTTCATCCTGGCCATGGATAGATCACCCGGCTTCGGGTCTACTCAGTGCAACTAGTCGCCCTATTCGGACTCGCTTTCGCTACGGCTACACCTAACGGCTTAACCTCGCTGCACAAAGTAACTCGCTGACCCATTATGCAAAAGGTACGCGGTTACCCGTATTACTACGAGCTTCCACTGTTTGTAGGCAAACGGTTTCAGGTACTATTTCACTCCCCTCACCGGGGTGCTTTTCACCTTTCCCTCACGGTACTTGTTCACTATCGGTCGCCAAGTAGTATTTAGCCTTAGGAGATGGTCCTCCTAAATTCCCACAAGATTTCACGTGTCCCGTGGTACTCAGGATCCTATCCAGGAAGGCTGTTCCGTTTCGATTACGGGACTATCACCCTCTGTGGTTAACCTTTCCAGGTTATTCGTCTACAGAACAGCTTTGTAACTTCCCGAAGCCTCCGTGACAGGCCTCCGACAGAATCCTACGACCCCAGATATACAACGCGCACGGGCTATACGTATACCCAGTTTAGGCTATTCCCATTTCGCTCGCCGCTACTTTGAGAATCGAATTTCTTTCTTTTCCTGAGGGTACTGAGATGTTTCACTTCCCCTCGTTCGCCTCCCGAAGACTATGTGTTCATCAACGGGATATCCAG
>CAWGEZ010000015.1:0-102500 GCA_963821605.1 uncultured delta proteobacterium | reverse complement strand
TGCCGCCCAAATGCTTTCGTCCGTGAGTCCTATTGCCGTTCACGATTGACCGAGCCTTCTGTTGTGAGACTATTACGCAAGCAAGAGGAAGCAAGGAGGAAGCATGGGCAATGTTGAGACAGCTTTGGAAATTTTCAAGCAGCGATTTAACTGAGCACAGTCGACCCTGGCGAGTTTCGCCGGTGAGCTTGCTCTCGACACGGATCTGGCGCTCAAAGTGGCAGGCGGGTTTGGTGGCGGGTTTGCGGGCCTGGGCGGCCCATGTGGTACGGTCACCGGGGGGATGATGGTCATAGGACTTAAATACGGGAAGGTCAAACCCGATGATGAAGCGGCCAAAGAGAAAACCTACGGCCTGGTGCGTGAGTTCGTGCGCCGGTTCGAGCAACGTCATGGGACGATTCTCTGCAGGGAGCTTATCAACGCGGATATCAGCACCCCGGAGGGCCTTCAGGCGGCCAGAGACAAGGGACTGATTGCAACGACCTGCCCCGCGTTTGTGCGGAGCGCAGTGGAGATACTGCAAGAACTGTTAGAAAAAAACGCTGTTACAGGTTAAGCACAACGACTGTTGCAGGTTATGAGCTTAGCTGTTACTGGCGCAACCCGTTACTGGTTACGAACAAGACTGTTACAATCACTTGCCTGTAACTCGTAACATCTTTTCGTCTGTAACTTGTAACGGCGGCTTCGCGCGAGCGAATGCTACGCGCCGGTCACGGCCTGAATAGCGTTGTACGTTACGTCGACAAGTTCCTGAAGCGTTGATTCTTCGATGGCCAGTGGCGGCATGAGGACGATCACGTCGCCGAGAGGACGGATGATGACCCCGTGTTTGCGGGCTTCCAGTACCACCTTCTGCCCGATCTTTTCTTTGGGCGCATAGGGCTTCCGCGTTCTCCTGTTGTCAACCAGCTCTATGCCGACCATGAAACCTTTTTGACGGACCTCACCCACATGCGACAGATTGGAGAACCGCGCCAGATGCTGTTTCAGAGACTCCGAGCTCTTCCGGACTTTGTCGATCAGTTTTTCCTTCTCGAAGAGTTCGAGGTTTGCGAGGGCCACTGCGCACGCCAGGGGATTGCCCGTGTAAGTGTGACCGTGAAAGAACGTTCTAAATTCATCGAATTCCGCGAGGAAGCCGCTGAATATCTCGTCACTGGTAAGCGTAGCAGCGAGCGGTAGATAACCGCCGGTTACGCCTTTCGCAACGCACATGAAATCCGGTTCAACGCCTTCCTGCAAGCAGGCAAACATGCTGCCTGTCCTGCCGAAGCCGGTCGCAACTTCATCAGCCATAAAGAGCAGTCCGTTCTCTTTCGTAATCTTCCATACAGCCTTCAGAAACTCTTCAGGCTGCACAATCATGCCCGCTGCGCCCTGCACCGAAGGTTCTATGACAACAGCACAGAGTTCTTCTTTATATCTCTTGACCATATGCTCGAACACGTCGACACACGCCAGACTGCAGTTTTCGGGCTTCAGCTTCACCGGGCATCGGTAGCAGTATGGTGCCGGCGCCTTGCGCGTCTTGAATAGGAGGGGTCTATAGACCTTATGGAAAAGATCTATGCCGCCGATGCTCACCGCCCCAAGGGTGTCACCATGGTAGCCGTTCACGAACGATAGAAAGGTCTTGCGTTTTTTCTCCCCCTTCTGTTGCCAGTACTGATAGGCCATTTTGAGGGCGATCTCAACGGAGGTCGAGCCATTGTCCGAATAGAAGACTTTCGAAAGGCCCCCGGGTGCGATCTCAATCAGCTTCTTAGCCAGCTCGATGGAGGGAACGTTGCCCAGCCCGAGGAGCGTCGAGTGACAGAGCTTCTCTGCCTGCTGGTGGAGGGCGTCGATCAGCTCTCTCCTGCCGTGGCCGTGCACCAGCACCCACAGAGAAGAGACCCCGTCAATATACTTCTTGCCGGTCGTATCCACCAGATAACACCCCTCACCTCTTTCTATGATGAGCGGCTCTGTTTCAAGCCAATCCTTCATCTGAGTAAATGGGTGCCAGACGTATTGTTTATCCCACGCGGCGAGAGTGTCTTTGTCCATCATTTTTCCTCCCGCATACAATTGGTCGGTACGCGTAACGACTTGTCTCACGCCCATCGTTACGCTCCTTCGAGTCCGCAGAGGTTACAGCGGAATAAGCCGTCACAGGTTACAGGCGAAATGCTTTTGATTTTCCGATGTTACCGGAAAACAAATGCTCATAGCACTGCTTGCTCGGTTGTCTTGGTGCAGATTTCCTGTTCCGGTAGAAGCCAGTGAAGGGTTTGCCCGGAATGGTCCGTCACATCCATTTCTCAACCGCAACCCGCAACATCTGGCGTTTCCTTGTAACAGGCTCCGAAGGCGCCTTTAACTTGACAACATGTAACGCTTGTAACGGAGCGGGCGTGAGACATGTTCCGGCATTCATATCAGTCCCACTTCTTTTCCCACCTGCTGCAGCGCTTCCAGCGCTTGATCCATGTCTTCCCTCGTGAGGCCGCGCACAATGGTCAGGCGCAGCCGTGAGGTCCCGGCCGGGACCGTTGGCGGCCTGATGGCCTGCAGAAAGATCCCCTTCTCCAGCAGCATCTTCTGCATGCGAATGGCTTTGCTGTCCTCTCCCACAACGATGGGCACTATAGGTCCCTCGCTCCGCTTCAAGTCAAAACCCAGGTCGAGCAACCCCTGTCTCATGTACTCTATGTTCTCCCAGAGATCCTCCTTGAAGGAGGTACTTTTCCGAACAAGGTGTAAGGCCTCGCTGGCTGCCGCCAGAGCGCTGGCAGGAAGCGCAGTGGTGTACATAAAGGTCCTCGCCCTGTTGACAAGGTAATCAATGGTCACGCTATCCGCGAGCGCAAAGGCGCCGAAGGAACCAAGCGACTTTCCAAAGGTGCCCATCTGCACGTCCATGAGGCCGGAAACCCCCTGCAGTTCTTCAACACCTGTGCCCCTAGTAACCGAAAACGCCGGTCCCGTGAGCCTCATCTACGATCACGTGAAGACCATATTTTTCTTTCAAGTCGACAATTGCCCGCAGGGGCGCCACGTCACCGTCCATGCTGAAGACCGTCTCAGTGATGATGAACTTCTTTGCCCCGGCCTTTGTCCTGGCGACTTCCCGTCTTATCTTTCTTTCCAGGTCCTCAACATCAAGATGGCGGTAGATTACTTTCCGCGCTCTGGAAAGTCTCGTGCTGTCAATAATGCTCGAGTGATTCAGTTCATCGCTGAAGATCACGTCGTGGGTATCGGCGAGGGTTGCGATGATGCCGATGTTCGCCAGATATCCGTTGGAAAAGATGAGCGCCTTTTCGTACCCTTTGAACGAGGCGACCTCATCTTCAAGCCTGGCGTACAGGTCAATGCTGCCTGACACGCTCCTCGAGGAGCACGTTCCCGCCCCGTACTCGTCTATCGCATCTTTGGCTGCGCGCATCACGTCAGGATGAAGATGGAGGGATAAGTAACTATTGGAGCAGAGATTCAGGTATTCGCGGTCTTCGTAGCGCACACGGCTGGCAGTAACAGGCTTCAAATACCGGATTTCCCGGTAATTGCCGGCTTCCCTTGATCTGTTCCAGTTGGTCGTCAGACGCTTACGCATGGTACAATCCGAAAGTTCAGGTTTCAGGTTAAGAAAAACTCGGCTGCCCTTGGCCTCAACCTTGCTGACGCCGCGTCCCTCTCCAATAGCCTGCTTTTTTATAGCTCTTCGTCGGCCCTACTTGTCAACCTTCGTTTTCGATAAGGTTAACAGCGTTCGCAGATAAAGCAAGGGCGGGCTTTTCAGCCCGCCCCGAGGTCTCTTCTTTCCTAGCCTTTTATAATCCTTGGGAGCATCATCTGGTGCTGCGGGCATATTGAAACCGGGTTCTGGTAGCAGCAGTTGGCGAAGGCCACGAGATACTTTCTCAGATCCGTCATCTTAACCACCTCGTCCACCATACCCGTCTTTGCACAATAGGCCGGCCTCGACTTATCATAATACTCTTTTACCGTCTTGTTCATGGCTTCAATCACCGGCGCCAGCGGCTTGCCTGAATCCTTCTCCTTTACGAGCCTTCTCGCAAAGCTCGCAACCGCTGCTGTCTCGCCGTGCATGACGTATATTTCCGTGGTGGCAGTGCCGATGGTGAAGGCATTGTTATTATTCGCCTGAGGTCCGGCCATGATGTAATGGGCCGCTGCAGTGCCTTTCCTCAGAACGATCGTCATCATCGGGCTGTCGTTCGCCTGTTCGATCGAGTAAATGAGTGACTGACCCAGACCCAGGAGTTCAGCCTTCTCCGCAATGTCGCCAACGTCGATACCGGACGTATCCTGTATCCAGAGCATGGGGACCCTGTCCCTGCCGCAGAGCGTGACAAACTCGTTGACCTTGATGAGCCCTTCGCGGTAGAACTTGCCGCCGATGCCCGGATACGGGGCATACTGCGGATAGCCCTTGGGCATCATGCCCTGTATGTTTGCGACGACGCCGACGAGGAACCCGTCAATCTTCACGAGGCCGGTGTAAAGTTCCGGTCCGTAATCAGGCCTGAACTCCATGTGCTCGCTGCCGTCGACGAGCCTTGCTATGAACTGCTTCACATCGTAGGTCATCTTCTGGTTGAAGGCGACGATGCTGTAAAGGTCTTCAGCCGGGAATTTTGGTTCTGCCGGCTCTGCCACCCTGAAGAATTTGCCGTTGTACGCGGGCAGATAGTGTCACCCACTCCTTCACTGCATCAAGGATCGCTTCCTCTGTCTGGAAGACCTGTTTGAAAAAGCCTGTGTTGTCGTAATGGATTTCAACCCTTCCCGGTGGCACCGACTTGAATTTCCTCGTTGCCTCGATAATCTGCTCCGCCATGCCCTCGTCGAAAAATCCCTTCGGCGCCATGCCGCTCACGATACCTGCGCCGCCGACGGCGATGTTGCAGTCCTTGTGGGCAAGGAGCAGTGTCGGGCTGATGCCCTGGTACCCGCCACCAGCCGGGTTTGTTCCGTAGATCGCAGCAAGAACGGGGATGCCGAGCTTGTTCAGTTCAGCATGCCTGAAGAAGGTCGTCCCATTCCCTCTTCTGTTCGCATAGACCTTTTCCTGCTCGGTCAATTTCACACCACTGCAGTTGACGAGCCAAACGAGGGGGCAATGCAATCTCTTGGCGATGTCGGTAACCCTCAGGATATTGTCTGACTGTCCCGCAATCCATGCTCCCGCCATGACCTTGTTGTCAAATCCGATAATGACGCACCACCTGCCGTTTATCCTGCCAAGACCGTCCACAACACCGGTAGTCCCTGATTCCTCTTCCATCGGGTCATAGAGTATATGAAGCGGAGCCCAGGTGCCCGGGTCCACGATGTACTCCAGCCTCTGGTGAACCGTCCATTCGCCCCTCTTAGCAAGCGTTTCTTTTGCTAAACCTGCGTTCTTGTTCTTCTCGACGAGTGCCGCAATTTCCGCTTCAACTTTTTTGATCTCCTCGGCGTTCTTCTCGTTCGCCTTTATCGGCTTACCCAAATCCTGCATCTTTTCGAAAGTATGGTCTCATCTCGCTCCCTCCGGTGTATTAGTTAAGCAATTGTTATTATTTTCACAATTATATTTTTTGTATACGTTCCTTGTCAACATAAAACGTAAGAAAAATTGCATTTTCCGGTCATTTCGGGGAAAAACAGATACCCTTATGACCCTGATTATCCGAGAGCTGCCATGCGCTCATTCAGCATTGCGATACTATGGGCTTTACAGGACCTCCAGAGCATTTTGCACAGGCGGCTGCCCGAGGTCTGCACGTTATTTTGCAAAATGCTTTATTGCGGCCTGCCCTACGAAGCGACAAACTTTGCGGCTTGCCCCGCGTAAACAACCACGTATCGCAGAAAAAAACCGCCCACAAGAACTGACAAGGTCACTACACCGGAGATCCAGGGGCTCTGTTCCCGCGTCACGGGCTTCCTGAAATGGGGAACCAGTTCGTAGACTTCGAAGGAAAGTGGCAGCAGGATTCCCACCACTATGGCCAACCCCCAGAAGAGAAAGGTGAATTCTCCGCCCATGATGAGACCGGCCGCCTCTACTGAGCTTTGGGGAGAGGCGTACAGACCGAGAATGAAAAGCAGGATCGCAATAATCGACAGGACTATCAGAATAAGATCAATCGCGTGTATGATGAACTTATTCGCCTCTATCCCTTCCCGTCCTCCTCCAAATCCCTTAATGAAACAACCGGCAAGGCATATAGAGGCCGTGCCTGTCTTCAAGGCCGATACCAGGAAAAGCATCGGCAGCATCGGGTTATTCCAGAAAGGCCTGGCCGCCAGGACACTCAAGAGAACACCGGTATATATGCCCACCAAGAGCGCGACCGGTATGCCGATTGCGCCGATCCATCCCCTGAATCGATTGAGGTTTTGCCGGCGCAACGCCCGTACGACAGAGTTCGTCCTGACCAGACGAACGACGGGCCGTCTATCCCAGCGCCGCGGAATCAGTCGAAGCAATCCCACGATGTCGAAGCGGTCGGGCAGCCAGAGATAGAAGTAAGCAAAGCTGAGCAGGGAAAAGACCAGCAGAAGCCAGGCCCCGTAGGACATGACCGATTCAACCTGCAGGGTAACCATGAGCTTCCAGAAGAGCGACGGCCGTTCGAGATCGTAGATGAGGCAAAGGACTCCGAGGATCAGGGGAAAGGGTGCGATATAAGCCCCGATCCGGATGATGTCCTGATATTTTTCCCTGCCGAGCAGGTAAGCGAGGGCTGACACGGCAAAGGCTCCGGCACTCACGCCGGCAAGAAAAAGGTAAACCACAACCGTCCAGTTCCAGAAAACAAAGGTACTTCCTTCCATGCTAAACTCCCTCCTGACGGTTCGCGGTAAATCCCCTTCTGATTCGCCTCCGGCGAATCCGCCTCAACTTCACCCTCCCCCTGTTTTGGGTTTGAAGTTAGGATCTTCCTTCCCGAAAGAAGCATCGCGAAAAAGAGCGGGTGTGTTTTTCGCGTAGGCAAGATCAACCGGCTCGGCCAGCTTTTCTGAAGCCGCGGTCATTTTCCATAACTTATCCTGATTACCCAGCTTGGGAACGTTCTCTGTCTTGCTGCAGCCGCTGAGCACGGAGACTGCGCCTGCTGCCAGAGCCGCGACGGCAAATCCAAAGAATTTTCTTCTATCCATGCGCCTTAACCTTCCCATTCTTTAGTTCGTTCTGCAAAAACAGATGGATGAGTTCGATGCTATTCCGATAAAACGGATGGGCACTGGTCTTGTCGATTTCTTCCTTGAGTTCCGGGATCCAGTCCAGATGATCCTCAATAAACCGTTCAATCTGCTCATTCGATGCGGACTGATAGAGCAGGGCAAGGAATTCCAGTTCAAGCACCAGGTGATCAGGCATGCTGCGGAACTCCTCCGGGACTTCTAACGATAACTGTCGATAGATGTCGAGCATGTGGACCGCACAATCCCCCATCAAGAGGCCTTTCGATGCGGCAAAAACCATCCCGCACTCTCTGTCATTGGTCCAGGGCTTGTAGGTGGATTCCACCAGGGAAATATTGGCCCCCTCGCGCTCGACAAAGAGACGGATATATTCTCTTTGCAGGGCGGAAAGAAAACCATCACTGCTCGGCTCGCCGGAGAAGGCCGATAACAGCTGCACGTCACCGCCCCATGCCTGGATACAGGCATCGAGCCGCGCATGAAGCTCGTCCTGCTGCAGATCATCTACCAGAGCCGCGTCAGGCGGCGCAAGCAGGGCTGCCGCAAAGGCGCAAAATCGCTCTTTCTCCCCGTTGGTCATCACCCTCAGGCCTTCCTGTAAAAAATTCTTGGTCTGGTGTTCAGTTCTTTCTTGAATACGCTCAGGCGATGCTGATTCTTCGCGACGAACTGTGAGATATCGCTCTTCGGGATCGTCCAGGTCCCCGAACATGCGCACGCCGGTCATGCAGGTGGTCACGCAGGCGGGTGTGCCGCCCGCTTCCACCAGTTCGATGCAGAAGCGGCACTTGTCGATGTAGCCTTCCTTCTTGATGATGCGGACATTATAAGGACAGGCGGCAATACAATACTTGCAGCCGATGCAGTCTTTTTCGTTGACGAGGACGACGCCGTCCTTCCTCTTGTGGGACGCACCCGTGGGGCAGACCGACACGCAGGGCGGGTTGTCGCAGTGCTGGCACTGCACGGGCAGGAACTCCCGGCTGAAATTGGGGAACTGTCCCGAATTCCCTCTCTACGAGGTAATTGTAGGCTTCATTTTCCCGCAGGTTGTTTTGATTCTGGCAGGCCACGCGGCACGCATGGCAGCCGACACATTTCGTCTCGTCGATGACCATTCCGTATCTTGCCACAGTAGCCCTTCTAAGCCTTCTTCACCTGCACGATAACCTCCGATGACATGGCGTGACCCACGCTGGGATCGAACATGGTCGGCAGGAAATCGTTGTAGGACAACCCTTGATCATAGGCCGTCGTCAGATACTTTGAAAAATTCCCGTAACCGCTCGGGAGCCAGACGCAGGAGGGGTGCAGACCCTCGGTCAGCTTCACGCGGATCTTGCCTTCTCCGACCAGGGATTTAATCTCCACCACATCGCCATCCTTCACGCCTATCTTTTCAGCCCTCGACCGGTTGATCCAGAGCCGCATCAGGTCGTACCGCCGGCTGATTTGCCATCAGGTAGGGCTGGTTGGCGGTCATGGCGTGGGTATGAATGGCCTGTTTACCGTGGATCAGACGGAATGAATGCAGGATCCTTCTCATCGGGTGAAACCAGAGGCGCCTCCCATCGCGGGATCGCCGGGTAACCGAGCTTTTCGAGGGTTTGCGAAGCGATCTCCACTTTTCCCGAAGGGGTCTCCAGTTTCTCGAACCCTTCCTTCCAGGGCGCGCCAACCGGCAGAATGCCCTTCGCCTTCAGATCTTTTAAGGTTACTCCGAGTGGTTTGAGGCGCAGCGCGTTCGCTTCATCCAGGGTGAAGTTGAAGTACTTGCCGACACCGAGGTGCTTGGCCAGATCGACGATGATCTGGAAGCCTGAACGCGAATCGAACAGCGGGTCGATGACCTTCTGCTGGATGCTGACCTGCGCCCTCTTGCCGGAGTGCTTGGTGTCCACCGCCTCATCCGCTTCCAGATAGAAAGAGGCGGGAAGCACGTAGTGGGCGATGGAGGCGGTTTCCGAGAGAACCGGATCGATCACCACGAGAAGCTCCAGCTTCTTGTAGCCTGCTATCACCCTCTTCGGGTTGGGATTCGTCCTGAGCGGGTTATGGTGATAGACAAAGCCGCACTTCAATACGCCCCGCAAGGCCAATTCGGGGATGGCATGAGATATGCCGTCTCCGTACGCACCAAGGGGATATCTCCCGGGTATGCCCGTTCCATCGGCTTTCGGACCGGAGGGGCCGGGAGGAACCGGATGGGTGGGCTGCAGCTCCCCGAGATTGGCCGATTCGGCGAAATAGATGCCCCCCTTCCGGTTGATATTCCCGAGGAGGCTGTTGGCGATGGCAAGGGCCCGCGCGGTCTGGAAGCTGTTCAGGTACTGGGCGCCGAACGCGCCGTGATAGCCCCGGTGGATGAGGGCGTGTGGTTTCTCGCGGGCAATCTCCCGCGTGATACGGATAATGGTCTGCGCCGGGATGTCGCATATTTTTTCCGCCCACTGCGGCGGATAATTGATGATCTCGTCCTCCAGTTGCTGGAACCCCACGGTGTTGTTCTTCGACAAACGCCTTGTCGTACAGTTTTTCATCGACCATCACATTGATCATTGCCAGCAGAAAAGCCAGATCGGTTCCCGGTTTGATGGGAAGCCATTCATCAGCCAGGATGGCGGTTTCGCTGTGGCGCGGATCAACGACGACCAACCTTGGCGCCTCTTCTCCTTTGCCTTGACGATATCCTTGACCTGTCCGAGATCGATCCCTCCGGCGGGATTTCGCCCGACGATCATGATGAACCTGGAATTGGCCAGATCGTTGGAGGGAAGTTTTCCCACGGTGAAATTCCAGGCGGCGTTCCGGGCGGTATAGCAGGTAGAACCATGGGTGAAGTAATGGGGGCTGCCCATGGAGTGCATGAGCCTCAACGCGTATGCCTGGTTGGGCTGAGGATAATTGACCCAGAAGATCGATTCGGGGCCGTTATCCAGGAGGATGAGGTTGATCTTCTGGGCGATCTCCTTGTAAGCCTGTTCCCACGAGATGGGCTGGAACTTTCCGTCCACTCGTCTTCAACGGAGAACGGATCCGGTTGGGGTTGTACAGGTCGTGAAGATAGCCGTGACCCTTGGGGCAGAGTCACGCCCTGATTGCCGTTCGCCTCCGGATTGCCTTCGATCTTCCAGATGCGCTTGTTTTTCACGTAGGCAAAGAGGGCGCAGCGATTCCCGCACCCGTTGCAGATGGTTGGAACGCGGGTGACGGGAGCCTCGGCGCTCGTCTTCGCCCAGCTTCGGAAATCGAGGGCACCTATGGAAAGAGCGCCGGCGGTCAAGGCGGAGCCCTTTAAGAACGTCCGTCGCGATATCTTGAAAGGTTTCTCTTCCATGTGCGAGACTATATCATGGTAGCGTACGGAATGCCGTGGCACCCCGGTCGATCTCCGGTGCCCGCTTGGCTCCCTGAATCCTCTTCCTTAACGCTCCACCGGGTAACCGGCCTTGACCCAATCAGCGTACTGGACATCGACCAGGACGGCATTCTTGTAGCCCAGGTCGTTCAGGGTTTTGGTGGCCAGTGCGGAACGGCCGGCCGTCTTGCAGTAGACGTAGATCTTTGCGTTCTGATCGGGAATCGCATTGAAGACGTTAAACTCCAGGGTGCCGCGGGAGATGTTCATGGCGCCCGGAAAATGGCCGGCTGCAAATTCCCCCGGATCGCGGACGTCAAGAAAGACGGCCTTTTCCTTCGAATCGATGGCGGTCTTGGCAGCCTCGGCAGGGACCTTCTTTATCGCGGCCTTAGCCGTGTCAACCATTGCCTTGACCTTAGGATTCATGGGCGCAGGTGCCGGCGTGCATCCGCCGATATCGCAACATGAACCGTTGAAAACAGCAGCGCCAGCCCTACCATAACAGCAAATAATTTTCTTGGACATCATAAACTTCCTCCTTTTATTGGATTGATTGATAAAAAACGCACAAACTGTACATAATGCAAAGGGCATACCTTTCTTGCCGCCATGCACCCTCATACAAGAATTTCCGCGCCTATCAAGGGCAAAGGGATTTCTCGGCACTTTTTGTGACGTACGATTAGCCTTGACGTCATGTTAATATTAACGTATGTTAATTAACAGATGTTCAGTTTTAACACGGTGGAGGGATGGCGTGAAGAATGATTTCCCGGAATATTGGAAAACCGTTGTTGATACCATGATGGATGGAGTGGTTGTCGTCGACCGGGAAGGCTCCATACTGTCGGTGAACAAGGCCCTGGAAAGGATAACGGGATACACGGCTCGGGAACTCGCGGGCCGCGAGTGCGAGATCCTCGATTGCAACACATGCTTTTCCCTTAACGAACAAGGTGAGAGAAAGAAAAAGTGCGAACTCTTCCGGACGGGGTCCGTGGTGAGGCGTCGTTGTCAGCTCCGCAGGAAAGACGGGCTGCGCCTCGACCTGGTGAAGAATGCCGCGGTGCTCAGGGATCGTCATGGAACAATCGTAGGGGGAGTGGAAACGCTCACCGACATCACGGATCTTGTGGCAAAAGAGCAGACCATAATGGAGCTGAAAGCCCTTCTCTCTCCGAGTGAGGGATTCGAGGGGATCATCGGAAGAAGCTCGAAAATGCTCGATGTTTATGCCCTGATCCGCAACGCGGCCGCCTCTGATGCCCCGATCATTATTTACGGAGAAAGCGGCACCGGAAAAGAGCTCGTGGCTAACGCAATCCATGACCAGGGAAGGAGGAAAAAGGGGCCTTTCGTTAAGGTCAGTTGCGCGGCGTTGAACGAGTCTTTACTCGAAAGCGAGCTTTTCGGTCATGTCAAAGGCGCTTTTACGGGCGCAGACAAAGACCGGCGAGGACGGTTTGAATCAGCGCATCACGGCGATCTCTTCCTGGATGAAATAGGCGATATACCCCTCTCAACCCAGGTGAAACTGCTTCGGGTGCTTCAGGAAAAAGAGGTGGAACGGGTAGGAGACCAGACGCCTATCGCCATTGATACACGCATCGTAGCAGCCACACACCGTGATCTCGACCAGTTGTGCCGGGAGAGGCGTTTCAGAGAGGACCTCTATTACAGGCTCAACGTGATACCCATTCACTTGCCTCCCCTCAGAGAGAGGCGGGAAGATATCCCTCTGTTGGTGGACCACTTCATAAAAGCGATTCGCGTAAGGACTGAAAAGCAGATTAACGGGGTAACAGAAGAGACGCTGGAGAGGCTGGTCAGCCTATCAATGGCCGGGGAACGTGCGTGAGTTGATAAATGTGCTTGAGTACGCCTTCGTTGTCTGTCAGGGAGACCTGATTTCCGTTCATCATCTGCCGCCCCTCATGGGGAAGGAGCAGACTTTCGCTCCCGTGAAAAAGCATAATGCCACGGAAAATGATCAGCGGGAACAGCTCATCAAAGTCCTTGAAGAGGCGGGAGGCAACAGGCAGAAGGCGGCACAGGTTCTCGGGGTAAGCCGTGTTACGCTCTGGAAGCTGCTCAAGAAACACGACATCAAGGCAGAGCTACACTTCAAGCCCTGACGGGGGCGGCGCAGATAAAGTCCATATGCTTTGTCGCGCTGCGTCCTGCGGGACTCCGACGTACTTTTAGTACGCCTCCGTTCCTCGAACTTGCGCTTCGCGCCTCTGGAACTTTCTCTGCGCCGCCCCATCAGGCTGTGCTACTAAAGCAGGTCTTGCAGTCTCTTCTCTTTAAAATTCCGCCGCCCCCACTCAGCAGGCCGGAAGGACCTTTTCGGAGCGAACATCGCGGAAGGTCTGGGGGCCCGCAAATGGAGGCGAGTGGTGCCGCACATCTGATGGTGCGGCACGATGCGTCCGACTCCGAGGCCTGACACGTCGGAACAATGCAGATTTGCGAGCTGCCTGAGTGACCGACAATACCCGAGAAGTTCGCAGTCAAAAAGCATCGAAGGAGCCGGAATGTCCAGCGGGTCAGACCTGGAGCGCCTAGAGAGCGGAGAAAACGGTGCGCCCGGCCTGACCCCCGGCATCAGAGGTTCGGTTGTAATGCTTATGGTCGCAGATGGACTTTATATACGCCGCCTCTCGCCTAATGTTTAAAGAAACGCTGGCCTGTAAACACCATCGTTACATTAGCCTCGTTACACGCCTCGATCACCTCGAAGTCCCTCTCGGAACCGCCCGGCTGTATCACTCCGGTAGCGCCTTCCTTGATTGCCGCATCGACTCCGTCCCTGAAGGGGAAGAAACCGTCGGAGACGACGATGGATCCCAGAAGACCGCCCTTCTGACTCTTCGTGTATTCCTCTATCTCTTTCAGATCCTCCATCTTCCTCGCGCCCCGCTCTGCCTCCAGCTTGAAGACCGCGTAAGGAACTCCGAACTTCTTGAAGACCTGACCGTCCATGAACTTCGTGTACGCCTTGAACGTTGCGATCTCAACAACGCCGACCCGGTCCTGCTCGCCCGTGCCGATGGCAACGGTGGCTTCATTCTTCACGAACAGGGCAGAGTTAGAACTGACTCCGGACTCGACATACCAGCCGAAGAGCATATCCGCAAGTTCCTTCTCGCTGGGCGCCCGTTTGATCTTGTAAGCTTCGCCCTTATACGTCGTTTGCGCCGGTTTCAGGTCTTCCTTACCCTTGATCTTGGCGGGCTGTGATTCCTGGATGATGAGACCGCCGTCCATGAGCGACTTGAAGTCGATGATCCTTTTCGTCTTATAGGCCTGCAGCCGTTCGATCTCCTTGATCTGGAGAATCCTCAAATTTTTCCACTTCTTCAAAATGTCAAGGGCTGGCCCTTCGTAATCGGGCGCGCAGACCACTTCGAAGTAGTAAGGCGCCATTGCTTTGGCCGTCTCGGCGTCCAGCGTCTTTGAGAATACCACGGCCCCGCCAAAAGCTGCGATCCGGTCACACCAGAACGCCTTCTCGAAAGCCTCCGCCGACGAGGAGCCATACGCCGCACCGCACGGGTTATTATGCTTCATGATGGAGCACACGGGTTTCTTATCCAGGAACCGGATGATGTTGAGGGCATTGTCCACATCGGTAAGGTTGATTTTCCCCGGATGCTTTCCCACCTGCAGCTGATCCTTTTCCGTGAGTTTGCTCACGAGCCCGTTGTCAAAGTCAAAAAAACGGACATCTCCCAGTGCAATGTTGCCACGGACCAGCTCGTAAAGGGCCGCGGGCTGGTCAGGGTTTTCACCGTAGCGGATACCCACGCTCAACATCCGCCTTCTCGTCCGCATCATAGATGCTCCAGACCCTCTTTCGGTACTCCAGCACCTGCCCGCCCATATCGATCTTGATGGTATCGGGAAACTTGTCCTTCACAACCTTCTTGTACATGTCCTTGATCTCAGCCATTCTTCCCTCCGTGTAAATTTCTAACGGCGACGTCAGTCATCTACTTCGTCGCCGCACCGCGTGTCCTACGACGTACATAGTACGCCTCCGCTCGCCACGGCTTGGCTCGTATCTGAACTGTTACTGCCGTGTTGCAATTCAGCTCGTCCTTCATTCCGTTGCTTGCGGCTCACCTGCCTCACTACTTCACTGTTCTTACTTCATCACTGCTCGTAACGCTTCAGTCATCGATTCGATGTCGAGTTTTTCAGCCTTCAAGCAGCTCTTCCGTGTCACCCGATTTTCCGTAATCCTTCACACCAAAGCTCTCCACCTTCCCTTGATAACCGTGTCGCAGGAGGTAGTACGCGATCGGGGGCATAATGCCCGTGGCGGGATTGTGGTCCTCGTAAGTAAAAATCCCTTTCAGGCCGAGAAGACCCTGCCATCACCTCTGCATCCACCTCGGTCACGCAGGCCATATTGACCACCGTGAGCGATATGCCCTCTTTCGCGAGCTTCTCCCGGATCGACAGAGCACGGCCCAACATACCTCCATACGTGATGATCGCAGCATCCGTACCATCCCTCACGACTATCCATCCTGCCGTACGAGAATCTGTATCCGTTCGCAAAGAAGGGCGCCCCTTTCTCATCCAGTATGACGGGCCATTTAGATCGTCCCGTACCGATAAGAAAGTTGCCGTTCGTGGCAGCGACGTATCTGGTAACCCGGTCCACCTGGTTCGTATCCGCGGGAATTATTGTCTTGAAGTTGTAAAGATTACGAGTGAGACCGATATAGTCGATGCATTGGTGGGTCTTGCCATCCTGCCCGACATCGAGCCCCAGGTGCGTCGCCACCACCTTGAGATTCGTCTTGTTGATATCATTCAGTCTGTGCTGGTTATACGTCTCATCGAGGGCAAAAACGCCGAAGTCGGCGAAGAACGTCACAACTCCTGCAACGGAAAGCGCACCGGCAATCGTAGCCGCATTATGCTCCTGCACGCCGCACTGGAAAAACTGGTCGGGCGAGCATTTGCAAAAGTCGGAAGTTTTGACGGAGCTTGCAAGGTCGCAGTCGAAGGCAGCGATCAGCCGCCCTTCCGGGATGTTCTTGTCGGCGAGGTCCTTGAGCGCCTTGCCGAAGGCTGACCGGTTGTCCAGCCCATCAGCATCTGAGTACGTGAAGGGAGTGCCGGTAACTATGCTGCTCGCACTCTCTGCCTGGCTGGCCGCGGGCTGCCAACGCCAGGTACCCTTACGTTGTTCTCTGTACCGCTGCAGATCATCCTCTATCCCGAGCGCTGCGAGAGCCTCTGGATACTCCTTTTCATTCAAAGCCCTGCCGTGGTAATCCGCCTTGCCTTCCATAAACGGCACGCCCTTTCCGATAACGGTGTGGGCGAGAATGCAGGTTGGGTTTTCAGTCTGTCGTGCCCGGCGCAGGGCTGTGTATAGCTCGCCCGATTGTGACCGTCGACCTCGATCACGTCCCAACCATCGGCGAGGTAGTTCTGGACTATGTTCACGGGCATCACATCATCCACGCACCCGCTTATCTGAATGCGGTTGTAATCGATGAGAACGGTGATGTTGCCGAGGCAATACTTCTTTGCAAACCTTCTTGCCTCCGCAACCTGCCCTTTTGCCTGCTCTCCATCACTCATCAAAACATAGACGTGGTTATTCTCGTTGCGGAGTTTCGAGCCGAGGGCGAAGCCGCAGCCCGCAGACAGGCCCTGGCCCAGGTTCCCCGTTGACCAGTCGATGAACGGCAGCCCCCTCACCACGTGTCCCTCGAACGGGCTACCCGCCTTCCTGAAAAACGCGATCACTTCGTCGACCGGTAGATGGCCGAGCCGCGCCAGAGCAGCGTAGACTCCGGGAGACGTATGGCCGTGGCTGACAATGATCCGGTCCCTCATCGTGCCATTCAGGTTTGCATGTGAGAAGACAACCAGATACATATCAAGAGACGACATCGAGCCGCCGGGATGACCTGACCCCGCCAATCGCGTCATCTTGATGATATCCCCCTTAGCCAATCGTGCCGCTTCTTTGAGGCGCGACACCTCCTCGCTAGTCAACGCTTCCTGCTCAAACGCCATAATCGCCTCCGTATCTTTTAAGGGTCAAGGGTCATGGGTCATGGGTCACGGAAAACTCCCACACCCTGCCGCCTCGACCTCTGTTATCGTCTTTCAGTTTCAAGGTTCTCTGAGTAACGAACTTGCTCGGCACCCGTGACAGTTCTTTAGCTCTTTAGCTCGTACCCTTGACCCGTGCCCCCTGACCCCTGACCCGGGCTCAGCTTCGCTGAGCGCTTTGATAAAAGTCACACTCCTTCTGCAGAAGACACCGCGGACAATCCGGTTTGCGAGCAATACAAATATACCTTCCATGCAGGGTCATAAGTAAAGAAAAATCGGTCCATGACTCTTGCGGCACGAGTTTTTTCAGGTCTGCTTCGATCTTGTCCGGTTCATCCTTCTTTGGTAAGCCCTATCCTCTGTGACACGCGTATCACGTGTGTATCCACGATGATCGCCGGCTTGCCAAAGGCGAGGCCCACAACCATATTCGCCGTCTTTCTGCCAACGCCCTTGATGGTGGTGAGCGTCTCAACGTCTTCGGGTATCCGCCCTCCGAATCTTTTTTCTATATCAGCGGCGAAGTTCTTGAGGCTGCGCGCTTTGTTTCGATAGAAGCCCGTTGGCCGCACATCCTCCTCAAGCTCTGTGTCCGGCAACCTTCACATAATCCTTTGTCGTCCTGTATTTCTTGAAGAGAGACTCGGTGACCTTGTTGACCCTTTCGTCCGTGCACTGAGCCGCCAGGATGGCGGCGACCATCAGCTCCAGCGGGCTCGAATACTTGAGCTCCACCCTCGGTTTCCCGTGCATCTTTTTTAATTTTTCGAAGAATACCCTTAACCTCTTTTTTCATCGCGCATCCTCTCGAAAATCTTCTTCACTTCCTTCGCCGTCCGCGTGTTGAGTATGTCGCCCTTCTCCTGCCAGCCCTTGCGTGCCGTGCCGATGCCGTAGAACAGGTCGGAAAATCCGGCCGTGGAGTGTGCGTCAGGGTTAATGGCTATCATGACGCCCTGCTGTTTGGCCATTTTCATGTACCTCCAATCGATGTCCAGACGATAGGGACTCGCGTTCAATTCGAGGATTACGTGATGCTTGGCTGCCATCTCGATGATGTTTTTCATATCAACGTCGTACCCGTCACGCCCCAGGAGAAGCCTGCCCGTGGGATGGCCCAGCATGGTCATAAACGGGTTCTTCATCGCCTTCAGAATTCTCTTTTCCATATCAGCTTTCTTCATCGTAAAGCTCGAATGGATCGAGCCCACCACAAAGTCAAACCCTTCGAGTATCTTCTCATCATAGTCGAGACTGCCGTCAGGCAGTATGTCGCTCTCTATGCCCTTGAAAAGGTAAAAATCGCTGACTTTTTTCGTTGAGACTATCTATCTCATCCCATTGCTTGCGAAGCGTTTCAACTTTGAGGCCGCCCGCGTATGCAGCAGTCTTGCTGTGATCGGAAATCCCCACATAAGAGAGGCCCATCTTTTTTGCGGCTTCGACGATCTTCTCCAACGTGTCGACCCCGTCGCTCAGGTGCGTATGCACGTGGAAGGTACCCTTCAAATCCTCGAGCTTGACAAGGTCGGGCAAGGTGCCTGCCTGCGCCGCCTCAATCTCCCCCATGTCCTCCCTGAGTTCAGGAGGAATATAGGCAAGGCCGAGATGCTTGTAGATCTCTGCCTCGGTGTGAAGAACAACGGAATCACCGTTGGTGAATAGCCCATACTCATTCAGCTTGAGGTCCTTCTTCTTGGCTATGCCCCGGAGTTTTACGTTATGCTCCTTGCTGCCCGTGAAATACATCAGCGCGTACGGGTAGGATTCTTTGCTCACCACCCTCAAATCAGCCTCGATGCCCAGGCTCAGACGGACTGATGTCTTTGTCTCTCCTTCCGCAATAACATCTTCCACCTCGGGCAGCGAGCGGAAATGGGCGGACAGCTTCTTCGGGTCAGCACCCGCCACGAGAATATCGATGTCCCTGACGATCTCCTTCCGTCTCCGGATGCTGCCGCACACCTCCACCAGCTCAGGACTTGTAATCTGTATCGAACCCCTCTTTTATCTTCATTGCCAGAGGATAGATATCACCCAACAGGAACTCGCCCTTATGCTTCTTGATGAACTCGATGCCCTCAAGAATCTTCTCCTGAGTCCTGGCGCCGAATCCGAAGAGAGATGCAAGCCGGTTTTCCTTGGCCGCATACTCCAGCTCTCCGACGTTTGTGATGCCGAGGGTATCATAGAGGACTTTGATCTTGCGCGGGCCCAGATTGGGGATCTGCAGCAGCTCAAGCAGGCTCAACGGGAATATCTTTGGTCAGCTCCTCATAGTACGTCATTTTGCCTGTCTTTATGTATTCTTCCAGCTTCGTCAGCTATTGCATCCCCGATGCCCTTTACCTCCCTCAAACGTCCCGCCTTTATGATCGCGTCCAGATCGTCAACCTCTGACAGCGCCTTTGCGGCGTTATAGTAAGCCCTCACTTTGAAGGGATTTTCCCCCTTCAGGTCGAGAAGGTCCCCGATCTGTTCGAGGAGGGCAGGAATAGATTTTGGAGGCATGACCTATTATCTAATACTGGTGAAAACGATGTCAATAAAACAGGGTCATAGGGTCAAGGGACAAGGGTCAGGTAGAAGAAGGGGGAAGAGCTACGGGTGAAGAGTTGCGTGGTTGCAGGACTCGCGGCTTACCGCTCGCTGCTCACGGCTCACAATTTCATCTTGGCTGGGTCACGGCATGGCCGGCGTCAAAGAGACTGCAGCAGACTGGCCAGCCCTGCCCTGTGCTTGACCCCGGTCTTATCGAAGATATTCTTTAGATGAGTCTCCACCGTAAATCGGCTGATGTATAACCTCTCACCGATTTCATCATTCGTCATGCCCCGGCAGACACACCGAACAATGTCGACCTCCCTCTTGGTCAGGCGATATTCCTTTGTCACAAGGGCCCCCGACGCGAGCCTCTGCAGTTGAATAACATGCTCCAGGGCCGTGGTCAGGTGGGGCACCAGTATGCGGGCCTTCGCCACATCTCTCTCGGAAAAGTCTTCATGCTCTCTGGATCGGAAGATACCTATCAACCCCAGGATCTTGACGCTGGAGCGGAGAGACATGGAAAGTTTGTAGTGTATGTTCTGCGGCCGATAAAACTCATTATAAATTTTGAGGTTTACCCAGCGCTTGTACGGGAGAATATCATCAACCTTGCAGACTACGCTCCTTGAAGGTCTTTCCTGCTGAAAAGGGTCATGGCGGCTGTAATACCGGACCCATCGATCCAGGTAATGGAGGTCCATGCCGATACCCACAATACTGGCATTGTCGATCGCTCCGAACTCCCTGTCGCCGAGGAAGAACGCGACGCCTTCCGCCCGGAAGGCTTCCCGCAGCGACTTGACGATCTCCGCCCGCATCTCGGAAAGGCTCACGTGACGGTTGGCTGTGTGTATAATGCTGAAGATATCCTGCAAATCCTGATTTGTGAGTGCGCCCAGATCTTCGTTTGCCGGAGAATACATTTTTTCACAGTCAGTATATCTGCCGACGGCCTCCTTGTCAACCGATGAAAATCACTGCTTTCAGGTATAGAAGCCGACATCGACATCTGCTAAAATTTTAACGGGAGTTCAGGTAGAAACAGACACAAACTGAATGGATGAAATAGAGGGGGCAACGCTCATGGTCGACGAAAAAAGTAAGTGGTTGACGGATAAGTACTGGGTGACGGAGTTCAATTTCCTGCCCGAGATAAGGGCAGCAGCTTACAGTGCCCGAGAAGGTTCGAATCCACGACGTGACCCTGAGAGAGGCGGAACAGGCGCCCCACGTGGTCCTCAAGGCTGACGAGAAGCTCAGGATCTACGAGGCGCTCGATGATATGGGTGTTTACAGCGTTGAACTCTTACCCATCATATCCGCGGATGACAGGGAAGTAGCCAGGGAACTGGTGAAGATGCGGCACGGCGGGCGTAAGGCTAAAATCGTTTTTCTCAGCAGGTGGGATGAAAAGGAGGTCGATTTCGCATTGGAGAACGGCGCCGATGGTATAGTTGTTGAGTGCCCGGGGTCGCCATGGTTTGGACAAGTCGTATGGGGACTCGATGAAAACCAGATGATAGAAAAGCTGGTGAAAGCAGCCGCCCATGCCAAGAAGAACGGGCTCTACACCTCAGTCATGCCCTGGGAGGCGACCAAGGCGCCGCTTCAATTTCTGGAGAGAATGTATAAGAGCGTCGTCAACGAGGCCGGCGTTGACGAGGTGACGTATACGGATACCATGGGCATGGGCCTTCCTTTGACAACAAGCTATATGGTCAACAAAATCAGGGAATGGATACCCGGCGTGACCATAGCGCTGCACGCCCATAACGACTTCGGGCTGGCAACAGCTTACATGCTTTCAGGAGTGGCGGCCGGCGCCTCTACCGTCCACACTTCGATGAATGCGCTTGGCGAGAGGGCAGGCAACGCAGCGACGGAGGAGGTCGTCATTGGCCTGGAACTGCTACTCGGTGTCGACACAGGGATAAAGCTCGACCGTATCTATCCCGTAACCCGTCTCATATCGGAAATAGCAAAGATACCTATCCCCATGAATAAACCCGTTACCGGGGACAATGAGTTTACGTACGAGTCGGGGATGGTTGTCGACATGGCCCTGCGCATGAGTAAATCGGAGAGACCCTATTCGACTATGCCGTTTTCACCGCAACTGATCGGGCGCAAAGGCTTCGATGTCATCCTCGGCAAGATGAGCGGCGGAACCAGCATTAAGAAGAAGCTCGAGGATCGGGGTCTCACTGCCACTAAGGAGCAAGTGTCTGAAATTGTAGAGCGGGTCAAGCGTGAAGCGATTGTGCGTAAATGGTCCATCCCCGACGGCGTATTTGAGACGATTGCCAAAGCGGTTCTTGAAGGCAAGTAATGTCTGGGCGTCAAGAGGATTGTCAGGGACTCTTCACGCTGTATCATTTTGACAGCATGTTTGGTATGATAGTTGAGTCTCTGCATCCTGCACACCAACCAGGCTCGCATCTATGAGCGGGGAGGCCGATATGGAAAAGCTTATCATCACCGCCGCCGTCACAGGCGCCCTGACCACGAGGCAGCACAACCCAAACTTACCCCACACACCTGAAGAGATTGCCCGGGCAGCCATTGACAGCTGGAAGGCGGGAGCTGCTGTAGTCCATCTGCACGCCAGAGACCCCTTGAGCGGTCAGCCCCTGCAAAAAGCTGATCTATTCGCAAAGATCATCCGGATCATCAGGAGTGAGTGCGACATCATAATCAACACCAGTACCGGCGGAGGACCGGGCATACCGCTGGAGGCCAGGATAGGCATCATCCCCGAGCTATCGGCCGACCCGGAAGTAAAACCGGAAATGGCCTCACTCAACTGCGGTTCCCTCAACGTCGGTATGCTCAACAGGAAGAAACGGGAATTCATTCTGAATGACGTTCAGATGAATCCCTGGGCCAGCATGCTCCATTTCGCCGACACCCTCAAACAGCATGGTGTAACGCCGGAGCTTGAGATTTACGATGCGGCAATGATCAATAACGCCCTTGTGCTCCAGTCGCTCGATGCACTCAGCGAACCCCTCCATTTTCAGTTCGTCCTGGGGGTGTTGGGTGGGTTGCAGGCAACCGTTGAAAATCTCGTTTTCCTGAAGAATTCGATCCCCGCAGGCGCCACATGGTCTCTCATAGCTGCAGGCCTGAGTATCTATACACTGGGACCTGTGGCAATAGCGTTGGGCGGCCATGTGAGGACGGGACTTGAGGATGGTGTGCACATTGATAAAGGGGTGCTCGCAGAGAGTAGTGCGCAGATGGTGGCGAAAATCGCGCGCATCTCCGGAGAGATGGGACGAGAAGTAGCAACGCCGCAGGAGGCAAGAAAAATACTGAGCCTGTGAGATTACTACGCTTCTAAATAATGCCACGAGCAAAGGAGGGCAAACGATGAACAAAGATCATGGCTCGAAAAAGGAAGAAGGGTTCATCAGCCGACGGGATTTCATTAAGACCATTGGAATAGGCGGTGGAGCCCTGGCCACGGGCATTTCCGGACCATTTTTTCATGCACGTGCCGCGCAACCGGAGATTCGCATCGGACATGCTACTAATTTGTCAGGAGTCTTTGCGGTTGGCGGGGCTTTGCTCGACAAAGGGCTCAAGCTGGCCTTCTCAATGAGTAGTTACAAGGACCGGGTGAAGTTCTTCCTGGAGGATAGCCAGACAAAGGCGGACGTGGCCGTACAAAAGGCGCTCAAGCTTTATGAAAAGGACCAGGTTCAGATTCTGATGGGTCCCATCGGAGGTCATGAATCGGCAGCAATAAGCGCAGTCCTCACGCCTAAGAAAAAACTGCTGGTGGAGGCCTTCGGAGCAAACTCGAACCTCGTGGGGAAGGACTGCAGTCCGTACACGTTCATGCTCGGCCACACTACGTATAACGTAACCGTTCCCCTGGCCCCCTGGTTCCTGAAAAACCCTGGGGAATAAGGTCTTCCTCGTGGGAGCTGACTACACTACCGGTCGTGATGCCGCGCTCTTTTTTAAGGAGGCCTTTGAGAAGCTCGGCGGTAAGGTGGTTGGAGAGCTTTACTCTCCCCTGGGAACCTCAGAGTACGCTCCCTACCTCGCTCAGATCCGTAACGCCAAGGAGAAGCCAAGTGGGATTTTCGGGTTTTACGCCGGGTCGGATTTAATAAGCTTTGTGCGCCAGTTCGACGAATTCGGGCTGAAGAAGGACGGCTATGTATATGTCGATACGGTCGGTGCATTTTCAATGACCGTGCTGCCTGCAATGGGAGATGCTATCGTGGGATTTTATGATTGCTTTCATACCGTCCCCTACATAGATAATCCGCAGAACAAGATTTTCATGGCCGCCTGGCAGAAGGCGTATCCGAATGACATGATTGATGAGTTCGGCATGATGGGATTCGACACCGGCACCTGTCTCATCAAAGCCCTGGATGCAGTTAAGGGCGATGCTTCAAACACTGAGGGACTCGCTGCCGCCTTGCACAAGATAGAGTATGAGTCACCGAGAGGAAAAATAAAGATGGGGGTAAACAATGGTACGATCGTCCCCATCTATGTCCGTAAGGTGGTGACGGAAGGACGGGAAATTTCGGCATGAAGCCACGTTCCTGGGAAATTACGGCACCCCCTGCGGCCCCCAGTATGACTGGGGTGCCTGCAAGTTAGGATGTCCGGCGTAACTGTGACTTTTTCCGGACTGTTGGCGAATTGCCTGTATGGAATAACGATAGGATCAGCCTATACGCTGATAGCTGCCGGATTTTCGATTATTTTCGGGATGGTGGGGGTTCTCAATTTCGCCCACGGGGGCCTCGTGATGCTCGGGGCCTACCTGGGATTCACCATTTTAGTGCTGACCGGTAACTTCTGGCTATCCCTGGTTTTGGCGCCTGTGGGCATCGCCTTGCTCGGCGGGATTGTCGAGAGGCTCCTCATCAGGCGCCTTTACGGAAAAGATATCCATCTGACCCTGTTCCTCACCTTCGGGTTGAGCATGGTTTTTTCCAATGCAGTCCTGCTCATATGGGGAGGGACTTCCTACTCGATTGAACTGCCATCTTACTTCAGAGGCTTCATAAATTTGCTCGGCGTGTACTATCCGAAATTCCGCCTGTTTGTCCTTCTGTTCAGTTGTCTTCTCGTCGGGCTTCTGTGGATCTTTTTTAGTCGCAGTCGTTGGGGATCGGTCATTCGTGCGGGCATGTTCGATATTGAAACGGTTCAGGCCTTTGGAATCGACATATACAAGGTATTCAGTCTGCTCTTCATTGCCTGCTCGGGACTCGCTGCGGTGGCCGGAGTTTTTGTCGGAGCCATGCGAAGTCTCAACCCGGTGATGGATCTTGATTTTATGACCGTCGCGCTGAGTGTGGTGGTGATTGGAGGAATGGGTAGTTTTAAGGGCGCTTTAATAGGCTCCTTGATGCTCGGTTTTGCCGAAGCCTTCGGGGCCCAGATAATGCCCGGTCTGGCAAAATTTTCAACATGGGCGATCATGGTTGCCGTTATCCTCGTTCGCCCGAAAGGCCTGTTTCCGGAGAGATAGCGTGGAAAGCGGAGAAAAGGAGAACAAAACGGTTTGGTCTAGAAAAATCCCTGAAGCTGCAGTACTAATCCTCCTGGTCCTCTTCCCCCTGGGCTCAGGCTACCTGTTCTCCGATTTCTACGTTGCATTGGTTCTGAGAATCCTCATTTTCGGGATCCTTATTCTGGGGTTTGATCTGCTTGCCGGATATTGCGGCCTCACTTCCTTCGGTCACGCAATGTTTTTCGGGACCGGCGCCTACGTCGCAGCGCTTGTCTGGAAATATGTAAGCGCATCCGTATGGCTTGGGATTTTTGCCGGGCTAGGCCTTAATGCGATCATCGGTTATATCCTCGCAATACTCTGCGTGCGCACACGAACGATCTACTTCGTCTTCCTGACGTTTGCCTTTTCGCAGTTTTTTTACGTAGCCGCAGACAGTTGGCGTCGTGTCGGCGGAACCGATGGGATCTCCGGCATCCCGGTCACCGACCCTTATTCCCGGCATAGCGCTCGAACATCGTAACGCTATTTATTATTTTGTGCTTGCAATCTTGCTGCTTGCTTATTGGGTTGCCCGCCGCATCGTCAATTCACACTTCGGGCGCGTCCTCGTGGGAGTCCACCAGAACGAAGAGCGGGTAAAATTTCTGGGCTACAACCCTTCCGTGCTGATCCGGAGGGTCTTTCTGATTTCCGCATTGTTCGGCTCCGTCTCGGGCACGCTCATGGTCTGTTTTCAGCCCTTCGTGTCGCCCACGTACTATCACTGGGGCATGTCGGGCTCATTTATGATCATGGCGCTCCTGGGAGGAATGGGCACTCTGGTTGGCCCTCTGCTCGGCACAGCAATCGTCATTGTGCTGGGCGATGTTCTGAGCACCTGGTTTAAGGACGCCTGGATGCTCTGTCTCGGCATACTTTATATCTTGTGTGTCTTATATTCGCCCGGGGGCGTTGCGCAAATCGTCAGGAATCCCTGGGTAGCAAGCGTCACGACAAGGTTTTTTGGCCGTCCTGCAAAAGGCCTGGGTCATGGCGGGAGTTGAAGCGTTGTGAAGGATTGAAGAAGGGATGTTGCTCAGGATAGAAAATATCACCTTGAATATTGGCGGGCTGCACATACTGCGGGGCGTTACTGCTGCAATAGAGGAGGGACAGATTACCTCGATCATCGGACCGAACGGTGCCGGAAAGACGACCCTGTTCAACGTGATAACAGGGCGCATGGCGCCGACCAGGGGAAAAGTCTGGTTCAAAGAAAAGGATATTACCAACGTGCCCCCGTACGAGATCGCCCGATCAGGCATCGCGCGGTCGTTTCAGATTACCAATATCTTTAAGGAGATGACTGTCTTTGATAACGTTTGCCATCGCGGCCCAGACCAGATCTCCTCATCGGACCAGCATCTTCTCCCAGGTCTCCAAGGACCGCTCCACATCGCAAGAGGCTGACGCCGTGTTAGAGCTTATCGGGCTAACGCCGGTGAAACAGAAACTCGCCCGTGAATTATCCCATGGTGATCAGCGACGTCTGGAGATCGGCATGAGCCTGGCGATAGGTCCCGATTTCTTGATGCTTGATGAGCCCACCAGCGGCATGTCCCCGGCAGAGACCGCAGCAACCATAGACCTGATCAGGTCCCTGGGGAAAAAGGTGACCATCTGCCTGATAGAACATAAGATGCATCTGGTGATGACCGTGTCTGATAAGATCATCGTATTGAACCTGGGTGAAAAGATTGCCGAGGGGAGCCCCCAGGACGTAGCCGCTAATGATCAGGTGCAAAAAGTCTATCTGGGGACAGCATGAAAGCGCTTGAGGTCCGCGAGATCGATACGTACTACGGAACAAGCCACGTTCTGCATGGCGTTTCCCTTGAGGTTCCGGAAGGAGAGATCGTTTGTCTTCTGGGAAGAAACGGTGCGGGGAAGAGCACAACAATACGGTCCATCATGGGGATGACCCCTCCGGCGCGAGGCTCGATTAAGATTTTTGGAGAGGAAGTTCTGGGGTGGCAATCGAACCGGATTTACACGAAGGGTGTCAGGGTCGTTCCTCAAGGATGGCATATCTTTCCGATGCTCACCGTCGAGGAGAACCTGTGCCTGGGCCTTTTACGATCATCTGCCGCAGAGATAAAAAAGGAAACCGAAAAAGCCTACGAGCTGTTTCCCATATTGCAGGAAAGAAAAAAACAGAAGGCAAGAACACTGAGTGGAGGCGAGCTGCAGATGCTGGCGATCGCCCGGGCCATTATGGGGACCACCCGTCTTCTCCTCATGGATGAGCCGAGTGAAGGATTGGCTCCCCTCGTGCTTGCACAAATCGGAAGAACGATTCTGGAATTGAAGCAGAACAAAATGACGATCTTGCTGGCAGAACAGAATTTACAGTTCGCCCTGCAGGTGGCCGATTATTACTACATCATAGACAACGGCACGACTGTTTTCTCCGGAAGCCGGAACGACCTGAAGGCAAATGAAGAAGTGCAGGTGCGTTATCTGGGTGTAAGTATCTGAAGGACAGGTAAAGGCAAAGAACAGGTTGAGGTAAGAGATGAAGCAGGTTAAGAAAAGAACAAGCTTAAAAAAAGACAATGGTCTGGTCCCAGTCTTTTCCTTGGTATTTCCTCAACCTTCGTTCTTGTCCTTTCCTCAACCTTTGTTCTTGCTTCTACCTGCGCCTCAAGGAGGCGCGAGATGAAGATCATCGATCTTAGTCTTCCAACAGAGGAAAGTCCCAGCGAACCCATCGGCGTAAAGATCACCCATCTCAACCATGAGCAGGGCAGCGAGTTCCTGTGTCGATTCTTTGGCTGTGTAAATGATGACCTACCCGGAGGACTGGGTGCCGCTGCCGAATCGGTCACCTTGAGCTCCCACGCGGGAACCCATGTTGACGCCCCCTGGCATTACGCCCCCACATCCGAGGGCCGGAAGGCAAGGACCATCGACGAGATGCCCCCGGAGTGGTTCTTCAACGACGGCGTCGTCCTTGATATGAGGCATAAGCCCAATGGATCAGCCGTGACGGTCGAGGATATCCGGCAGTGTTTGGAGAAGATGGGTTACGCGATCAAACCTTTTGACATTATCCTGCTGCAGACCGGTGCGGACAAGTATTGGGGGAAGGCCGAATACTTCGATATGGGGTGCGGCCTGGTGAAGAGAATCCACGCTGTGGCTCCTGGACCAGGGAGTAAAGGTTATAGGCACCGACGCCTGGGGGTTAGACCAGCCCTTCTGGGCGATCAAAGAGGAGTTCCAGCGCACACATCGTAAAGAAGTGCTGTGGCAGGCCCATTTCGCCGGTATAGAGAAGGAGTACTGCCAGATCGAAAAGCTGGCGAATCTGGACCTGTTGCCCGAACCCACAGGTTTTAAGGTCGCCTGCTTTCCCGTTAAGCTCAAGGCGGCGAGCGCGGGATGGTGTCGGGCTGTGGCCATATTACCATGATTGCTCAGAGTGATCAGTAAGAGCAGCCGAAGGAGGGACGCCATGAAGTTTGTTACATTTGAAGTAAAGACTCCAGTCGGTCCTGTGCAGCGTATAGGCGTCTTGCGGAGACAAGGCGTTATTGACCTGCATGCGGCTTATGCGGCGTATCTCAGAGACGTCCGTGGCATATATCGATGGCGAGAGTTAGCGGAGGCGATAGTGCCCACGGACATGTTGAAGTTCATCGAGGGTGGCTCCATGTCCATGGATGCAGCTCACCAGGCGCTCGACCACGATGAAAGGACAGGAGATCGGGCGACGAACGATAATGGAGCGAGGCTCTTCTATCAACTGGACGAAGTCAGGATGCTGGCACCCGTCCCGCGCCCGGTTTCAATAAGGGACTGCTCCGCATTTTTGCAGCATATCATGAATGCACGAGCCCGCGGCCAGGCGCCCACCGAATTGCCCGAGGTATTCTATGAGATCCCCGCCCACTACCGCACCAGCTCTACTGATGTCATTGGACCCGATGAGCCGATCTTCTGGCCGAGCTACACGGAAAAACTTGACTATGAGCTGGAGATCGCACTCTGTATTGGCAAGCAAGGGGTTAACATACCCGCGGAAAATGCTGAGGAGTATGTTTTCGGCTACACCATCTTCAATGACATCAGTGCCCGCGATATCCAGAGAAAGGAAATGCAACTGATGCTGGGTCCCGCAAAGGCGAAAAGCTTTCGGAATTCGAATATCATGGGTCCTTGCCTCGTTACCAAGGATGAGCTGGATGTCAGCAACCTCAGGATGACGGCAAGAATCAACGGTGAAGTCTGGTCAGATGGTAATACCAGGGATATGCATTTTACGTTTCCGCAACTCATCGCCTATTTGTCGAAAGACGATTCCCTCTACCCGGGAGAGTTCATTGGCTCCGGCACCGTAGGCTTTGGCTGCGGCATGGAACTGGACAAGTGGATCAAACCGGGAGACGTCGTTGAACTGGAGGTAGAGGGCATCGGTATTCTGAGGAACAAAGTGGAAGAGCGGGCTTAGACCCCGCACCTTCAACCGGCCGTCTCTCTCTTCAGCCCTTTGCCAGCCCGTCGAGGATCGACCGGATGTTGATCGGGATCTCGTTGCACCGGACGCCGACCGCATTATAGATGGCATTGGCGATGGCCGGTGCAGGAATACTGTATGGAGGCTCACCGACTCCCTTTCGCGCCAAATGGCCCGTAGGGGTCGTCCGGTTCCACGATAATCGGCTCCACCGCCGGCACATCGAGGATTGACGGAATCTTGAAATCAACCATGTTGGGGTTGACGCAGATGCCCGTCTGGCCGTCGATATACTGTCTCTCCAGCAGGCCGAAGCCGATCCCCATGATGGCTCCGCCCTGGATCTGGTTCTCGCAGCCGAGCCGATTGATCGCCCGTCCCACATCGTGGGCCGCAACCAGTCGCAGGATCTCAACCTTGCCCGTACGCGTATCCACGGCCACTTCGGCAAAGTGGACGCCGAAGGTAAGCAAGGCCACATTTTGCGGAGGTTTGCCGGAACCACGGCCTATGATCGGGCTGGGAGCCTTTGAGAGTATCTCCTTGTACGGAATCGATCTGTTCTCTCCGTTGATAAAGATCTGCCCGTCCCTGATATCGAGATCCTCTTTCTTTTTCTTCAGGAGTTCGGCTGCAACCTCCAGCAGCTGATTCTTGGCATCCCTGGCAGCAGCGATCACCGCCAGGCCTGCGCTCGCCGTACCACGGCTTCCGCCGGGAGGTCCCGTGTCTGTCGTTGCATCCGTATCACCGGTCGTCACCTGCACCGCTTCGTAAGGGATACCCAACTCCTCGGCGGCAATCATGGCCATGGTCGTCTTCTGCCAGCCCCCGCTGTCGTTCAGACCGCTTAACAGCTCAACCGTGCCATCCGGATCGAGCTTGATGATGGCGGACATGGGCGGAGTAATCCCACCGTGGCGGCACGCATGGAAGGCAACACCGAGCCCTTTCTTCACGGGGCCAGGGCTTGACCCTGGCTCCCTCCAGTTGCTCTGCCAGCCTATCCTCTCAGCGCCCAGCCTCGCGCACTCTTCGAGCCCGTTGCTCGCAAAGGGGAACTTCCTGTCCTGGTCCCCATCCTCTTTCCGCGCATAGTTCTTCAGGCGGAAAGCGAGCGGGTTCATCCCCAGTTTTTCCGCCAGGCGGTCCATATGCACCTCTTGCGGGAACATGCCCGCGGGATGGCCAACACAGCGCATGTGACCCCCCTCGGGCTTGTTGGTGAAGACGTTGTAGCCTTCCAGCTTGACGTTCGGGCATCGATAGACAAACTTGGGCACCTCCAGCGACGCGATGGCGCCGTCCAGGTGATAGTAAGCGCCGAGGTCCGCAAAAAGCTTTGCCTGGATGGCGGTCAGCGTCCCGTCCTTCTTCGCGCCGTATTTGAGGTACCACGTCGTAGGATAGCGATGATGGGCTGAGAGGTAATTCTCTTCCCTTGTATATTCCAGCTTGACCGGCCGTCCCGTCTTCCTTGCGAGCAGGGCTGCAATAATATGATACCTTTCCACATACGCCTTATCGCCGAAGTCTCCGCCGATGTACGGGGTCAGGACCCTCACCTGGTTGACTTTGATTCCCAGCGCCCGCGCAACGTCGGTCCGCACGCGGAAGGGATTTTTGTGGGAGTCCCAGAGCGTGAGTCTCTTCTCCGCTCCAACTCGCCACAGTGACCCTGGGTTCCATGGTCGTATGCTGGATCAGGTGGGTCTGGTACTTCTCTTCGAGGATCACGTCTGCCTGTCTGAATCCCTCCTCTACGTCGCCCCGGATGACCGTATCCGCGGTCTCCTGGATCACGTTCCCCTCGGGATAGAGCTTTGGGGCCGCTGGGTTTCATCGCCTCCTCCGCATCGAGCACGAAGGGAAGTATTTCGTAATCAACCGTGATCAGTTCAAGCGCACTCTCCGCTGTCTCCTCGTCCACGGCTGCGACCGCGAGCATCTCGTCACCCGCGTAGCGGGCCGTACTCGCAAGGATGGGCATCTGGAAGAACGGTGCAGTTCCCCTTTTATGGATCGGGAAATTCAGGAACATCCGCCGGCGACAAGAATAGCCTTCACCCCCGGAAGGGCTTCTGCCCTGGATGCATCTATTCTCTTCACCTTCGCATGGGGATGAGGGCTTCGAAGAATCTTTACGTAGAGCATCCCGGGAAGATAGATATCGGAAGCATATTTTGCCTCACCGGTGAGCCGCTCGAAGGCGTCCACCCTTTCCACTCTTTTGCCGACAACCTTGAGTTCCTTTGCCACGGCACCCTCCTTAAGCTTTCGCTGCCGCCTCTGCCTCTGGAAGGGACGGATTCGGAAGCGTTGTCACGGTTGCAGCTACAGCGCCTATGCCCAGAGCCCTTTCACAACTGAACAGCATTATGCAGGACTACGATTGCATTTTCAAGGCAATTTCACAGAGAGGGCTATGCTATTGCTGTGCCGGCACAGCGGAGGGACCGGATCGCCATTGTTGGGGGTGGAAGAGAAAAAGGGGCGGGATTCTCCCCGCCCCTTTCTTTCTTTGGAGACTAACCTAAGGCGTCGATGGAGCTCGATATCTCCATGACCTGGTCGAAACTGACTCCCTTCGCAGCCTTGAGTTTCTGCACCATGCCGTCCATGACAACCTGCGTGAACTCCTTCCAGCCCTCGGGGCTCACCTGGTACACGTCTCCCTTGTAGTGCAGGTGGGGGAACCGGATACCGCCCGGAAACTGGATCTTGAGGAGCGCCGGTGCCTTTGGCTTCTCAGCCTGCGCCATCTGCGTTATGCCCCCGCCAATGTCCCCGACAGGCGGCAGGGACTGCGGGTCGATGCGAGTCGCCTGTCCAGCCTTGATCAATTTCTCAGAGATTCCACCATTCTTGATCCAGATATCAGCGCGGATACCCCAGATCCACTTCCTCCACCACCACCGCGGGTCAAACGGATCCACATACATACTTACCTCCTGATTCATTGAGCGTTGCTGGATGCTGGGAAAATCAGCCAGGGTGGGGAACGCTCATTCGTCACGTCAGTAGCCTCCTTCTACCTCAGAAAGCTGTTCACTGTCGGTTCTCCTGCAAAGTGATCAAAAAAGCATGTGCCAATCTTCTGCTCCAGGGTCTGCATGACCTGGAAAGAAGTCGCTATCGCAGCCCTCTCCGACGCGCAGAGAAATGGCCCGACACGGTCGTAGCGACCCGACTGAAAGTAGTTGGAGCAGCCACACCAGTTCATACAGTAGCTGCTCAGGGTACAGTTCTGGCACTCCGTGTTTGTATTGGTGGTGGCCTTAAGAAGGCTGCACGTTGTCTGTAACCCAGCTCGATTTGCGATATTGCCAAGGCAGTTGGTATGGCCGTCGTCCGACCCGATAAGGCGCTCGCACGGATACACATTCCCCGACGCTGCAAAGGCGAACTCACCGCGCCCCATGCGGCAACGCTCCAGCGGGTCGTAACCATTACGCAGAATCGCAGCTATTTTGCTGTCGATAAAGCTTATGTAATGGGGCTTGTCCCGGAGATAGTAATCGTTATAGAGTGCGCCCACTAGGCGAGTGCACTGCCCCACCGCTTCAACCGGGTCAGGTAGCGGAGAAGTCCGGATTCAAATAGATTTGCCTAAGTCCAAGGCTGGAGAAATATTGTACGACTTCCGGCAGGTGGCTAAAGGTGCGAGGGTGGTAGACCGCGTTGACAAGAACCGTAGGGAAGGTCTGCAGCGCCTGTCGTAAGGTCTTCTCGACCGAAGCGGAACTCCCGTTGCCGTTTGGAAAGCGCCTGAACAGGTCCTGCGTTGAGGGAGGCCCGTCACAGCTTAAACAGAACGCTATGTTGTGCGTATTAAGCAATTCTGCTATTTCGTCGGAGAAGACGGTGCCGTTTGTAACAACGGCAAGCTGGACCTGCGCAGGGTCGAAGGAGGGGTGCTGCTCCAGCAAACCGGTGATGTACCTGATGAGATCAGGTCTGAGAAGCGGCTCCCCTCCAAAAAACCCGATGTCGATTTTTTCTCCGGGGATTGCGGAGTCGAAGATGAAATCGACGACCGCGCCGGCTGTCTCATTGGACATGGAGATAGGCTTCTTTTCAATGTAGCAGTAAGAACACCTGAGATTGCACTCCTGGGTAATGGAGACTGTGAACTTCACAACGCCCTCCTTTCCTGGCTGTGCCGTCTCAACGGGCAAATCGATGCCTCGTTGGCCCTTCCCGAGTGACGATCGAAACCCAGGCAGGCGCACCTGTTCTCGGTAGGTAGCCTAAGGTTTTAGAACTATGTACTTAAGGATAAGGCTAAAGGACCCTTTGTCAAGTAACCGCACAACTCGGTGGGCAATGACTGCGATTAAGGTCGGTTGTTATGGGGGATGGTGAGCATTGGACGGGCGGTCCTTCGACCACCCGTTTTTAAGGCTTTCAATCGCACATTGTTCTGCTACTTAAAGAGAATCGTCTTCAGCTTAGCCAGCAGAGCCGGATCCAGCTTATAGACGGCCTCGATGGCCCGCTCCATTTTCTCGGTATCTACGGGGTCGAGGGTAAACTTTCCTTTGTCAGCCTCCGCAATGAACTCCTTGTCTTTGTACATATCCTGGAAGGCTTTGCGCAGTATCTCTACGCGCTCCTTCGGGGTACCGGGAGGTGCTGCAAAAGGTCGCGAATACTCGTTGATGTCGTAAGCGGCAACTTCGACAAGCCGGCGCTGGTCGTCGGTCTTGGCAAGACTTATCATGAGAGGCACGTTGGGAAGCTCCGGCAAAGGTTTGGCCACACACTGCACGACAATAATGCCTTCGCCTGTTTCAAGGGCATTCTTCCAGTTAACCTTGAAATGATCCCAGTTCAGAGCCGCACCCGCCAGCTCACCGTTTTCCATTGCCAAACGCACGTCGCTGCCGCCCTTGTAACCGGTTACGACCTGCGTCGGAAACCCGAGAACATCTTTCATGAGCCTGGCCATATTGTCCATCGGGTTGCCGGGAACCACCCCTCCCATCTTGACCGGCGTTTTGGAATCCCTCCATTTCTCTACGCTCGTGATGCCGCTTTTCTTCGTTAGGCCGAATACATTGTTGTCTTTGGTAGGAGCGCCTACGTAAACGAATTTCCTGCTGTCGAAGTCGTAGCCCGGCTGGCCGAGAGGCTGGCAGAAGAGGAGCCCGCCATTCAGGTAGCCGATGGTGAGGCCATCCGGTTTTGCCGACTTGAACAGGCTGTTTATCTGGACAAGGCCCCCGGCGCCCGTGACGTTCTCGACGACGACGGTGGGGTTGCCCGGGATATGCTTGCCGAGGTGACGGGCAACGAACCGGGCCGACACATCAAAGCCTCCCCCGGCGAAAAACCGACAGTGATATGCACCACCTTACCCTGGTAGAACGCTGCCGGGGCGGCATGAAGATTGGCGGCTGAGCATAGTACGAAGGCTGCGAGCGTTGCCATAGCGCAAAAAGATCTTTTCATGAACATCCTCCTCAGGCTATTTTTTTGTCGGTTCCTTCCTGTGCTACTCAACCCAGCCGAGTAATTCAAACAAATATCCGTCCGGGAACGGAACGTGAAGCGTCTTCTCGAACAGCAGGTACACGAAGGCCCAGAGACCCGCGGTCAGGAGTATCGTGATGAGCCACTTTTCTTTTGACGCAAATTTAAGCTGAATAAAACTGCACACGGCGCAGCCTGTGGGAAAACCGAGCAGCCAGATAGCCACTAAGTAAGAGACGATCCAGCCGAACATACCGGCTGTCCGGCGGTTGACCACGCTCCGTTGGTATCTCGGGTTCCTCGTCCTCAGCGGGCCGTCCCAGCGGACGTCCCCCGGCTTTGCCCGAAAGTTCCCGGCCGAACTGTGTAAGCGCAAGTGCAAGAGAGTGGGAAACCGACCGCCCAGGGGAAGAGTCCCGCCCGGATATTAAAGTTCCGGCTCTGCCAGAGAGCGAGCGCAAGGATCATGACGAGGCCCAGAGCAAAGATCGCGGACCACTTATTGACCTTCCCTTTCGGCTTCACCGTGACCGCCACGCCCTCCGCGCCACGTACGCTTCCGCCTTTCGAAGTTTCCTCTGATGCAACCTGCTCTTTACAAAGGGGTAGAAAGCGCCGAACAGGGTGACCGCGATAAGCAGCAGCACCGTGGGACGCCAGAGCCAGCTGATGCCGTAATTGCCCATCGAGAGAAAGAGTCTACTCTCTGCCAGTCCCCCGAGCACAAGACCGAGTATCAAGGGTGGTCGCGGCCACTTAAGCTTTTCCAGTACCCAGCCAAATGCGCCGAAGACGAGAACCAGGATCAGGTCGGGGAACGCGTTCTTCTCGGCAAACGCGCCGAGGTAGATGAGCATGAGAATGAACGGGATGAGCAGGCTGCCGCGTACGTACGTTACCTTGACGAGCTGTTTCAGGAAGAGAAAGATCATGCCCACGGTGATCAGGTTTGAGACGACCGTGATCCAGACGAAGGAGTACGTGAGCCCGAGGTGTCCCCCTTTCGATTCCGGCCGGAGCATGTCAGGGCCGGGGACGACCCCGTGCATGATGAAAGCCCCGATGAGTATCGCCATAAAGACACTCGCCGGGATCCCGAAAGAGATGGTCGTAATAAGGCTGCCGCCCAGCGTCGAGTTGTTCGATGCGCCGGGGCCCAACACCCCTTCGATGGCCCCTTTGCCGAAACGTTCCTTGTCGGGCGAGCTTTGCACGGCGTGCGCGTAAGAGAGCCATTGGGTTGTAGCCCCTCCCATGCCGGGTATGATCGCGCAGAACGTGCCGATAGCGGCGCAGCGGAGAACTAAAAAGATGTGACGGAATACGTCGCGGACGCCCTCCATAACCCCGCCCAGCTCTCCGGTCCGTCCACCTGCGATGCTCGATCCCGTCACCGCAAGATCGATGATCTCAGGGATGGCGAAGAATCCTATCGTGATCGGCACGAGCCCTATACCATCCCACAGAAACGTCTGGTTAAACGTGAAACGCTGAATACCGGAGACCGGATCGAGGCCCACCGTGGCAACAAAGAGGCCCAGCCCTCCGGACAATAGACCTTTGATCACGTCGGAGCCGGAGAGCGATGCCACGAACGTGATGCCGAGGAGCGAGAGCATGAAGAACTCAGGGCTGCCGAAGGAGAGCACGATGGGGCGCACGATGGGAACGGCCATCGCAAGCATAAAGGCGCCGAAGATGGAGCCGATCAACGCAGCCATGAGGACTGCGCCGAGCGCGCGGCCGGCCTGTCCCTTCTTTGCCATCGGATGGCCATCCACTATGGTCGCGGCCGTCGTCGGCTCACCCGGAATGCCGAACAGCACGGAAGTGATATCTCCCGGTTGTGTTGACGACACAGGCCATGCCGAGCAAGAACGCGAAGGCTTCCACCGGGGTCATCTTCACGACGAACGGCAGCATTAATGCCATCGCTGTCGGTCCTCCCAGTCCCGGCAGGATGCCTACTGCAAAGCCGATGGCGATGCCCAGGAGCATGAGGCTGAAGGTCGTCAGTGTGAATATCTGCGTCAAACCGGCAAAGAAACATTGCACAGTCTCTAACATTACCATCGCTCCGACGTGAGCCGCCGAGTACTACGTACGCCACGCGGCCAGCCTCGCTTACCCGAATGACCTACTTGAAAGAGTATATCCTTGAGCTTGGCCTTCGTGGCCGCATCCAGCTTGGCGGAGTCGGCTACCGCGGCTGCCATTTCATCGCCGGTCGTCGGATCGAGAGTCATCTGCATTTTTTCGACCTCAGCCAGGAACTCACCATCTTTCATCGTCTCCTGGAAAGCCTTGCGCAGTATATCGACGCGCTCCTTCGGCGTTCCCGGCGGGACAGCAAACGGCCTCGAATAGTCGTTCGCGTAGTGAGCCACAATCTGGACAAGCTTTTTCTGCTCGTCTGTCTTCGCCAAGTCGATCATCCTCGGAACGTTCGGGAGTTCCTTGAGCGGCTTCGCAGTGCACTGGATGACAACGATCATGTCACCCGTCTCGAGCGCCCTCTTCCGGTTGGTCTTCACGTTGTCCCAGGACGGAGGACCACCGGCCAATTCGCCGCTATCCGTGGCGATAAGGATGTCGGCCGTGCCCTTGTAGCCGGTGATGATCTGCGTGGGGAAGCCGAGCACGTCTTTCATCATCCGGTCCATGTTGTCGACAAAATTCCCCGGCACAAGACCACCGATCTTGACAGGCGCGGGCGATGTCCGCCATTTATCGGCCGAGGTGATGCCGCTCTTCTTGCCGAAAACGAAGACGGCGTTCTCCTTGTTGGCAGCGCCGATGTAAATGAACTTCTGGGGGTCGAAATCATACCCCGGCTGGCCCATCATCTGCCCCAGGATAAGCCCGCCGTTGATGTGGCCGAGGGTGAGGCCGTCCGGCTTGGTCGCCTTGAAGAGCTGATTCACCTGGATAAGGCCGCCTGCTCCGGTGACGTTCTCCACAATGACCGTGGGATTGCCCGGAATATGTTTCCCTATGTGACGTGCAACGACCCTCGCCCAGAGGTCAAAACCTCCTCCTGCTGAAAAGCCGACGGTGACGCGCACGGTCTTGCCCTGGTAAAAAGGCGCTGCAGCAAAAGAGGTCGTCGAGATAAGAACCGAGCATCACCGCCACCATCACAAAAAATACCAGTCGCTTCATGATCTCCCTCCTTCTTTGAGTTTATTGATTTGCGTTTATCAGTCTATTTCGGGGTCTTTCCTGACTGCAAATGCTAGAATATGCAGCGCGGAGTAGTCAAGGAGAATATGTGGCATTATTGCAACAGATTTGAAGGCCCCAAGGGCGGAACAACAGACGGGGTGGGCTTCCTCTAGCTTCTTGTGCCGATTTGCATTCTGCGACACCCAGCCTTCGGCCGGGTACTCCGGGCGGCAGCGAGGAGCCCCACCCGCAAGCGGGTACCCGGGCGTACATGGAGGTACGTCGAGGAGAGCGATAGCGAAGCATCCTGTAAGGACGCAGCGACAACGAAGATATGCGCATGAAGGCAAATCGGCACTAGAGCTTGAGCAGCACCATGTTCGACTTGGGATCCAACTCGCGCACAGCCTTCACTCCCGTTATCTCAAGAATGATCGCCTCCAGGACAAGAAAGGTATTTGCCTTATCCCTGAGACAGCCTACCTTCACCATATCCCGCTTACCGAATGATCCATGGATATGGATTTTCGGTTCGTTTCCTTCCCAGAATATCGTGCCCACGGCCGCAGCCTCGTGACTCTCTGTAAGCGTGCGCCAGACAGGATTCGGCGGGAGCTCCTCTTTGTCCGGCCCCACCACAAGTGTCGCCTCGGTGATCCCTCCCACCAGATAAACGATCGCTGCCCTTATCTCTTCCTTCTTTGCTATATCGATGAGACTATCCAGGATCGGGTCTCCGTCCTCAAACCTTGCAACAATGCATCTCCCCACTCCACCAACCTGATATTTCATGGCCCCTTCTACCTCCTTCACTCCTGAGAAGCTGCGGGCCGCAGCCCGGGAACAATGATACCACGTTCGCAGCACTCCTGGCCAAAATATCTCAGACGTGACGATGGGGACGTAACGGTGATAACGTGACGAATAAAGACGTGACGCGTAACGAAAGACGAGGGGGTCACTGGAAGATACGTTCAGTTAGACTTAAGCGGCAGGAGGGTAGACGCTTTCTTGTCTGCTACTGGTTTTGGCCCTCGCGCAAGCAGCTTACGCACCAGGCTGAGCACATCCGCTTCCCGATACGGTTTATCCAGGAAGGCATTTATTCCCCACTTCTTTAGCTTCTCACGCTGGCCTTCATTCATAAATCCACTGGAGACAACAACCTCGACGTCAATCCCCAGTTCCCTGAGACGTGTCAAAACACCTTCGCCTTTAAGCCCCGGCATAACCATGTCGAGAATCACAAGGTCGATCGGCCGAGGGGGATGCTGGAGCACTTCCAGGGCCTTCCGACCGTCGGGTGCTTCCAGTACTTTTAGACCTTCCCGCTTGAGGATCCCTCCCACAAGCTCTCTAATTGTATCTTCATCCTCCACCACGAGCACTGTGCTGTTCTGCGCCGCCGGCAGTACTTCAGGTTCGGCCTCGAGAAACCTCTACCTTACCCGTCTCCACCGGCAGGTAGACGCTAAAACGGGTCCCCTGCCCCGGCTCACTCTCAAGTTCAATGAAGCCTCCGTGGCCCTTCACGAATTTGTCGACCATGTAGAGGCCCATTCCCAACTTCGTGCCGTTCTCCTTGGTGGTGAAAGAAGGCTCGAAGATTTTCTTTCTGATATCCTCATCCATGCCGGTTCCGTTATCCTCTATCTCGATCAGGATGAAATCCTTATTGCCCATATGCTTTTTTCGTTCTGTCCTGACCCGTAATTTGCCCCCATTAGCCGTAGCATCTCTTGCATTTACACAGAGATTGAGGAGGGCATGCTGGAGCTCCCCCTCATCCCCTTTAATAGGAGGAAGCAGCGGATCCAGGTTCTTCGACTACCTGTAGATCCCTGAAGCTTTCGCTGAGGAGAAAGAGCACGTCGTCCACGATCACGTTCACGTCCACGATCCCGGTCGAGCGTCTTCTGCCGCCTGGAAAAATTGAGCAAGATGTTCGGTCAGTTTAGCCGCGCGCCTGGCAGACCCTTCTATCACTTCCACGTACCGCAGGAGCTGTTTGTCCTCGGTCACATGCTTCTTCATCAAAGACGCGTAACCGAGCACACCCGTGAGCAGGTTATTGAAGTCATGGGCTATCCCGCCCGCAAGCTTCCCTATGCTCTCCATATTGCTCTTGTGGATATTTTCTTCTTCGATGAGCTTCTCATCCATAACATCTTTCAGCACGATGCTCTTAAAAATCACTGCCCCTGTCTCGTCCTTTATCGGGTAGCTTTCCAGCTCGAAGAGCTTGAACTGATCGCCGATCCGATATTGAATGTTCCCATGAAGCAAGAGGTCCTTCTCGAAAGAATCACTGTCGATCCCGGAAATAAGATTATCAATCTTCTCTCCAACCAGAAGGGCTTTCCTTTCGTCAAATTGCATCCTCGCCTTCTTGTTAGCAAAGCAGATGCGGCCGCTCTTGTCGACCAGCAGGAGCACGTCGGGAGATTGGTCAATAACGGTATTGAGGAGGGTATTGGTCAGCACGAGTTTCGAGTCAAGGTCACGCAACCTCAGATCGTCCAGGGCCTTCAGGCGGTCGATCGAAATATTCAAGAGCATCGACTTGTTCAGTACCTGACACAGAAGTTCCAGTTCTCTCAGGATATGCTCGTCTAACTGGATCGCGTCTTTCTTGCCCAGGAGCAGGTATCCGAAAACATCCACATCCTGCACGAGGGGATAGATATAGAGCGTGCCGTAAGTTGAGACATTGTTGAGAAGAGAAGGGAGAAAAGAGTGCCCTGCTCAGATGCTCAATTTCCCGAAGGGAGAGACTTTTCAAAGAATCGTCGATCGTAAAGAAGCCTTCCTGCGCCTCGTCTTTTCCGTTTCGTACGATCTGACACATGTCAAAGTCGGTCTCCTCAACAAAGACCTTCGGCATATAACTTATGAGACTCTCCCCATCCTCAATGTACTGGAAAGATCTTCATGATAATCGAGTAATTCGCAATGGTCCTCTCATAGAAATTCCACTGAAAGAGCACTGATTCGGGGCTGAACTTATTTTTTTTCATGGGCCGACCCAAGAAGCAGACTGATGCGCTCCGTTTCTTTATCTATTCTCTCTTTTTCCCGCAAAAGAATTATGCCATCCATCCCGAGATCAGCATCGGGAAAATCGGCAAACAAATCGGCCGTCCGGATGATCGCGAGGAGTGCCTCGCATTCGCCGACAGGTCTATTATCGTGGTGATACCGGATTATCTTGCCAAACTCCGATGGGAACCTCCATTTCATAGACATGTAATAGCCTATCTCCTGATGGTCTATGCCAAACCTGGAGCGCTCCTCGCGCACAGGTCCTTGCGTTTGCCGTTGCAGCCATTGATTAAATGTCGGTAATCGTCAAGATACATGTACAGGATCACCTTCCCGATATCATGCACCAGGGCGAGCGTGAATACCTTCTCCGGTTCCTCGACAAGAGTGTTTGCGGAGAGCACTTTGGATGCAGTACGCAACGTACACGGAATGTCTCCACAACGTCATGAGATCATCGTCTCTGAGGGCGAGCTTACGAAGTATGCCTTCCAGAAAGACGAGACAGGTTACGATGTACTTCAGTTCCTCCAGCCCGATAATGATCATGGCCCGCTGCAGGCTCATGATCTTGACCCCTCTGCTGTAATAAGCAGAGTTCGCAATACTGATGATTTTCGACGAAATTGCCTGATCGTACCTCACAATATCTACCAGTTCCCGGAATGAGGCATTCTTGTCATTCAGCACCTCGAAAACCCGATCCACGACGGTACTCAGGGTGGGAAGTACCCTGAGCGTCTTGGCCTTCGTCAACAATTCCGCCCTTATGGTCTCTGTGCGCATCTGTCTGCATATATTGTCGTACAGAAGTCGGAAAGATTAAGTTATTCGTTAACAGACTGCGATAGTTAGATCGGGTCAGTGAAGCGTGTGGCAGGGACGGGAATCCGAAGAATCGGGCGGATGGCTCTATTCGACCTGGGGAGGCTGCTGCGTCCTTACAGGATGCTGCGCTACCGCGCGAACTGAGGACCTCACATCGATAACCGCTATTTTGTCTCTCAGGCCCAGGGCATCCCGCAGATGAACAAGAGCACCGAGAGCCTGGCCGGGCGCCCTAAAGCCCTTTCTGGAAATGACATCGGCTAAGCGCTCCCCTACCCTGGCGGCATCAGGGAATTTTCTTCGAAGAAGCCCGAGGAAGAGCCCTGTCTGATCCGGGGGCAAGATGGGATCGAGCCCGACGAGCACCGCCAGCAGCGTCCATTTGCACAAAACAAAGCCGGAAGGTACACCCATCCTCGCATCGAGCCAAATCTCAGCCGTCTTTTGTGTCAGCGCTCTGTCCCGAGGGTAAACAGGCAGGTCTGATCCTACAAGAAAACGATCAATGACCGGTTCAATAATTACGTGAGAAAGCAGAGAAGCCAGGTAGTGCGCGCTTACTCCGGGCATGGCGGAAGGGTGTGGGAGTGCTTGAGGAAAACCCTCCGAAAGAAGTGAGGCACGCAGTATTTCATGCAAGGTGAGCGCTTCGAAATCATCGTTTTTCGGGTTCAGCCAGATCGTGTGCTCGCGGCCGTCGAAATGGTGGCACGCTTCATACGAGCGCATCGCCGGGTGCGGATGAAACGAGATATCCTCAAACCGCACCCATTGCATGACCTCAGCCTTTCCCGTTAGAAATCGGTCTACCTTTTCGGACAGCTTCTTGTCTAAAATGGTCCGGAAGCTCATGGCATCAATGCATCGTTTGCGGAGCCGCCCAGCTTACCCCACCTTCAAAACCATGGCCGCGGCGGTGTCCCCGGCAGCACAACCGGTAAAGAGGCCGTAGCCGCCGCCGAGAAGCACGATCTCCTCGATCATCTCGATCATCCCCCTGCCCGCTGTCGGACCCTGAGGGTGGCCGTAGATCAAAGAGGATCCGTTGTTATTCATCTTCATGACATCGTAGCCCGTCTTTTTCGAGAAGGCGATATCATTGACGGCAAAAGGGTTGTGGGTCTTGACGGCCTTCACGTCCGTGACCTTCAGGCCAGCTTTCGCGAGGGCCATCTCTGCGGCCGGGATCGGTGCAGCGGGCATGAACATCGGTTTGACCCGCGAATAGCCGTAGGAAACAATCTGTATCTCTATCTTGGGATCAGCGCTCAGTGCCCTGGCCTTCTCCTTTGTAGTCACGATGATACCGCAGTTGCCGTCCGCAGGGAACGTCTGGGCGCCGAAGCTCAGGACACCTCCCGGCCGCACGGGTTTCAGCCTGGCCAGACCTTCGGCCGTGGTGGGGGTCCAACCCTCATCCTGCTCCATAAACTTGGTCTTTTTCCTGGTCACCGTTACCTCCGGAGCGAACATATAGCGCTTCTGGAATGCCCTGTCGTTGGCCAGTGCCGCCTGATACTGCTCAAAGCGGCGCAGCACCACTGCGTCGCACTCCTCCTTGGTAATGCCAAATTCTTTGGCCACGTTCTCGGCGGTCTCCACCATGGCAGCCCGATGGCGGGGGTTTCCGCCGAAGTTGTCCATATTCCAGTCTTCCCTCTCGGGCTGACCACCGGGACCCAGGGGGTCGGGCCATACGGTGTGGGGTCCGTTCGAACAGCGGTCTGCCGCCAGGGCAAATGCCACCTCGTAGACGCCCAGCTCCAAATTCATGGCAGCGAGATTGAGAATCGTGGTAGAGGTTGAACAGCACTGGTTGACGAAGAGGCCGGGCACATACTTTTGGTCGTCTGTCAGTATCGAGGCGGCCCAATTGTGAGCGATAAACCAGTGGTTCTGGGCAACGGTGCTCCCGAGAAACAGATAGTCGATGACAGTCGGCTCGATCTTCTTCTCCAAAAACCATCTTCTCGCCGTATTGGCCGCCAGGCTGACTGCATTGTCATTCTGCATGCTCCCCTGCCAGCGGCTGAAGGGGCTCGAGAAATATCCTTTGTAGGGAATGTACGCTTTTGTGAAAGTATCCATGAAACGATCTCCTTGATTTTTCGGTTATGCATACGGAGCCAGTTCATGACGGGCGAACGCTGAAGGCCACGATCGATCTCAACAGAAAGTTCGGCAAGGAGGAGCCCAGCCGCCATGAAGCTCAGCTGTTTTTCTCAGCGTCCTTCGAGGTACGGTGAACCGAAGCTCTTGCTCCGCGGGTAATCATTGTCCACGGGAACAGCTCCCGAGCCTTTCGAAGGGCTTCGGTCTCGATCGCCTGATACCAGTCCCGGTAGCTCTTTTTCAATGCCCTGGCGGCCTCGGTCAATCGATATCCTGTCTTGTTCCCTCGTTCCTTCTCAATCAGCTTAAAACCTAATATCTCTTCCGTCTTCTTTATCTTGCCCCAGGCCGCCCGGTACGACATGCACATTTCCTCTGCGGCCTTCCTGAGCGAGCCGAGCTCTTCTATTTTGTCCAGAAGCTCAGCACGCCCCATGCCGAACAATAGACCGTCCGTCGTTTCCAGCCATACGTTAAGCCTTATTTCCGGTTTCGGTTTAGTCACGGCATGGCCCCGTTGCCGGCGAGCCTGTTTAATCTTATGGGTCTTTTTGTCAGCCAATCAAAGCTCCATGCAAAGCATACAAAACTTGCGGCGCGGAATCAATGAGAGGGGATGAGGTGAGGACTGTCTGTCAAGAAGCGGGCGTTATTCCTTGAAAATAATCGTTCCCACGCGTTCCCCCTTCAGAGCCCGCGTGATATTGCCCTTCTCCAGGCCATTGATGATCTGGATCTGATTTACCACCTCGCTGTTCTGCAGGATCTCGAGACAGGGTCTCTCGATGACGAGGTCGTCAAGGTCTTTGTTCATCAAGGTCTTTGCGCCTATCTCGGGAATAAATTCCGCCTTGGGATTCTTCTTGGGGTCATCCGTGTAGAGTCCTTTCTCGTCTTTGATAAAAATACACGATCGCGCCCCAATCAGGTCGGCAAGGATAATCGTGCCGACATCCGTACGGTGAATCGGGATGCGCCCTTTGGCCGGCGGGATGGCGAAATAGTCATAAGGGAGGCATGCCGTGCATCACGGGAATGCATCCCTGTACAAAATAGCTGGTAAGCTTTACGATCTCGTCGTGCCCGATCTTTATGCCGCCATGCGGGGCAAGGAGCATGGTGACGAGCAGCGCATTCTGTTCCGATATTGAATTGCCGAACTTGGCGAGAATCCCGGTGGGCATGCCGAGCTCAAGACCAATCGCGTAAATATGGCGGCTCCTCGTCCCCCCACCGGTTGTCACGAGCATTTTATGCTCTTTCTTGTTCTCGGCGATTTCTCCAATGATCTGAGGGAGGGCCTTGACCCCACGGTCACAGATGGATTGTCCTCCGACTTTCAGTATATTCACATCGGGGTAGAGTCTCGTTTGCGGCGCCACGCTGAGGCCGTCGATGAAGGACTTACTGACGAGGCTCTCTCCCATGAGCTTGCTCTTTATGTGCAAACGCTTCCCATCTTTTTCTCGTACAAGTGTCATGATGCAGCCCTTCCTTTGGTTCTATTTCCAGCGTCCAGCCGATCAATTGGAGGAATCTTCGCCGCGCCCCTCATTGATCCGGAGTGACGTCTTTATTTCCTTTGCGCTTCTTGTCTCCCGGTGGAAGAAGCATCAGCTTTGCGCCCACCGCCTTTGCGATCGCCTCCAACTCGCTTTTTCTCAGGTGCATTCCGAAAAATTTCAGATTCACGTCCGCCACCGCGACAATTCTGAACCTGGGTTGTTGCTTCCCCTCAACTGATTTCGTCCGTTCCCTGTAAAAGATCTTACCTGCCATGTTATCACCTCCTCATTCACTCTTCTTTGCCCGGCCGCTTTCCGCCGAGCGATGCCCATCTGCCCGGTTCGCCGGGCGTTACCGGCAAAACAGGCTGCCCCGCCCACAAGCGGGGCCTCAGCCATCCTCCGGTTTCAACGATGTCCTCGGGGGCAAGCACGTGAGCATCCCTGTCTATGGAAACAACGCGTATGCCCGCCCGGCTAAGGGATTCAACCGAAACCGAGACAGGCAGCTTGCGCAATCCCCCCAACTCTATAAACCTGCCGCTCCATCCATGGGCGGTAAGCCCGACCGCTGCCGCTGCCCCGATAATACCGTCATTCGTCCCTCCGAGGCCGGAGAGATGACCGTCGGCTGCTGTCAAGGCCTGGCCCTGGGTCACTATCCTCTTTGCGCATTGGAGGCCAAACGAAATCAGGGCCGGAATAATGGGGTCGTGCTCTCGGACGACGCAGAGTCCCGGGTCGCTTCCCTGCTATGAAGTGGCGCTCAATGTGGGCGACAGCTCGTGCCGTGAGCAGATCGAGGGAAACCTGCTCCGGGCACTCAAGGACGGCGCATGCGGAGCTGTTGTGGGACGTGTAAGGGATTGCGTCATGCAGAAGCAGTTGCTGCCGGACAACTCCCCATAATCGACAGCCTTCCGGCAGCTCCGTTTCGAACCAACGGGCCAACTTCCCGGTCCCGCGGTCCGCTGTCACTGTGTCCGTATCATCAAACCCCACATAGACCCGCATCACTAATCTCCGCTTTAAATGTACGATTTACCCTGGAAGATGTCAATGAGACGACACCGAGTCGTACCGAGAATTGCCTTAGCGTTATGCACAACGCAATGTAGCAGAGTCGTGAGTCGTTGAAAAAGGGCTTGAGGGATTCTAAGGCCGGCTCTTAGTAAACGAAAAATCGGGGGCAGTGGGAGGGCTTACGGTCTGCCCTCCCACTGCCCCATCTGATCTCAGTCTAGGATCTTGAGAAGTACCATGACATCATTGACAGCCCAGTAAAGGGTCGCCTGGGTATCGCAATTTCTCAGCCAGTCACACCTGTCCGGGTGACCTAAGCTTTTGCAGCCATCCATCTTCTGGATTACTAGCTCCAACTCCCGGTAGGCGCAGCCGTGGAGACCGACCGTGACGAGCCACCTGGCCATCGCCAGCTTCCATTCAAGGACCGGTTTCTCCAAAGGAATCTGGAATTCCTTTCTGGAAAGGGCATTGACATCTGCGATCAGCTTCGTCAGTTGGTCTTTGATATTGTCCAGAGGGTTGATTGCACCGTAAACCACGATCTTTGCCTGATCGATGTAGTCCCATCCGGCGTCCTGGAGGTCAATGTCGGTCGTTCCTTCCGGCAAAGGCTCGACCTTCATGACTGTAACAGAGCGGCTTGAGAACCCCGCGTTGTGGTCAAGTTGGGAATCGTAAGGCCAAGGCAATGTGGCGTTCGACGCGTTCGATCTTTGGTCCGGAGGTGAAGGTGTTTTTTGCGGTGGCACGACCCTGAACGGACCCTCACCGTCCAGCTTCTTGGTCGTTTTATTAAATACGCCTGTTTGCAGATACTGACCATCCCGCTTAATTGCAAGGATCATCTTCAATCCATCCTTGTTGAAGATCGGATCGCCGTTCTTCCTCCCTGCGGCTGATGGAGCGGAGTAATCACACCAGCCGGTTGTCGGGTGCGCGGTGATATCGGCGGTGTCATTGTAAAGATAGGTTGCGGGAGGGTACGTTCCCTTCACGAAATAGTTTGCGTTGGGAGTCGGATCATAGTCGAAGGGGTGGGTCTGCCCAAATCCGTCCGGCGATTGCACGGCTACGTCCTTTGCGGAAGGAAGCACCAATGGCTTCAACAAGGTTTCCACAGTGACTCCCGTGTATTCAGCGTAGTAGTCGGTCGATTTGCTCGCATTCAGCAGGAGGAGCTGTGTGTGCTGCGGCATCGCCTCAAGATCTGCGCGCGTGAACACTTTGAAAGGCGCAGGAGCTTTCGTCGGGTCATCGTTCTTGTCGCCAGGATATCTGAGGGCAGCAATCTCAACCTTGTTCGTGTAACCATCCCCGTCAGAGTCAAGGTCCTGGATGGCCGTTATAGCTGCGTCACCTCTGCCTTTATCCTTATATGCCTGTCCGTAAGGATTTAATGTCTCAGCGAATTTAGCCGGGGTCGCCCCATAGTTAGTCAGAGTATGGCAATACTGGCAGCTGCCTTGAGCGGGCGTGCTTCCCACTGCCGGCGCTCCCTTATGGCAAAGAGTGCAGCTGTCGAGTTTAGTGCCTACCGCCTGGGGGTACACATTTCGAAAGTGTTGCGAGTCGGTATCGCCGTTGTGAGTGTATGCTGCGTAACACGTAAGAGCAATAAAAACAGATAGTAAAATTCCAGTTGCCATCATCCAATTCCTGCCAGACTTCATTTTCATTTGATGATCCTCCTTTCAACTCTGTCATTGTTAGGAAATAAAATAACAAATAATTACAAATACACCACTCTATCCGTTTCCTGCCGGCCTTCACGCGATGCTCCTTGCGGTGACTTTGCCGATATCGCGCAGATGCGTAGAACAGACCAGTATTTGAAACGATAATATCACTTACCTTACGCATCAAGCAATATTGTTATGCCAAATATGACATAATACAATTTGTGTCTGTCAATCATTTTCTAACGGAGTCGATCTTAACAATAATTGTTGCCTACAGATAAGACATGTTGTAAAATACTTAATGAACATAAAATAACCAAATAATACCAATATACCGCAGTTTAGTGCCCAGTGCGCTCAGATTCGAGCGCGTGGAGGGATTCAGCTCGTAGTCTTTGATATCAGTGTCAGAAGAGGCTACAGCGAGACCAAGGCTTGACCGTGGGATTTTCAGCGATGAGGAGAAAACGATGTACCGATCCCCTGTGACAAAAAAAGTGTTGAAGGTGCTCGAATTTTTGGGAAATGAGGATACTCCGCTCGGTGTCTCTCAGATAGCGAACGCGCTTTCCATGAACAAGAGCACCCTTTTTGGCATCTTGAAGGCGCTCGAGGAAGAGGGATACGTTATTAAAGACCAGGGGGAGAAGAAATACGCGGCGGGCGAGGGGCTCCTCAGACTTTCAAGACTCGCGTTCAGGCCGCCCGATATGGCCGCACTCGCCAGGCCCTTTTTGCGGAAGCTGGCAAAGGTAGCAGACGAAACAGCCATTCTGGGGATCAGAGAGGACGATTTCATAAAGGTCGTGGCCGTTGTTGAGGCACACAAGGCCATCAGGATTTCGTCCCGGGAGGGTGTGAAGTTGCCCCTTGTTGCCGGAGCCTTCGGTAAGGCATTCCTGTCCGCCGTGAGCGAGGGAGAGCTCCTTGAACTATTGGAGGAAACGGGTTTACCCCGGTTTACCGAAAATAGCAACCAACAGATGGGGCTCTTTCTGCAAGAACTACGAAGAGCACGGCAACTCGGGTACGCGGCTGACCTGGAAGAGTACGTGGGGGGTGTCGCGGGCTCTGGCAGCGCCCGTAACAGCGGGTGGTCAACGGTAGGGGCTGTGTGGGTGCAGGGCTCTCCGCTTCGATGCAGAGTTTGAAGTTATTCAGCTATAATTCGCTGCTCTGAAAGACACGGCCAGAAGCATCGGTACAGAGATCGAATCGCATCCCGCTTTTTGCGACCCACTCAGGACAGCAGATCCGTTCGATATCTCATTGCACAAGGATAAACGAATGGAGAACGATAGACTTTCAGAATCACTGTCACGGGGGGGTCGGGCACCACATAAACACCGCCGCCTTTCCCTTGACGAGCGCCCCGGTCATGTTTAGCTCGACCCGGAGGACTTAACCGCGAGGAGGACATATGAAGATCAGTGCCCGTAACCTGCTTAAAGGCAAGGTGAAGAGTCTTACACATGGCGCAGTTAATTCGGAGATCGTTGTCGAGCTTTCCGGAGGAGCAGAGATCGTCTCCATCATCACGAAAAGCTCAGCCGAGCACCTTGGCCTCGCCAAAGGCAAAGACGTCTACGCAGTGATCAAGGCCTCTAATGTGATGATCGCCACGGACTAATACCGGAGAGCTGCTGAAAGGCAGCTGAGCGCGCCTCAACGATTCTTCCGAAGCACATGGATGGCGGTGGCTTTGAAGGACGCGGTAACCTCTTTTCCCTCCCGCAGCGACAATCCCTCCACAGAATGGGTCGTCACATACGAGACAAGAGGGAACCCGCAATCGAGCGTTACGCGCTGGTACAGTCCCAGCGGCGTAACCTTCTCAATCCTTGCTGGAAAGACATTTCTGGCGCTCGTCGCCTCTTGCTTGAGGTTGGTCGAGAGACTCACGTTTTCCGGCCTTATGCAGAGAAGTACCGTTTCTCCCGGCAGCACATCGCCCACTGCCTCAATCTCATGGCCCGAGACGGCGGCCACGAAACTGGAACCGTCTCTTGAGACCACCTTTCCCGTCAGTATGGTCTCCACTCCCACGAAAGAGGCAATGAACTCGTCGCGAGGACGGTTCATGACCGCGTCGGGGGAACCGATCTGGAGAATCCGGCCATCCTTCATAACGGCAATTCTGTCTGAAAGACGGAGCGCTTCCATCCGGTCGTGGGTTGCAAGGATCGCCGTAGTCCCTGTCTTCCTGAGCACAGCCTGAAGATCCTCGATGAGCGCTTCGCTGCTGGGCTGATCAACAGAGGCAAACGGCTCATCGAGAAAAAGGATTTCCGGTCGCGTTGCAAAGGCCCGGGCAAGGCTCGCCCGCTGGGCCTCTCCGCCGGAGAGTGTCCTGGCCGAGCGGCCGCGCAGATGACTGATGCCAAACCGCTCCAGCTGCTCCACCACTATCTCATCGATCTCCGATCTCTTCATGCCTCGGATCCTGAGCCCGGATGCGACATTATGGAAGACCGTGGTATCAAAAAGAAGCGGCTCCTGAAACACCATGGCAAGCCGTCTCCGATACTCCAGCACCGACACATCGGAGCCTACCTTCGCGCCTCTGAAATAAAGCTCTCCTGAAACCGGTTTCAAAAGGTAGGAAAGAGTCTGCAAGAGTGTGGTCTTCCCCGCCCCGTTGGGGCCGATGAGCGCGAGCACCTCACCCTCCGTGATGCTGACCGATGGAACATCAAGGACAGAAACACCGCCCCGGCTGACCCGGAGGTCTTTCCCTTCCAGCACTGTGCTGCGGTTCGGTCATCTCGGGCGCTCCCGCTGCTGTATGTGGGTGAGGAGCGCGTTGATGACGTAGGCAAGCAGGAGGAGAATAATGCCGAGGGCGATGGCAACATCGAAGTTGCCCCGGCTCGTCTCCATGACCGTAGCCGTGGTCAGTACCCGGGAATATCCCTTGATGTTACCGCCAACCATGATGGAAGCGCCCACCTCGGATATGACGCCGCCAAACCCTGCCATCACCGCGGCCAGCAAGGGCAGCTTCGCCTCCTTGATAAGTATCCAGACCATCTGGAGCCGCGTGGCCCCGAGGGCCAGTATCTGCAGGCGCAGCTTTTTCGGAAGCTGCTGCATGGCAGCAAGGGTGATACCCATGACGATCGGCGTTGCGATGACTGTCTGGGCCACGATCATTGCTGACGGGGTGTAGAGTATTTCGAGAAAACCGAGCGGTCCGTTCCGCCACAACATAATGCTCACGAAGAGGCCCACCACAACCGGCGGAAGCCCCATCCCCGTATTGACGAGGCTTACCGCTATTCTTCTTCCGGGGAACCGTGTGAGGGCGATGACGCTCCCGACCGATATGCCGAGCAGCAGGCTCACGAGCGTGGCTATTCCCGAGACTTTCAGGGATAGCCAGGTGATGCTCATCACCTCCGGGTCAAAAGTGACCAGGAGCCAGAAAGCCTTCTTGATGCCGTCTAGAATCAGATCCATCGTCAGTCAGCCAAGAGCAGGTCTCAGGTTCAGGTCTAGAGAGAGCAAGAAGCCGGCTCTAACCTCAACGTGTCCTTTTGCCTTGCCTTAGCCGTAACCTCAGCCTTCGCTCTTGTCCTTTCCTGTTTCATTTTCCCAGCTCCTCCACCTTTTTCCCTGCATCGGGGAAGAAGAGCGGCGAGCCGAACTTGTCAACCCCAAAGGTCTTTATCACGCCCTGCGTCTCCTGCGCCACCATAAAATCCGCAAAAGCCTTCGCGCCCTGCACTATTCACCTTCGGCCATTTGGCCGGGTTCACCTCGATGACATGATAGATATTGAGCAGGATCGCATCTCCCTCAGCCAGGATATCAAGGCCGAGCTGCTTCTTCAATGCCAGATAGGTCCCTCTGTCAGTCAAGGTGTACGCCTTTTTTTCAGCAGCGACGTTCAAGGTCTGTCCCATGCCGAGACCTGTCTGCTGGTACCATTTCTGTCCTTCCGGATTGATGTTTGCCGCCTTCCATATGGCTTTCTCCTGCGCGTTTGTTCCCGAGTTATCCCCCCTCGACATGAAGAGCGAGCCTCGGTTGACGCGATCTTCTTAAACGCCTCCACAGCAGACTTTATACCCTTAATTTTGGCAGGGATCTGACGGCGGACCCACGATCACGACAAAATCATTGTGCATGACCAGCCTGCGGTTGATCCCATATCCTTCGTCCACAAACTTCTTCTCCGCCGCCGGCGAATGGACGAGCAGCACGTCTGCCTCACCCTTCTGCCCCATGGCCATGGCCTGGCCCGAGCCAACGGCTATGGTCTTCACGAAGTAGCCCGTCTTCTTCTCGAACATGGGTATAAGCACATCAAGAAGCCCGGAATCCTGAGTGCTCGTAGTCGTCGCGAGTATGATATTCTTCTGCTGAGCACTGACCGGGCGTAACCGCAAATGCTCCAAAAAGCACGGCTGTGACCAAAGACGCTATCCACACACTGCTGATACGTTTCATGCCCTATCCTCCTTTACATAAAAAATAGTTTGCAGGCCAAAAAACCTCGAACCTTAACCTTGCCTGTCACTTCTTTGCTCCCTGTGAGTTTCTCCACTCTTTCGAATTAGGAAAAAAGAGAGGGCTCCCGTACTTCTCCTTTCCGAAATCCCGGATCAAGAGCTGCCCCTTCTCGGGAGATGTGAGCCATCTGACAAAAATCATCGTATCTTCGTAATTGACTGTGGGAAATTTTTTCGGACTGACCGGTATCAGGCTGATGTAATTGAGAAGATCCGGACACTTCTCCACAAGGACAACGAGCTTGATCTCTTTCTGAAGCGTAAGAAAAGTCGCCCTATCTATGACCGTATAAGCCCCCTTCTCGTCCGTGTAACGCAGAGTTGGGCCATTTCCCTGCCCACCCTTCTCGTACACCACGTACCAGGAGCCCGCCGGCTTGATGCCGGCCTTCTCCCACAACTCCATCTCTGCGACGTGCGTTCCGGACCTGTCGCCCCGGGAGATAAAGAGTGCACCCTTCTCCGCTAGCCTTTTGAGTGCCGGCGGAGCGTGCTGCATGCCCTTGATTCCTGCCGGGTCGCTGGCCGGGCCCACGATGACAAAGTCATTGTACATGAGGTCAATGCGCTCCGTACCGAATCCCTCGGCAACAAACTTCTCCTCCAGCGATTTCGCATGAACCATAACAAGATCAACGGTGCCCCTCTTCGCGATGTCGAGGGCAGCCCCGGTACCCGCGCCCACATGGCGGACTCTGATACCTGTCTCCTTTTCAAACCCATTTTCGAGAACATCAACGATCCCTGCATCGATGGGACCTATCGTGCTGCTTAGAAGAATAAACTTCTGGCCTTCCGCGCGGCTCAAGCCTGGCAGAAGGCAGACAAACGCAAACAACCCAAAAGCGAGCCAGTTTCTCATAGCTACCTCCTTCCGATTATGCGTACGGGTCCGTCAGAGCGCACTGCAAACAAGATGACGCAATAAGCATATAGTGGCTCACGCGAAAATTCAAGATAATAACCTCTATTTGAACTGTATTAAAAACAATAATTACCAATAATTACCAAATTACTTCCATTGAAAAAGCCTCTTCTTTCCTGTATACTTTTCATTGTGGAGATCCTCTCAGCCAAAGAGCTGTCCCGCTATCTAAAGATCAACGAAAAAAAGATTTATCAGCTCGTCAGAACATCGACTTTGCCTCACACGAAGATCGGCGGCAAGATCGCCTTCGCCAAAGAACTCATAGATGCCTGGATAGCGGAGAATACGGAGCGAGAGAAGCATCTTTACATTGCGGGGAGTGACGATCCGCTCCTCAGGCGCATAATCGATGCCTACAACAAGGAAGAACCGAGCACCATATTTTATGCGCCGGTCGGAAGCATCAATGGCCTGAGATTACTGAAGAGCGGCGCAGCCAACCTTGCCTGTGTGCACATCCTCGATGTCGAGAAAAAAGAGTATAATGTCGGTTATCTTGAGCGCTATCTGAGTCACCACCGGTACACCGTGATACACCTCTACCTGAGAGAACAAGGCATCTACCTCGATAGCGATAACCCCAAGAAGGTCCGCTCTCTCGAAGATATCGCAGCGAAGCATGTAAGGTTCATCAACAGGAACCAGGGTACCGGAACGAGACTCCTGCTGGACTTCTTGCTCCACGAGAAGGATATCGAAACCGCACAGATTAAAGGCTATGGCAAGGAAGTGGAATCACATCTCCAGGCAGGATTGACTGTTTTGAGAGGTGACGCGGATGCCGCCTTTGGTATCCGGTATGTGGCGCATATGCTCAACCTCCATTTTATACCCCTCTTCAAAGAACGGTTCGACCTCCTCATTCCGGAAGTATACAGCCAGGCTGCACAGGTCACGAGCTTCCTTGCCCGTTTTGATCAAGGCAAGCTGATGCAGTATGCGAAGGACTTCGCGGGCTACGATCTGGCAAAGACAGGAAGTATCGTCCATCCACATGCATAAGAGATAAGAGACCGGCTTTACGCCTTGTTCGTCGGCAAGGATGCGAGCATAGAGCGGGAGACGGAGGGTCTTCTTCTATGACGGCGCCCATGGCAAAGTATGCATTTCGTGTCGACCTGATTGTCGAGAAAGGCACGGACGAGATCTTGCCCGAATTCGTCGCTTGCTGAATGCGGCGGGGTCTGGGTCGAGGAATCGAACGGGGAGACACTCATCAGATGTTATCCGAAGAAGGTAAGGCCATTTTTGCGACGTATCCGTGAGTCCGGACTGCCCGTAAAAAAGAGCACCGTTGTTAAAGAGGAGCTGCAGGATTACGTGGCTCTCACAAAAAAATACTTCAGGCCAATCACGGTCAGCGGAGTGACGATCCTGGCTCCGTGGCAGAAGAGCAGAAAAACGGGGCCGGTAGTAGTCATAGATCCGGGCATGGCCTTCGGCACGGGCAGACACGAATCGACGAAGTTGATGCTGCGCATGATGAACCGGATCGACCTGAAAAACAGGAAGGTTCTGGACGTTGGATCCGGTTCGGGCATACTAGCCCTGCGTGCGGCGCAAAAGGGGGCGCTTGTGACGGCCATCGACAGAGACCCGCTTGCGGCCGCAGCGGCAAGACACAATTTTGCCCTGAACGGGATGCATCAGATCCTCCTTGCCTGCACGGATCTGGAAAACCTGAAAGGCCGGTTTGATGTTGTCCTGGCCAACCTCGACTTCGACACTGTTGCGAAACATTACGGGACTATTGTCAGCCGTGTATCGAGCGGCGGGCCAACTCCTCATCTCGGGCATAGAGAGCCAGTACAGCGAAAGCTTGCTCGCTCTGTTCTCAGCGCACACCCTCATCAGAAGCCCCAGCATGAATGACTGGCACGCGTTCACGTTCCGGATAGATTCCCCTGTCAGCCCTGGGGAATCTATCTAGCGAGCACGGCGAGCGAGAGGGGGAGGCCGGGTACCCGCTTGCGGGTGGGGCTTTGCCGGTGGAGGGGGCGACGCGAGCCCCGGTAATTGACATCCCGCCACAGCTTCGCTAATATAGAATCGTTGATGCGTTGATCGATAGCGAAGCATCCTGTAAGGATTAGATTATACGTTGACACGGAGATGACCAAGGAAGCGATTTAACGTATCAAGGTACTAACGTGTCAACGCATCAACGTATAACGTATCAACGTTTATTTCATAACGCCGAGTGAAACGAGGATGGAATGATTGAGCGCTACACACGAGAGAAAATGGCCCGCATCTGGACAGAAGAGAACAAGCTTACAAAATGGCTCGACATAGAGATCGCCATATGCGAGGCGCACGCCCAGCTAGGTCTCATACCCACGGAGGACTTGGAGGCGATAAAGACAAAAGCCCGGTTCGACGTCAAGAGGGTGCAGGAGATCGAGCAGGAGACCAAGCATGACGTCGTGGCCTTTCATTCAGTCGCTTTCTGAGTCGATTGGTCCGGCCTCAAAATGGGTGCACATGGGCGTTACCTCCTCTGACATACTCGACACCGCCTTTTCGTGCCTCTTGAAAGAAGCCGCTGACCTCCTCCTGGAAGATATCACAAATCTGATGGCCGTTCTCAAGGAAAAGGCCTTCCAGTATAAGGCCGTGCCCATGATAGGCAGGACCCACGGCATTCACGCCGAACCCATAACCTTTGGCCTGAAAATGGCCCATTTTTTCGATGAAATGCGGAGAAACCATGACCGTCTGCAGACCGCCCGCACACGTGTAGCCTGTGGAAAGATTTCGGGCGCCGTTGGTACCTACGCGCATGTTCCTCCCTCGGTTGAAGCGTACGTGTGTAACAAACTCGGCCTCACACCATGTCCCATTTCGACACAGATCGTGCCACGCGATTATTACGCAGAGTTCTTTACAACGCTCGCGATCATCGGCTCTTCCGTGGAAAAGATGGCTACCGAGGTCCGCCATCTGCAGCGGACCGAAGTGGGCGAGGCAGAAGAACAGTTCACCAAAGGGCAAACCGGCTCTTCAGCCATGCCTCATAAACGTAACCCGATCGGATCGGAGAACCTGTCCGGCCTCGCTCGTCTGCTCCGTGGCTACGCCGTTGCAGCGTTGGAGAATATACCGCTCTGGCACGAAAGGGACATAAGCCACTCTTCGGTGGAGCGGGTGATCGCCCCCGATGCTACCATCCTGCTCGATTATATGCTCAACAGGCTCACCAACCTCTACAAGAACCTCGTGGTCTACCCTGAGAAGATGAAGGGCAATATGGAAATCACTCGGGGCCTCTACCATTCGGAGGCCGTGATGCTGAGCCTTATCAAGAAAGGTCTCACGAGACAGGAGGCCTACAAGATCACCCAGAGGATAGCCATGGCCTGTTACGAAAAGAAGGCCGACTTTGTCGCCAGCCTGCTGCGCGACGACGAGCTAAAAATCTATCTCTCAGAGGAAGAGATTAAGAAGATTACGTCGGACGAACACTATTTCGCGCACGTAGACGACCATATTCAAGCGCGTCTTCGGACCCGCGCGAATAGATTATACGTTGATACGTTGACACGATACTGAAACCGTTGATACGTTAATGCGTTACACTGGTTAATACGTTAAAACGTCGATACGTAATCGCTTCTTTGGTCGTTCCCTGTCAACGTATAATCAATCAACGTATCAACTGTTTTCGGGCCATGCCGGCTAGCACGCGGCTTTCACATACTTTAGTCTCAGGTCGTAGAGCACGGTTTCGATAAGCTTCCCTTCCTCCTCGGTGAGGTTACCTTTTGTCTTTTCTTTGAGAAGTTCAATGACACCGATGGTCTGTTGGGCAAGCTGCAGGTTCGCTCCTTTTTCGTTCGAGACAGGGTCAGGGAGTTCCCCGAGGTGGACGAGCGCAGACGTAGACAAAGAAAGAATAAACGTAGAAAAGCCAAGTTCACTAAAGAGTGTTTTGGTGTCGCAGGTGGTGTCGGTATTTTTGTCAGTTCGCGGTCTCTCTCTTCTCTTTCTCGGTGGGACCTTTTTCCTCCGTCATAGCAACCTCCTAGAGCAAGCTATCCAACTTTATCGGCACAAAGAAGACTTCATTGTTCCGGTTCACCTGAAATAGAATATAATTCGTCCGCAGCGCTTCTGCCACAAGAGCTCGAAAATGTGTCACATTCTCAGCGTCCTGATTATTGACCTTAAGGATCACGTCGCCTGGGCGTAAGGCGTACCGCTCTCCGATACCACCCTTGTATACCTTTGTTACAATTACGCCATTCTTTTCCTTCACCCTGAACTTCAGCTTCATATACCCCTGGATATCTGACAATCGCAGACGGAGCAATCGTTCATCCAGTGGCAAGGGCAGGTACCCTGTCTATGTCGCTGCTGTTCACATAAACGGTCAGTGTCTCACTCCCGCGCGTAATCTTGATCTGGTTGGCAGCGCCATCGCGCCCGTGCGTGAGAGCTCGTGTGGATCTTCATCCCTTCCCTGATCCTCTTTCTGTTGAGTTCAACAATCCTGTCGCCAGCCCTGATTCCGTAACGTTCCGCCGGACTTCCCTCGAATTACCTCAGTCACATAAAGATAGGATCCCTTCTCGTCTTTTCTTCGTTCAAAGAAGACCCCCAGGATACCTCTCTTTGCTCCGGTGTCCGAGAACTCGGACAACATGGATGCCACGTCCTCGATCGGTATGGCAAAGCCTATGCCTTTTCCTTCTTCGTAGATGGCGGTCACGATCCCCAGAAGATCCCCTTCGCCATCGAGCAGCGCGCCGCCGGAACTGCCCGGATTTATCGCCGCATCCGTCTGGATGAGATTAACATAGACCCTGTTACTGATCCTGAGATTCCTGCCGAGGGCGCTGATCACCCCCGTCGTCACGCTGCTCGACAGCCCGTAGGGATTTCCTATGACAATCGCCTTTTCACCCACCCGCACCGGTTTTTTCCTGCTAATCCGCAAAAAAGGAAAATCGGTTCTGTCACTCTGGATCTTCAGCAATGCGATATCGAGATCGGCGTCAGCGGCCAGCACGGTCGCGTCGTACTCCTGTCTGTTTGTAAATTTTACCCGTATGGTTATAGCCTTCGACGACAAGATGCTCATTGGTAACGACGATGCCTCTCGGGTCAAGGACAACGCCCGACCCTATGTTTTCAACGGTTTCAGCCTCACTTTCCTCATCCTCCGCAAACATCCTTTTAAGGATATCCCTGCTCTTTGCTTCACCCGCATCTTTCGACCACTCTTCAGTCTTTATATTCACGATAGATTTGCTGACGCTCTCTATCACGTCTACTGTTTTGTCTTCTCGGGCGAGAAGGAAAGCAGGAAAAAAGAGTATGAGGGTTACAGCGACAAAAAGCCTTTTCATCTAGAATGTATCAGTACCCTGCAATTCAGATATTCAGACACTGGACTCCGGACTTCAGTACCAGTCATCCTTGTATTTCCGCTTCTTCTTTATCACCCGCTTCACAGCATCAAGGATGACGTGTGCTACTTCTTCCTTGGAGAGCTTTGGTACATGCTTCGCCCGGCCATGGGCGCTGATGATGGTCACTTCATTATCATCGGACCCAAAACCGATGCCCTGTTTCGTCACATCATTGGCAACGACCAGATCCAGATTCTTTCTTTTCAATTTGTCCTGAGCATTCTGGATGAGATTCTCTGTTTCCGCGGCAAACCCTACAAGTATCCTGTCTTCTTTTATGCGTCCGAGCTCTTGAAGGATATCAGGGTTCCGGTCCAGTTCGAGGACTACCTCTTCCTCGCCGGGCTTCTTCTTTATTTTGTGGTACCTGAGGGCTTTGGACCGAAAATCAGCAACAGCCGCAGCCTTTATGATGACGGTACATTTGGCCTGCCGCTCCATCACCGCATTCCTCATCTCAGTGGCTGTGACGACCTCAACCACCTCCACACCGCTCGGCCTGGGGCAGGTCGGTTCTGCCGGTCACGAGGATCACGTCTGCGCCGCGTCTGTGCGCGATCTTAGCCAACGCATATCCCATCTTTCCGGAAGACCTGTTCGTAATGCATCTCACGGGATCTATGAACTCCTGAGTCGGACCGGCCGTGACCATGATCCTTTCACCCACCAGATCCTTGACGGTAAAGATATCTTCCATCTTCTCGATGATCTCTTCGAGCGGGGGCATCCTTCCTTTGCCTTCCCATCCGCACGCAAGATCACCCGTGTCCGGCTCGATGAATTCATATCCGTTCTCTCTCAGCCTGTCTATGTTGCCCTGGACTATCTTGCTCTCCCACATCTTCGTGTTCATGGCAGGAACAAAAAGCACCGGCACCCTGGTCGCCATCACCATGGTACTCAGAAAGTCATCGGCTATACCACCCGCTATCTTCCCGATGATATTGGCCGTCGCGGGTGCTATCACGAGCTGGTCTGCCAGGTCTGAAAGCGCTATATGTCCGATCTTTGAGCCGGCGAGCAGCTCGAACATCTCGTGGGTAACGGGATTGCCGGAAAGCGTCTGAAAGGTGAGGGGCGTGACAAACTCCATGGCATTCTTCGTCATGACCACGTGCACATTCGCGCCCTTTTTGGCAAGAATTCGGACAAGCTCAGCGACCTTGTACGCGGCAATACCCCCTGTGACGCCCACGATGATCTGTTTGTCGCGCAGCATCGTATACTGCTTTGTCACTGCTTCGCTCATATGCCAAGCCCCAGCTTCCGGAAGAATCGCGTGAACAGGTTTGCTTTGGGCACATAGACCGGCGAAACAACGTCTACTTTGCCTATCACCTCATCGTCAAGCTGGAACTTGATCTCTCCCAGCTTCTGCCCTTCTTTCACTTCGCCCTTTATCCGGTCAGGCATGTTGAGGACACGCTTAATCTCCTTCTTCTTACTCTTGAGAACCGGGTAGGAAAAGTCAGACGCGCACACGCCCTTTATTCTCTTGTATTTGCCGTCTTCCAGGAAGACCTCTTTCTCTACAGGGTCCCCCTTCTTCACCAAAGGAGTGACTTACATACTGGGAGAAATACGTCTTAAGTTTTCCTAAAGCAAACTCATCCCTCATTTTGCCCGTGGAGCTGCCCATCACCACAACGATCAGGCGGAGATCGCCCCTTTTCGCGGTCGCCGTAATGTTGAAGCCCGTGCTCCTGTAGTAGCCTGTCTTAAGCCCGTCCACTTCAGGCATCCTGGCGAGCAGCTTATTCGTATTGCTCAGAACGAATTTCCCTCCTCTGAACTCTCCCTGTTTGGTCGAGGTCCATTCCATCAGTTTCGGGTACTTCACCAGTTCCCGTGCAAGAATGGCCATGTCATAGCAGGACGTGAGGTCCTCTTTCTGATCTTTACCGGGTGGCAATCCGTGAACCGAATGAAACTCTGTGTCAGCCATCTTCAGGTCCTTGGCCTTCTCGTTCATCAGGGCGACGAAATCGTCAACGTTCCCTGAAATGAACTCGGCGATGGCGTAAGCGGCGTCATTGGCAGAATGTATCATCATCCCCTGCATCAACTCTTCAAGCGTGAATACTTCGCCCTCTTTCAAGTAAACCTGGCTGCCTCCTATCCTGGAAGCGTCTCTGGAGGCGGTTATCTTGTCCGTAAGATGGATCTCCCCCCGCGTCAACTTCTCCATGACTATGTCGGCCACCATCAGCTTCACCATGCTGGCAGGAGCTCTTTTCTCGTGACCATTCTCTTCTTCGAGCACTTTTCCGGAGTTTGCCTCCATCACGAGGTAGGCCTTATATCGTTCCGCCGGCTCCTCCGCCTTGCCCTTCGCCTGTTTGGGCATGGCCTTTTTTGTCTTCGCCAGGCCTTCACCGACAAGAGCAAGGTTCAGCAGGAACGTAGCGAGAATGAGAAGAATGGCTAATCGCTTCATCATTTCCTATCCGTTATGGCCTTCATCAGCTCGATGGGGAGCGGAAAAATAATGGTCGAATTCTTTTCCGCGGAGATCTCAATCAGCGTCTGCAGGTAACGCAGCTGGAGGGCCATAGGGTTCCTTGAAAGGATATCGGCGGCTTCGCCAAGCCGGGTGGATGCCTGGAACTCACCCTCAGCACTGATGACCTTTGCTCTGCGTTCCCGTTCTGCCTCTGCCTGCCGGGCGATGGCGCGCTGCATCTCCTGCGGCAGGTCAACGTTCTTCACTTCAACATTGGAGACCTTGATGCCCCAGGGCTCGGTATGCGTATCGAGTATCTCCTGAAGCCTTTCGTTCAGCTTCTCCCTCTTCGACAGAAGCTCATCCAGTTCCGCCTGTCCGAGCACGCTGCGGAGCGTGGTCTGGGAAAGCTGGCTCGTCGCGTACAAATAATTCTCCACGTCAATGACCGACTTCATCGGATCGACGACCCGGAAATAGACGACCGCGTTCACCTTGATCGTCACGTTATCCCGCGTTATGACATCCTGCGGCGGCACATCAAGTACCACGGTCCTTAAGCTGATCCGCACCATCTTGTCGATGATCGGGATAAGAATGATGAGCCCCGGACCTTTCGGCCGCCCGAGCACCCTGCCGAGCCTGAATATGACGCCTCGTTCGTACTCGTTCAATATCTTGATGGCGTTGTACAAGAAAGAAGACGATGAGCACAATCAGAAATATTCCGTATATCGGTATACCTACCATAGCTAACCCCTTTCTTTTTTGACCTTGACGGTCATGCCTTTGACTTCGGTCACTATGACCCGTTCACCCTGCCGCTATCGGCTCGTCACTCTCCGCGTTCCACAGTTCCCCGTGCACGTAAACCTTGCCCTTTTCCTTGACATCGGTTTTTGCGACACCTTCCTCTCCGATAAGCCCCTCGACTCCCTGTCATGACCCTGGAGAGCTGGGCCTCTGATAGCATATGATAGCACACCGACGAAGAAGAGCACAGTCACTGCAACAACAACCAGAATCGACAGCCACGAGATGGACAACCATTCTGACGGCAGATCGATCAGCATGACAGACCCGAGAATGAGCGAAATAACCCCGGCGAGACTCAAGGCACCATGGCTCACCACTTTTATCTCCAGAATAAAGAAGATTATGCCCAGCAGAGATAAGGCCCAGACCGGCAAAGCTGATCGGTATGGCTGAAAACGAATAGAAAGCGAGTATGATGCAGATACCGCCTATGACCCCGGGGAAGATGGCACCGGGGCTGTAGATCTCGAAAAGGATCCCGTAGAAGCCGAGCATCATCAGTATGTAAGCAACATTCGGGTCGCTGATCGTCGAGAGGAAGCGGTACTTGAAGGACATTTCCAGCTCTTTGGGCTTGGCTCCCTTTGTCTTGAGCGTAACCTTTTTGTCCCCGACCTCCACGGTCTTGCCATTTATTTTGGTGAGCAGGTCATCGACCGTGGCGGCAACCAGATCGATCACATGCATCCGCAGCGCATCGTCCGCAGTAGCAGATACGCTCTGCGTCACCGCTTTTCCCGCCCAGTCGACATTCCTGCCCCGTTTTTTTGCTATACTCTTTGCGTATGCCTCGGCATCCTGCACCACCTTTTTCATCATCACTTTATCCGGCTTCTCATCCTTGCCGATACTGACCGGGTGGGCTGCGCCGGCATTGGTGCCTGGTGCCATAGCGGCTACATGAGAGGCAAGCAGGATGATGGCGCCTGCTGATGCGGCCCGGGCACCCTGTGGATACACATAGACAATCACGGGTATTTTCGAATCCATGATTGCCTTGATTATCTCCCGCATCGACGTGTCAAGACCGCCGGGTGTGTCGAGCAGGATGAGCAAGGCTTCCGCGTCAGCGTCCGTTGCCTTTTTCAGTGACTCAACGATAAACTGGGCTATAGGGGGACCGATCACTCCCTGGACGGTGATCTGATACACATCCTTCGCGGCCGCGTGGGCGGCGAAGGAGAAGCCAAGCAGTACGAACAAGAGAATGCAGAAAACCTTTTTCATCGATGAGGGAACTTTCTGTTTAGCGCTTCCTCGACAGCGGGCGGCACGAACCCCTTGATGGAGCCGCCAAAGCTTGCCACTTCCTTGATCGTTCTTGAACTGACAAAAAAATAGTCCTTGCTCGTCATCATGAAGATCGTGTCCATGTCGCAGTTGAGATTTCTATTCATAGAGGCCATCTGGAACTCGTATTCAAAATCGCTCATGGCCCTCAACCCCCTTATGACAAACCGGGCGTTGACCCTTTTCACGTATTGGACCAGCAAGCCGTCAAAGCTGTCTATCACCACATTCTTGTCACCATTCATCGACTCGCTGATCAGCTCCATGCGCTCCGGAACTGTAAAAAGTGCCTTCTTTTCAATGTTAGTGGCTATGGCGCAAATCACGGTATCGAAGAGCCTGAGGCCCCTCTGCAGGATATCCATATGTCCGTACGTGATGGGATCAAAAGAACCCGGGTAGACTGCCACTTTCTCCTTCATGCACCGCTCCTTCTAACGTCGTTTCGCCCCACATGCGATCAAACTAACAGCTGTATCTCCGTAAAGCCTGCTTCTCACGCTCCCCGGGTCTACAAAGCCGGGTAACTGCTCTCTCTTCGAATGCTCCAGCACAAGCAGCGACCCATCGCGGCAAACCGTCTGTTTCTTCAAAAGATCAAGCGTTGCCGAAACATACCCCATGTCGTAGGGCGGATCCATCAGAATCAGGTCGTACGTATCGCCCCTTCTTGACAGAGCTGGCAGCGCATATATTACATCCATATTCAACACAACACAATCTTTATCTAGGCCCAGTCTTCTCAAATTCTCTTTGATCGCTTCCGCCATGTGCCTCTCCTTCTCGACGCACACGGCGCGCCTTGCCCCTCGGCTCAGGGCCTCTATGGAGAGTGAGCCCGAGCCGGCAAAGAGATCGAGCACGTCATAGCCCTCTACGTCCCCGATCAGGTTGAAGATCGCAGCCCTTGCCTTGGAGGAGGTGTATCGCGCCTCACCGTGGGCCGGAACCAGAATCTTCCGACCCCTGAGAATTCCACCGGTCACCCGTAATTCCCCCACCCTGGCTAGTCTCCGTCGCTAAAAAGTGCATGTGAGATGTCACCAATTCTTTCCAGACCTTTAATCTCGTAAGGGGACAGGTAGAGAGTCACCATGTTCCGTCCGCTGCACACTGCCTTCAGCACTTCGATGTAATGCTCCTGCATCTCCCTCCGTATCTTGTGAAAAGGGCAGTCCTCATCCCGTACCAGGTAGTTGATAACAAGATTGCCCACCGGGAGGCCGTTATCTTCAAGCTCCTTCATCATACGCTCGGTCAGCTTGACGCCCAAGGCTTCAGCAATCGTTACCAGAACGTACCTCGTCCTCTCTCCATCCCTGATGAAGTCGATGATCTTCCTTGAAAGCTCCTCCCAGCTCTCTATGATCTCCAGAAGGCCCCTTCTCGTCCTTTTCAGGGAGACAGTGTCCTTTATTTTCTCGAGGCAGCTGTACATGTTCATGTAAAACTTTGTTGCGGCTTCCATATGGCTCAGAAACAGGTGTGGTAGACGGAGGAGACGGAGCGTGTGACCCGCCGGCGCCGTGTCCCACACGACAGCATCGTACTTCCCACCCTCCACGAGTTCCACGATAAAGTGGAGCATAAACTCCTCTTCAATGCCGGGCGCGGTACCGATGTAATCGACGAAGTCGTAGTCCACGTTCGCAAAGCTCGATACAACTTCGTAAATCTCCGGTCCAAATCTTTCCTTCCATCGTTTGAGCACCATATCGGACGAGACTTCCAGCCCGAAGAGCTCGTGACCCTTCACGAGCTGAATTTCTTCGTCGCCCATGGAGATTTCAAAAATGTCGGCGAGTGAAGGGGTGGGGTCGCTGGACAAGAGAAGCACTCTCCGGCCGTCACGGGCGATCCGCAGGCTATGGCAGAGGCACAGGTGGTTTTGCCGACCCCTCCTTTGCCGCCCACCATGATAAGTTTAACGTTTCTGTCTCGTATCTCTGTCAGGCCCACGAGCCATCAGTCCTTTGAGCTTTCTTTGACGCTGGTTCTGGCGTTGGGCCGAACATCTGATGCACGAAATCTCTTATTTCACGCTCAACGCCGGGAAAAAAATGGGAGGAAGGCAGCACTTTCAGCCACTTTTCTGCCTGCACCTCCCGATACAAGGAGAGGAGCTGGTCGAGCGGAGACACGTCATCGAGGGATCCGCCCACAAAATAAAGTCTTCCCTCGAAGGTCCGGAGTTCGGCAGGCTCATATCTTGAGAAACGGATATGCTACGAGAAAGAGGTCTTCGAGCCCCTGGATATCACCGGCGGCCCTGCTGGCTACCCAGGCGCCGAAAGAATAGCCTGCAAGCACCAGCCTGCCCTCGTGATCAATCAGGTTCCTCATGAACGTGCACGCAGCGACCACGTCTCTTATCTCTCCGTTGCCCTCGTCATAAGTGCCTTCGCTGTAGCCCACGCCCCTGAAGTTGAACCTCAGCGTGGAAAAGCCGCTCAGCACAAAACCCTCCTCGATAGACTCCACCACGTTGTTGTGCATGCTCCCCCCGAATTGCGGGTGCGGATGGCAAATGACAGCACCTCCAGCCTGTCCACGTTCCCTCAGGATCGCTTCCAAGGCGCCATCTGACGCAACGGTTACCCTTCTAGTTGACATGTGCTCTCTATTTTGGTAGTTTTCTTTCGAAAATTCAATAGATTTTCGGCGGAAAATCCATGGGTCTATTCAAAAAAAAGGTTGTGCCGCTAAAACCTTACAAGAAGATTGACATTCAAAAAGAGATCAAGAGGTCTGAGCGGGAAGACGAGAGCCTGTGGATCAAGTGCAGTTCGTGTCAGGAACTGCTTTACAGGAAAGAGGTCGAGCGTAATCTCAACGTCTGTCCCAAGTGTTCGTACCATTTCCCGATTGGCATAGAGGCAAGAATAGCGCTCACGTTCGACAAGAGCTTCACCGAGCTCTACGCGGGCGTAGAGCCCGTGGACTTCCTCAAGTTCAAGGATACCAAGACTTACAAGGCAAGGCTAATCGAGACCAAAGAGGCTACGAGCAGGAATGACGCGATAGTCTGCGGAAAGGGCAGCATAGAGGGCATCGAGGTGCTGACCGCAATCTTCGACTTCAACTTTATGGGGGGGAGTCTTGGCTCGGTGGTGGGAGAAAAGATCACGCGCCTTCTTGAAGATGGCGCGCAGAAGCATCTCCCCGTGATCGTTTTCTGTGCCTCGGGCGGCGCACGCATGCAGGAAGGCATTATGTCCCTCATGCAGATGTCCAAAGTGGCCGGGGCCATCTTCAGGTTGAAATCCGCCGGAGTTCCTTACCTCACGGTATTGACCGACCCGACGACTGGGCGGCGTAAGCGCTAGTATCGCCATGCTGGGAGATATTATCATCGCTGAGCCCAAGGCCATGATAGGTTTTGCCGGACCCCGGGTCATCAAAGACACGATTAAGGAGAAGCTGCCACCGGGATTCCAGAGAGCGGAATATCTGCTCGAGCACGGCATGGTCGACCTCATAGTCTCCAGGAAGGAAATGAAACGAAAGCTGCATAGCCTGCTTTCGCTGATAGTCGCATGAACGGGTATTCCGCAACGCTGGAATACCTCTACAGCCTCGAAAAATCCGGCATTGTCTTTGGGCTGGACAGTATCCTTTGGATTCTCAGCCTGATAGACAACCCGCAGGAATCTCTCAAAACTATCCACATAGGCGGAACAAACGGAAAAGGCTCGGTGGCCCGCATGGTCTCCGCCATACTGCAGGAGGCCGGATATACCGTGGGATGCTATACGTCCCCTCACCTCGTTTCATTCACCGAGAGGATCGCTATCAACAATGCGCAGATCAGCGAGAGGGAGACCGTTGAACTGACGGAGTTTATCAAAGGCCGGATTGAAGCAACCAACCGCACCAGAAGCTTCACCTTTTTTGACTTCACCACGGCACTGGCGTTTGAATACTTCAGACGAAAGAAGGTGGATCTGGCTGTCGTAGAGGTCGGCCTCGGCGGCAGACTCGATTCTACGAACGTCATTCACCCCCTCGTCAGCGTTATCACCAACGTGGACTTCGACCACATGGACTATCTGGGCGGGTCGATACATGAGATCGCCCGCGAAAAGGCAGGCATCCTGAAGCAGGGCGTTCCGTGTGTCACGGGCGCTGAAGGAGAAGCGCTCGAAGTCATCAGGAAAGCGGCGCGGCCGAAATCTCCTTTGTCTGTGCTCAGCGAGGACTTCCACTATCGGAAAGTGGCTGACCAGGTGATGTCCTATCAAGGGCTCGAACACGCTTATGCCGACTTACGCGTCAATCTGGTCGGGGACCATCAATTGTCAAACTGTGCCCTCGCGCTCTGCACTCTGGAGCTCCTTGCCCGAACCGGCTTCACAGCGAAAGAAGGAGCGGTCAGGCAGGCTCTGGAAGGGGTGACGTGGCCGGGCAGACTGGAGATGGTGCACAGAAAACCGCTCATACTCCTGGACGCAGCGCATAACCCGCACGGCGCAAACGCGCTGGCTTTGTATCTCAGGACACATCACGCCGATACGAGGAAAATCCTGGTGTTCGGCGTGATGAAGGACAAAAATTTTGCATCCATGCTGGCTGAGCTCGCGCCACTTGCCGATGAAATTTTGTTGACAAGGCCTCGGACTGATCGTGCGGCGCTGCCAAAGGAGCTGATTCCCTTCGCCCGAAATGCGATGGTAGCGGAAACCATCGACGAAGCCCTGAAAAGGGCACGAGATATAGCCCGTGACGACGATCTGATCGTTATCACGGGATCTTTCTATACTATAGGAGAGGCGAGAACGCTCATTGACGAAATCTTTTAAAATCCTCTGGCTAGTGCTTTCCTCTTCAGCCTACCCTTTGTCGTCTGAGGCCAGGGAACTCGGCAAGAAGGGCGTGTCCAGCCCGGTCGAATCGTTGCGGATAACCTTGACGTATAACAAGAAACAGAACCTGTACACGGCCAAAGGGCACGTAGAGATAAAGGAGGGCACGAGTACCCTCAACGCCGACTACGTTGAATATCACGAAGATTCAGGAGATGTGTTGGCAGAGGGCAATGTTGTTCTCCAGGACAGCGAGGGTATGATCCGGACCCAACGCATGACGCTCAACCTTGTTACCCAGGAAGGCACCATTGAGAAGGGCGATATATACGTCAAGCAGGGCAACTTCTATATCCTCGGTGAAGAAATAACGAAAACGGGAGAGGCAACCTACGTGATCCAGCGAGGGCAGTTTACCACCTGCGGGTGGGACAGGCCCGCCTGGACGTTCACGTGCAAAAAACATGCATGTCACCGCAAAGGGATACGCAACGGCGAGCAATGCTACATTCAGGATCCTGAACCAACCCGTCTTCTTCATGCCGTGGGGTGTGTTCCCGGTCAAGAGTGAAAGAGAGTCGGGCTTCCTCCTGCCGCAGCTTATCTCATCCAGCCGCGACGGCATCAAGCTCACCGAGTCTTATTTCTGGGCAATATCCAGAGATAAAGATGCAACATTCGGCGCTCAGTATATACAGGCCAGAGGCGTGAAGCCGGCCGCCGAATTCCGCTACTTCATATCAAACGAACTGAAGGGCATCTGGAGTGCCTCAATCATTGATGACAGGGAATTCGGCCACTACCGTTACAACATCAAGGGGGAGCATGAACAGGTTATCACCCCAAGCCTCACCCTCAAATCCAAGGTTGACTATGTCTCTGACCAGGATTACCTCAAGGACTTCGGATTGACCACCTTGGAACGGAGCGAAAATTCCGTGAAATCAACCCTGTTCGCCGAACAATCATTAAAGAAGTCGCTCCTCACGGCTGAGACAACGTACTTCCGTACCCTTGTCGTAAAGGACAATGATCAGACCTTTCAACATCTTCCGTTTATATCGTTCTTTACGGAATATATCCCCGTGCTCAAGAACATGCTTTATGCGGACGTCTCCTCCGAGGTGGCCAACTATTCGCGAGATCAGGGCACAACGTTCTCACGATTCTCCGCCGAACCGTCATTGCGCCTGCCCTTTCACGTCAACGGCTTCAACTTTCTTACGAGCACTACGCTGGTGGAAAGAATCTATTCCGATCAACCAGAAAGGATCGCCCGACCCGGAGCAGAATAGCCGACAGTCCGAAACATTCCAAACCGTGAAAGTCGAGGGTGACGTCAACATCCAGGCAGTCCGGAACTACGAGACAGACCTCTTCGGTATGGGGACCGCGCAAAGCGTCATCAAACCGCGGGTTCAGTACACGTTCATTCCGGCTACCAACAGCGTGGACCTGCCCTTCGCTGATCCCGTCTGACCAGATTAATAAGACCAACACAATTACCTATTCCTTCAATCACTATCTGAACGCGATTTCCAAGGATTCTTCACGGGAAGTTTCCCTTCTGGAAATAGACCAGACGTACAGATCTCTCAGGGGATTTGAAACCTTCAACCCTCTATTCAGGCTCCGGCAACAGATTCTCTGACATTCACACCAAGCTCACATTATTCCCCGGCAAGATCTTCTTTCTGGCACACGAAGACTACATAAGTCCCTATACCGGGACGGCCACGACGTTAAGAACCTCTGTCGGCATTACACAGCCGCAGTTCAATGCGACGGCCATCCATACCTATGCCCCAGGTGCGATCGATCAGCTCCTCTGGATTTTCGGAGGAACTTACAAGGATTTTACCGGACGATGGGATATACTGTATGATCTGAAAGACAGTAGCTGGATCTATACGCTTTACGGCATCACGTACCATCCAAGCTGCTGGTCCATAACCTTGAGCCTGATTCAAACCAGGAGACCGCCCGATACGGCTATACATTTCGCTTTCAACCTAGTGGGCATAACAACTAAAGCGCAGCCAGCGAGTTCCCAGTAGTCCTTTGACAGCGCCGACTCCTCCGATCGCCGCGTCAGTGAGGGCAACTAACGCGTTACAGGCAAGAGTTTTCTGACATAACGAACAACGAAACCAGGAGGCTAACTATGAAAGGAGTCATACTTGCCGGTGGGCTTGGGTCAAGGCTCTTTCCGCTCACCAAAATCACGAATAAACATCTTCTTCCCATCTACGACAGACCGATGATATATTATCCGATCCAAACGCTGATTAATGCGGGGATAACAGACATCATGATAGTCACCGGCGGAAATAACGCGGGCGATTTTCTGAGACTCCTCGGCAATGGCAAAGAGTTTGGCCTGAAGCACATCAACTACACGTATCAGGAAGGAGAAGGCGGTATTGCGGACGCCCTTTCCCTCGCTGAATATTTTGCCGAAGATGAGCCGGTGTGCGTGGTCCTTGGCGATAATCTCATCGAGAGGAATATCGCCAAGGCGGTCAAAGCATTTAGAGAACAGGGTAAGGGGGCGAAGATCCTCCTTAAGGAAGTTCCGGACCCCGAACGGTTTGGAGTGGCAGAGATAAGAAACGGCAAGCTTGTGGGCATCGAGGAGAAACCTAAGCGCCCCAAGAAGCAGTCTTGCCGTGATCGGCATCTACCTTTTTGATGCCCAGGTCTTTCGCATTGTCAAAACATTGAAACCTTCTGACAGGGGAGAACTGGAGATTACTGATGTCAACAATGCGTACATCAAGATGAAAACGATGACCTGGGAGATGCTCGAGGGCTGGTGGACCGATGCAGGGACTTTCGAGTCCCTGATGAGAGCAGCCCTACTTGTCTCAGACAGGCGCCAACAATTGGTAAAGATCGTTTTCAGTTTTCAGTCCAGGAGCGAGAGTATGGCTTATGCTGGTAGCGCCAAAAGCCGGGCTAATGCTAATACCGATTTGCATTCAAGATGGATACCGAGGCGAGCCGAGGCCTGGGCTAGCAGGCGTACCTGGCGGTACCTCGAGAAGAACAGGCTGAAGGGCAACGAAGGTAGACGCTTGAAGGCATCGGTTAAGGAGGGTTCATGATTGACGGTGTGGTAGTTAAGAAGCTGAAGGTCGTCCCTGACGAAAGGGGAAGGCTCATGGAAATCATGCGCTGCGATGACGAGATGTTCGTTAAATTCGGCCAGGTCTATATGACAACCACATATCCTCAGGTAGTCAAGGCGTGGCATTATCATGAGAAACAGGACGATTTCATTACGTGCGTAAAGGGCATGCTTAAACTGGTCCTCTTCGATGACCGGCAGGATTCCCCGACACGCGGCGAAATCAATGAGTTTTTCATCGGCGATTACAACGCAGGCCTTGTCAAGGTCCCCAGAAAAGTCTACCACGGATGGAAATGCATATCAGAAGAGGAGGCTATCGTCATCAACATCCCCACGGAGCCTTATAACAGAGAAGATCCCGACGAATACCGTCTCGGACCCGCACAACAATAATATTACCTACAGATGGGAAAGAAAAGATGGATAAGAAGAAGACGGATAAGATGCACATCCTGGTGACAGGCGGCTGTGGCTTCATCGGCAGCAACTTCGTCCGGTATATGCTTTCCAGGCATCCTCATGCCATCACAAACATGGATAAACTGACGTATGCAGGAAATCTCGAGAATCTAAAAGGACTGGAATCAGAGCCGCGGTACAGGTTCATCAAAGGGGACATCGCAAACATTTCAGACGTGGAGAGGGCCTTTGCGGATAACATCGATATCGTGGTCAATTTCGCCGCAGAATCGCACGTGGACCGGAGCATCCTTGATCCAGGGGCCTTCATAGGAACGAACATACACGGGACGTATCTGCTCCTGGAGGCAGCACGAAAGAAAGGTGTCACGAAATTCATGCAGGTCTCGACCGACGAGGTGTACGGGAGCCTCCCTCCGGCAGGAAAATTCACAGAGGAGACTCCCCTTGCGCCAAATAGCCCGTACTCTGCCTCGAAGGCTTCGGCAGACCTCCTGGCTATAGCGTACTGCAAGACGTTTAAAACGCCTGTCGTCATCACACGCTGCTCCAACAATTACGGTCCCTACCAGTTTCCTGAAAAACTGATCCCGTTGCTCATCACGAACGCCATTGAGAACCTTGAACTGCCCATTTACGGGGATGGGCATGAACGTACGGGACTGGATCCACGTGGAAGACCACTGCGAAGCCATAGCGCTGGTGCTTGAAAAGGGAGAGACGGGAAATATTTACAATGTAGGGGCGGAAAACGAGAGGACCAACCTGGAGATCGTGACATTGATTCTCGATATCCTCAAGAAACCTCACTCGCTGATTAAGTATGTAAAAGATCGACCGGGTCACGATCGCCGATACGCCATAGACAACACCAAGATACAGACAAAGCTCGGTTTTAAGCCGAGAAGAGATTTCAAGACGGGACTTGAGGAAACGGTCCGATGGTATGTAGAAAACAGGACCTGGTGGGAGAGCATCAGAACCGGTGAGTACTTGAAGTACTACGAGAAGATGTATAAGAACCGTTAAGACCGTTTAGCTGGTTCAATTAGTTTAATTGGTTTGATCTGGTTAGCATGAACCAGACGAACCGAAACCGTTAGCGTCACGGCTGAGCAGTTAACCGTTTCTAACGGAGAGACGAATGAAAATACTGGTCACGGGCAGCGACGGTCTCGTCGGCACAAACATCCTGCCTGATCTCTCGAAGCAGTTCGACATCATACCTGCGACGGAAGAGCAGTGGGATATTCTTGATAAGAAAATGGGTGAGGAGATTATTCGTGCTCACCAACCCGACGTCCTTATCAATCTTGCCGCAATCACCAACGTTGATGGGTGCGAGGATGCAGAGGAGCGGCCTACCGGGTCAATGCAGAGGGCGCCGGGTCTCCTTGCAGATCTCTGTAAGGAAAATAACGTGAAGCTGCTCCATTTCAGTACCGACTACGTCTTTGATGGGATGGGCACGAGGCCTTACACCGAGGAAGACGCGCCAAACCCTCTATCCGTTTACGGTCGGAGCAAGCTTCTCGGAGAGAAGAAGATACTCGAAAACTACCCGTCTTCGCTTATCGTGCGGACTGAGTGGATTTACGGCAGGGGTGGGGAAAACTTCATAACAAAGATAACAAGAATTGCCAGGGAGAAGGGCAGGGTTGAGGTGGTCGACGACCAGACCGGTAGTCCCACATTTGCGCAGGACCTTGCAGAACCGGTGAGAGCCCTCATAACTCAGAATAAATCAGGCATCTACCACGTCACCAACGGAGGGGCCTGTACGTGGTTCCAATTTGCGAAAGAGATTTTTTCGATACTGGGCATTGATGTACTATGTCTGCCCGTCAGCTCGACCCAGATACAAAGGAAGGCAAGAAGACCCGCTTATTCAGTGCTCGACTGCTCAAAATTGAAGCGGGATACCGGTCTCTCCTTGAGGTCCTGGCAAGAAGCACTCAGGCAATACCTAGCGGAACCTTCATGAGATGCATCTTCTTTGGCGACACGCACCTCGCAAGAAAGGATGACGCACGCCACGCATTTGTGAAAACCTTCATCGAGGACGTTTGCGCGGGTGCGGATATGGTCTTTATTCTTGGAGACCTGTTTGAGTTTTATCACGGCTACGACGGATTTATCTACCCCTGGTACAAGAATGTTGTCGATGCTTTGAGGGAAATCGGACTGACGGGCACAGCCGTCTACCACATTGAGGGGAACCATGAATTCGGCATGGGTCCATTCTTCTCTTCGTACGCGGGCCTAACCTGTATGAGAAACCTGACGATTGAGATCGACGGCAAAGAAGATGTTTCTCTCCCACGGAGATGAGACCGCGAACGTCGCACTTAGAAAGATCCTCAAGGCCCCTTTCACTTATGCGGTCATGGATGCCCTGGGACCGGCACTCACCTGGAAGGTCGCGATGGCGTGCAGGATTTTCCTTTCAAAGAGACGGAGGACGTACAGCCAGCAAGTCCGCGATACTTTCCGTGTATATGCGAAGCGAAAATTGGACGAAGGCTATTATGCGACCGTCCTTGCTCACACCCACATGCCCGATTTCGTCGAATATGGCAGCGGCGAGACAAAGAAAATATATCTCAACACCGGAGATTTAATTGAAAATTTGAGCTACGGTGAATATACTACATCGAACGGTCTCGCGCTCAGAATCTACGAACAGGGAGGAGGTTAATCATGAAGAAAGTAGCTCTGCTTTTGGTCTTGTCCTTACTTATAGGCTTGGGCTCAGCCGGCCTGGCTCTTGCTCAGGGCGAAAGACGGAGTCGTTTAGCGGGAAGGTGACATCCGTTGATCCCGACGGGAAAGCCATAGTGATCGAGAGTGGAACAGGTAAGGCGGCTCTCACGGTCGGTGCCATCGTCACCCCTACCACCGTTTTGATGGTAAAGGGTAAGAAGGCCGCGATTGCCGACCTGGCAAAAGAGGTGAAGGTGGGGGATATGGTATCGCTCAAGATCTCCGGACGACCGATCTCTACGCGAAAGAAATTTCCAAGAAGTAATCAGTTTGCAGCCGACGGAAGGGGATAGGTTAGCCTCGTGCCTGTTCCCTTTCCCGGGTATGCCGTCTGACACAATCCGTAGCTTGCCCGCCCAGCGTAACTCGTGCGCCGACTACCGGCTATTGCGTCCCGGCCGTGGATTCAGGATATAACCACCCTCGACGGTGAGAGATGGACTAAATTCTGGTAGAGTGATGTGCATATGGATTCTATCGGTTTTCTCCTGAAGAAAACCCTGACACTCTTTCTTTTGCCTCCGGGCATCTTTCTCGTTCTCCTCGTGGCCGGCATGTTCTTGGTCAAGAGACGATTCCGATCCTTCCTCTTTAGCCTGTTCCTCCTTCTCTACCTGCTCTCGATTGAACCCACAAAAGACCTTCTTCTGTTGCCCCTTGAAAATAGATATCCTGTTCCTTCCTGGAGTGAGATTCAGCGCGTTGATGCCATCGTCGTGCTGGGCGGCGGGGTGCTTGAGAACGCCCCGGACATGGACGGACAGGGCGCCCTTTCCGGTGACAGTCTGGTGCGGGTAGTGACCGGGTATAGGCTTTATACTCGCGTGAAAAAACCTATCATTGTAGCAGGAGGCAATGTCTTCGGGAGCAGACCCGAGGCGGAAGTCTCAAGAGACACGCTTTACAGGCTGGGAGTGAAGCAAGAATTCGTGGTGGTCGAAACAAAGAGCAAAGACACAAATGAAAATGCCTTGTTCGTCAGCGCGATCTGTAAAAAGAGAAACTGGAATAGGATAGTGCTCGTGACCAGCGCCTATCACATGAAACGGTCTTTGATGCTCTTCGGCAGGTTCTTCAACGACATTGTGCCCTGCCCCACCGACTACAAGACCCTCCGCAGGGGCTATGGCTACTGGAGTTTCCTACCCGACGCGGGGAGCCTGGCGGACACCGCCGTCGCTGTAAAGGAATACCTGGGAATCATCTTCTACAAGCTCACCCTGAAATCTTCGTAAGTATCTTGCTGGCACGGTCCTTACTGATGGCCGGGTAACTGGGCGGTAAGGAGGAAAAATTCTAAATCCCAATATCGAAATCCTAACACAATCTTTGAATATCCAAATGCTCGCAAGCTGTAGGCCGAGGAGGCCCTATTCTTGAAGATCCTTGGGGAGATTGTAACTGGGAGTTGTAGATATTGCGACTATTCGATATTCGAATCCTTGGAATTATATCCGATTCGGAATCTCCCGTAGAGCACGTCGCCTATTGCTTTTTTGCCGAGAAGTGCCATAAGAAGCCTGTCCACGCCCACTGAGACGCCGGCAAAGGAGCCGCGTACGCGGGAGAGGCCCGTCAGAAATTCCATGTCAACAGGTAGCGGTTCCTTTCCGAGCTTGCATCGTTTCTCGTTCTCTTGCAGAAATCTGGCATGCTGCTCCTCGGCATCGAAAAGCTCAGTGTAACCATTGGCTATTTCAAGTCCTCTCGTGTAAAGCTCAAATCGCTCGACCGTGTGTGCGTCCTTGCGTTTTGCCATGCTCGAAAGGTTGACTGGCCAGTCCTGAATGAAAAAGGGAGCCTCCGCCTTAATGCGCGGTTCCACCTCCTGGATAAAAAGTTTGAAGAAGAGATCATCCCAGCCCTCATGACTTTGTACGTCAAAGATCTGTTTATCACGCATGGCCTCAAAGAGCGATTGCCGGTCAAGAATGAGCGGGTTGATTCCTGTCTTTTCAAAGCAGAGTTCACCAAGGTCATACCGTTTCCATGATCCCTTGAAATAGGTTTGATCCAGTGGTCGCCAGACTTTCAACCAGAGACTTCACCAGTCTTTCTGTGTAGGCCATCGCGTCCTTGTAGGTACCCGGCATGTACCATTCAAGCATCGTAAATTCGGTGCTGTGAACCTCTTCCACTTCTTCCACCCTGAACACCTTACAGATTTGAAATATCCTCTCGTGCCCTTCGACCAGAAGTTTCTTCATGCCGATCTCCGGAGATGTATGCAGAAAGAAGGGACCCTTCCCTGCCACGAACACTCTGAGCGGCTCTATGTGGGCATCCGGCGCCGGGCATCTCATAAGGTAAGGCGTTTCCACTTCAAGAAAACCGCGCCTGTAAAAAAACGCCCGTATGACCTTCAGGACCTCATGTCTTGCTCTTAGGATATCAGCATCCATCACTCATCTCCACGTTGTGCCGCAAACTGACCTCAGTCAACCAGTGGCTCGCAGCTCGTGATCGTAGCTGCGGCGTTCACAAGCGATAAGTCTAAAGCACCCAGGCAGCGATTGTAAAATAGATTCGGCAGTCAGCACGCATTGTCACCGACTTGTATCCGAGTTGGACGACCCAGCCTTCGGCCGGTACCCCGAGGCAGCAGCGAGGAGCCGATAGCGCAGCACCTGTAGGGAGCATCCTGGGGTAGCGAGCATGCGTAGCAAGCATCCTGAAGGATGAGCGACGCAGCGACAACGAAGGTATACACTTGAAGACGAATCGGTACAATTGATTTTTCACGGGCAAGCAAGTATACTCTGCCAAACGGAGAGATGACCGAGAGGCCGAAGGTGCTCGCCTGCTAAGCGAGTGTACGGGCTTAAACTCGTACCCAGGGTTCAAATCCCTGTCTCTCCGCCATGAGTAGGGTACAGGGCCCATCAAGATGCTTCCTTGCAGGATGCTTTGCTAGCGCTATACCGGGTTCAGGGTCCAAAAAGATGAGGCGAACGCACGGTCTGGACCCTGGCAACCGGCCCCTAGACCCTGTATTTAGTGTCCCCCTGTGAAAAACAATAGAGCCGAGCGCTTTTCTGAAGATGCCATTCTCCAGCTTTTCAAGCGGGAGAAGCGGCCTCTTTCCACCGAAGACCTCCGGCGCGTTCTCGACATCCAGAAGTCAGAAAAAAAATTGATCAGACGCGTTCTCCAGGATCTGGTGAGAGCCGGCCACCTTGTGCGCATCAGGGAGAACCGGTTCGGTATCCCTACCGAAATGAACCTGGAGATTGGAACGCTTTGGTGCACGAGAAGTGGAAATGGATTTGTGATCCCTGACAAAGAGGGGCACAAAGATGTGTTTGTGCCGGCCCGCTACATCAAGAGTGCGATGCATGGGGATAAGGTGGTCGTGAGAGTTGAGCATACGGAGCGTCGTCTCAGAGAAGGGCGTATTGTCAAGGTGACAGAGCGCAGGTCCAAGAACGTCATAGGTTTTCTGAGACGGCGTAAAGAGCTGATGTTCCTCGTCCCCGAGGATGAGCGTCTCTCATCCCACTTCCTCGTGGGCAGTTATGGGAAGGATGAAAAGCTGGAAGATGGAGCCCTGGTGGCAGCGCGCATAACGCGGTTTCCGGAGGAAGGGGGAGACCCCGAGTGCGCGATAGTAAAGACCTTCAAAGGCCTCAATGATATAAAGTCCATATCGCAGTTCATTGTTTACAAGCATAATCTGCCGGGACGATTCAGGAAACAGACCGACGCCGAGGCGAAGGCCACTTCAGGGCGTCCCGGCAGAAGAGCAGACTCGACCTCAGGACTACCAGGCACGTGACAATCGACGGGGAGTTTGCAAAGGATTTTGATGACGCTGTCTTTGTGGAAAAGACTGGGCACCGGTTCATTCTCCATGTCTCCATCGCGGACGTATCCCATTACGTTCGCCCCTCTTCCAGTATGGACGAAGAAGCCTATGAGCGCGGGACAAGCGTTTATTTTCCGGGCAGTGTTATACCGATGCTTCCAAAAGAGTTATCTAACGGCATATGCAGCCTCAATCCGCATGTGGAGCGGCTTGCACTGACGGCACGATTGGAGTACGACACCTCCGGTAATCTCCTTGAAACCTCCTTTCACAAGTCGATCATCAAAAGCGCCAGGCGCCTCACCTACAGAAACGTTGAGGACGCCCTGGTCAAGGAAAAAGAGGCTGCAAGAGAAGAGTTGAAGGATCTCCTTCCGGATCTGGAGCGCATGGGCGAATTGGCAGCAATTCTGAAGCGAAGAAGGGAAGAAGCGGGGGGCCTCGATTTCGACCTGCCGGAGCCGGAGGTGGTCCTTGACATGGAAGGCGGTGTCAAGGACATCTTGAGGTCGGAGCGGCTTTTCTCCCAAAGCATAATCGAGGAATTCATGGTAGCCGCGAACGAAGCAGTGGCGATCTTTATCGAGGGACGCAAGGTGCCGTCCCTTTATAGAATTCACGAGCCTCCGGACCGGGAAAAGCTGCATGACTTCCAAAAACTTCTGCAAACTCTTTCCGTAGAATACAAAAAGGATTCGAAAGGCCAAATGCCCCTGCAGTCGATCTTGCATCGCGTGCAAAACAAGGATTACGAATTCCTCATAAATAGAATTCTTCTGCGATCGATGAAGCAGGCCAAGTATTCGGCGCTAAACAAGGGACACTTCGGGCTCGCGCTCACCTCCTATACACACTTCACTTCTCCCATCCGGCGCTATCCTGATCTGGTCTGCCACCGCGCGTTGAAAAGCATCCTTGAAGGAAGCGCGATTCCTTACCCGGAGCAAGAATTGGAGAGGATGTCCACTCACCTGTCTGATCGGGAGAGGGTGGCTATGGAAGCGGAACGGGAACTGGAAGACAGGGTCCGGGTACTCTTCATGAAAGAGAAGATTGGAGAGGAATTTGACGGGGTGATTTCACACATCACTTCTTACGGTTTTTTTGTTGAGCTTTTCGACGTGTTTGTGGAGGGCATTGTCCTGCTCTCAAGCCTCTATGACGATTACTATGCTTTTCAAGAAGACAAATTCAGGTTGGTTGGCAGAAGGACCCGGAAGATCTACCGGATCGGTGACCACGTGAGAGTGCGCATCGTCCTGGCCGATGTGGAGACAAAGCGTTTGCACTTTGCAGTGACGGATCACGCTTCTGACTGATTCCCCCGGTTACGTAACCCGTGTTTAAGGGTTGAATGCTCAAAAGCCCTTTCGCTTGAGCCTGGCATAAAACGTTTCAGAAGTATAAAGGGCAGCCAAAGGGTTGTGGCCCATAAGCCTGTCCTTGACGGCGAGGACAGTCGTGGGTGCGTGCGCGTACTTGAAAAACAGGGCATCGTGTCCAACACAGAGCCCCAGCAGCACATTAAGACCGGTCCCTGCTTCGTTGGCAAGCATGGCCTGAAAGATGGGGTTGCACATTGCCTCATATTCGCCGATCCGTATTTTTTCCTGCTGCTTCACGCCAATTTCTTCCTTCGGTATTGAACCGGCTTTACAGACCACGGATACTACTTCAAACCCCTGTGCCTCGAATATCTCTGCCGCGATTGCCGCCTCCCTGCTCAGACCGATGCATGAAATGAGGCCCAGGCGAGCATATTTCATTCTGGAGGCAAATTCACAAATCTCCTGGATTCTCGGTTTGAAGGGATGCATCATAAAAGGTTTCTTCTCCCTGTTAAGGTAGCATTCGCCTTCCTGAATAGACGCCTGTCTTGCAAACTCCAGAATCTCAGGCTTCTGGTACTCTCTTCTGGCGCTCTCCAGAAGTTTCTTGTTGCTCAAGGTTGGGCATCCTTTCGAACCCTTTCCCTCCGGAGAAAGACATATTCTCCCTCTCACCGGCAATGAGCAGTCCGCACACTGTGGCGCTGGTTTCTTTGACATAAGATCCCTCCCTTTTCATCGGTAACCCCACATCCACACAGTTAACCCTCGGTCTCGTCTCCGTGTCAATCGGATTCGTCTCAACATTGCAACCCAACCGACTGAGACCATCCCTGACGGCTTAATCCGATCAGTGGGCCACCGCTCTCATCGGTCCGGCTGGAACCGCTCTCAGATACCTCCGGTACGTAATTCGGGATCAATATCGGTTGCATTTTCCATGGCGACACAGTAAAGTGAGGGTTGTGCGCCGTTTCCCCTCCCTTCGTGGCAGAGGTTTACTCTTTCTTCTCTTTATCTGGTTTATCTGGTTCATGAACTTCAACGGACGAACCCTCTTCTCACCGATCTTACCACTGATCGAGGACGAGTTCGGCGTCACACACGCCCGGGCCGCCAGCATCTTCACCTTCATCTCTGCCGGGTATGGCCTCGCCCTCTTCTCCTCGGGCATGGTTTCAGGATTCCTCGGCTCAAAGAGAACGATCCTCGCCTCGCTGGTGACCGCGGGCTGCATCTTCTTCGTCATCCCGATGATACATACGTTCAGCATCCTCTATCCCGTTGTGTTCGTGCTCGCTTTCGTACTGGGGCTCTACCTGCCCACCATCCTCCCTATGATTACCGAGTACTATGAGGAGGCCGTCTGGGGAAAGGTCATTGCCATCCATGAATCCGCCAGCGCGCTCAGTCTCTTTGCCGCGCCCTTTATCGCCCTGTTCTTTCTTACGTTTCTCACCTGGCGTGGCATCTTCATTGTAGTGGGAAGCATCTCGCTCCTGTCCGCAGTAGTCTTCCAACTGGCTGCCACGGAGGTAAGCTTTGGAGAAAGCAGGCGGACTTTTCACGGAGGTCTCCTCAGGAAACGCGCGTTCTGGATAATGGGTACCCTCTGGAGCTTTGCCTCCGGGTGCGTGCTCGGCCTCTACTTCGTCCTTCCGCTTTACCTTGTAAAGGAGCTTGGGATGACCGTCCACGAGGCCAACTCAATCTTTGGACTTTCGCGCCTCGGCATGGTGTTGGTCGCGGTGGCTGCGGGCTTTCTCGTGGACCGCGTGCGGCTGAAGAAGGCCCTTTTCCTCGTTGTGCTGGTTACCGGCCTCCTGACGATGTGCCTTGCAGTGAAGGAGATTCGCTGGATAAAATTCTTTCTCTTTATCCAGGCCACTATTTCGGGCGGCTTTCCACCCCTGGCACTTGTCGCCATTTCCCGCATGTTCGACCGTGAGACACGGGGTCAGGCTACCGGTTTCATCATCACCCTCGGTATGGTGGGAACCGGAGTCATCCCCTATCTCATCGGTCTGGCCGGGGATCTCTCCAGTTTCAGACTGGGGATTTTCGCGCTCGGCCTCTGTACAGTGCTTGCCAGCAGTCTGCTTCATTTTCTGAAAGAACTCCATTGAACGAAGTGACGGGTAAAACAGGGAGGAGCTTTTTAGGTCTAGAGATGGTAGCGGCCTGGCGGGCAATCGGAAAGAGGTCCTTGTCCTACATATTTCATATAATAACATGTTATATCTTATAATACCATATTTACTGGAAGCAGCGCTTTGGTTTGCTCTATGAAATTCGGACTCCTTTGTTGATCATCCGGTACGCTGCAAAGCTCAGGAGTACCTGGACCCGATAAGAACGCTTCATGGAGGGTCTTGTTGGCTTACTTTTGTTTATCATAAAGTATCTTATTATTCCTAGTAGTATCTTATTATATCAAACCATAACCAATAAATTCATGGGTCTTAATAATAAGGTCTTGTATTTTATAGTGTGAGAGGTTATGATTGCAGATATGGAAGAAACAAGCAGGCTGCTTACAGTAAAGGAGACGTGTAAGTATCTGAGGATCTCCCCCCCGACGCTTTACAGGATGCTGGAGCGCCGCGAGTTGATCCCGGTTAAAATCGGCAAGCGCACGCTCTTTGACAGGAGTGACCTGGATAAATTCATCGACGCTGCCAAGGGCCCGGCTCCGCGCGTAAAGGCACCTAAGAAACCAAGCGCGAAACGCAAGAACAAGGCCCTCCCGGATCGTTTATTTTAGCTACCGACGAGAACCTTTATCGGGCGAAAACCTTGGGACAGCCCCAGGACGATCTCCTCCCAGAGCATTGAAGACCTTTCGCCTGATATTACAGGGTCAGTAATGGTCAAAGCTTCCAGAGAATTCCAGGTTTTCGCCAAGCCGATCGGCTCCACCTGCAACATGGACTGCAGCTATTGTTATTACGTGAGGAAGCAAGATCTCTATCAAAAAGGCTCGCCGAAATCCATGCCGGACGACATCCTTGAGGCATACATCGTCCAGCACATAGATGCTTCTCCCAATCCAACGATAAACTTTTCCTGGCATGGAGGGGAACCTACCCTCCTCGGGCTGGAATACTTTCGCACAATCGTGGCGCTCCAGCGCAAGCATCAACCCCCCGACAGGACTATTCTCAACGGAATTCAGACAAATGGCACCCTCCTCGATGAGCGCTGGTGCCATTTCTTGTCGGCAGAGCATTTTGCCGTAGGTCTCAGCCTGGACGGTCCTCGGCAAATGCATGACCAATACCGGGTGACCAAGGCGCAGGAGCCTACCTACGAGCAAGCGATGCGCGGGTATGCACTCCTGCGGGAGCACCGAATTCCCTGTGATATTCTGTGCGTCGTACATGCTGAGAACGTTCAGTACCCCACCCAGGTCTACCGATTCTTCAAACAGATCGGAGCCCGATCACATCGGCTTTCTGCCTCTCGTCGAGCGTCAGCCTGGAGCCGAAAGCGGCGTAAGCCGCCGTACTGTGCCGGCCGAAGCCCTGGGAACTTTTCTCTGCACCATTTTCGATGAGTGGTTGCGAGAGGATATCGGTCGTGTCAAAGTACAGATGTTCGAAGAGGTCGCTGCAACAGCCTTCCGGCAGGAACCCAGTCTCTGCGTTTTTCGGAAGACCTGCGGTGATGTTCCTGTCATCGAACGTAACGGAGACTTCTTTTCGTGTGATCACTTTGTGGACGCTGAACATTGCCTGGGGAATATCAGGGAGACGTCGCTGGTTGATATCCTCGAGAGCCCCGCGCAGAGGGCATTCGGACAGATAAAGTTGGAAGGGTTACCCGGCTGCTGCAGGAGATGTGAGGTCCTCACGATGTGTAATGGCGGGTGCCCGAAGGATCGCTTCATTCATAGCCCGGAGGGTGAAGCCGGGCTGAACTATCTGTGCACGGGTTATAAACGCTTCTTTAACCACTGCCGGCCCTTTCTGGCTCAACTCTCGGCCCTGTCGAATCGGCAGGTGCCACAGCCTGCCCCGTCGCCTTTACTGCCGCCTGTCCTGGCCGGGGAGGCTTCCTCCGTGGACAAGGCAGTGGGTCGCAACGATCCGTGCCCCTGTGGCAGTGGCCGGAAGTACAAGAAGTGCTGCCTGGGCAAGTAATCTGTCAATATCGCATCGCGTCGCCGACGTACCCGGCAGAGCGTCCCGGAGCTAGCTTCCGGCGCGCAGTCGCCGGGATGCTGATGCGCCTTACGTTTTGAGCTTCTCCTTCAGGAAGGCTTTGGTACGTTCCCACGCCAGTTGGGCTGCCTCCTTGTTGTACCTAGCGGCGTTTGTGTCGTTGAAGAAGGCATGTTGGGCCCCTTCATACATATAGAGCTTGTAGTCTATAGACGCTTTCTTAAGGGCTGCCTCGTATGCCGCAATGCCCTTATTGACTCCCTTCGTCGAGTCCCGCGTAATGGAGAAGTAAAGACGCCTTGATTTTGGGAACATCCTCGGAGGCAGGCTGCCTGCCGTAAAAGGGGACCGCCGCTGTCAGGTCGGGAGCATTAACGGCAAGCTGGTTGGCCATCGCCCCTCCCCAGCAAAACCCCACGACACCGACCTTTCCCGTGGACGCGGAATGGGTCTTCAGGTATTTCACTGCGGCAAGATAGTTCTGTATGGTCGATTGCATATCGAGTTGCCCTATGAGCGCTACAGCCTTAGCTTCATCTTCCGGCGTTCCACCAACGGGCGACAAAGCGTCCGGAGCAATGGCCACAAATCCCTCCAGGGCCACGCGCCGGGCAACATCCTCAATGTGCGGGTTGAGGCCCCTGTTTTCGTGGATTATGACCACACCGGGCAGCTTTCCGTCCGCCTTTGGCCTTGCCAATGAGGCACGAACTTCGCCAGTTGCACCCGGGTATTTAACGTACTCGGTATGAAGGCGTGGATCGTCCTTCGGGACCACTTCTGCCTTGGCATGGCGGCTTTCCAATAACGGGAGCAGGGCGTTGGCAGCGGCAACTCCTCCGGCGAGAACGGACAGTTTCTTGAGGAATTCGCGACGGTCGAGTAACCCATGGTTGTACTTATCGTGCAACTCAATAAACTTCTTGTCCATAATCACTCCCCCTTTCTTGCTCGGATATTTGCAGATGCGACCCTACTCATCAGAGGCCGGGCTAACCCCAATCAGGCCGGAATCCCTGCCCGAGCCTATCTTCCGCTGAGGTTCTTCGCATTCATTTATTATTATACTTATTTTTTGACTCAGTTAAAGATTATTGTTGTTCGGTCTCGGCCTCAGACTGTCGTGTCGTGCCGGGTTTACAAGGCAGCCACAGCTGGGTTAAAATCGATCATGGAGGATGACTCTGAATCCGAAGACGGGCAAGTTGACAGGCATCGAAAGAATCAAGATTGGGGTGAGCTCGTGTCTGCTCGGCGAGAAGGTTCGTTACGACGGTGGCCACAAGCTTGATCGCTACATCACGGAGACCCTTGGGCAGTTCTTTGAGTACGTTCCGGTGTGCCCGGAGGTCGAATACGGACTCCCGATCCCCAGGGAAACGCTCCGCCTCGTGGGCGACCCTGCGTCGCCACGGCTCGTGACGGGCCGAACCGGCATAGACCACACCGAGGGCATGCAGCGATGGGCGGAAACGAAGCTCGACGACCTGACCCGTGAGGACCTGTCAGGATTCATCTTTAAGAGCCGGTCACCCAGTTCCGGGCTTGAAAGGGGTCAAGGTCTACACGACTCAGGGCATGCCGAGCCACAGTGGAACGGGCATCTTCGCAGCAGCCTTCATCCGCCGAAATCCCCTGCTCCCCGTGATTGACGACGGAAGGCTCCAGGACCCGGCCCTCAGGGAAAATTTCATCGATGCCGTCTTCATATACAAGCGATGGCAGGACTTCCTCAAGAAAGGCGGCCGCGTTGGGGACATGGTCGCTCTCCACACGGATCTGAAGCTCCTCGTCCTGGCCCACAGCCCAAAACATTACACCATGCTGGGCCGTCTGGTGGCCGACGCAAAAGCGCACACGCCGGAGGATCTCCACGCCCTCCTATGTCAGGCTTCTCATGGAAGCGGCACGGCTTCAGGCCACCAGCAGGAAGCACACGAACGTGCTCCTGCACTGCCTTGGCTACTTCAAGAAACAGCTGACCGCGGACGAAAAGGCCGAGATGCTCGAGATTATCGGAGCGTACCAAAAGGGCTACATTCCCCTCATCGTTCCTATCACCATGATAAACCATTATGTGCGAAAATATGGCGAGCCCTACCTGAAACGACAGCACTATCTCAATCCCTACCCCATCGAGTTGATGCTGCGAAACTACATATAGCCCTCTCACTCCCATCTACTGGGACTTCGTCGACCGAAACCATGAAAAGCTCCGGGGGAACCCGCGCCTGGCACTAGAAGATGTCGCGCAGCGCTCGTCTTGCGGCAAGATATCCGCACATACCGTGCACGCCGCCGCCCGGCGGCATCGAAGAGGAACAGATATAGATGCCTTTCACCGGGGTTGCGTAGGATCGCCATTGCCCCAACGGTCTCACGAAGAGTTCGCGAAAGCCCTGCACTCCCCCCACGATGTCGCCTCCGATGTAGTTTGGATTGTACGCCTCCATATCAGCCGGCGACATGACGTGTCTGGCCAGAATTCGGTCACGGAAGCCAGGGGCAAAGCGTTCAATCTGGGCCTCAATGCGATGCGTCATGTCCACCGTGCTCCCGTTGCTGATGTGACAGTACGCCCAGGCCGTATGCATTCCGTTGGGTGTGCGGACGGGATCAAACAGGCTCGGCTGCGACAGGAGAACGAACGGCCTTTCGGGCGGAACTCCCCGGGAAACATCGAGTTCCGCGGCCGCGATATCCTCGAGCGCACCACCGACATGAACTGTGCCCGCCTGTAGACAGGCCGGATCCTTCCAGGGGATCGGGCTGTCAAGGGCCCAGTCCACCTTAAAAACCCCTGTTCCATAGCGGAATGACTGGAGTCGCTTGCGGTATGCGGTAGGAAGCCGCGCGCCGGCAATGGCATCGAGTTGGCGAGGGGTGACGTCGAAAAGAAGGGCACGTGCTCTTGGAAGTGTATCAGAAGACGAGACAGGATTCCCAACTTTGATTGTGCCCCCCAGAGAGGTCAAGTAGGACGCGAGCGCGTTTGAGATTGCTTGCGAACCGCCTCTGGCAACGGGCCAGCCGACTGCATGGCCTAGCATTGATAGCATCAACCCGAAGGCAGCGGTGGACCAGTGCTCCAAAGGAAGAATTGAGTGGCACGCATTGCCCGCGAAGAGGGCCCGCGCTCTTTCGCCTTTGAACCGCGCCCGGGCCAGTCCTGCCGCTGACCGCATGGCGAGTGGACCGAACCGCAGGAGTGCCAAGGGGTGCCTTGGGGGACCCAAGGGCTTGAGCAGGTCGTGAACGATTTTGTCCCAGCTTCGAACCAGAGGGCCAAAGAGCCGGCGATAGGCGGCTGCATCCTGGCCAAGTCCATCTGCCGTTGCATCAATTGAGCGTTGCAGTAAGATGGCTTTCCCATCATCCACGGGATGGGCCAGCGGCACAGGTGGGTGAATCCACTCAAGGCCATGGGTAGTCAGATCGAGCGAACGGAAGAAGGGAGACGCCATCGCCAGAGGGTGTATAGCCGAACAGACATCGTGGCGAAAACGCGGGAGGGTGAGTTCTTTCGTGCGGGTCCCGCCCCCGATGGTTTCACTTGCCTCGAGGATAAGCACGGAACGTCCCATCTGCGCGAAGGTTATCGCGGCGGCCAGTCCGTTGGGGCCGGAGCCGATCACGACCGCATCGTATTCCAGCCTATCTTGAGTCTTCTTTCTTGCCACTGCGACCCCTAAACGGGGCGGAGAGCCACCGGATAGGCTCCCGCACCAAGGTTCTGATCTGCGCATTCTGCCAGACGTTGCCCACCTGAGACCACTGCGTCTGGTCGTCCACGCACGTCGCCTCGGCCGTGATATGGGCCGGAACCCCGAGATATACGGCCAACGAAGTCAGTACATGTGTCCATATCCGAATCTGGACCTTTGAACCGACCAAGCGAAACCCTCCTTCATACACGGGATCGCTGGCGCGCGCCAGACCCAGTATCTGCACGATCGTTTGTCCATCTCCCTCGCAGGCGCTGAAGCTTACCAGTCCGCACTCGGGGTGACCCTGCGGTGTGATGAACGTGAATGACTGCTCATCCGCGTAGACAACCATAACACCGGTGGAAACGGGTCCTGCGGGTGTGAATGAATCAAAGAGAACGATCTCGCCGGGCTGGATGCCTGCAGGGGAAGGGAAGAACCGGTTGTAGGACGGCTGAAAACCGGGAAAATTCTGCTTGAGGGCGGAGACGGCTTGCTCGGGCGTTACGGTGGGATCGTTGATGTGCAGCCGGTAGATCTTCTGCCACAACTGACCGAAGCCGTTGACGGGACTCACGGCACGGCGACCATCAACGTTCAAGCTCCTTGCGTCCTTCGGTGTGTGGGTCACCTTCAACTTGAGAACGGGTTTGGCCCAGTATCGGGTATCGACTGCGGCACTGGACTCGTGCCGCCTTTCGACCGAAGTCTGCTCCACGGCAGCCCCGGCAGCCAAGAGAGCATCGGTTCGACTGTCGTAGACCTGGATTGCCTGGTCGATCTCGGTTACGTGGAGGACATCCCGAAGGTCTTGTGCGACACCGAACGCGCTCAAGAACTGGCCCTTCCTCCGGGCACGGGCGTTGAGTTTCACGAGCATGCTTGCCCCCAGGCCGTTGATTCGCCGGACATTCGCAAAGTTCACGATCATATGGCGCAGGTCATTCGATCCGCAAGCAGCACAAACCGCCAATAGAGGCGCCTCGTCACCGTCCATCAAACTTACCGGTAAATCGACGACGCACGCTTTGCCATCTTCGTGCGCTTCAGCCTTCACAGCGGGATCAATCCCAGCCAATCCAACCCCGGATGACGCCGCTGGCGTCTCCGCCAATCGTTCCCGCGCAAGGTTCAGGCGGTTGGCGCATCCCGGGAGCAGCCAGAGAGCCGTCTTCACAAAGAAACTCTCTCTCATTCTGTCGAGGTAAGCGAGTTGACTCGCCCGGCCGACAAGTGCCTGGGCATAGGTAGGGTAAGCATGGGTCAAGGCATGGAGCTTATGCAACGGCTTATTAAAGGCCCTGATCACCTGAGCCTCATGAATAATATCCGGGGCGGCTTCTCCAAGAATATGGGTACCCACGAGCCTGCCTCGGCCATCGCACAGGAACTTCGCAACCCCAACCTCCTTGCCATCTACCATCGCGCGGCGCATGTTTGCGTAGTCGAACCTGTAGACTTTCAGCTTGCGCCCATACTTCTTGTAAGCCTCTTCTTCGGTAAGGCCCATGTAAGCGATCGGCGGCTCGGTGAATATGACGTAAACGTTGTTCCGGTAGTCGACCTTTCGTCTGATGGGCAACACTGCGTTCGTGGCCGCGAGCATACCCTGGTATTCCGCTGTGGAGGCCAGCTGATACGGACCGACGATATCACCACAGGCATAGATGTTGGGGGCGGAGGTCCGGAGCTTGCTGTCGGTGATGATGCCTCTCGGCGTATACTTCACGCCCGCCTTCTCGAGTGAGAGTCCCTCCAGATCAGGCTTTCTCCCGATACTCACGAGCACCCGATCCGCCTGGACCTCCCCGTAACGTCCCTCTCCTTGCTCGAACGTGAGCACGACCTTGTCCTTCTCCTTCCATAGGCTCGCAGCCTTCGCTCCGGTAAGGATACTGATCCCATCAGCCTGCAGCACCCGCAGTAGCCTGTTGACCAGCTCACGGTCTGCCATGGGCATAAGACGCAATGCCATCTCGACAACTGTGGTCTTCACGCCCAGTCTTCCGAATGCCGAAGCATATTCCAGCCCATCCACACCACCACCCAGGATGATGAGCGATCCGGGCAGGCTGTCGAGCTCGTATAGATTCTCGTTCGTCAGATAGTCGATCTCCCTAAGGCCGGTGATCGGCGGAATCAAGGGACGAGTGCCGACGGCCACGATAAACTTCTCGGCTGCGATGGTTGCTTCGTCCACCTGAATTCTGTGTTGGTCAAGAAATGCAGCCGCGCCGGAAAGCACGCTGATACCGATTTTCTCGAACGTCTCCGGGAGATCCTTCTCGTAGGCCTTCTGAACAACGGACCGGATGTGGGCCATAACATGCCGGGTATCGACCACGCTGCCGAGCGCAGCTTGAAGGCCAAGATGATCGAGATGAACTATTTCCCGGCTCAGGTGGCTGGATCGAATGAGCGCTTTGCTGGGAATACAGGTAAAGTTGGTGCAGTTGCCGCCGACCTTTCGCTTCTCGATGATGGCCACGCGCTTGCCCAGGCCATTGGCTGTTACCGCTGAAACGAACCCGGCAATGCCGGCTCCTATGACAATCAGATCATAGTCATACGATTTTGGCATGCACCCTAAACTCACTAATTCTATTGTACACCTTCAGAGTTAGACTTGGTAGTGCATCTTCTCCAGACAAGATCGCTTCAGCCTCGGTACTTGTGCGGAGAAGGGCTGGGGGCGGTCCACAGCTTCTGCCCGTCTTTTCACGAGGTGTAGCCATCAACACGAAGGAGACGTCAACCTGCTCAGGATCTCTGGCCGTCGAAGATCGTTGCCGAGAGCCTGTACGCTTTTCTGGCGGCGAACTATAACGATCCCGACGAAAAAAAGTTCATCGTTGACCTGGGAAACATGGAGCGAGGGCATGCGACTGCGTGGAACAAGCTCTATTAAAGATTATTGTTGTTGGCCCTGTCTCCAATAAACTCGAAGGCGCTTTTGCCGGTTCAGGGCATCGTACCCAAACTGGAACAGAGTGAAATAGAGTCAGGTTTATTCCCGTCGACGCCGGGACCGGGGCTATGTGCTGGTGGATGGGTCTAGTTATAGCTATGGTCAGCCCTGTTGTCCTCTGATGAGGACAGTGAGTGTTAGGTCGCTTGACATGTGCCTCTTTTCGTTCGAAAATGTTTCCATGTCTATGCACCCCGTTTGGTCTGGTAATCTCTTAAGGCACGGCCTGGTGAGTCTGGCTCTGCCGATACTGTTGATCTGGCAACTCAGCACTCCGGCCCACACCCATGCACAGTCTGAAGCCACACTGAGCCCGGGGAACGTCGTGGTCCGCGGCCCTGGAGAGAAGGCGGCCCCAGGTCGACTGGATTTACCCCAAAAGCGGGCCTTCCTGCTTTACAGCGGGGACAAGGCGTTTCCGGCCCATGAGTTGACCGACGGTGAGATCCGCGGGATTGTTCCTGTCCCGATGCCCCAAGACTTCAGGTGGTGACAATGCTTTGCCGGCGAGCTCAGTTCTGGAGATCACAAATCGACAGACTGGGCACAAGCAGGCGGAACAACAAATTCGTCACTATCAGGAGCCCATCCTGGAGAAAATTAGAACATGAGTTGGGTCACTGTTATCTGGTCCATGGTAGCGTCCGCGTGTCTCACGCTGGCGGGGATACATTTGCTGGTCTGGTGCAATAAGCGCATGGCGTGGATCCGTTCGGGTTGGGACCGGTTTTTGCATGAGTAGCATGCCAGTACTACCAGTCTGCATTCAAAGATGGGGTGAGACGGCCTCCCGCAGACCGGGAAGCTGCATCGATGAAGGCGAACCATAATAAAATCATCCGGCTATCCGGACAAGAGCGGGACGACAATGAGCATAAAGTCGGGTGTGTTGAGCGATGACGGGAAGCTGTTTGCCGTCAGTTTCCTCATGCTTTTTCTCGAGATATTCCTCGTGCGCTGGATATCGACCGAGGTGAGGGTCTTTGCCTATGTCAGCAACCTGGTGCTCCTCGCCTGTTTCCTGGGGATAGGGCTGGGATGCTATTTTTCCCGCCGCGAAAGCAAGCCCCTTTTGAGCGTCCTCGCACTCGTGCTCATTGCGCTGGCCGTGCGATGGGAGCCGGTGAGAAATATCACTCAACTGCTGAGCAGTTATTCCGACTCGGATTTTATATGGTTTACCAATAACAGCCCGTGGCAACTCCTCTCGGTGATAGAGGGGGTGGGTCTGACACTTCTTCTGTTCCTGTTGATCGCGGGAACGTTCATCCCGCTTGGGCAAATGGTGGGCCGACTCCTCGACAGCCACAGGAGCATACTCTTCGCGTACTCGCTCAATGTTGGCGCCAGTATCATCGGAATATGGGTTTTCAACTGTTTTTCATTCTTCTACACCCCTCCATGGATGTGGTTTCTTTTCTCCCTTTTGGTTTTTCTGGTCCTCATCCGCTGGTCGTTTATCAGCATTGCGATGATACTCGTCGCGGGTGGGCTCATTTTCTTTCTGACAAACATATCCGATCCCGAACGCTTTGCTGTCTGGAGCCCTTACCAGAAGCTTACAGTGAGCAAGAGGGCTTACGCCGGGACCGTAAATGGTTACGTGATTCAGGTCAATAACGTGAACTACATGACCATGCTCGACTTATCCGATGATTTCTTCAGGAAGCACGCGCCCGGGACCAACCTAGACTTCAAAAAATATAACCAGTACGAGCTACCCTATGCCTTCGCATCGCGACTGGACGAGATACTGATAGTCGGCGCAGGGGCGGGTAACGATGTCGCGGGAGCGCTCAGAAGCGGAGCCAGGCACGTCGATGCCGTTGAGATCGACCCGGGCATTTACACGCTGGGCTTCGAGCTTCACCCGGAAAAGCCTTACAGCCAGCGCAATGTCCAAGTGATCATCGATGATGCCCGGGCTTTTTTCAAGACGACAAGAAAGAAATACGATGTCATCGTGTTTGGACTCCTCGATTCCCACACGCTCTCCTCGAATTACAACAATATGAGGCTCGATCATTATGTGTATACGGAGGAGAGCTTCAGAGAGGCGGCACATCTCCTCCGGGAAGATGGGGTGATGTCCGTGGCCTTTCAAGTACCGAAGCCGTGGATAGGCAAGAGAATTCATGGGCTGTTACAGGAGGCCTTCGGCAGTGTACCCTGCGTATTTCATGTCAGGAGCCCTGATAATGTTTTTGGCTGGGGCGGCGTCATGTTTGTGACGGGACGAAATATAGCTGGAATACAGAAGGTTGTTGAGTCCAACCCGGGCCTTAAGGCATATACAGCCCGGGGAGCGATCCAATCCAAAGCAGGCGTCAGACTGACCACTGATAACTGGCCATATCTCTACCTTGAAGATCGTACCATCCCGAAAATGCACCTGTTGATCCTCCTGCCCCTGCTCGTACTGCTGCTGGTCGCGAGGTGGAGTCTGCCGGGGCTGAAAGGCGGCAAGATCAATCTCCACTTCTTCTTCCTCGGCTGCGCGTTTCTCCTGCTCGAATTTCAGAACGTAAGCAAGGCCACTCTCTTGTTCGGCGCCACCTGGGTCGTCAACTCGTACATCATTTCTTCTATCCTGATGCTCGTACTTCTGGCGAATCTATTCGTGCGTTGGGTCACGGTGAGGAGTATTACTCCGTACTACGCGCTCCTTCTAGCCACCATAATGGGACTCTATTTCATTCCCCTCGATTCCCTTAACAGTCTCGGCCATGAGGCAAAGTCCGTGGTAGCCTCCTTGCTTCTCAATCTGCCGATATTCTTCTCCGGGATAATATTTATCGATTCTTTCCGCAAGGCCGAAGCAAAGGACCTCGCCTTCGGCTCGAACCTTATAGGGTCCGTGGTAGGCGGCCTTTTGGAACCGCTCTCTTTCGTTATAGGGATTAAGGCGATCCTGCTGCTGGTGCTGCTGTTTTACGCGTTGTCCCTCTGTGCGCTCCTGCGGCCGGAGCTTCGCTTCAGAGCCAGGCCAAAGGCAGGTGTTGCGGTTAGCGGTAATCCTTACCTTTCGAAAGACTGATTAGGTGCAATAGGTAGGTGGAGCAAAGTATGGGTAGCAAGCTGGAAGACTCGCCTCCCTTAGATTTTTCGCATCCGAAGTGAAAAAGGAGGCATAAGCGTGCTGGGTGGCACCCTTTATGGGTCATGTCACAAAAACACATACAGATCAGAAGACAAATATGGCGGAGGGAGTAGGATTCGAACCCACTCCAATTGAGCATTTTCAAGGGTCCGCAGGCGTATATAGGCACGAAATAGGCACGAGACCCTACAACGACCTCATCAGATTAAGCCACTCGATTTTTGAAAAACACTTGTGAAAGGCCAGTTCCGGAAATCAGGCATCCGGGCCGGTCCCCGATTCTGTCGTCATATAAGCCCACCTACCCTCCTGGATCTTTGAAAAAGTAACCCCGCTATACAGAAGTCTCTCCCCTGAATCTATATACAATTCCGATTCTCTCTGATATATCGCTTTCCCCACATAGGCGTGGCACTGGCTATCCTGAGGCAGAAAAGCTCATGACACTTCCCCTTTCCTGTTTACCCTCATGTACAATTTTCTTGACTCCACCCCTGACCTTGCTACAATTGGTGCTTAGACAGGTAAAGTCATACAAGGGAGATCTGTATGGGCCACCCGAATAAGCAACCCATGGACGGTTGGGAATTGGTGATATTGCATCCCTGTTGGGCGTCAGCAGCAGATAGCCTTCCTCGTGATAGAAGACAGCTTGACACCTTAGTGGAGCTCACAGAGGCGCTCCTTGAGAAGCATGGAGAGGAGTGGTTAAGGCAAAATGGGGATGTGATTCTGGAGCAATGGGAGATGATGCTGAGCCTGGGAATATAGAGCAGCAAAGGTCTGAGTGCTCATGAGGTAGAATCACTGTATGGCTGAAGTAAAGGTTTACATCGTCGGAAAAGATAGAAAAGCGGGTGCCATGGTAAAAGCATTGGCACGTGAGATAGCTGGTTTTCAGCCGGTTAGAGGAGCAACGAAGGAGTTTTTAAGCGAGCATGGGTACTATCTATTTGACTTCGCCAGTGAACGCAGGGCCGCGGAGTTCAAGGAGGCTGTCCGAAAGTATTTGCCTGTTTCGTTGGCCGCAATAGAGGAATGAACGTACTCCAGCATGCCATTTCCTAGGGGTAAACAGGCGGGCATAGGCACGGAATGGACACAAAGGGCATGCGGAATGGCAGGGTCTCAAGGAAACCCTGCAGGCCCAGTTCTAATCTTTCTCTAAAAGCACCTCCTTGTGGCCAATCTTGTAGGTCAGTTGAGAACGATTGTCGACAGGTTCCAGCAAGGCCGGCAAGGCAGAACAGGTCCACGTAGTTTCTCCCGGCTTGATGATGGCGTCCCACTGGTAATCGCTGCCTGCGCCTACCTTCGCGATGTTTATCAGGTATCCCGGTTTGAGTACGGCAATGGACCACTTCACCTCTTTGACCCTTCTGCCACTCTTGTTGTCAATTGAGACGCGCAGAGGAAATGCATCGGAACAGGTGACAGGATCGTAGCGCACGGCCATTTCAACCCTGCCTGGCAAATACTCGGTTTCATAGTGCCTATAGAGCGTAAGAACACTTATCCCGATGCTACAGAGGACGATCACAGCGCGAGCACGCCGGGAGAGCTTGGACCAAAACGCCAAAACTACGATGAGGGCTATAACCCATATCCACAGCATCTTTACCGACTATCTATAGCATAACAAGTAGTCACTGACCAGCGGGATCGGCGGCAAAGCGTTCACAAGACTCTCGTTCCCGTCATAGAGCTCTTCTGCACCCGTCATCGTGGCGCCCATGGTAGTGCCTGCACTGAGCGACAGCGTGGTCATCAGATCGCGATGGACAAACGCGTAGAAACAGACAGGCCTCCCATCCTTTCCGATATTCTCTATCTTCTTCTGCTTTGAAGAAACCTTGGGTCAGATACTAATATGGTCTATACGGTTTTTGAAAAGGGATGAGGATTACTCCATACACCCGGTTCTTATTGCGTTCAATTCAAGTAAGGGTGTCACTTGGCCTCTCATTTGCAGGTAACGATAGATGCGTCATACATCAGGTGAGGAGGTTGTCATGGAAAAGAGTGCATCGACGAGATATGTGACCCGTGCCGAAGAGTTGCTGAGCGCCATGAGTATCAAGAAGTGAAGCCAGACAGGTGATCAAGAAGTAACGCCAGAGAAGAAGAGATCATACAAACTCCTCTTGCAATACATCCTCATGGCATTCTGTTCTATTCTCGCCATTGCCGCCGTAGGCAAAGGCTTTCTCTACCTGGACAATGGAATCAGTACCGTACAATCCGCGGTCGGATCAGCTGTCAAAGATCTCAACACCCTCAAGGCACAGGTGACTGCAGCCGACACAAAAGAACAACTTGCCGCCGTTACTGCCGAGGTGAAGGACCTCAGGGCAACCAATACACAACTTCGGGCAGAAGTGGAGCAGATCAGGGAAGCATTTGAAACGTTGAAGGCGAAAAAAAACAACATTGTTTCTGCACAACGTAAACGGTGACAGCCAGGGTCAAAAAAACAACACGCACGAACAGCACACAGAGCAACTCCGCCCCGTGAGGCAAAACAACTCCAGTGGACGTCAATTTTATAACGAATCTTGCAGTTTTCCACATCAATTGTTCAAAAACCGTTTGATAACCCACGGGTAGCACCTGCCAACCGATTGATATTGCTTCAATTTCCACCATTCTGCCCCTTGGTGGCACATCCCGCAAAGCCCCAATAATTACGCGGCTTATTCAGAAATTAGCATGTCTTAATATCTCTCTGGAGGTCAAAAAAGTACGCTGTCAAAAACGCTCTTATCTCGCAGGGTTGGAGATCAGCATTTTGGGGATGGTGAGAAGCCCTTGTCAGTCCTGGATGTACGAGGCTTTACAGTTTCAAGTGACCTTCCCTGATCAGCCAAGAAGATATTTACTGGTCAATTTTCGCAACAAGGGCTATACTGCTGCATAATCCGTGAGGCATTACGGAAAGGGAGCTCGTAAGAATTAGCGAAGGTGTCCCCCGTTCCGCTAATTTAGTTCGCACAAAAAAACCGACAAGTATCGTAGCGGAGGATTTTTTGGATTCGCTCTTGCATAGTATCAGGAGTAAGATGAAGAAAGCGAAAATAGTTTCTGCCCTGCTGGTGGCGCTATGCTTTATATGTGCGGGCCGTAACATGGCTTCGGACTCAATCGAGCAGGAGCGGCTGGAAAACAGCATACCCGCTGACAATACCATTCTCTTCAAGTCCAAGGGCAAGGGTGGCCAGGCACTTACCTTCGATATCAGGGACGATATCAAACGCGGCCAGGAATTCTTAAGCGACAAGGTTGCCGGCTATTCGCTGGTGAAGGAGGAAAAGAGAATCATCTCTTTTGACAAGAAGGGCAGAAAAAAAGAAAAGCTGGTGCGAGAAAAAGTTATGAAGCCAAATTTTCTTCTCGCGGTTGAAGATTTGAAGGAAAGGAAGATCCGGCAGGTACGCATTACCGACAAAGGGCTGCGTAACAGAGGGTTTTGAAGTAACGAAGAACCGGAACAACGGTGTTGGCTCAACGTTCGAAGTAACCTATCCGGAGAACATGGCCGTACTGGCGTTACGCACAACGGTCCGCTCCGGCAAGAACAGTTTTACGGAAGTGGTATATACGGCCTACACCCCCGAGATCGACACGTGGCAGGTGCGCAAGGCCGGACTTGATTACGTGGCGGAGCAGATCGAGCTGGCCCGCAGGGATCTGGAAGCAAGAAAAGTAAACTTGATCGGGTTTGACGGGCTAGACGACGACCTCATGCTGACTGAAGTCGCCTTGGTGCTTTCCATTATTGAGCATATCGATCCGGTCAGATTCAAGAATTGCCCTGAAGCTGACAAAATAGCCCTGGTGCATGAGGTGCTCACCATTATCGGCGCAAACACGATTAATGCCTACGCCTACAGCAAATCGCCGGCCGGAGCCAGGGGCCTTTTCCAGCTTGTGCCTGACACGTATAAGCGGCTTCGAGAGAAATATCCGCAGGCGGGTCTGAAGAAAGATTTTGTTTTAGGCTGCACGGATCATCTTAATGCGGCGAAAGCTTCCTTGCTGCTTTTCAGTTCAGACCTGGCAGACTTGCCAAGAGAGCGATTGTCGGCCATAAGAAAAGATGCCCGGGCGGCTGGTATGTATTTGGCTGCGGCGTACAACTGCGGCTCGGGAAGAGTTGGAAAATCGGCGAGGAAATGCGGAAGCGAGTGGGCATGTCGATTGCCGGAAGAGACCAAAATTTACCTGAAAAAGTTTGATGTTGTCTGGGACTTACGGAACGTGCTTGATAGGTGAATTGGCGGGAGGCGGGCAGATGATGAATGGAGGCCCAAGATATGAATCCAGCCTTACAGAGACGGCATCGGCACATTCCCCAGCAGGCGCTCAACATTTTTGTGGATAAGCCTTCAATTCTCCGATAACATGATGAATGGCGAACAGTATGGAAGAGTTTATCAAGCAGTGCTTCCAGATTCTTGAAGTTGCTCCAAATGCTTCCATCGAAGAAGTAACGCGTGCCTACAGGGATTTGGTTAAGGTGTGGCATCCTGATCGCTTTGCCCATGATGCACGATTGCGGCAGAAAGCTGAAGAAAAGCTGAAAGGTCTAAATCGGGCCTATGAAACCTTGTCGAGGCACCTTTCCGATGTTGCGGATCAGACAGGCAACTATGCCGGATCCTCGCAGGGACGCGACATGGGCCCTCATTACTCACCGACACTTAATCCGCCTACGGAAGAGAAGTCTTCTCAGTTCAACAGAGGGAACTTCCATAACCTGAGAGCAAAAAAATGTCCATTTTGTACCCAAGAAATCCCCTTGGACGCGCAATTTTGCCCCTCTTGCAGGGAATGGGTGGTGTGAGCGTTACACGGTGTTCAGGTCGCAGGATAGCAAGAACTGAGGGTGAAGCTCACGAAGAGCGCGGATATACAAGATACCGAGAGTGATGATAACGGAGAGGAAGAGATAAGGAAAGTTATTGAATAACTGCACCCCTCCCAAGTCCTCACTAGGCTAGAAGGGCCTTTGATATTGCAGCAAGCGGGGTAGTTTTCCTCGTCCCAAGCCATTCGCCAAAAGTGTCGGCGTTACCCGTCTCTTTCGACAATTTCGTCCCCCTGTGAAGAACACTATGCCCTTCATTTGGTGAAATGGGTAGTCATTCCGCGCTACTGGCCGCCTGAAGGTGATTGGCATACTACTTGCGACGAATTGAAACAAAAAAAGGGGTCCCTTTCGGACCAATCTTTGAGAAGAAGGAGTGACGTCATGAAAAAAGGAAGAAACACGGCCGAGATTCTTGGCAACGATGACTGGCTGGATGATATGGAACTGTCGGACGGGGAATGCCAGGAAAGAACGCTGCTACTCAAAGCAGAGCCTGCATCGAGGAAAGTACAGCTTATGGCACATGGAGTGAAGGAAATAAGGTGTACTCGTTGCCGCCAGATCAGGCCCATAGCCGGTGCCGAGCAATCTGAAGAGGGATGGATATGCGACGAGTGCCTGCCGGGATGACCTAAATATGGCAGGCAAGGGAGGGGTACCTATGCTTATTGGAAAAATAGATGCCAGAACCAGACAAAAGATTCTCGTGACACTGCAGGAGATCAAAAAGATAAAAATGATAGATCTGAGGGTTTATCAGACCAGCGAGGACGGCGAAATGGTCGCAACTCCAGCCGGAGTCTCTCTTTCTCCGGATCAGGTGGAGCAAGTGATCGAATTGCTGAAGGAGGCCAAAAGGAAGGCTGCAGAAAAACAATAGTATACGCAAGACCGGCCAAATGACCATCGACATGGGGTTGCTTCGAAAAAGGCGGGAGACGCCGCAGCCGGACGACAACCGGTATTGACTTCCATCTCCGTATCATGAGATAACGGTTTTCTGGAGATTATCGTCGTAGCATCCAATTCTTCAAAAAGAGGTGTTAGAGCATGGCAAAAGGGACGGTAAAATGGTTCAACGATTCAAAGGGTTTTGGATTTATTACCCAGGATGATGGCGGGGACCTTTTTGTCCATCACTCCTCCATCCAAGAAGAGGGCTTCAAGTCTTTGTCGGAAGGCCAAAGGGTTGAATTTGACGCCGTGCAGGGACAGAAAGGACCAGCCGCAGCAAATGTTCGGAAGATAAAATAGGCAATCGTGGATACGACAGCCAGCGGCCCCTTCAGGAACCGGGGGTATGGCTGAGGAGACTGCGCGCTCGCAGGTAAGATCGGGAGCGGAAGATCGGGCGGCTGGCCACTGGAGGTGGATGTCCGGGTGTGCTTCTGCTCGGAATGGCGATCCCCGTCACCATAATGATCCTCCTGTTCAAGCTACTATAAACGAAAGAACTGAAAAAATGATTTTGAAAAGCCCCGCGGGACCTTACGTCTCAACCCCTGGGACACGCTATGTGGAAGCGTACCTCCCTTCATTGAAATTTCATTATCGGCGCCTTTGCTCCCGCTATTCCGAACGCTGTTTCAACTGGGCCAGTAGCCAATTGTATTGGGAACGTGCATGGGAAATAAGCTCAAGGAAAGTCATCAGTTTTACGTCGTCCTCTGTGTAAGTCGTTCCTACTCCCTCATCGCGCTTCCCGCCAATCACGATGACCTCCATTTCTCTCAAGTTGGCCAAAAGATCGTGACGGTATGCGATGGCCTGCAGATAATCATCATGGGTAAGGGTATGATTAGGCCTTTTGAACTCGATCAGAGAGTGCCTTCCCAATAGGTCATTGGCAAGAAGAAGGTCCGGGCGTTTTGAAGCCCTAATTCCGGAGAATTTGGTCGATAGATATTCGTCCGCAATTCTTTTGAGTGTGACGTTTGAAGATTTCAAAGAATACTCCGGACCGAAGATCCACAGACGATTCTCAAGCGCTTGGTGTGCATGCTTCTCCAAGGTAGCGGGATTCACCACAATTTCTTCGAACTCATCTATCAGGCGAAGGCGATATGTCAGCTGATGCTGCATCATTGACAGCTCCACGAAGCTTGATTCCTCCAATGCTCGGGCAAAAGATTCAATATCGCTTCTTTTCGCTTTGTCGATCTTGTCAATTATGAAATAGTACTCATCTCTTTCTATTGCCTCCAGAACCACGTTTACCAAGGGCTCAAGCTTTTCGTCAGGCTCGTCATAATACTTTTGCAGCAGTCGCTGCAGAGCTCTTTGGGCAAAAAATTTCTTGAATTCCGGTAGTTGCTCAAGCCTTCGGTTTATTTTTTGTTGTAAGCGGGCTTGGGCCAAATGAATTTGTTGCCCATATACTTTTTTGGCCGCCTCTCGAATTTCGCCTGCCACCCAAGTCCGCAACGCATCATAGCCTTTGCTATTCTCAATAACCGTTCCCCAATCTGCAGTCACATCTGACAGGAGGCCATCGGCCTCTACTTCGCCGTATATTTTGCCAAGGACGGATTTGGGAAAATCTTCACTGTCCTCGAGGCCAAAAAAATGTGGTTTTCCTATAACCTTACCCTCCACACGAATAGCGATTCCTGCGTTCCTAAAACGCCGCCTTGCTTCTGCGACGGTGAAAGCCAGAGCCGCTCGGCCCACACCATCAATGTTCGCCTCTGCGGTATGCGTTTCTCCTTGAATGTGTTCATAGGTGACTTTTTCATCATCAACGTGAAGTGTGAAATCCTCTTCCCGCCCATAATCCCGGATCAGCAGCTCTCGAAGTTTTTCTGGCAGAGGGAATCTCAAGTTCTGGTTCAATCCCTTTAGCGTGACTTTTGTTCCGTGCTTATCAGCCGCTACTTCTTCAATGGTGGGAATTAGATCCAATTCCTCCAGGTCACGGGATGCTTCTACAAGCCTTCCTTTCTCCAAGAGTATTGAAGTGTAGACGCCTCTGGCCCATGTCTCCAATTGCATGGAGGACGCAGTGACGAGACCGGCAAATTTCCCGATACCTTTTCTTCCTTTTACCTTTCTTTTCTTCCCGATGGTGAGTTGGCCCTTTGAACTAATCCGATCCTTTGCCACTACGAGATATTCGCTCTGAAGCTCTTGCGGCGTCATGCCCGTTCCATCATCCTCGATAACAAGGAAATCGGCTGTATCGGGTTTGGGAAGCCGAATCCAGACATTGTCGGCATCAGCATCCCAGCAGTTATCCACAAGCTCTTTGATAGCTGCTTCTGATGAGCGGTAATTCTCGCTCAGAAGAATCACTAACCTGGAATCAACTCGAAATTGCGGCTGTGCCATATTGCCTCTCTTTCTCGTCAAGACTGTCATATTGGAGCAGCAACGTGAGTCTAGAGTTAGGGTAGTATGCTACAGATACTGTCTCACATAATCCTCCGGAAGATCGCAGTCTCTTGCCCCTGTGAGTATGATCTTTCGGTACGGATGTGACGGGTCACCACGCTTCTGGGCCGGCCTGAGATAAATCCATGCTTGGTGGCTGGCGCCCGAGTCGTCTTTCACCGGCAGCTTTTGTCGCCCATAGACGTGCGGATATCCCTCAAGGCGATCCAAACTTTCGAGGTCCTTTTCCGATATTTCGAATATACCTCCCCAAACCACACTATTGTTGCTCGGAGCTACATTGCCCACCGCTCCACCACGTCTCTCAGAATAACCATCATACATAAAGCTGTACTCCGGGAGAAAGGCCCTGCCCACAAATCTGCTGTCAGGGCATCTTTCCTTCATCTGCTCATGGCTCATGTTTGACCCATATGCAAAGTAGAACATTCTATGCCCCTCGGCAAAATTTAGCGTATCTAATTAACCTTTTCATGTCCGCATATAACAAATAATATCCGAATCTTGTCTTCTCCGAAATAATATGCTCTGCCTCCTGAAAAGGCAACTACGAAATGTAATGCGAGGAAAGAAAGAAGGATGGCCAGGGAGCAGATACGCAAGGGTCTGTTCATGAGT
>CAWGEZ010000014.1:0-80021 GCA_963821605.1 uncultured delta proteobacterium | reverse complement strand
ATCGATTGTCACTTGAAAGAGATAATGATCCCCCGGTCACTTCACGGGTAGGACCTCCCGACATTCGGTCAGACAGCCCGAGTAGTTTAGGACTTCCTCTTCAACCCCGTCCTGATACTTCATTTTATTCCCTGTGTTCAAAAGCTCTTGCGAGACTTGCTTCATCCTATCTATATGGTGCGCAAGACACTCTTCTTGGCAGTGCGGTGCGTCGCCCCTTTTTGTTTTGACAGAAGCAATGGAGGGCAAAAAATAGAAGGAACAAAGGACAAATGCCAGTAAAATGATCGTTCCTTTTATAAAGGAGGATGCGTTCATTGAGGTTCTCGTTTTCTTTTCTTTAAGTCTAAAGAAGTTCACGTAAAGTTAGCGTCAAAATATCTGGCGAAGACATAAAGATAATGTAAAGAACATCGGTTGCGAACTGGGATTGCGAGAGAGGTCGTTATAATTAGGATTGCGCAGAATTTGATTAAGTGTGGCGGAAGTGGGCGGAGAATTCGGCTGTTCGAGAAAAACATCCCCACTGTGTTACAATAGCTCAGGCAAACCTCTTCTCGTGGTGACTCATGAGGAGGCAGGACCTTCTGAGAAAATGATACAGCTGTCGGTGCGGCGATGGTGACCAACCGTACGAATCAGAAAGTCAAAGGGGCTATAGTGGCCTATCTCTGGACGCTGCTCGGCATTATCGTCGTCACGATCCTCAGCAAGGTTCTCCAGCCCGTCTTCGGCGTCGTTGATACAGCACTTCTCTATTTGCTTCCTGTGCTTATCAGCGCAGTCCTCTGGGGCCGGGGCCCATCCCTCTTTGCTTCTCTTCTAGGTGTTCTCGCCTTCGATTTTTTCTTTATTCCACCGTTCTTGAGCATCACGGTACACGACGTGCGCTATCTTTTCAGCTTCGCGGTCTTCTTGCTTGTGGCGTTTGTCACCGGGACCCTGGCAACCAAGCTTCGTAATCAGGTCGAAAGTGCCCGGCAGCGTGAAAGGAGAACTGCTGCTCTCTACGCTCTTAGCCGTCAGATAGCAGCCGAGGCTGATCTGCAGCAGGTCTTGCAGGCGAGTGGTAGAGACAGTGGCTGAAGCAATGGTTACGGGGGTCGCTATTTTCATGCCTGATCCCGTGAGTGATCTACTGACTGAGATCGCTTCCACTCATGCGTCGATCTCCCCGCTCGACGATAAGGAACAGGCCGTGGCGCAATGGGTGCTGGAGCACGGGCAGTGGGCTGGAAAGGGGACCGGCACGCTCAGTGGTGCAGAGCATCTTTTCGTACCCATTAAAACTGACGAGGAGACCCTGGCCGTCATAGCTCTGGGGCAACGCGCAGACGAACTTTCACCCGAGCGACGCCAGCTTATTGAAGCCTTTGCCAACCTGGCGGCGATTGCAATCATCCGCATCAAACTGGCAGAAGAAGCCGAACAAGCTCAATGGCTCAGAGAATCGGAAAAACTGCACTCCGCCTTACTCAATTCCATCTCCCATGACCTGCGCACACCACTTGCCTCAATTACAGGTGCAGTGACAAGCCTTCTCTCCGAAGAAAGCGTGTATAGCCCGGAAACCAAAGAAATTCTTTTGCAGACGATCAAGGAAGAGGCCCAACGCTTGAACCACTTCGTGGCAAATCTCCTTGACATGGTGCGGCTTGAAAGCGGTGTGTTAAAGCTAAACAAAGAATGGTGTGACATCCAGGATATTGTGGGTGTTGCCCTGAGGCAGATTAAAGATGTTCTTCAAGGCCATCCATTGAGGGTTAACGTGCCGTCCGGTTCTCCCCTTGTAAAAGCTGATTGTGGTCTTATAGAACACGCTATAATTAACTTGCTGGAAAATGCCGCGAAATATTCCCCTCCGGACAGCCAAATCTCCATTTCGGCTCGTTACACCAATGAAGCGACTTCTGATTAGCGTTAGCGATCTCAGCCCATCGATCCCCAAGGCAGAGCGAGAGAATGTGTTCAACAAGTTTTACCGTTTACACCATTCCAAAGATGTGAGCGGGACAGGGCTCGGTCTTTCCATCTGCAAAGGGATCGTTGAAGCGCATGGCGGTAAAATATGGATTGACCCGTCGCCTGAATACGGTAACCGGTTCACCTTTTCGCTACCCGCATCCGAGCAACCTCCGGAAGAATCAGTCGTAAGGGAAGGAGTGGAGCATAATGCCTGACGGCGCACGCATACTTGTCGTTGACGATGAAAAACAGATTCGCCGGATGCTAAAGACCGCCCTGGCAGGTTTTGGCTATGATATTGCCGAAGCGTCTTCGGGCCAAGAGGGTCTGAATCAGACGGCGATATTTCATCCTGATCTGATTGTCCTCGACCTCGGCTTACCGGACTTCGATGGTACTGAGGTAGTTCGACGCCTTCGTGAATGGACACAAATCCCCATCATTATCCTTTCAGTGAGAGAGCAAGAGCAGGACAAGATTAGAGCCCTGGATGCCGGCGCGGATGACTATATCACCAAGCCGTTCGGTATGGGAGAACTTCTTGCCCGCATTCGCGTTGCACTCCGTCACGTGGCCAAGACGGAAGATGAACCGGTGCTCACCTTTGGGGAACTTACGGTGGATCTGGCACACCGCAGGGTGATACTCAAGGGCGAGGATCTGAAGCTTACGCCAACAGAGTATGAAATCTTGAAATATTTGGCTCTCCAGGCCGGTAAGGTAGTAACTCACAAGCAGCTCCTTAGGGCTGTCTGGGGACCGAATTACCAGGACGAAACGCATTACCTGCGGATCTACATTGGTCAGCTGCGGCGCAAGATCGAGGCAGATCCGTCACAACCAATCTACATCCTCACTGAGTCAGGAGTGGGCTACCGGATGAAAGAAGGAAATCTGTCTTGACGGTAATCTATAACCCGCTCGGCTGGTTAGACCCTCATATTACGCCTGCAAGCGATCCATTGCTCCTTATTAACCGCATTCTTTACTTTTTTTTTACTCCTCCGCCCATATCTTGACGCACAATTTACGTGCAAACCGCTAAACTCGTGCTTACCGTAAGATACTGTGAGTAAGAAGAAGCTACGTCAGTGGAAGGAGGATACGCAATGGCAACCGACATATTCTATCTTATAGGTTTTCTCGTCGTTCTGATGCTTCTGGCAATACCTTTGGCAAATTACATGGCAAAGGTATTTACCGGAAGGCGCACTCTTCTCAGTTTTGCGATCCGTCCTTTGGAATCGGGTGTTTACCGGGTCTGCGGCATCAATGAGAGCGAAGAGATGTCCTGGCAACAGTATTCAGTTGCGTTTGTGTTCTTCAACGTAATCGGTCTTGTCGTGCTCTACCTGCTGCAGGTCCTGCAAGGGTGGTTACCGCTCAATCCACAGGGTTTCGGCGCTGTCCGGTGGGACACGGCCGTGAATACGGCCATATCTTTTGTCACCAACACAAACTGGCAGGCGTACGGCGGCGAGTCGACGATGAGCTACCTCACGCAAATGGCGGGGTTGACCGTCCAGAATGTCGTCTCTGCCGCAATCGGCATCGCGGTCCTGCTGCCGCTCATCCGCGCCTTCACCTACAAGTTGAAAAACAGCATCGGCAATTTCTGGGTCGATACGACACGCGTAGTCCTCTACGTGTTGCTGCCGATGGCCATCATATGGGCCATGGTGCTCGTGTCCCAGGGCGTTGTGCAGACGCTCAAGCCCTACGCGAAGGCGCAGACCCTTGAGGGCACCGAACAGGTCATCGCAGTGGGACCCGCGGCTTCCCAGATCGCCATCAAGCAGTTAGGGTCCAACGGCGGCGGTTTCTTCAACGCCAACTCGGCGCATCCTTTTGAAAACCCGACACCACTTTCAAATTTCCTGGAGATACTCGCTATCCTTCTCGTGCCTGTCGCATTGCCTTTGACGTTTGGAATAATGATCAATAACCGGCGCCAGGGGTGGACCATCTTCGCCGCCATGATGTTCCTCTTCCTGATCGGGTTGAGCATTGCACTGTGGGCCGAGTGGAGCGGGAACCCGCTTCTTGCAAAAATGGGCGTTGCGGGCGGGACCAATATGGAGGGCAAGGAAGTCCGGTTTGGCGTGACGCCTTCTGTTCTCTGGGGAGAGTCAACAACGGTCACCTCCAATGGTTCGGTGAACAGCATGCACGACAGCCAGATGCCCCTTTCCGGCCTCGTCTACATGTTTAACATCGCGATCGGGGAGGTGATCTTCGGAGGTGTCGGCGTCGGCCTTATCGGTATGCTGATGTATGCCATTCTGGCCATATTCCTCGCGGGCCTTATGATCGGACGCACGCCCGAGTTTCTGGGCAAAAAACTGGAATCGAGAGAGATGATCATGGCAGTGACTGCCGTGATTGCGCCTGCGATTGCGATGCTCATATTCGCCGGGATAGCAGTGGCCACCCCGGCAGGCTTGAGCAGCCTGAATAACGCGGGGCCGCATGGTCTCTCGGAGATACTCTACGCCTATTTCTCTGCGGGCGGGAACAATGGCTCGGCCTTCGCGGGTCTCAACGCAAACACCGTCTTCTACAACTTGACCGGTGGGTTCGTCATGCTGGTCGGCAGATTTATGACGATCCTGCCGGCGCTCGTCATTGCGGGATCGCTGGCCCTCAAGAAGACGTACCGCCAAGCTCAGCCACTTTTCCGACCGCGAGCCCCCTCTTTGCCGGAATGCTTGCAGCCGTTGTCCTGATCGTCGGGGCCCTCACGTTCTTCCCCGCGCTGGTGCTCGGACCCGTGCTCGAACATCTGCTGATCGCCGATAGGTCGGACTTTTTAAGGAGCGTGCCATGGAGCAAAAACAGGTAAGCATCTGGCAGGCGACACTGGTCAAGGCAGCAATAGGCGGTTCTTTTCGAAGGCTCGACCCGAGGCTACTCTGGCACAACCCGGTCATGTTCGTTGTTGAAGTCGGTTTCCGTGATTACGACGGTGATAGCGATCAGCAATCTGCTGTCGGGAGGACCGTTCGGGTTTAACATCCACATCAGCATCTGGCTCTGGTTTACTGTCTTGTTTGCCAATTTTGCCGAGGCGCTCGCAGAAGGCAGGGGCAAGGCGCAGGCTGAAACATTGCGGCGGGCACAGACTGAAGCGTATGCGAAGAAGCTCCTGCCGAACGGACAGACCGAAAGAGTACCGGCGCTATCGCTCAGGAAGAGACGATACGATCATCATAGAAGACGGCGACCCCGTGCCGGGGACGGGGAGATCGTGGAAGGCGTGGCGCTGGTGGATGAATCCGCGGTCACGGGCGAATCCGCACCCGTGATACGGGAGGCGAAAGGCGACCGCAGCGCGGTGACAGGCGGCACCAAGATCCTCTCCGGCCGGATCAAGGTACTCATCACGGCCAATCCGGGTGAGACGTTCCTCGATCACATGATCGCCATGGTGGAGAGCGCCAAGCGTCAGAAGACACCCAACGAGGTCGCGCTTGAAATCCTGCTGGTCGGCCTCACGATCCTCTTCATCGTGGTGGTCGCCACCCTGTACCCGTTTGGCAGCTACACCGGCGTGAAGATCACCGTACCCGTCCTGGTGGCGCTTCTGGTCTGCCTCATACCGACGACCATCGGAGGGTTGCTCCCCGCCATCGGGATCGCGGGTATGGACCGTTTGATCCAGCACAACGTCATTGCGCTGAGCGGGAGGGCAGTGGAGGCTTCGGGTGACGTTGACGTGGTCCTGCTCGACAAGACCGGCACCATCACCCTGGGCAACCGTATGGCAACCGATTTCATTCCGGCTTCAGGGGTCCAGAAGGAAGAGCTGATCGAGGCAGCCCTTCTCGCATCGCTGGCAGACGAGACACCCGAGGGGCGCAGCATCGTGGCACTGGCAAAGCAGCGTCTCGATGTGCGCGGGCGGGACATCAAGACCCCTGACGGGGCCGTCTTTGTGCCCTTTACCGCAGAGCTTCGCATGAGCGGTCTCTCGTGGAATGGACGGGAGGTCCGGAAAGGGGCTTCAGACGCAATCGGGAAGTTCGTAGAGAGTAATGGCGGATTCGTATCGGAGAGACGTGAAGGAGGCGGTGGACAGGGTGGCGCGCGAAGGGTGGAACGCCGTTGATGGTCGCGGACGCAGGAAGAGCGCCTCGGCGTGATCCAGTTGAAAGACGTGCTCAAACAGGGGATAAAAGATCGGCTCATGCAGCTTCGGCTCATGGGCATACGCTCCACGATGATCACCGGAGATAATCCCCTCACCGCGGCAGCCATAGCTGCAGAGGCGGGAATCGACGACTTTGTGGCGCAGGCCCGTCCCGAAGAGAAACTGAACCTGATCCGCAAGTACCAGGGTGAAGGCCATCTCGTTGCCATGATCGGCGACGGTACGAACGATGCGCCGGCGCTCGCGCAGGCCGATGTTGCGGTCGCCATGAATGCGGGCACGCAGGCATCCAGGAGGCTGCCAACATGGTAGACCTCGATTCCAACCCGACGAAGCTGCTCGACATCGTCGAAATCGGCAAGCAGATCCTGATGACGCGCGGCGCGCTGACCACGTTCAGTGTCGCGAACGACGTGGCCAAGTACTTTGCGATCATCCCGGCTATTTTTGTACAGGTGTTCCCTGTGCTGGCCATTCTGAACGTCATGCGGCTGGCGACCCCGAACAGTGCCATCTTGTCGGCCATAATCTTTAACGCGATCATCATCCCGCTCCTTATCCCCCTCGCGTTGAAAGGCATCAAGTACCGGCCGGTGACGGCGCAGGCGCTGCTCTGGCGCAATCTGCTTATCTATGGTCTCGGTGGGCTTGATCCTGCCGTTCATCGGCATCAAAATTATCGACCTTGCCGTGGTCGCTCTCCATCTGGCGTAGGAGGTGAAACATGAGAGCATTCAAACGCGCGTTGATCTTCTTCATCCTGTTTTCGGTACTCACGGGTCTCGCCTATCCCTTGCTCATAACGGGGCTGTGTCAACTTATTTTTCCTCACAAAGCCAACGGGAGCCTCATCATTGCAAACGGTAAGACAGTCGGTTCCGACCTGATCGGGCAGAGCTTTACGAGCCCGAAATATTTCAACGGACGACCCTCCGCCATAGAAAAACCATACGACGCGAGTAATTCCGGAGCGAGCAATTTCGGCCCGTCCAATGCAAAGTTCCTCGAAGAGGTGGGAAAGCGGATCGGCAAAGTCCGGCAGGAAAACAGCCTGCAGTCCTGACGCGCCCGTTCCCGCGGACCTGGTACTCGCTTCAGGCAGCGGGCTTGACCCCCATATCAGCCTGGACGCGGCGTTGATCCAGGTCTCACGTGTTGCAAGGAGCGCGGCAACTGCCCGAAGCTCAAGTGCGCGATACTGTGGAAAAGCTGGCCGAGACTCCGTTTTTGGGTCTGGCGGGACAGAAGAGAGTCAACGTAGTACAGCTCAACCTTGCTCTGGATGCGCTGGTGACCGTCAACCGCTGACGCCCTCAGCCCCAGACAGATGTGATCAATTTTCAAGAAAGAGGTGCGTGGTGGAAGATTTAAGAGCTGTCGTTACAAAGGAGGGAGATCCATTGAAGAGATCATGCAGCATAATCACCGTTTTTCTACTCAGCGTGCTGGTACTGTTATCGTTGGCGGGCCTTGCCCGGGCAACACCATCAACGACCTACTGGACACCGATGACCCCCGACATACAGCCATTTGGTGTGCTCCATATCGGCGTGGACAACTATTTCACGATCAACAAGAATACAAGAGCCGGAGGAGGTTCCTTCCCGACTGATGTGGGCCTCACCATGGGAGTGCTTCCCTTTGAGAAGCTGCAGATGGAGGTAGGTATCGATTACCTTCAGCCTGAAAACTGGGTGCCCGATCAGTATCATGTGTCTCCGTATTCGTTCAATGCAAAGATAGGCTCGCCGGAGGGCGTGCTGTTTAAGGAGTCGCCCGCGCTCTATGTCGGTTATTTCGCCGGTGGCTTCGCGCATCACAACGTCCCCAGCAACCTCACGGCCCTGGATACGTTCTACGGAACGATTGGAAAGACGATACCCTACATCGGCCGGATTTCGGTGGGTCCCTATATCGGCAACTCCAGGAGCTCTGGTCAACAAGTACGGGAATAAGGATAACACCGGGTGGATGGTGGCCTTCGACCACGGGTTCCTTCCGGTAAAGGACAAGGACGGCAATGACGAATACAACAAGCTCGTCCTTGCGGCCGACTACGCTTCGGGCAACAACGTGATCGGCGGCGGCGGTGTGGGCGTCTACTATTACTTCACCAAAGACATCAGCCTGCTCACCGGTCCGGTCTGGTTCAATGAACAGGATATCAACGGCAAGTGGAAATGGACGATACAGCTCGATATCAACGTGGACGTTCTCAGCAAATTGTTTTCAAAGAAGTAAAAACTAGGCCGGTGACGTTTCACTTGGAGTGCAGTAAGGACCCAAGGGGGGCATCATGACAATCAAATCCGGGGTCAAGGCGGTTCTTTGGATGGTTCCCGGGGCAGCGCTAATGCTCGTCTTCGTCCTGGTGGCGGCGCACTTCTACAAAGAGCAGAATCCCGCTGAACAGCTCGCCTTCAAGGCGAGGCGAGTCGACTTAGTGGGTCGGATGCAACTGGCTCTCGCTTCGGCCTCGGAAGCGGAGAAGAGCGCGGTCCTGGCCATCACCGATCAAGAGTCGCAGAGATTCGCCGATCAGGCCCGCGCGGCCACGGCGCAATTGGAGCAGGAACGTCGGGAGCTGGAGGAGCTCTTGAAGGCGGGCGGCACCCAGAGCGAGAAGGACTTGCTTGCCCGATTCTCCCAGGTCTTCACCGAGTTCCAGCGCATCGACAACGAGGTGCTGAGCCTGGCGGTTAAGAACACCAACCTCAAGGCTTACAGCTTGGCATTCGGTCCGGCTGCAGACGCGCTCAAAGAAATGAACGCCGCGCTCTCCCGCCTCGTGGCGGCGCATGCCGACTCACCGGAGGCAAAGAAGGTGATGCTCCTCGCCTTCGGCGCAGAGATCAGCGCCCTGCGCATCCAGACCCTGCTCCCGCCGCACATCGCGGAGGAAAGCGACCAGAAGATGGACGTGCTGGAAGCCCAGATGGCCAAGGAGGACAAGCAGGTCCGCAAGGATCTGGATGGCCTGGCCGCGCTCCCGGAACTCAGCGGCAATACCGACCTCGCGACGGCCGCGTCACGCTATGCCCGGTTCACCAAGATCAAGACCCAGATCCTGGCGCTCTCGCGCGAGAACACCAACGTCCGGTCACTGGCCATCTCCCTGAACCAGAAGCGCAAGGTGATGCTTCTCTGCCAGGAAGCCCTGAACGCCCTTAAGCAGGCCATCCTGGAGGAGCCGGTCAGGGGCGTGACCTACGGCAGCCCGGCCCACCCCCGCTAGACGGCGGCTTCGTCAAAAGTCCATCTGCTTTGTCGCCCGCGCCCCGCGTCGCTGCGACGTACCGCAAGGTACGCCTCCGTTCATTCCATCTGTTTCGCCGTACCCGCGTCTGCCAAGCATCCGGGTGGCCGCTGCCATCTGGAGCTTTTTACTTTGCCGCCAGAATAGTCGAAGCAGCCCGAGAAGATTGGACAAGGCAATCGAGTTTGATGTGCTATACCGATTTGGATTCAAGATGGAGACCGAGGCGCTCCGAGGCCTGGGCTACGCAGGCGTACCTGACGGTACGTCGAGTAAGAACAGGCCGAAGGGCAACGAAGGTATACGCTTGAAGGCAAATCGGTACTACACGGTTGCCCATCGGGCTGCTGCCAGCGCTGACAGACTCGATATAGCCGCAAGGAGACGTCGTCTGGTCGAGTAAGAGATTCTTATATTCATACCGGATGCCTATCACGCCGACCGTCTCTTCGAGCGACTTCATGGGAACAAAAAAGGTGCTCACATTCGACAGCGTCTGCGTTCCTGCGCCGGCCATCTCGCCGTGGGCATAGGACCACTCGGCAACCGTCATTTCATGGGCATCGAGATCAACATAGGGCTTGCTTTTGGCCCACACCTGAAGCCTTCCTTCCTGCCCCTTGAAAAGTACAAAAGACGGCACATCCACGACTCTTGGAAATATACCTGACTATTATGTGACTTATGTCATCGAGGACCGTGGTTCGCAGCAGCGGCAGAACGTTTTTCCATTCCTTAGCATCATGCACAAATCCTCCGATCAAGCTGCTCGACAGGGGGCATCATCAGGAATTCCTTGCTCATCTCCTCTATCAGGGTCATCCGTTTGACACGTACCTGTAAGGCAAGATTCCGCTCTTTTGCCGTTTTGGCGAGCTGGGCGACCACAACGGACGTGAAAAAGAATACGACCACGTTCACGACATCGTGCGAGTGGTACATGCTGAAGCTGTACTTCGGCTCGGTGAAAAAGAAATCAAAGGTGAGCAGGCTCAGGACAGCGCTGAAGAGCGAAGCCCCCATGCCGAAACGCAGGGCTGCTGCAATGGTCGCGATCAAGTAGATGAAGACCAGTGACGCGGGCCTCACGAATGCCTCGAGAAAGAAATTGAGCGCCGTGACGATGGCAACCATGCCGAGGCTGACCAGGTAATCTTCGGCGGCAGCGCAGGCCATGTGAATGCCTGTTTCGGCTGCGTGCTCTGCTTTTCAACTACCGGCGTTACGAGATGCAGCTCGAATTCTGCCTGAGCCCGCAATAACTTGTCCACGGGTGAACGGTTAAAGAATTCAAAAAGCCTTGGCCGGGGCTTGCCGACGACTATCCGGGTAATATTCTGTTCCCCGGCGAACCTCAATATTTCTTCAGCTATGTCGGTCCCCATGAGCGTGGAAGTCTTTGCGCCCAGCTCTTCCGCGAGATTGAGTGCATCCGTCAGATAGGTCTTCTGCTCGTCCGACAGTTCTTTCAGCGTCGGCAAGGCGACGTAGACCGCATACCATTCCGCGTTGGTATCTTTAGCGATCGTATAAGCCTTGCGGAGCAACTGCAAGGCATAGGGGCTCGGGTCAATACAAACCATCAGGCGTTCACCCGCCGCCCAGGGGCCGGAAATCGCTTTCGCCTTCATATAATTCAGCAGCTCTGTGCCCATCTTGCGAGCGACCAGCGTGAGCGTGAGCTCGCGCAAGGCAACCAGATTGCCGCGCTGAAAGAAGTTCTCCACGGCGCGACGGGCCTGTTCCGGGATATATACCTTCCCCTCCTGTAACCGCTGAGAAAGCTCTTCCAGAGGGATATCAATTACCTGGACCTCGTCTGCGCACTCAAGCAGGCTGTCAGGCACGGTCTCCTGCTGCCGGATACCCGTGATCTGTGCGACTACATCAACCTGGCTCTCAAAGTGCTGGATATTGACGGTGGTATAGACATCGATGCCGCTGTCGAGTAATTCTTCAACGTCCTGGTATCGTTTAGGATGGCGGCTGCCGGGGGCATTGGTATGCGCCAGTTCGTCCACCAGCACCACACCCGGCCTGCGTGCCAGAATCGCGTCAATATCCATTTCGTGAAGTTTGATGCCTTTGTAATCTATCTGCCGCGACTGGATAATCTCCAGGCCCTGCAAGCAGGGCCTCGGTTTCAGATCGCTTGTGCGTTTCCACGATGCCGACTACCACGTCTTCACCGCGGTTTCGCAGCACGTGCGCTTCCTGGAGCATCGCGTAGGTTTTCCCGACGCCCGGGGCATAGCCGAGGAACATCTTTAACCTGCCCCGTTTCTTCTCTTCGCGCTGAATCTCTCGCAGGAGCGCATCAGCATCGGGTCTGGGATCTCTTTGGAAATCGTCATCCCTTGCCATTCAGCACCTACCCACGATTGTAAGCCAGAATCGCTCCAATGTCACTAAAGCAATTGCCTTCAAGTCCTTCAGGATACCTTCGTATGCTACGCATCCCGTGATCCTTACAGGATGCTACGCTATCGCTACCGCGATGCTACCTTCCGGAGCACGCTGCGTACCTTACAGGATGCTGCGCTATCGGCTCCTCGCTGCCGCCGGGGTACCCGGCCGAGGCTGGGTCGTCCATCTTGAATGCAAATTGGTATAAGGAGCTGGAGGAGAAAAGAGGGTGATCAGCGACCAGTGAGCCGTGAACAGTAAGCAGTAAGCAGTGAAAGACTGAAACGAGTCTGGGTTCTCACTCGCGTAGAAGGTCGTCATGCGTAGGTGCTGGGGGTATGATACTTACCAAAAATAGCCATCAGCGCACCGACCGACGGGCCCGCAGCCTGCTGCCCGCCCGGCCAAGCGCTGATGGCTTACTTGCTCGGTTGTGCTTGCGCGCGCAAGGTGCTTACTTTGTTTTTACCGGTATCTTCTTGGTCTCCTGGATTGCTTTCGCGCTCTTCGGAAGTGTAATCTCAAGCACCCCCTTCTTGAAGGTGGCCTGCACCTTATCCGTATCCACTTCGACAGGCAGCGGGATGCTGCGCGTGAAGGAGCCGTATGAGCGTTCCATCTTATAGTAGTCTTTCCCCTTATTCTCTAGTTCCTCTTTCTTTTCACCCTTAATCGTCAAGGTATCCCGGGTGAGAGATACGTCTATGTCCTTCTCGTCCATGCCCGGGAGTTCCGCCGAAACCTTGATCTCCTTGTCCGTTTCGGACACGTCGACGTGCGGTGTGAACGCGCTGGCGAGTCTTCTCTCAACAGGGGCCCACGGCGAGAGTTCGAATCCGCCAAAGAAGTCATCGAAAAGCTTGTTCATTTCCCGCTGAAATGCGCCAAACGGATACTCCCACTCGCGCCTGACATCCAACTGCGTCCCCGGTGTGGCCTTTGGTACAACATCTTTTTTCGCTGCCATAGAAGCACCTCCTCAAACATCGTCACGACTTGGTTCTGCATCCCTCTGACAGCGGATGTAACCACCGTTGCTGTTGACCTTCACAGAAACAATATTGTCATTGTCGAAAATGGTGTCAAGAGTCCGACTCGGGGCACAGGGTCCTCGGACTGTCGTTTCAGGTTCTGCCCTCCAGATACTGCCTTAAGGCGCTCCTAAAGACTTCCGGTATGGGCACTATGGTGCGTGCAGCGTAGTCAAAAGCCATCAAACCGGTCTCAACGAGGGCGATGAGGGTCTCGTCCCTTCACTAAGCGATGAAACATCCTGAAGCCCGAGCGTCCCATTTCTCCCACGTGGCTATCCACATGCAGTTTGTCAAAGAGAAAACCCTCACCGGCATAGGTGACGACAAGGTCTCCCATAATGATCCCGGTCCGGCCATCACCCAAATTATTTTCAGCGACACCGAGAAGATGAAACAGGTGAACCCTCGCCTCGTGAGCAATCCTCACAACAGCATCGTGGCCCACACGGCCTCCGTAGCTGAGATGGCCTACCTGGACCTGAAGCTCATAGCGAAACTCGTATACAGGCTGCTCTCGAAGTTTGATGGGTGGCACGCTCAGGTTTTACAACAGTTCCCGTCGGAGGTCAAGCCGCCCCTTTAATTTTTCTCCCGAAGTATCGATAACCAAGAAGGGAGTAGATTCCGAAAAGGGGTTGGACTGTGACGGAAATAGGACAGGTTCCCAGACTGATTAACCAGGTCGCTTCGGCAGGGATTGCTAAGAATGGAAGGGCCGTGGGTTCACCTGCACAACCGCGCCCGATCGACAGCCTCCGGTACGTCACGCCAGATGCGGCTACCCGTCGAGGACGCTGTCCGGGAGGTCGCCAGGGGTGTCACGGACTACATCGTCAGCAACAGGCTGACCCTTAGCGAGGGTTACCAGGCCTTCAAGAGCGGAGCTCGTTTCCGAGGTCGCCTTGAGCCTTCTCTCCGTCAGCGAGATGGAGCTTATCGAAAAGCTCTCCCAAAGCTTGTCGGGCAAGAGCCTCAATCCAGTTCCGTAGACTCATTGCCCACAACTCGCAGATGAGTGCATTCGTCTGTTGTCCAGGCTGGTGCAGGAGCTGACTGAGCCGTGAATGCAGATGACACGCTTGAACAAATGCTAGAGCGGATAAATCAGGTGGTCGCCGGCCGCTTCTGCCGCCTGAGATAGGAGGAGAGCAGCCCGGGGTTGCCCTTGAATAGGGTTCCAGGGCCTCCAATCGGGTTGGAACAAAAGTTCGTAACGAGCTGGACGCTTGGCAGCAGAGTTGCACAGGATGCCGGCGACGGCTTTACTTCCAGCGTCTTGTCACGCAACGGTTTCGTGGAGAGGCTTGTGGGCCTGACCAGCCCGTCTGCCGCCGGAAATGGCCTTAACAATGGCTCTTTAGCGGCTCCGGTTGCGCAGTTCTCCGAAGGCGGCCAGAGTTCGGTCAGTATCGTCGAGGAATTTCCCGCAGCCTCAGTTATCACCAGCCGTGCCGCAGCAGCCGGACGCGGGTAAACCTCCCGCTCTCTCCGGCCAGAGTTCGAATTCACCGGATCTGTTGCGTGTGGATCTGAAAGAACTACTGGGGGGCAAGCCTGCGGAGCTTCGCATTCGCTATGATGAGGCTTTGATTGTAAGCAAGGTGGCGGTGCTTCTCGAGCAGATGAACGGATTGGCCCGCGTTTGCGACGAGCAAGACAGGGGCGCATCCTATAGTCGGCAGAGCCCTCATCCGATTTTAATCGGTCATTGCGGCAGGTGTTGGCCGCTGCACTTGGAATTGTCATAGATGGTAACAAAACCTTTAGCACTCCTGCCTCCGTCGGTGTTTTGCCGGGGCGTGACGGGCTGCTTGCGCTCGATCCAACCATTTTGAAGAGCGCTCTCGAATCACACAGAGACGAGACTGCGGCGGTACTCAAATCCCTGGCAAATTCCTTCTATGACAATATCAGTCTCTTCGTCGACCCCCGAATCCTGGCGCGTTTCAACGGGATCATCGGCAATGGTCAGGCGGACAAAGCGGACCGGTCCAGGAAAGAGAAAGAGCGCCGATGGAAAAAGGACAAAGATCTCCTCGAGAAGAGATTCCTGGAACTGGGCCTTATACTCGAGGAGTCGGGGAAGCTTCGGGAATGGTTGATGGGCGTGGTTGAAAGCTTTGGGCGCGGCGTCCGAGATGCCGAACCTTCTGATGAAGTGGCCAAAAGGGCGCTGCCGGCCGTTGATTTACCCTGGGACCAAGAGGAGTTTTTGGCGGCTGACCGCCCGGAGGAACCGAAAGAGAACCCGGTCACGCTCTTCATTGCATGTACCACCCGTGCCCTTCAGGAAGAAGATGCGGGAACATCAATCAAAATTCTGCTCAAAAGAAAAGTCCTCTCCGATAAACTTCTCGCTGAAAGGCCCGATCTGGAACCAAAGGCAGCAATGATCTGTCTTGCTAATGAAGAGCTCCTCCTCGGCAAGCTGGAAGCGGAGCGCGCAAAGCTTTTCAAGAGCCTGGATGATCTGTCGCGCACTATGGTTGCGGCACGAGGATACCGGTCCCAATTTCCATTCCCGCCACCTATGGCGGCGTTTATCACCAGCGAAGGGTAACGGTCTGCCGTGTTTCTCTGGTTTGCTTCGTGACATAATGCTGGAGGATTGCGCCACGAGGTTATGGTCATGACCCGCAACTCGTTAACTCGGAACTCGTAACGAATCCTGTGACGTGCTTGTCGGTTCGCTGACGGCTTTTCGACACATTTTACCTGAAAACGTACGTTGCTCTGACCGTGTCCGGATAACAGTCTTAAATTACACATATTTATCCGTTGGGAAACATGGCACATGTTTTGCTTAAAATACCACTATTACAGACTGAAGCAGCATAACAAAACGACTATCCGGACCAAGGAGGAGCACCCTCCATCCCCGTGGTCTCCTCCAAGCCCCAGAGCCCCTCAAAGGGCTCTGGGACCCCCCCCTGATAGCAACGTCTGGGAAGCGTCTGCCGATCATCTTCTAATGTTAATTTAACAGAGTCTGACTATTCAACCGTAACAGGAGCAGGATCGCCCGGTTGCCCGGCTATGTTCCCTCTCAGGCCTCCAAAGAACTGAGCGATCTCCTCGTAGTCTCGTCCCTTTATGATATGCTTCAGAAATTCGAGGCGGGACGTGATCCTGTCGAGCTCCAGGAGCGAATGGGGATTAAAGAGTATCTCTGATAGGAGGTGATCATCCTCGGAGAGAAGATTGCGGGCGATCTCTAAATGGCGCTTAAAGGTGGTTCCAGGCACTGTTTCAGTGCTGACGCAGGCGGCGAAAATCATCGACGAAACGAACGGCATGGCGAGTGAATAGGCCATCATCCTGTCGTGTTCCTCGAAGGAATACTCGAAGACGCGCACCTTGAGCCGCAGGAAAAGCCGTCGGAAAAATTCCCGGCCTTCGCCGCACGACTCGGTAATGATGACTGCATTTTCTTCTTTCAGCGATTCCATATCGGCAAAGGTGGGGCCGAACATCGGATGGATCGAGGCAAACCTGAACCCGGCTTTTCTGTAGTAGTCGGCGATCTCCCCTTTGACCGACGCGACGTCGCAGATTATGCAATCGTTTCTGAGAAAGGATGAGGTCTCCTCGAATGCGGCAATAGTATGCTGGAGGCTCACCGCATTGACAAGGAGCTCAGGCTGAAACTCTTTAATCTCGCGGGGGTGACCCAGACGAGAGACGTTCCTCAAGGCTGCCGGCTTTCTTCCATCGATGTCGTAAACCGCAACCTCATTCTCGCCGGACAGCTCCCCTGCGAGCCACGCGCCCATGTGTCCCGTACCCAGTATAGCAATCTTCATGAAGCTCCCCCCTTGGTGACCCATGACCCCATGTTACCGCGCAAACTGTTATTGCTGCTCATCGCTCCTTGATTACTGGTTACTTAACACGTAACACTGATCACAATTCACTTCCTTTTGGGTAGCATCCCAGGAACTTAAACGTTATAGAGCGCTTGCTGATAGCATCGAGAGCCTGAATCACCGGTTCGTCCTGGTCAGAGCCTTCGAAATCGAGAAAGAACGCATAGCTGCCGGGATCATTCCGCAGCGGCCTTGATTCTATACGCGTCATATTGATGCCCTTGTCGGAGAGTATCTGCAGCACGGAGAAGAGGCCGCCAGGACGATGGCTGACCGAGAAGATGAGGGAGCACTTATTCCCTTTCTCCTGACGGGCTTCCCGTGAGAGTACCACGAACCTTGTGGTATTCGACGCATGATCCTCTATATCTTCCTTCAGGATCTCCAGATTGTAGAGTTCAGCGCAAAGCCTGCTGGCGATTACCCCTGTTGCCGCCGGTCTTTGCTCTCGCAGCATGGCAGCCGCACCTGCCGTATCATAAAAGGGCCTCGGTTCCAGTTTGTGCCTCGCAATAAACTCGCGACACTGGCCAAGGGCCTGGGGGTGGGAATATACAGTCCGCAGGTCCCGATAGTCTTGTTCGGGTAGCGCGAGGAGACAGTGATGCACCGGTATCGTGGCTTCGCCGACGATGTGCAGCTTGGTTTCTATCAAAAGGTCATTCACCTCGGTGATTGCCCCCTCCAGAGAATTTTCCACCGGTACAATGCCGAAATCGAGCTGTCCGGCCTCCACTTCCCTGAACACGTCATGGAATGAGACGCAAGGTATAGAAGCAAGAGCCGGAGTCCAGGCGTGCGCCGCCACTTCGCTATAGGCCCCGTGTTCCCCCTGGAACCCTATCAGGCGCAGCTCTTTCTCCTGGATGCGCCTGCTCTCCTCGATGATCGTTGTATAGAGCCGCTCTGTAAATTCCGGTTCCGTTACGTTATGGGAGCAGCTGCGTACGTGCTCGAATACTTCCCGCTCCCGGGCCGGCTCAACGACGCCACTTTTTAGCCGCCTCAGCCGCAACGCACACTCGAGCCTCCGGTTGAGCAGCTTCACGATCTCATAGTCGATGGCGTCTATAGCTATTCCGTATCTCTTTCAGGTCCATCGCATTACCTCAGTATTCTAGGAATTTTTTGCTCGACCAGCATCAGGTCGGCCATAACGACAGCTGTCGCCGCTTCCACGATCACAGGCACCCTGAGCGCGATGCAGGTATCGTGGCGCCCGCCAACGATCAACTCTCGCTGTAAACCGGTCTCAAGGTCTATAGTCTGCTGAGCCTTGGAAATGCTCGACGTGGGCTTGACAGCCACACGGAAAACGATCTCATTACCGTTGGTGATCCCGCCATTGATGCCGCCCGCATTGTTTGTTCTCGTTTCACCTGTCATGGAGATGATCTCATCATTGTACTCGCTTCCCGACATCCTGCTGCAGGCGAAACCGGCGCCGAATTCTATGCCCTTGATGCCGGGTATCGAGAAGATGAGATGGCTGAGGAGCGACTCGACCGAATCGAAGAATGGCTCACCCAAGCCCACGGGCAGTCCCTGCATTTTACACTCCACGATACCGCCGATAGAGTCGCGCATCCGTATCGCCTTTTCGATCGCCGACTCGATCTCTGTTGAGCCCCCGGCCTCCAGTAAGCTGTGCCTCTATACGTACCGGTTGGAGTAGCTTTTTTGCCACCACTCCCGCGGCAACCAGCGCTGCTGTGAGCCTTCCTGAGAAGGTGCCTCCACCCCTGTAATCGTTAAGCCCGCCGAACTTTCGAAAGGCCACAAAGTCCGCATGGCCGGGCCTCGGCGTCATTCTTATTTTCTCGTACGGCTCTGAGTCGGTGTCTTTGTTCTCAAGCAGGATGAGGATGGGCGCCCCGGTTGTTCTGCTGTTCAGGAGGCCGGTCATAATCGAAGGGATATCCTCCTCTCTCCTTGCCGTTGTCCCCGGCCTTCCGCTCTTTCTCCGTTCGAGATCAGCGGCGAAGTCTTCGGTCGAAAGTTCGAGCCCCGCCGGACAGCCGTCAATGAGCACGCCCACGCACGTCCCGTGGGATTCGCCTAAGATGCTTATTCTGAAAAGCCTGCCAAATGTATTCATGATGTTTCCCTCAGCGCTTCCAGATCAGTGAAGAAGCCGGGATAAGACTTGGATACGCATGCTTCGCCGTCTATACCAACGCTCCCCTCCGCACGAAGCGCCGCCACTGCGCATGCCATGGCAATCCTGTGGTCATTATGCGCATCCACAACAGCCTCCCGTATGTTCCCGCCATAGACTTCCATGCTGTTACCTATTGTGTTGATGACGATGCCGAGCTTTGCAAATTCTGACAGCAGGGCACGTGCCCGGTCACTCTCTTTGTGCGTGAGGCGTTTGAGCCCGTGGATTACGCTTTTCCCTTCGCAGCTGCTTGCAAGCGCGACAAGAGGAGGGAAAAGGTCAGGGCAATCAGTCGCATCGTACTCAAAAGGTTTTAGCTCCCTCTTTTTGCCACGGAGACGGAATCCGACTGCTGTTTCTATCGATGCCCCCACACGCTCCAAAACGTCAAGTATCGCCCGGTCTGCCTGGGCAGATGCGTGGTTGAGGCCCGTCACCGTCACGCTGCCCATTGTGGCCCCCGCTACGAGGAGAAAGGATGCGCCCGACCAGTCGCCCTCCACGGTATAGGTTGACGGTCCGTACGTCTGGTTCCCGCTAACAAAGAATTTCTTGAGGTGCTCATCATGGTGTACGCGCACCCCGAAGTATTTCAGAAGCTCTATGGTCATCAGCACGTAAGGCACGCTCCTCAACTCGGAAACCGAGATGAGAGAGTCTTTATCGCAGAGCGGCAGGGCCATAAGAAGCCCCGTCAGAAGCTGCGAGCTGACAGACGCGTCAACCTCTACGTATCCCCCTTTCATCGGACCCCTGACCGTGATGGGTGCATGACCGTGATCGGTTTTGCACGAAACGCCCAGGGCCCCGAGCTCTTCCACCATCCCCATAGGTCTTGCGCGCAGCGACCCTGATGCGGAAAGCATCACCTCCTTATCCTGCAATGCGGCAATGGGCGTGAACATACGCATACAGAGCCCTGATTCGCCGCAATCGAGCGCGGTCCTCCCGGATTGAGTGCCTGCTTTGCCCGTGCCGCGAATCGTCAGGAGCGCCTTTTCCTCTTTCTGTATCCGTGCGCCGAGTGCCTCGACGACAGCAAGTGCGGTCAGTCCATCGTCACAATAGGAAGGCATTGACGATCCGGGACGTACCGTCTGCCAGGAGTGCTGCTGCGACGGCCCTCCCCATCATGCTTTTTGAGGGAGGCGCAGCCACTCTTCCTTTAATTGTTGAAGGTGCTACGAACTTCATTCCATATCCTCTCAGCGATCTCTTCCGGTCTCTTTCCGTCCGTGTTGATCAAAAAATCAGCGGTGGACGCATAAAGAAATCGTCGTTCGTCGAGCAGCTTCTCTACGCGGCTTCCAGGGTCCTGACCATTCAGAAGGGGCCTCGTGCCGGTATCGCCGATTCTGGCCAGGAGGGTCTTCGTGTTGGCCCACAGCCAGACCGGCACAGAGGTGCTTCTTATCGTTTGTATATTTCTCTTCCGCAGTACAACACCTCCTCCGCACGCGACCACAGCGTGCGAAACGTTCCAGAGCTTCCTGCACCTCCGCCCGTTCCATGATCCTGAAGGTCTCCTCTCCTTTCCGGTCAAATAGATCCGCTATCGAAAGACCCGCCTTTTCTTCCACTATCTTATCGATGTCAATCGCAGTCATACCCGTCAGGCTCGGCTATCTCCCGGGCGATGGTCGACTTTCCCGACCCACGAAGACCGATGAGTGCAATATTCCGGTGCGGCGGCCAGGTCTTTTTTCCACAGGGCCTTGCGCATTGCATCGACCGGCGCAGACTCCCCTGTGAAATGCTGTAAATGCAGGGAGGGCCTGGTGGAGAAGCCAGAGGCGACCATCAATTACAGTGCAGCCCACACGCGTCGCGTCCTGAACAAGTGCGGTGGGGCGGGCGTAGTTGGCCTCAAGCACGGTAAGCTCTCTCGAAAGAAGGGAGGGTTCGATAACGCGCTCGTCGGACGAAATGGTGGAAATAAGCAGGTGGGCACCCTTGAGCGCCTCGTCGATGCGTTCGATGGGGAGCGCACTGCATTGTAAGATGCCGGCGGCTTCTTCAGCCCTCTGAAAAGAACGGTTCACAATCACGACATCAGCGCCCGAGGAAAGAAGGGCGAGAGCAGCTGCCCTGCCTGCGCCCCCTGCGCCGAGGACAACCGTCTTTTTCCCTGCCTGTTCAAACCCGCTTTCCTTGAGCGCACCGAGAACCCCGGCAACGTCAGTATTGTACCCGACAAACCTCCCCGCACTCTGCACCACCGTATTGACTGCACCTATCTTTCTTGCGTCTGCTTCCACTTCATCAAGGTAAGGGATAACATCGGCCTTGAACGGCGAGGTAATATTGAGGCCGTCGATACCCACGTCCCGTGCGGTCTTGATCACCTCCTCGGCCGTCGAGGCGGCAAGACGGGTGTACACCGCATCGAGGGCGAGCTCCCTGAACGCCGCATTGAACATTCTTGGGCTCCTGCTCTGAAAGACCGGATTACCGGCCACGGCGTAAATCTTGCTCATATAATTTCCTGGCGATCAGCTCTCAGTTAATGTTGTTGCGTAGCACTGCCTTTAGCAGCCCTTCGCCTTTCGCCTTTCGCCTCACGATTCCCCAGCCTCAACCTTAACCTGGCTCTCTGCGATGTTGCGCAGAAGCGCTTCCAGTGTCTCTTTGTCGATCTGACCCGCTGCCGTTTCCTTGCCCTTCGAAAGCGACGCGAACGTAAAAGGACTTCCGAGCAAAGGTGCGGCAATCCTCGTTATTCTTCCCTTGTCGCCCATACCGATGACGACTATCTTTTTGCTGTCATCCAGGAGCCCGAGGAGTCGTGCGTTGTCCCTGTTTGAATGGACCATACAGGCAATTTTCGCAATATCTGCGCCTGCCCTAAAGCAGGCGTCGACGATTCCTTCGAGTTCGTGTCTCGCCGGTGTTTTCGCGTGGTCGTGGAAAGAGACGATAACGCCGCACCCGCATGATCTTGCTTTTGTGGTGATCTCTTCCCGGTATGTCAATTTCTGATTCAAGTTCTACATCGACGAACGCTGCACCTGATTCGATCGCTGTGAGAAGGAAGTCTTTGCGGTAGTTATCAAGATATGACCCCGGTCTGCACGTTGCAATAAGGGTCTTCGGAAGAGCAAAGAGTATGGGGATATCAGCGAGGTCAGGCGCATTTTGTCGATGCGAATTTCGGCGCAATCGAGTTCTTCCAATGCGTCAAGACAACCGGCTACCGACTCTTCGGCAAGGCTAACGCAGATCATCGAGTACCTCATCCAGCTCATGAATTTCCACGGGCTCGACCCGGGCGTTGCCGATCCGGTCAAGCAGCACGAAATGGATCTCTTCGTTCTTCCCTCTTCTTGTCTTTTCTTAAAGCATCGCGTACCAGTCCGCATCCACATGCGTCTTGACAGGAAGATCGAACTTTCTCAAAAGCCCTTCGATTCTCCCGGCATCGTTCTCTTGAGAGAAGGCCTCGACGGGCTGAGAGCCTTGCCGCAGCCACCATGCCCAAGCTCACGGCTTCGCCGTGTCTCAGGTGGTTGACCTTTTCCAGTGCGTGTCCGACGGTATGGCCGAAATTGAGCTTTCTCCGCTCCCCTTTCTCTTTCTCGTCGAGCGAGACAATCCTGCTCTTGAGTGCAAGACAATCATAGACAATACGTTCGATCACGCCGGGTTCAAGGGACAGGGCTCCCTTCCACGTGGTTTCGAGAAAGGAAAAGAGCTGTGCATCGCCGATGGCTGCGGTTTTAATTGCCTCGGCAAAGCCGTTCTTCAGTTCAGGTGCGGGAAGCGTGTTCGAAGCAGGGCAAGGTCGCAGAGCACGAACTGGGGCTGAGTAAAGGTGCCGACAAGGTTCTTGTAGCCTTTGAAATTCACCCCGTTCTTTCCGCCGACGCTTGCATCCACCTGCGCGAGAAGCGTCGTGGGCACAAAGCCGAACCGCAATCCCCGCAGATAGGTCGATGCGGCATACCCTGCTACATCACAGACGAGACCGCCGCCAATGGCCGACAACGAACGAGGAACGATCGACTTCATACCGGAGGAATGCCTCATAGATCTTCTCGACCGTCGCCAAGGTTTTGGAGCGCTCGCCAATGCCGATCTCTATCACGTCGCATGGGGGGAAAAGGCCTCCGTGAAGGGCGCGCACCGATCTGTCCGTTACGATCACTCTCTTTGTCGCGTTGCAGTGTGAAACAGGCGTTCCAACGGTTCACCGACCATGACGGTTGACCGACCCGAAGCGCGCCTTCTACCTGCAATGACCTCATTGCCGGGCCTCCATGGAGTCCATGGAGCCCATGAATTGATGAAGTGCGCGGATCCTTTGCATCATTTCCGAAAACTGTTGCGGGGTCAATGCCTGTTCCTTGTCGCAGAGGGCCTCCTCGGGGTTGATGTGTACTTCGACGGTAATACCGTCTGCGCCCGCTGCCACGGACGCGAGGCTCAGAGGTGGTATGAGCGACACCTTTCCCGTTGCATGAGACGGGTCGACGATAACGGGAAGATGGGTCAGCTCCTTGAGAGCGGGTACCGCGCTCAGATCGAGCGTGTTCCTCGTGTAGTTTTCGAAAGTACGAATGCCTCTCTCGCAGAGTATGACATAGGGATTGCCTTCGCTCAAGATATACTCCGCGCAATTGAGCCATTCCTCGATCGTGGAGTTCATGCCCCTCTTCAGGAGGACGGGCTTACGCGACCTTCCCACTTCCTTGAGGAGCGAAAAGTTCTGCATGTTCCTTGCCCCTATCTGGAGCACGTCAGCATATTCACTTACCCAGAACACGTCCCGCGCATCGATCACTTCCGTCACTATGGGGAGTCCGGTTTCTTCCTTCGCTTTTCTCAAGATCTTGAGGCCCTTTAATCCAAGGCCCTGGAATGCATAGGGCGAGCTGCGCGGTTTAAAAGCGCCGCCGCGCAAGGCATGACCCCCCGCTTCCTTGACAGCGCGGGCAGTTTCTATAGTCTGTCTTTCGCTCTCGACGCTGCACGGACCGGCAATTACCGTGAATCCCTCGCCGAACGTTATACCTTCCACGGGGACCACCGTCTTGCCTTCGCCATTCAATGAGGCCAATTTCAAGTTCTTCATGGTCTCTCCTCCGCGGCTCAGTCGCACTGCGCCCATAATAAAAAAGGCCATGGATTTCTCCATGGCCTCAAAACTAAAAAAGGCCATGGGCTTGGCACCCATGGCCTTTGTCTTCCCTATAGGGACAAAGAGCACCCCGGGTGCACGCGTGTAAACCAAAAATAAAAATAGCCGAAAACACCCGTTGAGTTCTGCATAAGGACTTACTTTAAAACAATTTTCGTTTCATGTCAAGAGAATCTTGGAAAAGCCAGGAATGACGGCGATAGGACCCGCATGGCCAGGTTGACAAGCTCGTATTCGGCTGTATTAGGCTACATACGAGTTCGCGTAAAGATAAAGGTTTTGTGGAAGTGCTGAAGAAGCAGATTGGCGACTAGTTCGAGGAGGGAACTCCATGGTCGAATTTTTGCATAACGCATAACCAAGTTACAGACATCGCATCCGACATAAGAGCCGCCTTCACGAGGCCAACGTTCTCAATGAGGCAGTGATTCTGCGCGTAGTTGCGACTCAAATGGGCCGGATAGCGTCCGACCATTTTGCGAGTATGACTGCCATGTCCACGCGAAGAAGCCGGAAGAGAACCAGATCACCTGAGCAGCCAGATCCGCGGCCACCGCGCAGACGCTGGTGGATCGTGCTGCTGGTGGTCTGTCTTCTGGCCGTTGGGACGTACGCCGTTCTCGTCAGGACGGGGAAGGTGCCGCTCGGGAACGCCGGTAGTCAAGGGTAAGGTTCCTGTCCCCCCGGGCATCCCCGTGGTGGCGGTGCAGGCAAAGAAGATGCGACTTCAATATTTATATCAGCGGGCTTGGCTCGGTCACTCCGGTCTATACTGTGACCGTAAAGAGCCGCGTTGACGGTCAGTTGATGGAGGTCCTCTATCAGGAGGGCCAGAACGTTAGCCAGGGAGACGTGCTGGCCTTGATCGATCCCCGGCCGTTTCAAGTCCAGTTGACCCAGGCCGAGGGGCAGTTAGCCCGTGACCAGGCCCTGCTGAAGAACGCCCAGGTCGACCTGGAGCGGTATCGGGTGCTCTGGCAGCAGGACTCCGTTCAAAAGCAGCAGTTGGATACCCAGGAGGCTTTGGTCCGTCAGTATGAAGGTGTCGTAAAGATGGACCAGGGGCAGATCGACAGCGCTAAGCTCCAGCTCGTCTACTGCCGCATCACGTCGCCGATCAGCGGCAGGGTTGGCCTGCGGCTCGTAGACCCGGGCAACATTGTCCATGCGAACGATACCAACGGTTTGCTTGTCATCACCCAGCTTCAGCCTATTACCGTCGTCTTTCCCATCCCGGAAGACAACCTTCCCATGGTGCTCGCGAAGCTCAAGACCGGGAAGCAACTACCTGTCGAAGCCTGGGACCGTGACGATAAGCGCAAAATCGCAGAAGGATCGTTGCTCACCATAGACAATCAGGTCGATCCTACGACCGGCACGGTCCGTTTCAAGGCGATCTTCCCGAACAAAGATGATGAGCTTTTCCCCAATCAGTTTGTGAATGCCCACCTGATGGTGGACGTCAAAGTCGGAGCCACGGTGGTGCCCGCGTCGGCGACCCAGCGTGGTCCCCGGGGCACCTACGTCTATGTCGTAAAGACTGACAACACGGTCACGCCAGCGCCTGATCGAAATGGGAGAAACCCAGCGGGGTCAAACCGTTATAAAGTCCGGAGTGACACCGGGTGAACTGGTAGTTGTCGATGGCGCAGAAAGACTTCGAGATGGTGCAAGGGTGGAGGTGAAAGTCCAGGCGGATGATACGACGCCAAAAGGCGGCCGATGAACCTTTCCCGTATATTCATCCTGCGGCCGGTCGCAACCACGCTGCTGATGGCAGCTATCATCCTGGCCGGCGCCGTGGCCTACAAGCAGCTGCCCGTATCTGCGCTGCCTCAGGTTGATTATCCGACCATCCAGGTCCGCACCTTCTATCCGGGCGCAAGTCCTGATGTCATAGCTTCATCGATAACAGCGCCGCTGGAGCGCCAGTTCGGCATGATGCCCGGGCTGACGCAGATGACGTCCACGAGCTCCAGCGGGGCCTCGATCATCACGCTGCAGTTCACACTGGAACTCAGCCTGGACGTTGCCGAACAGCAGGTACAGGCTGCGATCAACGCGTCCTTCACGTACCTGCCACGGGACCTTCCGATCCCGCCCGTCTACAGCAAGGTAAACCCTGCTGATGCCCCTATTCTGACTCTGGCTTTGACTTCCGACGCTCTGCCCATGCCTCAAGTCGAGGACCTGGCGGACACGCGCTTTGCCCAGAAGATTTCCCAGTTGCCCGGCGTCGGACTTGTGAGCATCAGCGGCGGGCAAAGGCCGGCAGTGCGCATTCAGGCCAACCCTACAGCCCTCGCTGCCTATGGCATGACCATGGAGGACCTGAGAGCAGCTATTGTGGCGGCCAATGTCAATCAGGCTAAAGGCAGCTTTGACGGTCCGCGGCAGGCCTATATCATCGGTGCCAATGACCAGCTCTTTTCGAGCTAAGGAATATCGATCCCTGGTGGTCGCCTATCGTAACAATGCGCCGGTGCAATTGACCGACGTGGCCGAGGCGATCGACGATGCGGAGAATGTGAGACAGGCCGCCTGGATCAATAATTCACCGGCGGTGATCGTCAATATTCAGCGGCAGCCGGGAGCTAACGTCATCGAGGTCGTGGATCGCATCAAGCGCCTGTTGCCTCAGCTCCAGAGCTCCTTGCCGCCCACGGTGCACGTGTCGGTGCTGACAGACCGGACCACGACTATTCGCGCATCCGTCAGGGATGTGCAGTTTGAGCTGATGCTGGCGGTGGTCCTGGTCGTGCTGGTCATCTTTCTCTTTCTTCGAAATATGGCTGCAACGACCATTCCGAGCGTGGCCGTTCCTCTATCCCTTGTTGGAACCTTCGGCGCCATGTATCTTCTCGGCTTCAGCCTGAACAATCTGTCCCTGATGGCCCTCACGATCTCGACAGGGTTCGTCGTGGACGACGCGATTGTCATGATCGAAAACATATCACGCTTCATTGAGGCAGGCGATTCCCCCCTGGAGGCGGCGCTCAAGGGGTCGAAGCAGATCGGCTTCACCATCCTGTCCCTGACCGTCTCCCTCATCGCCGTACTGATTCCGTTGCTTTTTATGGAGGACGTGGTGGGACGCTTGTTCCGGGAATTCGCCGTCACCCTCGGCGTTACCATTCTTATCTCGGCTGCCGTGTCGCTGACGCTGACGCCGATGATGTGTGCGCGGCTGCTCAAGCATACGCCCGAGGAACAGCAGGGCAGGTTCTACCGTTGGTCTCAAGGAATGTTCGACAGAACGATCGCATTCTACGGCCGGACATTGCGCTGGGTGCTTGAGCGACAGAAGCCGACGCTGCTCGTGGCCGCGGGCACGCTGGTGCTCACCGTGCTGCTTTACATGTATCGTCCCGAAGGGCTTTTTCCCGGTGCAGGACACGGGGCTTATACTGGGTATTTCCGAAGCTCCGCAGTCGATATCATTCGATCGCCATGGCAAAGGAACAGCAGGCGCTTGTCAGGACGATCCTTGAAGACCCCGCCGTTGAGAGCCTCTCTTCCTTCATCGGCATAGACGGCATCAACACGACCCAGAACAGCGGAAGAATCCAGATCAATCTGAAGCCGCTCGAAGAACGGAGGGTGAGCGCGAGCGACGTGATCAGGCGCCTGCAGTCAAGACTGGAGAAAGTGGAAGGGATCAAGCTTTTTATGCAGCCTGTGCAGGATCTGACCGTCGAGGACCGCGTGAGCCGCACCCAGTTTCAATATACATTGGAGGATCCCGAACATCGACGAGTTGAACAGCTGGGGCCCGAGGTTCGTTGAAGCGCTGAGTAAGAACCCTGAATTGAGAGATGTGAGCAGCGATCAGCAGGACAAGGGGTTGAACCTCTCGGTCACCATCGACCGCGCTACGGCCTCGCGTCTCGGCATCACACCCCTCGACATCGATAATACGCTCTACGACGCATTCGGACAACGACAGGTTTCTACGATTTTCACGCAGTTGAACCAGTACCGTGTCATTCTGACGGTCAAGCCCGAATTTCAGCAGGGTCCGCAGCGCGCTGCAGGCGATGTACCTTCGCTCGCAAGGGGGCGGGCAGGTGCCGTTAGGGACGATTACCCAGACTACCGAGAAGACGGGACCTCTCGTGATCACCCGCCAGGGCCAGTTTCCGGCCGTGACTATATCATTCAACCTTGCTCCCGGAGCAGCCCTCGGGGACGCGGTAGATGCGTTTGAAACGACCGCGAAACAGATGAATATGCCCGCGAGTATCCAGGGAAGCTTTCAGGGCACTGCCAAGGCCTTCAGGGCAGCCCTCGCCAATGAACCTCTTTTGATCCTGGCCGCACTCGTGACCGTCTACATTGTGCTCGGGATACTCTACGAAAGTTATATCCACCCTATTACCATCCTTTCCACCCTGCCGTCAGCCGGTGTGGGGGCTATCCTTGCCCTTCTGGCCTGGCGCACCGAGCTGTCCGTCATCGCGGTTATCGGCATCATACTGCTCATCGGTATTGTGAAGAAGAATGGCATCATGATGGTCGACTTTGCCCTGGAAGCCGAGCGCAAAGAAGGGAAAAGCCCTGTGGACGCCATCTACCAGGCCTGCCTGCTCCGGTTCCGGCCCATCATGATGACCACCATGGCGGCCCTCCTCGGGGCCTTGCCTCTGGCTGTGGGCCGCGGCGTGGGCTCCGAGCTTCGCCATCCTCTCGGTATTACCATCGTCGGCGGACTCATCTTCAGCCAGATGCTCACCCTCTACACGACGCCGGTCATCTACCTCGCGTTCGACCGGTTGGCGAGGCGCATAAAGGGCCGCCGTCCGCACGAACCGGACGAAGAGGAGCAATCCCCGGACGTCTCATGAATATTTCGGCCCTGTTCATCAAGAGACCCGTCGCCACAACGCTTCTGACAATCGGGATCTTCCTCGCAGGAGCGGTGGCCTTTGTTTTGCTTCCCGTGTCACCCCTGCCGCCCGTCGATTTCCCCACGATCAACGTGCAGGCAAATCTTCCCGGCGCGGACCCGGAAACCATGGCAACGTCGGTGGCTGCCCCTCTGGAGCGGCAGCTCGGACACATCGCGGGCGTAGCTGAAATGACTTCCTCAAGCACCCGCGGCCAGACAAGCATCACGCTCCAGTTCGACCTGAACCGGAACATCGACGGGGCTGCTCGTGATGTCCAGGCAGCGATCAACGCAGCCCGGGGATACCTGCCCCCAAACCTCCCGCAAAACCCGCGCTACCGTAAGTTCAATCCTGCGGATGCGCCGATTCTGATCATTGCGCTTACGTCCGACTCGGTAGACACTGCGCAGATGTACGATGCGGCCACGAGCATCATGGCGCAGAAGCTGTCGCAGGTGCAGGGAGTCGGCCAGGTGTTCGTCTGGGGCAGTTCGCTGCCGGCCGTCCGCGTGGAACTCAACCCGACAGTGCTCAGCAAGTACACTATCGGTCTTGGAGGACGTGCGGACTGCCATCGCCAGCACCAATGTGATGCGGCCGAAGGGGCAGCTCTCCGACGGGATCAAGACCTGGGAAATCCAGACCAACGACCAGCTCCGTAAGGCATACCAATATTCGCCCGTGATCGTTGCGTTCAGGAACGGGGCCCCGGTAAAGCTGACGGATGTCGCCGACGTGCAGGATTCGGTGGAAGACCTGCGCGCCTCGGGACTTATGAATGGCAAACCCGCGGTAATGGTTGTCATCCTTCGCCAGCCTGCAGCCAACATTATAGATACGGTAGATCGCGTACGCGCCTTACTCCCGCAGTTGGAAGCATCCATGCCGGGCGGCATCAAAACGTCGGTCGTTCAGGATCGGACCCCACCGATCCGAGGCTCCCTGCGTGACGTGGAACGGGCGCTCCTCATCTCGGCCTTTCTCGTGATCCTGGTAGTCTTCGCATTCTTGAGGAATATCCGCTCCACGGTCATTCCGGGCGTTGCCGTGGTTGTCTCTCTCGTCGGCACGTTCGGCGTGATGTACCTCTTCGGCTACAACCTGGATAACCTGTCCCTCATGGCGCTGACCGTTGCCACCGGGTTCGTCGTGGACGATGCCATCGTCGTCCTCGAGAACGTTACCCGTCACATCGAACAGGGGATGAAGCCCAGGCAGGCAGCATTCCTGGGGGCGCGGGAGATCGGTTTCACCGTCCTTTCCATGAGTACCTCACTTGTTGCTGTCTTCATCCCGATCCTCCTCATGGGAGGCATGGTCGGTCGTCTGTTCCGCGAGTTCGCGGTTACGCTCTCCGTGGCAATCGCTCTCTCTCTCGTCATATCTTTGTCGACAACGCCCATGATGTGCGCACACATTCTCAAGGCTAATAAGAAGGCGCCACGGCGTCGTCTACCGGGCGAGTGAGCGGGCCTTTAACTGGATGCACCGCCGCTACGAGATAACGCTCGGCTGGGCATTGCGCCACTCCTGCATCATGCTCATGCTTATAGTGCTCACCGTTGTAACGAACGGCTACCTCTTCTGGATCATTCCAAAAGGTTTCTTCCCGGAGCAGGACACGGGGCGGATCGGTGGCAGCATTCAAGCAGAGCAGGATATCTCGTTCCAGGCCATGAAGGAGAAGATGGCTGCGGCAGTCGATATCCTTATGAGCGATCCGGAAGTGCAGGACGTGTCCGGTTACACCGGCACGGGGAGCGGCACAAACGTTGCGGGACTCTTTCTCTCCCTGAAACCTTTTGAGGAGCGAAAAGCGAGTGTGAGGCAGGTGATTAACAGGCTGCGGCCGAAGCTTATGGCACTTCCGGGTGCGCCGACCGTTCTTCAGCCCGTGCAGGAGCTTCGTATCGGCGGAAGACAAAGTCGCGCACTCTATCAGTATACGCTTATGAGCACCGATCTTGCGCAGCTCATGGCCTGGGCTCCGCGTATGACGGCGAAGGTGCGCACCTTGCCTCAGTGTGTGGATGTGAGCAGTGATCAACAGAACAGGGGGCTTCAGGCCAATTTAGTGATCGACCGCCCGACAGCCTCGCGCCTCGGCATTACGCCGCAACTCATCGACAATACGCTCTATGACGCGTTCGGCCAAAATCAGGTCTCCATAACCTACACCCAGTTGAACCAGTACCATGTGGTAATGGAAGTTGCCCCTCCCTTCTGGCAGCGCCCTGAAACGCTGCGGGACATTTACGTGAGGCCTCCGAACGGACCGATGGTGCCGCTCGAGCGCATTCACCCATTACGAGCAAACCCCTACGTCGCTCTCCGTAAATCACCAGGGACAGTTCCCGGCGGTGACCATTTCGTTCAATCTCGGTCCCGGGTATGCCCTCGGGGATGCGGTAAAAGCGATCGAGAAGGCCAAGCGCGAGATGGGAATGCCGGATACGATACGCGGGCAGTTCATGGGCACGGCTCAGGCCTACGAGGCCGCTCTGGCCAGCGAACCGCTCCTCATCCTTTTTGCGCTCCTGGCGGTCTACATCGTTCTCGGCATCCTTTATGAGAGCTATATCCATCCGATCACGATCTTATCCACGCTTGCCCTCGGCCGGTGTGGGCGCCATGCTCGCGCTGCTTGCGCCTGCGCGTACGGAGCTTTCGGTCATTGCGGTGATCGGAATCCTTCTCCTCATCGGAATTGTGAAGAAGAACGGCATCATGATGGTAGATTTTGCCCTGGAAACGGAGCGCAAGGAGGGGAAGAGACCGGAGGAGGCGATCTACCAGGCCTGTCTCCTGCGGTTCCGGCCGATCATGATGACCACCATGGCCGCGGCGCTCGGTGCTTTGCCCCTGGCCGCTGGGAACAGGGGTTGCATCAGAGCTCCGCCGGCCGCTCGGCATAACCATCGTCGGCGGACTCATCTTCAGCCAGGCGCTCACGCTCTACACGACGCCGGTGATGTACCTCTACCTCGATCGTTTCAGGCTCTGGCTGAAGGGCAAGCGCGGGGAAGGGCGGTCGAGAATGACAGGCGAAACAGCGACAGGTCCGGAGGGCCTGTGACTTTTTGGGGGACTGCGATGCTGCACTGGTACGATATATTTTCTAAACGTTCGCGTCTTTTATTTTTATCTCACTGGGTGCGTGCCGGACGGTGTGCTCCTGCACTGATATTGATCGTGATAGGTACCGTTAGCCTTTTCACTGCTTGCTCTGTGGGCCCTGATTACGTCAGGCCGACGGCCGAGACCCCGACAGCATACAAGGAGAGCGAAGGCTGGAAACAAGCTGAACCCAGGGACCATCTCGTGCGCGGAGCCTGGTGGGAGATCTTCAGCGATGCCGAACTGAACGCGCTCGAAGAACAGGTTAATATTTCCAATCAGAGCTTGGCTGCCGCAGAAGCACAATTTAGACAGGCGCTCGAGCTTGTTCAGGTTGCGCGCGCAGCCTATTTTCCAACGCTCACTGCAGGGGCTTCTGCTACCCGCTCTTTGAGGTCGAGAGACGCACTTGGAAGTAGTAGTGCGACCACCTCGGGACACACTTTCAACGATTACCTGGCGCCGCTTACCGCTTCGTGGGCCATAGACGTGTGGGGCCGGGTTCGTCGTCAGGTCGAATCCAGCAGGGCAAGCGCTCAGGCGAGCGCGGCAGTGGTCGAATCTGTTCGTCTGCTCACTCAGGCTCAAGTCGCGCAAAATTATTTTCAGCTCCGCATGCTGGATGCGCAGAAGAAGTTTCTTGATGAAACCATCATCGCTTATCAAAAGAGCCTTGAACTGACACAGAACCGCTACGCGAGCGGCGTCGCGTCGAGGGCTGATGTTCTTCAGGCCGAGACTCTGCTCAAGTCCACACAGGCGCAGTCAATAGACCTAGGGGTGCAGCGTGCGCAACTTGAGCACGCGATCGCTGTGCTTCTCGGCAAGCCCGCGTCCGTTTTCTCTCTTCCCGCAATGCCGCTTAACGCGCTGCCGCCGGTAATACCCGTCGGTGTACCTTCGGAACTTCTCGAACGCAGGCCCGATATTGCGGTGGCTGAACGGAATATGGCAGCGGCGAATGCGCAGATCGGTGTTGCCAAAGCGGCCTTTTTCCCAAACGTCACGTTGAACGGATCAGTCGGTTATGAAAGCACTGACACATCAAATTGGCTGACGTGGCCAAGCCGCTTCTGGTCACTTGGGGCAGGGGTATCGGAAGTGGTTTATGAAGGCGGTTTAAGGAGGGCGCAGACAGCAGCCGCGCGGGCAGCGTATGAGGTGACGGTTGCATCCTATCGTCAGACCGTTCTTACCGCATTTCAACAGGTAGAAGACAATCTGGCCGTGCTGCGTATCCTTGAAGGAGAGGCACAGGTGCAGCAAGGGGCGCTACAGGCGGCTCGGCAATCGGTAACGGTGGCTCTCAACCAGTACAAGGCGGGAACGGTCAACTACCTTAGCGTAATCGTGCTCCAGGCAGCATCACAGAACAGCGAGATAACAGCGATAACGATTCAAGGTCGCCGGATGATCGCTGCCGTTAACCTTATCCAGGCCCTTGGCGGCGGCTGGAACGCATCCGAACTGGCCACAGGCGACGGAGCGGGTACCGTACCGAATTGCATTCAGTGCAGACCGAGGCGGCAGCGAGGAGCCGAGTAGGCGTACTATAAGTACGTCGACGAGAGCGACGCAGCGACAACGAAGGTACGCTTTGAACGCATTCAGTATCGATATTCGCCGACTTCTCTACCACAAGAATTTTAGCCAAGTTCTCCAAAGAGCGTTCGTGCGCTGCTTTATCCGCCGAAGAGACGCAATCGGATACTATGACCGGATAAAACCCCCTGTTGGATGCATCACGCGCGGAAGACTCGACACCGATTTCAGTGGCTATGCCGGTAAATATCAGAGTTGTGATACCGCGATTACGCATCATATACTCGAAATTGGTTCCAATAAAGATGCTTGCGGTATGTTTTTCAAGGACTATGTCAGCAGGCTGAGGTTTGATCGTCTCAGGTATTTCCCGTTCTTTAGAGCCTATTGCCATAAAGGGAGGCAGCTTACTTATATCATCCACGTTGAAACGCTTCATCATCGAATAATAGCGCCATGAGGAATCAAAACCTTTAGGGAGAGGGGTGATCAGTGTGTAAACCACCGGCATCGTCTTTCTCAATTTCTCAATAAGGCCTTTCAGATTAGCCATAAATTCATCTTTGTTGAATATCCTATCCACCAGCCCATTCTGCACGTCCCACACGACGAGACAGGAATGTTGCGGCTCGACCATCTCCCTGACATTTTCATAGACCAGAACGCCATTCGCATTTTTCATCTGTGACCTCCTTCTTCGGGTTTAAGCAAAGAGACTAATTGTACCACCAGTCCGGCGATCCTCCAATCGGAAAGTGACTCCCCATTGTTGCCTTTTCTGATGGCACGCTGTATTATGAAGAAAGAGAATCACGGTGTTAATACCAAGTTGCATTCAAAAATAGAGCGAGGCGACCAGGAGGATAGCGACTAGCGTAAGCATCCTCCGTGGGATAGCGTAGCATCCTGTAAGGACGCAGGCAACGAAGCTATATGAATGAAGGCAACTTGGTATGCGCGAACGGTTGATCAGTGAAGCAATCAAGCCGGTGATTGCCACGTGTGATACCGCACGGATGGCAGCCGGTGAGCCCGGTCTTCCTGAAGAGTTTGTCTGGCGGGGCCAAACCGTAAAGATCGTGGCTGTACTGCGCACCTGGCGCGAAACCGGAAAGTGCCACCACGGCAGTGACGAGCGTTACCTCCGCAAGCACTGGTTTGAGGTGGACACCACCTCCTTCGGTGTGATGAAGATTTATTTTGATCGGCAACCCAGGGGCGGTAGCAAGAGCGAGCGATGGTGGCTCTTCAGTATACGCGGCTCACAGGGGGTTCAACAAGACGCTCAAGGCGAGCTGGTATAACCGTCATATATGGAGAAGCATAATGTATTACAATAAGAACGTATTATAGTGTATAATAATAAGTAACAAAATAGAATCTATATATTAATATATATAATATAATAACGTAAGTGCTAATTAGGAAGTCATAAGCTCCCTTAATATATAATATAGATACAAAGATAGACATATAGAATCCCCTTCAACGTAAGCGGAGGTAATGCGATTGGCACACCTTCAGAATAAACTCGGTTCGTCAAATTCTCCGTAGATATTCCTGAAAATCGGCTCGTCATTTCGCCGACCGTTGCATACGCTTTGCAACATTCCACGAGATGAGGCATGACGTTCTTGCCCTCTTTAGTTGCTTGCTCAAGTGCTGCGAGGGTGAGTGCCACCTCCCGGTTGTTCCTCTCACGCTTCATCTGCTTAAGCTCCTCAATCTGCTTTTCCGCCGATTCCCAGTTGTATTCGTGGAGCTCGACGTCCATCGGCTGTTCGTCCGTGTAAATGTTCACGCCGACCTTCAGCAGTTCGCCGGACTGGATACCCTTCTCGAATTCGTATGCCTGTCTGGCGACCAGTCTCTGGATGTAGCCGGTCGCCACTGCCTGCGTAATCCCGCCTGCCTTCTCTACCTGCTCCATCTCCTCTTCGATCTTCTGCTCCATCTCTTTCGTGAGCGTTTCTATGAAGTAGCTGCCTGCCAGAGGATCGACCGTGTCCCGCAGGCCAATCTCATCCATGAGGAGCTGCAAGGTGCGCAGCGAAATGATAGCTGAATGAGGTGTGGGGATGGTGTAGGCTTCGTCATAGCTGCAGAGCGCGATTGTCTGGGCTCCCGCCAACGCTGCGGACAGGGCGTAATAAGCGCCGCGCATGATATTGTTCTCGGGCTGAGCCTTGGTCAGACCATATCCTCCTCCGCCAAAGAGGCCCCTCAAGTGCATGTTCGAATCCTTCTTGACCCCATATTTCTCCTTGAGATTCCTTGCCCAGAGCTTCCTGCCTGCCCTGAACTTCGCCACCTGTTCCCAGAGGTTACCGAATACGTTGAAGTTGAAGGAAAAGCGACCGACAAATGCGTCTACGTCATAGCCCCTGGCGACCACGTTGTCTATATACGCGTTCGCGATCAGTATGGCGTACCCGATCTCCTGTGCAGGCGTTGCGCCCGACTCCCTGATATGGTAACCGCATACGCTCACCGGGTTTGTGCGAGGGAGAGCCTTTATGGAGTATTCGATCGTGTCGCCGATCAGCTTTACCGCCGGTTCTACCGGAAAGATCCAGGAGCCCCGTCCGATCATCTCCTTCAGAATATCATTCTGTGGAGTGGCCGAAATTGCCTCGCGACTAAAACCGAATTTTTCAGCGACAGCCTGGTACATGGCCAGCATTATGGATGCGACCGCATTGATGGTCAGCCCTGACCCTATCTTCGCCAGGTTGATATCCTTGAATGCCACCTCAAAATCCCTGAGTGAGTCGACTGCCATTCCTACCCGGCCCACCTCGCCTTCAGCCATGGGATCGTCAGAGTCATAGCCCATCTGGGTCGGGAGGTCGAAAGCCACGTTAAGCCCGGTCTGACCATGCGAGATCATCAGCTTGAATCGCTCGTTTGTTTCATAGGGCGTCCCGAAGCCCGTATACTGCCTCGTTGTCCATGCCCTGCTCCGGTATCCCTGCCGGTGTATGCCCCTCGTAAAAGGATACTGGCCCGGGTCCGCGAGATCCCGCTCGTAAGAGAAACCGATTTTTTCCAGGTCTTCGGGACCGTACATCGGTTTCACATGGATGCCCGATTGGAGCGTTACATCTGTGATCTGGTCTTTTTCGTCCTTGGTATATTTTGCAACTCCCATTGATTCCTCCTACGCCTGTTTCACATGCTCGTTGATGAAGGTTACGATGTCCGAAAAGGGTGTGCCTCCGGGAAAGACACCGGAGACGCCGAGGTCCTTGAGTCGGGCAATATCCTTGTTCGGAATCACGCCTCCCACGATAACCATCTTGTCGCCTATCCCTTCCTGCCCCACTTTTTTCATAAGCTTTTCGATAAGGGGAATGTGGGCGCCGCTCATAATGGAGAGTCCTATAATATCCACATCCTCCTGGATGGCAATCCTCACAATCTGATCGACGGTCTTATGGAGGCCCGTGTAAATCACTTCCATACCTGCCTCCTTGAGCGCATGGGCCACTACCTTAGCGCCCCTGTCGTGGCCGTCGAGTCCCGGCTTGGCAACCAATACTTTTATCTCCTTTTGATTTTCCAAGGTCTCCTCCCGACATCAACTGGTTATAGTATACGCGATCACGACTTTCCGATAATCATCCTGCCCAGAAAATCCCGTATTATTTCGTGTGTTCCGCCGCCGTACAACAAGAAGCGGGCATCTCTGAAGTGACGTTGAGGATTATATTCATGGGCAAAGCCATTCGCCCCCCAGATCCGCGTTACCTCGTCGACCACCTTAACGCACGTCTCGGTCGCAAGCATCTTCGCCATGGCGGCCTCCTTGCGACTCGATAACTTTTCTTTAATCCTCCACGCCCCGTAATAAACCATGAGGCGGCTCGCCTCCATCTCAGTGGCCATGTCCGCAAATTTTGCCCTGATGAGCTGGTAGCTGCCAATTGTTTTTCCAAAGGCTACCCGCTTTCTCGCATATTCCAGGCCTTCATCGAAAGCCGCCTGCGCGATGCCCAGCGCCATAGCCCCGGTCATCACCCGCACTTCGTCCAGTATCTCCCCCAGATACTCGGTCCCCTTGTTTATCTCTGTCCCCAAAAGGTTCTCCTCAGGGAGCCGCACATTGTCAAGCACGAGCTCTCCTGTGACCGTTCCGCGGCAGCCCAGCTTGTCGAGGATCTGCCCTGCTGCAAAACCGGGTGTGCCCTTTTCAACGAGGAAGAAATTGAGGCCTTTGGCGCCGAGTTTAGGATCAGTCGTGGCGAGTACCGTTGCCATATCGGCAAGGGGACCGTTCGTTATCCACATCTTTGTCCCGTTTATTACCCATTCATTGCCGTCCTTGACCGCTGTGGTCTTGGTCGCCGACAGGTCCGATCCGGATTGGTCCTCTGTGAAGCACATGGTGGCGATCTTCTCCCCCTTCATGGCAGGGTAAAGGCAGCGCTGCTTTATTGCTTCAGAGCCGAAACGATAGATAAAATAGGTACCCATGAGGATGTTCATGATGACACTCTGCGCAAAGCCAACCGATCCTCTGGCTATCTGTTCGTAGAAGATCATGGCTGTTACAGGGTCGGCATTCATGCCCCCTATCTCTTCGGGATACCTCAGTCCCAGGTATCCGAGCTTGCCGAACTCCCGCCACAATTCCCGGGGAAATTCGTCCTTCTCGTCGATTTCCCGCGCCTTCGGGACGACCATCCGGTCCACCGTCTCGGTGACCATCTTCTTGAAAAATTCCTGTTCCTCAGTCAAGGCGAAATCCATGAAACCCCTCCTTTATTGGTAATAACGCTCAGGTTTCTTGAGAGTATCTCTTGCAATAATCGTTTTTAAAATCTCCGACGTGCCTCCGCCAAAGAGGAGAAAGCGCGCGTCCCGGAAAAATCTCTGTGCCGGGTATTCCTCTGCCAGCCCATATGCCCCGTGTATGCGCGTTACCTCGTCTACCACAAAACAGGCGGACTCGGTAGAGTATAGCTTGGCCATTGCCGCCTCCTTGCCCATGCTCACGCCCGTATCCTTCAACCAGGCTGCGTAGTAGGTGAGGAATTCGGATGCCCTGATGCGCATCTCCATCTCCGCAATCTTTTCCTGGATGAGCTGAAAATTTCCAATGGTACGGCCAAAAGCCTCACGCTCCGTGGCGTATCTGAGGCCGGCGGCAAATGCACTTTTCGCCAATCCCAGACCGAGTCCCGCGATCATCGTCCGTATCTCGCTCAATATGTCGTCAAGCTGCTGTGCCCCTTTCCCCTCCTGTCCCAGAAGATTTTCCTTTGGTACGCGGCATTCCTCAAAGATAAGCTCGGAGGTACTGGCGCCCCGTGCCGATATCTTATTTATTTTTTGCCCCACCGAAAATCCGTGAGTACCCTTCTCCACAAGAAAAAAACCGAGGCCGTCAAGCCTTTTTTCCGGGTCGGTGGTCGCGGCGACCGTGACAAAGTCCGCAACCTGACCGTTGGTGATCCAGAGTTTTCTGCCTGTAATGACATACTCCCCGCCATCCTTTACGGCCCGTGTTTTGATACTGCCCAGATCAGAACCGCAGTCCGGTTCCGTAAAGGCGATAGTGCCGATCCTTTGCCCTTTGATGGCGGGTATGAGGCATCGCTCTTGCTGCTCTTTAGAGCCAAAACGATAGATGAAATCGGTTCCCATGAGACATTGCATGGTGACGATGGCCGCGAGCCCTATCGATACTTTCGCGAGCTCTTCTGCGAGAATCGTAAAGGTGACGCAATCCGCCCCCATTCCGCCGATCTCCTCAGGATACCTGATCCCGTAGTACCCCAGTCGACCCAACTCCTCAAACAGGACAGAGGGGAATTTGTCATCCCTATCTATAGATTCTGCCTCGGGAAGGGCCAGGCGGCGGAGTGTCTGCGAAATCTGCTCTTTGAAAAACTTCTGATCCTCTGTCAGTCTAAAGTCCACCGGTTCCTCCCATACCGATTCGCCTTCAAGCGTATACCTTCGTTGCCGGCGCTCTGCCTCACTCCGACGTACCTCTACGCCTGCGTTCCTTACAGGATGCTACGCTATCGTCACGGCTTGAGCGCCTCGCTCTCCATCTTGAATCCAAATCGTTATAAGTAATCAATTGCCTTTGCTCTTGCGATTCCGGTTTTTTCTAGAATCTTTTCCACTGCGCTATACGGATCTATCTTTCCATGCTGCGCATCTTCCGCAATGCGCGTGCACTCCTCATTACTCTTGATCACGCTGCTGAATCGCCTCCACACTTCTTCTTTGAGGAGGCTCATGATGAAAGCAGAAATCTTTTCCTTCCTCTTCCCTTCTCTTCTTCCATCCGCCATGATGAAGTGCCAATGCCTGTTGATCGCTTCTATAAGTTGCGTCACGCCTTCGCCCCGATCCGCCCGCGTTGTGATGACCGGAGCAACCCAGCCGTCAGTCCCTGCCCGGCCGGAACAATACATCGCCAAGTCCTGTTCTGCTTCCGCGGCTCCCGGGTGGTCGCTCTTGTTCACGACCAGGATATCGCCTATTTCTATGAGCCCTGCTTTCAGCAACTGGATCTCATCGCCATAATCGGGGGTGAAGAGGATGATTATGGTGTCGCACAGATGGAAAAGCTCCTTCTCTGCCTGACCTGCGCCCACGCTTTCTATGAGAATCACGTCCTTCCCGAGAGCTTCCAGGACATAGACCGCACCCGCCGCGGCTCGTGCTACTCCGCCGGGATAGCCCCGGTGCGCCATGGAACGAATAAAGATCCCCTTCTTTTCGGCGTCTTTCATCCGCAGCCTATCGGCAAGGAATGCACCACCGCCTCGCAAGCTCGTGGGATCAGTTGCCACGACGCCCACCTTCTTGCCCTGGTTGAATAAAGACACGGCGAGCCTGCCCGTGATCGTGCTCTTCCCCGCTCCCGGCGGACCCGTAATGCCTATCAGATGGGCGCTGCCGGTGTGAGGGAGGAGAAGGGACAATTCGGCGTAGCCTTCCGGCTTTCCGCTTTCGATGAGGGAGATGAGACGGGCAGCACTCTTTTCATCACCCTCCAATACCTTTTGTGCGAGTCCTTTACCATTCAAAGGCGGCACTCCGTTCCCTTACCCGGATGACCTCTTTCGGGTCAAGCTCCAAAAGCTGTCATCCGCCCAAAAAAATAGTATTGTGGTCAGGTTATTGAAATATTGTATACTGTATACCATATGTGTCCAGTATAGTGAAGCCGGTAACCGCTTGTCAAGAACTTTTGTATGCGATGGAGAACAGGAAAACAGGCGGAAAAGGAGGCCCTGGAGATACTCAGCCGGCGGGCATGAGACCATGGCGGAGCGAGGGCATTATCTTGACATGAAACTCAATTCTTCCTATTATCTAACTTGTCCTGACGCGAGTTCTGATCAGAAAAAATCACAGTCTAAAGAAGGGGAGGGAGCATGCGGGCTTTAGTATTAGGCGGAACCGGGGGTATGGGTCAGGGAGTCGCCCGGGACCTCATCAAGCAGGAGCAGATCAAACAGGTTCGTTTAGGCGACATAAATATTGACCCGGCCAGGGTGCAGGAGAAATTGCGCGCCAGTGAAAAGGTATCGCTCGAGCAGAATAGATGTGAACGATCATGACGGCCTGGTCAGTGCGATCAGGGATGCCGACGTGGTCATCAACTGCGCGGGGCCGTTCTACAAGACGGCTGTGGCCGTGGCCAGGGCAGCCGTTGAAGCGAAGGTCAATTATATAGATATCTGCGATGACTATGAGGCGGCGGAGATTCTTTTTGCTTCCGATATCGATAACGCTGCCAAGGAAGCGGGAATAACCGTCCTGACGGGATGGGATCGGACCCGGGAACGAACAACGTCATCGTCAAGTGGTACGCCGATCATCTGGACCGTGTTGACGAGATCGCCCTGTTCTGGGTGGTCAGTATCGCCGAGCTCGGCGCGGTGCCGCCTGGGATCACAGCCTCCACATGACAATCGGCAAGATCCCCCAGTATCTGGACGGTAAGCTCGAATATGTGGAAGGCGGTACCGGCGAGGAGATAGCCCAATTCCTTGAACCCCTCGGTGACCTGCCTGGTCCGTTATGTGGGTCATCCTCAGCCGCTTACCATACCGCGCTACATAAAAGGGGTGAAAAGGGTGGTGATCAAAGGCGCGCTCATACCGGCGTGGGTGGACGAGCTCATCAAAGAGCAGAAAGAGACGGGCTTTCTCAGCAAGGAGCCGATCGAGGTGAAGGGAACCAAGGTGGTACCGTATGATCTGACGTTGAAGCTCTGGGACGACGATCCCCAAGAATAGAGATAGGGGACCCGTCGCTTCCGGTCTGAAAGTGATCGTCAAGGGAGAGAGAAAAGGGAAACAGGTGACCTACACAGCCGACATCGTGGGCAGGATGGCGCCCGGAACAGGACTTCCCGCCTCGATTGCGGCTCTCATGCTGGACGCGGGCGATGTGACGGTAAAGGGAGTGGTAGCCCCGGAAGGCTGCATCGATCCGGAAAAATTCCTGGCTGCATTGCTGCAAAGAGGCGCCAGAATACACCAGACGGAAACGATAACCTCTCTGTTCGGACTGTAGGAGGATATCCATGAAGAACGCTGAAAAACTGAACATAACAAGAAGTCTTGAACTTTTCAATGAGGCGAAAAAATTAGTTCCCGGCGGTGTCCTGGGCGCCCGAAAGCCGAGCGATTTTATCGAAGGAGAATATCCCATCTTTCTTGAATATCGGCAAGGGCGCGCACTTAACCGACGTTGACGGCAATGAGTTTATTGACTTCCTCTGCGGCTACGGGCCGATCATCCTGGGCTACAGAGAAGAAGAAGTTGATGAAGCGGTGATCAGGCAGATAAGAGATAAAGGCTTCTGTTTCACCCTGACCCAGCCGTATCAGAACCAGCTCGCGCAAAAACTCTCCGAACTCGTGCCCTCATCCGAAATGAGCATCTTTCTGAAGACCGGTTCCGACGGCACCACGGCGAGCATCCGCATTGCGAGGGCATACACCAACCGGATCAAGGTCATGCGCTGCGGCTACCACGGCTGGCATGACTGGTCCGTTGAGATGAAGGGGGGCATCCCCCAAAAGCTCTACGAGGATGTCTATGAATTCCGTTACAACCACCTCGATCAGCTCGAGGAGTTGATGGCCAAACATGGCGACCAGACCGCCGCCATCATCATGACTCCCTTCGGCCATCCCAACCATCAGAAGATGGAAGAACCTGAACCCGGGTTCCTCGAAGGCGTAAGAGAAATCGCTACGCGGTATGGTGCCGTTCTGATCTTTGATGAAGTCCGGACGAACTTCAGGCTCAGTATGGGTGGCGCGCAGGAGCTCTATGGGGTCACCCCCGACCTGTCGGTCCTGGGAAAAGGCATGGCCAACGGCTATGCCATAAGCGCTGTCACCGGGAAAGACTGAAGTGATGATGGCTGCAGCGCAGAAGCTTTTTATATCTTCTACCTTCTTTCCCAACAGTGACGGTTATATTGCCGCCCTGAAAACCATTGAGATCCTGGAACGTGACCATGTGCTTGACAACATATGGGAGAAAGGCGGCCGATTTCTGAAAAGAGTCCGGGCCATCATCGACACGTATGACGTCGGGGCCGAGCTGACCGGTGTCGCACCGATGTTTTACATAACCTTCAAAAAGGATCAAGCAGATACCCACAGGGCCAGGCGGGATGATTTTTATACGCAGCTTATCCGTAAGGGTATCTTCTTACACCCGCACCATCATGGCTATATTTGCTACCGACACACCGAAGAAGATCTGGACCTGGCGGCTAAAGCAATAGATGAAGCGATGGCCTATGTGAGTGAAAAATATTCCAAATGAACAGCGCACCTTGACTACCCTGCACCCGCTCATCGTGGCGATGCGCATGGGCAGATGAACCGGAGCAAGTGACCGATGGTTAACGTTCTCCTTATCCTTGTGCTGTCCGTGGCGGTGTTTGCCGCTCTGTTCCTCATCCCATCATTGATGACAAGACGAGCTGCTTTCAAAGTGATCAAGGTCTTCTGCCAGGCCGATGCTCTGGATGCCGAGCATGCCAGGACGCCGGATGAACTGGGGCTTGTCCCTCCCGCTTTCTTCGAAAGATTGACTAGGCCTCGTGACTACAGGCCGCATGCCCTCCGTTTCCTGAAAGACGCGAACGTCGTTCTCACCACTGCAGACGGAAAACTCTACCTGTCCCAGAGAGAACTCGGTCAAGAAGCGAGATGCAAAGGGCTACTGACATATCAGGTTCGGGCCGGTCTAAAAAGATACACGAGGAATGACGGCCACAGCGGTACTGCTACGTGACGAGGGGCGTAACACCAATTCGCCTTCAAGCGTATACCTTCGTTGTCGCTGCGTCGCTTTCCTCGGCGTACGTCTGAGTACGCCTGCGTCGGCTCCTCGCTGCCGCCTCGGTCTTCATCTTGAATCCGAATCGGTGTAACCCGTTGCTCCCGGTGATGTGCCTTATTTCCGCAAACGGGGTCGTGGGTTAGGGCAATTTCGCGTGGCTGTCGTACCAGTGCTCTCCGTATGCTTCTCTGCCGTACAGGAGAAGACAGGCCCTACCGCTTGGCACGAAATCCGTGGTGTGGCGCACGAGAAAGGAGGCAACCGCAGCAGGTGAATCCTCTATCGCCTCAAGCGCATCGATCTCGCAATCGGTCTCGCCATTGGCCTTGATTTCAAGGAGGCGCTCGAAGGAAATGGGCAAACGGCAGTAGAAACAGAGTTCAAAGCCGTACACCGCGCGCACCAGTCCGGTCCCATACAAAGGGTCCCTCGAGGATCAAGCCGAGTTCTTCGCGCACCTCTCTTCTGAGGGTATCGAAAGGATTCGGCTGACCGTCCGAGACGTCAAACTCCCGTTCCATGAAACCCGCTATCACGTGGTACTTTCGCCGACGCGCATCGATGCGACTCCTTCTTTCGAGAACGATCTTTCCATCGATGGTGACGAGGGCAACGGATACGGAGAGCGGGTTTGCCTGCGGCGCGTGCGGGAAAGCAGCCGCAAATTGGTTCGTCCCACTGCCGATACAACTGCGAAAATCGATATCGGAGAGCGTGAGAGAGAGGCGGCCATTTCTCCAGTCGAAGGTGTCAAGACGAAAGACTTTGCCATTGTAGACCGTAATCCCAACATCCGTGCTTGCCCGAACGTACGCTTCCCAGGCCTTGTCAATGAACTTCTCGACAGACGGCTCCCACCGGATACGCACACCGGGCCGGTAGTCGACACAGATCAGGTCATCAGTAAAAATGCCTTGAGCCAGTACTTCAAATTCTTCCATTCTTCCGCTCGAAAGACCACACGTTTATTCCGCGCCTCTCACCCGATCCTTTTCCCTGTAACTCCGCTACATGATTTCGGAGATCGGGGCTTCCTGCATCCAGATTTCATGCATGGACCGGTACAGATCCTCACTCACCGAGACCTTGTACGGAGTGGGATTGACGGCTCTGAGGTGATCCGGGCGCATGACGGAAATCTGATCGATGACGTAGTCACGGATTGTGTCGAGCGAGGGGAAAGCGAAGGTCTGACGGCCGTCCCAGACGCACTTATGAAGAGGAATGATATTTTTTGGTACCACGTAAGCACGCTTCGGTTCGCTGAAGGGGTGACGGCACAGAATTCTTTCCCCGATCTTTGGGGCGGGCTGTTCCGGCTTCGATCATCAGGTCTATCAATGGGTGCCGATTGTCGCCGACGAGCCTGTAAGCCTCCTTCCTCCCGGGAATCGTCATCTTATCGGCCTCATCGGAAAGTTTGATTCTCGGATGGCCGTTTACGGCAACGAGCTTGTAGACGCATCCGAGAGCCGGCTGTGCTCGGCAGGTAACCAGATGCGTACCTATCCCGAAGACATCAATCTCATGCCCTTGTTGTCCGAGAGAGAAGAGGATCGATTCATCGATATCGTTGCTTGCCACGATGGAAAGTGCACCGAAGGATTCAATCGAAAATGCTTCGGCTGTTCTTCTAAACAGCTTCCTGGACTCTTTTGAAAAGTAAGCCAGGTCGCCCGAATCGAGTCTGATGCCGATGGGCTTATGTCCGGCCTGAATGAGTGCCAGAGCGACGCAGATAAAGTTCGGCACGCCTGATTCAAGCGTATTGTACGTATCGACAAGTGCCAGGAAACCCCCGGGAAAAGCCTGCGCATAAGAGATGAACGCAGCAAGCTCCCCTTCGTTGGTATGGTTATAGCCGAGTTTCCGGCGATACTGAAGGACAAGATCGAGAAAATTATGTTTCTTGCCGTCCGGTCCCGCCAGATCACGGATTGGTGATCTCGCTCAGGCCAAAAAAAGAAGTGACGTACGAATGTGCCATGGTGCCTACTACCGGAAGTCCGAAAAGCTGCCCCGCCCGGACATTGCTCGTAGCGTTGAACCCGCCGATGTAGCTGTACCTGGAAGCGGAGACAGCCCCATCGGGTCCTTGAGCGCGACGGAGACCGAATTCGATCAACCCTTTGCCCTGGCCGGCGGCCAGCCTGAAACGGGCAGCGTTGGTCGCGATGAGACTTGGGTAACTCGTCAGGTTCAAGAAAGCTGTTTCCTGCATTTGGGCAATGGCGAGCGGGCCTTCCACCCTGATAAGCGGAATTCGAGGGAAGACCACCGTACCTTCCGGAATCGCGTAAATCTTGAGTTCAGAACAATCGATACTCTTAAGCCAGTCGAAGAAAGCAGGCTCGCAAAGGCGCATGGGTCCCGGCACGCAAAGATCGTCTGCCGGATATCCCGTCGGTTGCCAGTGTTCCACTCCGGAAGAGTCATATCTCAATTCTTCGAAACCTTTGGGAGTCTCTCTGACAAAGCCGTTTCTTAAACCGGCTTGAAAGTCGAGCTGCAATTCTTCTTTTCGACGTACAGTGCCGTTTCGCAAATAGTCAATATCGGCGTCTGTAAACCTAAACGCGTGCAGGGAACGCACGACTTCTTCGAGTCCGGCAAAGATGGCGAATTCGCCGCCGAATGGGTTCTTCCTGAAAAAAAGATCGAATACCGCTTTATCCTTATTCTTGCCTTTTTTCCAGTACCCGTACGCCATGGTGAGCTCGTACAGGTCGGTAAGCATGGGTCCCACAAAACAGTTCGATGGTTTCACCCGTCTTCTCCTTTCCGCGTCCGGCCCCTGACTTTGCGTACTCAGCCGGGATCTTCATCTCGACCGGGGCGCTTCTTTTGGAAACCAATATAGTTATCCGGTGTCGCAAGCCTAATTATAGCGCAGGTATCTTATTTAACCACAATTTGAATGTGTGTACCCAATAAGTTCGATTATGTCTCAGCCCGCTTACTTGCCCCTCCTTTTCTTCATGCATGCTGGGGCCTTGCTATTTAACCGGGCAGTGCTCAATATTTAAGTATAAGTTTGGTGCCTGAGCAGAATCAAAAAAGAAAAGGAGAATCAACCATGGCTGTACTCGTAGAAAAGGAGATCAGGGCATATCAGCTCAAGACCAATAAGACAGTCTGTACCGAGTGTGCTACCGATGAAGAGAGGGTACAGGAGACGCCGGTGGTCGCAGAAGATGTTATTCACGATCCGGCGCCCATGTATTGCGTCCGGTGCAAGAAGAAAATCAAATGATGCAACCGTCATTACGGTGTTGAGGTGTGCACCGTGATTTCCTCACGGAACCTTCCGTGCTTTCTCGGGTAGCATCTGGCTACGTTACGACAACATGCTTTCAGGCTACGATTTATCGCAATCTCAGCCTGGCGGCGGCCTTTGTCCAAATTTTCCGTTGCAATCCGCAGCATCCTGTGAAAAAGTAAGGTAGATTAAGGGCGGTTAAGTTGAAGGACGCTTCCTGATAGTTCAACGGGAGCAGAAGCGACGTTAGGCTGGATTGAGCAGGCAGGAGATTAGAGGAGACAGAATGCGTTTTCTTCACACGGCAGATTGGCAGGCAGGAATGAAGTGCCAGCGGTTGGGAGATGCTTCGGTACGTGTCCGGGAGGAAAGATTGGCGGCGGGGCATCGGGTGATACGGGCTGCCAGGGAGCATGCAGCGGATTTTATTCTGGTCGCTGGTGATCTCTTCGAAGACAACGCCGTAGATCGCGTGCTGGTGCAAAAGGTCGCGGACATCCTGAACTCGTTTGGTGGTCCCGTATTCGTCCTGCCCGGCAACCACGACCCGCTTGGACCGGGTTCGGTTTGGGCCCATCCGGCGTGGAAATCAGCATCGAACGTGCATCTCCTGGTTGAAGAAGCGCTGGTAGAAGTGCCGGGAGCCATTCTCTATCCTTGCCCCATCAAGGAAAAACACTCAGGCCGCAATCCGACAGCCTGGATACCTTCGATAGGGCCGGACGTCATCCGGATCGGGGTGGCTCACGGAACAGTGGAAGGTGTTGTGCAAGATGAGCCGGACTATCCAATACCCGTTGACGCGGCCTTGAGAGCCGGTCTTGACTACCTGGCCCTTGGGCATTGGCATTCTTATGCAGCGTATCCCGGACCGGACGGCGCTCCCCGCATGGCCTATTCGGGTACGCACGAGCCCACGAAGTTCGGCGAACGAGACAGCGGGAACGTGCTTATCATAGAGATTCCGGACGCAGGCAGTCCTCCCTCCATTACGCCCGTGCACACGGGCTGCCTCTCATGGGTCACCATCGAGAGAGAGTCGCGGGAGTTTGGCGACCTGGCGCGCGTTCGCACTGAGATTGAAGCTATCGCCAGCGCATCCGATACGCTGATTGAGGTGACACTGAGCGGCATCCTGGCGGCCGATGACCGTGGCGAAGTGGACCGCATAGAGCAGATTCTGGAGTCCCGTTTTTTGTGGGGGCGAATGGATGCCTCAGCGCTTCAGCCGTCGCCCGCGGACGACACGTGGATAAGCAACTTGCCTCCGGGGATCATCCGTGAAGCAGCCATTCGTATCCGAAACTCAACCGGCACAGCACCGGAAGTCGCGGCACGGGCATTGATAGAACTCTATGCCATTGCCGGGGAGGGTCAGGTTTGATTCTCCGGTCGATACGGGTCGCTGACTGGCGTTGTTTCCTCGACGACATCGCGTTGGGACCTTTCACTGACGGGCTGAATATTATCCATGCCCCCAATGGCACGGGCAAGTCAACGCTCTTTGAGGCCTTACGGCGTGCGTTGACTTGACGGGCATAAAGTGACGGGGAAAGACGTGGAGGCGATCCGACCGTGGGGCAGGGACCTGGCTCCCAAAGTAACGATTGAGTTCATTCATGGCGGCCAGGAGTACCGTATCTCCAAACAGTTTCTCGACAGCCCCAGCGCTCTCCTCGAACGCAAGGAGACGGGCAAGTATCGCCGCCTGGCGGAGGGTGCGGCGGCCGATGAACAGGCGCGGGAAATCCTGACGAAGAAGCCGCCCGGACGCGGCCTGGCCAGACCCGAGAACTGGGGGCTCGCACAGATCCTGTGGGCGCCTCAGGGTAGTCTGGCCATTGGTCCGCTGTCCGGTGACGTGGTCTCCAACATCAGTAGTATGCTCAGCGCGCAGGTCTCAGCATCCGGCACAGGTCCCCTGGAAAAGCGCATCGAAGAGCTGTACCTGCAATTCTTCAGCGCCAAGGGCAAGCTGAAGACCGGGAAAGATGCGCCGCTCGTGACACGGCTGAAAGAGCAACTGGAGCAGGCAAATGTCGCGCGGCAAACAGCGCAGAGTCTGTACCTCGCGTTCGAGGAAGCTTCGCGCCGGGTTGAGGAGCTTCAGGCCCGTCGTGCCCAGGCCCGGCATGACGCGGATGAGATTACCAAAATCCTTCGGGATGCGCGTCTGGTTGCGGAGACATACCGGACGCTGATTGCAGAACGAGACCAGCGATCAGAAAGGGTCAAGGCCTCCGAGGCGCAGTATAACGCACTTAAGCAACGCATAGACCTTATCAAATCCACGGAGACGGAATTAAACCAGGCCCGGAAGGTGCTGACCACGCTTGAGGGCGAAGTCCCGCTCCAGGATAAGGAAGTCGAGGAACGCCAGAAGGAGGCAGCGCAACGCAAGGCTGATCTGGAGAACGCCCGGAAAGGCCGTGAAGGCGTTGACGCTGCGGCTCAACTGGCTGACACGGCCCGCCGGTTCATCGAGTGCAAACGGGAAGTGGGACATCTCGACGAGCTGATCTCCAGGATCGAACTGGCCGAGAAATCATTGACCGATTGCCGGCAAAAGCGAAACGCGCATGTGGCGCCGGATGTGAAAACGATGAAGACGATCCGGAAGGTCATCAAGGATCGGGATGACGCCCAGGTGCGCGTCGAGACTTCATTGATCACCCTGGAAATCGTGCCCGAGAAAGATGGGACCGGCGGAGGTGGTGGCCGGAGAGAGGTTAGGCTCGGTATCATTAAAGGCCGGTGTTCCCACACAACTCCGGGGGTCTCCTGAAGTGGTGGCAGAGTTTCCTCATGTGGCCCGGCTGCGCACGTGGGGTCCTGTAGGGTCTGTTGAGGAACACAGAGAAGCGCGGGAAAAAGCCGAGCAAAAGCTGAAGGAGCTCACTGAACCGTTTGCCACCTCCGATCCGGACGCCCTGGATTTGTTGGTAGAGAAGGCCGGCGAACTTGATGCAAGCGTGGCCCAGGCAGAGACTAAGCTGCGGACGCTACTGGCGGGACGCTCGTCAGACGAGCTTGCGCAGGAGCGGAATGTCCTCGAAACCACGTACAGAGGTTTCCTGGATGCCTATCCGGCATGGGGGAAAACGCCTCCGGATACGGAGGCGCTCAAGACTGAAGCAGGGGCCGTGAGGCTGGCATTCATCAGAAGCGTCGAGAGCAGTGAGGCCTCCTGGGAGAAAGCGCAGAGCGCACTGACAGCCGCTGCCGGGCAGAAGGATACGCTGTCGCGCAGACTCGAAGACGTGGGGAAGCAGGTAAAAAGCCTGACGGCGAAGCTGACCGATCTGACAAGTGACGGCAAGCCGTTGCAGACGCGGGAAGCAGAGCTCCAGAACCATCACGATGGCCTGGGATGCCGCACGGGCACGCCTCACCGAGATCCAGAACGAACTTAAGCAGTATCAGGATGACCCGGTAATGATTGTCCAGCGACTCGAAGCGACAATTTGAGGCTGTCAATCAGGAGGCAAGTCGGGCACGCGAGCAGGAAGTGCGGGAAGAGGCCAGACTTGAAGGGCTCTCCGCCCAGGGGCCTTATTCTGTCCTTGCCGCTGCCGAAGAGAGAGTGGCTCAACTTGAGCAGCAGGTAAAGCGTGAAGAAGTCCGTGTCGAAGCAATCCGGCTCCTGCAGGATACGGTTGCCGCCTGCAGGGCTGAGGCGATTGCCGCGGTAACAAAGCCGGTCGAGATTGCCGCGACACGGACCTTGCAGCGCATCGCCGGCCGCCGGCTTGGGCGCGTCCAGGTGGGCGACGCATTCGAACCGGCAGCAGTCATACCGGAGATGGTCGAGCAAGCCGTGACGTTAGATAACCTCTCCGGCGGAGAGCAGGAACAGCTCTATCTTGCGACCCGGCTCGCCCTGGCGGAAATTCTGGGGAAAGAAGAGCGCCAGCTCGTGGTTCTTGATGATGTGCTGACCGCTACCGACGCGGGCCGCCTGGCAAGGGTGGTGAATGTCCTTGAGGACGCAGCGCAGCATCTCCAGGTCTTAATACTGACGTGCCACCCTGAGCGCTATCGTGGGCTGAGACAGGCGGTCTTCTTCGACCTTGAGGCCCAGGTTGCCTTGGAAAGCAAGGCCTGACGCGTAACGATTTGCAGTCCGGGAGTAAAACAACTCAGGTAACTCCGGTTAAACAAGCGCTTGACAAGTCCGGCTATGCATTGTATCCTTACAATAAGGAAATAAGGAAAAAATGCTGGCGAAGAAAACAAGCAAGAATCAACTGACGCTGCCCAAGGAGATTGTCAAGGAATTTCCTGACGTCGACTACTTCGATGCGAAGGTCAAGGGCCGTGCGATCGTGCTCACCCCGGTGAAGATCACACCGATGGACACGAGTATCGAGCTCATCCGGGAGAAGATGGCGAGACTCGGCATAACCGAGACCGACGTGCATGACGCGGTGAAATGGGCGCGAAAAAGAAAACGCTGAGGGTCGTCCTTGACACGAACGTTCTGGTGTCGGCGCTTATTCTGAAGGGAAGAATATCCGGGTTGGTTGTCCTCTGGAGGATGGGCCGGATAACGCCGGTGCTTTCGAGAGAGACGTTCGATGAATTCAGACGCGTGCTCGAATATCCGAAGTTTTCCTTGTCGAAAGGTGAGATTCAAGGAATCCTGCAACAGGAAATCCTGCCCTTCTTCGAGGTAGTTGAGCGTGTTGACCCGGTTGCAGGCGTATGCCGCGACCCGGATGACGATAAATTTCTTGCATGTGCGGCATCAGCCAAAGCGGCTTTCCTCGTCAGCGGCGACAAGGACCTCTGCTCTCTCGGTAAATTTGGCCCGAATTCGAATCCTCACGCCGGACCAGCTTCTGGCCATGCTTGACTGATAGCGGCTCCTCACGTCCCTGCCTTTTGTCTTGATTTTGTTCCCCTTGAAACATCGGTAAGCTCGTGAAAACGTATCGCCATTTCGGGCCCTTTGGCCTCTTCCTCGTGTTTAAAAAAAACGAAAGCCCTCTCCCATTTTTGCGAAAGGATTCTTTCCATCCATTGTGACAGATCGGCATCCGTATAATCGGAACGGCGCAGGCGCAGGTACCCCCATGGCGCCGTAGCGATGATCTCATTTGCCGGATTCTCATCGGTATCGGCGATGCACAGGCTGCATCCCCTTTCACGGAGGAGGTCCAGAATTTCACGCATCGAGCCAGGATGGGCTGCGGAACTCGAATGCGCAGGACATAGTGCCGGGAATCAGAGCGAGAAAATCTTTCAGCGCCGGGGGGTCCGCATGAAAACTCTTGGGAAACTGAAAAAGGACCGGCCCCAGTTTCCTGTCCAGAACCGACAGCGTCCTGAAGAGGTACTCGGTCTCCTCGTCCACATTTTTCAACCGCTTCAGATGCGTTATGACCTGAGGCGCCTTGAAGCGCGAAAACAAAATCATCGGGGACCTGTTCCGCCCAGGATGCGAGGACGCTCTCTGTGGGCATGTGATAAAAGGTATTATTGATCTCCACCGTGTCGAGGCGTTCCGAATAGAAGCGAAGCATTTCCTTGGGCGAGATCTTTTCAGGATAGAATTTTCCTTTCCATTCCTTGTAGCCATACCCGCTTGTACCGACATAGATTTTCATATTTTGCCCCTTCATCCTGCTCTTCACTCCACGAGTTCGCCTCAGGCTTTTCGCGCACCACTTCGCGGGCGGCTTTATCCTCGCGCAGCCGCAAGAAAACCGGCTGTCTCATGATGCCCTCATCGGTCCAGCCGTGGAAAACAACTTCGCAGACCAGCTCCGGCTTTACCCAGGTGACCGGGGTATTGGTCTTCGGCTCCACTTTAAAGGGGCACTCCTTCCGGATCAGGGGATCCAGTTTTTCGCGGATTTCTCTTAGAATCTTTGCGCTGAATCCGCCTCCGGCATGACCGATGTAAATCAACTCGTCCCCTTCGAACACGCCCAGGACAAGGGCGCCGAAATACTTTCTGCTCCCCTCTCGGTTCCGTGAATCCCGCGATCACGCCCTCCTGCGTGAGCTGCGTCTTCACCTTCAGCCACTGCCGGCTCCTCCTGCCCATCCGGTACGCGCTTTGAGAATGTTTGGCGATGATCCCCTCGAGTCCCTTTTCTTTGACGACCTTGAAAAACAGGACGCCCTCTTTCGCATACGTGATCGCTGAATTTTATTTTCGGGGCAGACGGGAGAATCTTTTTCAGGAGTTCTTTTCTCCTGAGCAGGGGCAGGTTCGTCAGATCATGTCCCTCGAAGTAGAGGAGATCAAAGACGTAGTAGAGCAGATGACCGCTTCCGGATTTCTGGTAATCCTGCAGCATCTGGAAATCAGGATGTCCCTGATCATCCACGACAACGATTTCGCCGTCCAGAACAGCCTCAAATCTGAATTTCCGCAGCGACTCCACGATAGGGAGAAAACTTCTTGTTGAACGAGATCCGGTTTCGGGAATAGAGCGAAACGTCTCCGTCCCGGATTTCGGCAACGGCCCGGTACCCGTCCCATTTCACCTCAAAAATCCAATCCGGATGATCAAACGGTTCTTTGACCAAGGTCGCGAGCATCGGTTTTATGCTGTGCGGCATCGGTTTGACCGGCGCATCCTTCAGGTCTTCGCCTTCCATCGCTTCGCGAAGACGGATCTGGTTCACTTTTTTTTGCCGGGAAGATTTCTTCGGATTGGCTTCGGAAATATCCTCCAGAGTCTTATTGGACACGACGGAACGATTCTCCTTGAGAATGTCCTCCTTGGTCGCATAGCGATCTTTCTTCTTCAAAAGCAGCCACGACTTCTCGTCCTTTCTCGTTTTTACCAGCGCGAATTCACCCTGAAGCTTTTCCCCCTCGAGGACAAACTTCATATCCCCTTTTCTTAATCCGTCCAGAAGAAGTTTCTCGCTTTCTTTTCCATCCTCGTGCGGAAGGGTGATGATAAAAGCCCCTGTCCCAGATGATAACGCTTCCTGCGCCGTAATTGCCCTCCGGGATAACGCCCTCAAAATCCTTGTAATCAAGCGGATGGTCTTCAACCATGACGGCCAGCCTTTTTACGGAAGGATCCAGCGAGGGCCCCTTCGGCACAGCCCAGCTCTTCAGCACCCCTTCCAGCTCCAGCCTGAGATCGTAATGAAGGGCCCGGGCCGCGTGCTTCTGAACGACAAAAATGAGACGGTTCCCCTCACGGCGAGGGCCCGGTTTCGGTTCGGGTGTTTTCTCGAATTTCCGTTTGGATGTCGTATTCCTTTAATCCCATGTTCATCAAGTCCAGTCCATTCCGGCTCTCATGCTCATAGATGAGGAAGCTTCTGTTTTTTCACCAGCACCTCTCGAAAAAGGTCCCCTTTTTTTCGGCCCTGCTCACGGCTTCCGAATGCATGACCTGCAGCTTTTCCGGATCGCCCTGCCCGGCCAAATTCTCCAGTTCCTTCCATGCAAGGGGAAACGAAACGATCGGTTTTTCCCGGGCCCGCAGGGAATAAACGCAGATCATCGTCTTTGAGGAGTCGTTCTGAGACCAGTTGATGAAGACCTTTCCTTTCCGCTACTCCTTCGCCATTTTTGCGGTCACCAGGTCCGGATAGTTGCGTCTGCAGGACTTCCGCCACGGCTTTTGAAAATTTCTTGGTATCCTCAAAGGTCGTCTCTTTGCGGTTCAAGGGGACATATACATGGAGTCCCTTCTTGCCCGAGGTTTTTACATAGCTTGCAAGCCGCAACTGGGAGAGCAGGTCCCGAAGGATCAGCGCCACCCGGGCACAATCGAGAATGTCGGCCTGATCGCCGGGATCCAGATCGAAGACCATGGAATCGGGCGTCTCCGGGGAATCGGCCCTGGCCAGAGGCACATGGAGTTCAAGAGACGCAAGGTTCTCCACCCAGATCAGCGTTTCCAGATCGTTGACCAGGCAGACCGTCATCCGCTCTCCGTCATCCTGGGGGATCTCCGCTGTTTTCACCCAGGCCGGACGATGAGAAGGACAACGCTTCTCGAAAAAGAAATCCTTTTCCACTCCTTCGGGATAGCGCTTTAAAGTCAGCGCCCGGTCTTTCAAATGGGGCAGGATGAACGTGGCAATCCGGCGGTAGTATTCCAGGATATGGGCCTTCGTGAAACCATAGGAGGGATAGAGGTCCTTTTCCAGGTTCGACAGGGAGAGTCTTTTCCCGGCAATCTCGACGACTTTCCGGCTCACCGGTTCTTTTTCACCTTGCGCATGCTCTCCTCCAGCGCTGCGACCAGATCGGCCGGACCTTCTCCCTCTTCTTCCTCGACTTCAGGAGCCTCCACCGGAGCCTTTTCTTTCACTTTCTTCTCCAGGAGCTTCATGATCTTTTTCCGGCGTTCGTCCGCATATTTATCCGGATTGAAGTCCGCCATCATTTCTTTGATGATTTTTTTTATGCGGCTTTTTTCTTCGGGTTCGATCTTTCCTTCTTCAGGCGCGATGTCCTCATCGGGAAGTATTTCTTCGCTGTAATGAAGCGTGATCAGGGAGAGCGCTCCCTCCGTGCTTTTGACCGCTACGAGATACTCCCGTTCACCCAGCACGAATTTTGCGAGCCCGGCCTTGTTTGTCCGGCGCATCACCTCGACCAGCAGCCTGTAGGCTTTTTCGCCCCCTTTCGAAGGAACGAGATAATACGGGTGATCATAATAGATCGGATCCACTTCCTTCATATCGATGAACTCGACGATCTCGATCGTGCGGCTCCGTTCGGGCGACACGGATTCCAGTTCCTCGTCCGTTATCAGGATGTATTTGTCGGGTCCGATTTCGTATCCCCTGATAATCTCATCCGGGGGGACCATCGTTTCTTCTTCCGGACAAAACATTCTTCTTGAGAGGGGAGAATAATCCTTGCTGTGGAGCATGCGAAAAGAGACCCGGCCGGGCTCGACGGCCTTAACCAACTGCACCGGAATCGCCACCAGGCTGAAACTGATCGTCCCGCTCCATATTCCCTGCACAGCCATTTCATTCCTCCTGTTTGAAGACAACTTCGACGGAGCCGGATCGGATCGCTGGTTTTTCATCTAGGCAACCTTCTTCAGACTCGCTTCCAGGGCCTGAAGCAACTTGTCCGATGTCGTGGGTTTCAAGCGCCTGGGGCGCAGGATCGCAATTTTTTCTCCGCGGGCTTTTTTATCGATCAGATCTTGCAGCTTTTTCTGATGTTCGTTTTCGAATTTCTGCGGCTGAAAAGGAGCGGTCAACTGATTGATCAAATCGCTTCCGATCTTCAGTTCTTTTTCAGACAAAGGAATATTCTGCAGTTCAAGAGACTTCACCGAAATCACTTCGTCGGCATACCGCAGAGTATTCAGACGAAGAATCTTCCCGCTGACCTGCAAGGCCCCGAGATAGGACCGTTTTCTCATGGTCCAGGTGCAGATGCCTTCCACATCCATTTCCTTCAAAGCCCCGACAAGCGCGTTATATCCTTTTACATGGAATATCCGGCTCCAGATAGTAGACTCGATCGAGGAAGATGGGATCGATCTGTTCGGTTTTGACGAATTCGTGGACTTCGATCATCCGGCTGCTCTTCGGGTTCGGTTTGCTCGAGTTCCGCCGGATCGACGAGGATATATTTCCCCTCCTCCAATTCAAACCCTTTGGTCTGTTCTTCCAGCGGCACCGGCACCTTTTCATAGGCACAGACCATCTGTTGTTGCAGTTTGACCTGATCACGTCTGTGGAGAAGGTGAAACTGAATCCGCTCTTCCTTGACCGCGGTATGCAGCTTCACCGGCACATCGACATCCCCAAAATGGATATATCCTTTCCAGATCGCTCTTCCCGCCATCGAAAATCCTCCGCAGTTTTATTAAGGCCGGGCCATTTGTTTCGCTTTCTTAGGGAAATTATGTACGAGATGTCCCGTTGTCAAATCCGATTCTTTGAACCCAGGTCGGCATTGTCCTGATACCGCATCCATAATCTCCCACTTGTGTGATGAGCATCAAGTACAGGGATAATCTGCGCAGGTTGAAAATGGCCGGCGTTCTCTTGTCCTTGCAGGACCAAAGCCCTCTGGACAAATACTCACTTAGTGGTTATCATTCGAAGTTAGGAAGTACTGCCCTCGATCGTCGATGGGACGCGGGTGACAATGGTGCGGCAGCGGTACGAAGAGGGAAGCGACCATTGAAAAATGAACGTAAGAAGGTTTCGTGAAGAACGTAATCTTGGTACGTACACGGGAATTGACGATGTACATCATAACGGTAGCCGCCGTCAGCCTGTGTCTCGTCCTTCTGTCGGGAAGTGGTGCGTTCGCCCAAGAAAAGGCATACGCGAAAGACGTGGACTGTCTGGCCCAACACAAAGAAGAGTTGACGCCGGGTTGTAAGCTCCGCGTTGCGGAAGTAGTTGAGCAGATCAGGGAAGTGCATCAGGCCTGTCAGGGCGATATCATGCGGTTCTGTACGGGTGTGAAGCTGGGAGGCGACCCGGGCGCTGACTGCATATGTTTCCAGGCCGGGGACCGGTATAATCGCGACACCTGCATTTGTCATTAGTCTGCTGATCGTCTTACTTTTGACACGATGATCAGGGGTTCGTGTCTTGGGGGGCACCATGAAGGGAAAGAACACGGTCTTCGTTGCCTATCTCATTACGATCCCATTATTCGCCATGTCCGTCACATCATATGCTTTTGATCAGGCAAGTCTCGATAGTCTCCTGTCGGGAGGGCAATGTCCGCGCTGTAACCTCAGTTACGCCCCCTTGTCTGATGCGAATCTCGCGGGTGCTAACCTCTCTGCTGCCTACCTTTCCGCTGCCAACCTCTCGGGTGCCAACCTCTCGGGTGCAACCTGAGCGATGCAAACCTTTCCGGCGCCATCCTATCCAATGCCGACCTCTCGGGAGCCGACCTCTCGGGTGCTAACTTATCAGGCGCGATGTGGTTGGATGGGACCACGCGATGCCTGAACGGCTCAATCGGAGTCTGCTTGATTGAACAAGTAGAGTGAATGTAGTCAACTTCAGAGACAGGGTCACCAGTGGCTCTGCTCATGCAATGAGCATACCGAAGCCGCGTTTTTCAATCGCCACTCCGCTCATGGGTGCGACGTAAATTGGTTTTAGCGGTCTACCGCACAGCCTCTTTCTCTCGCTGTACCCCGAAACTTTTCATCCAAGAGCGACAAGGTGTGGCCTTGCCCGGATACATCAGTCTCTGGCTGCACGGTGGGAGCGTGTCAGGCGACGTTCTTCATCGTGAGATTTCCAGCCTTGGTTGCTCTAACTCCCATATACAGATTAGAAAGTCTGTAACGAATGAGTGGGAGGGCAAATATGCAACAGACGGACCTGCAAGGACACGTAAAAGGGCTGATGACAGACTGGTGTGCGGAGAATGGGTTCGGCTCGGATCCTGTAACGGTATCCACATTCACTGAGTTAGCCAACAAGTTACTTGATACCCTTGCCGGCGGGATGCCAGGTGATGACACCTTGGCCTCATTCGGGACCGACCTTCATCTGAGCGACGAAGAGACCGTTGGGGAAAGTGTCACCGACCGACTGGTCGACGACAGTCTTCTCTCCCCCTTTGCCAAAGGAGAAAGTCATCGAGCAGATATGCTGCTTGGAGTGCTGGCCTCAAGCCGGGATGCGAACCGTCCCGCAGTCGGGCCGAAGGATCACGACGCTCCTTCACCCAAATTCTTTCTCGATGCCTCGGGCGACTGGAGAGTAGTTATGCACGATGACTACTGGTGGGCTGTCGGGCATCACCTGGTGTATCCGGCAAAGGATCGCGATCATGCTGAGAGACGCTGTCAGGAACTCAGCCGCAAATTCAGGAGCGCTGCCTAGTACCAGAGGTTTCTTTAATCTGCTGCCTGCTCATATATCTAGTGTACTGTCCCTAACGCTTCTTTACATTTGGCTATTTTCTTCATGATAGCCTCTGGTGTTGCGGTCCAGACGAAGGCTTGGGGATTCTGGTTGTGGTTATGAATATAGTCATTGATCACGTTGATCAAGGATCGGACATTGGCGAACGAACTGCGGCGCAATCGCTTGTCGGTGATTTCGCGGAACCAGCGTTCGACCATGTTGAGCCAGGAACTGGATGTGGGAGTAAAATGCAAATGGAAGCGCGGATGGCGCTCCAGCCAGGATCGAACACGCGGATGCTTATGGGTTCCATAGTTGTCGACGACCAAATGCAGATCCAGGCTTGCGGGTATTTCGGCATCAATGCGTTTCAGAAAGCGAATGAATTCCTGATGCCGGTGACGGGGCATGCAATCGCCGATAACGCTGCCATCGAGCATACTGAGGGCCGCGAAGAGCGTGGTAGTACCGTTGCGCTTGTAATCGTGGGTCATTGTCCCACAACGCCCCTTCTTCATCGGCAATCCGGGCTGGGTCCGATCAAGAGCTTGAATCTGACTTTTTTCGTCGACGCACAGGACCAGGGCGTGGTCCGGAGGGTTCACGTAAAGGCCCACGATATCCTGGAGTTTCTCCAGGAAGCGTTTGTCCCGGCTGAGTTTGAAGGTTTCAATTAAATGGGGCTTGAGGTTGTAGTGCTTCCAGATACGTTGGACGGTCATCCGGCTCAGCCCTTGGGCTTTGGCCATCGACCGGGCGCTCCAGTGGGTCGCGTTTGGCGGTGTGCTGTGCAGTGTCGCCTCGACAACGGCTGCCACTTGGGCTTGGGGAATCCTGGGAATCCGTCCCGGACGAGGAGCATCTTTTTCCAATCCAGCCAAGCGCAATGCCAGAAAACGGTCACGCCAGAGCTGGACAGTAGGCCGAGAAATATGCAACGCCTCAGCGATGGTCTGGTTCGACTCACCATCGGCCGCCATTTGGATGATTTGAGCACGCTGCACCAGGCGCATCGGCAGACTGCGTCCTCTGGACCAGATATCCAACGTCGACCGTTCTTCCGACGACAACATAATCGTACTCGCTCGATTCATGAGTCTGACTATAGTACAGTCAAACTCAAATGTAAAGTTATTTATGGGACACTACACTAGCAATTTCTTGCCGGCTTGATGAGAGCCCCCACGTGTATTGAACGAGCATAACCACCCTTACTGAAGACGGATCCCTGAATCTGCGCGGAGAAATCGGTAACAGAGTTGAGTTCTAATTTCCGGACGATGCCCTCGTCAGGCGAGCGATGCTTTATCGAGGTCTAGAATTTGGGTGGCGCCGTTGAATGTCGCGACGAAGTCAATTATGTTTCAGCTTCAAGGACCTCAGAGTTTCCCCACGTGCCTCATAGCGAGCTGGCCTTGCTCCATCCTCGTTGACTGGTGACAATCTATTTTGGGAGATCCACTTACGCCAGTCTGAGCCCTGTTGGTGATTGCACTTTTGCCCCGCGAGGCATCGCGTAATAGTTGGTCAGATCCCAGGGGTCGTCGGTCATAGTAGCAGCGTTGGGCCTAATTACCGTTTTAACAGCCGCTCGATTGGCTTCGAATTTCTGCCCCTGCAGCTTCAGGTCAAAGGAGGAAACACTGGTGGGAATGTAGTCCGGCAGTTGATCGAGTGTTTCGAAGTGTTCGACCCTCTTTTTGTTCGGCACCCCCCTTTTGGCCAGCTCGTACTCAACGGCCCGTTGCTCCAGATGGACGCAAACCGTTCGCGATATCTCACTTTTCAGTCCACAGCGGTAGCCAACTGTTTCATCTGTCTCGTACGTTAAGATGAAATCCGAACCTTTGAGCTTCTCTTCGATCATCTGCTTTGGTGTTTCCATCTCTCTTCACCTTTCCTTTGCATTTATGAGTCCCCGCGGCATGCAAGCACTGGATACTATGCCTTTCGAGTACTCCGCATAGTGTATATGTGTACTGAAGCAACCTTGGGGTACGTTATCTCAGATGTTGGAGGACAGGGCTCCAGGCTGCGGTGAATCCCGCGCTTGGCTCTATGGCTTGGCCAGGCGCCGGCGCAATGAATGTGTCGAGGCCGATATCGCGGTCCTTCAGTGCCGAGGCCAGTCGATTCACGGCGTCGTCAAATCCATCCGGTCCAAGCTGAAACACCTGGAAATGTGCGGCGATGCTTAGCTCCGCACCCAGATCCACGTGTGCCTGGACGGCTTCCACTCGGTCCCATGTGCATGCTGCTGGGGTAATGCTCGCGGGCTGGTTCTGTCGATTGTTGCGGCCGAAAGGGCGAGATAGGAAGAAGTGCCACCCGGATCGGCGAGAAGCGGCTCGCAATTTCGCGGAAATGAGGCCCATAGCCCGTGTCGCCGGAGTAGAAGACGTTTCCCGATGGACCGGAGATGACAAATCCCTCCCCAGAGAGTCTTGTTGCGGTCCCACAGAGTGCGTGACGAAAAGTGCTGCGCCGGAACGAGAGTTACCGTCACGTCTGGAGACAGGCGAACCGACTGCCACCAGTCGAGCGCATCCACATTAGGAATGCCCGCGTCCCGGACGAGCTCGAGATTACCGAGCGTCACTATGGAGCTCGGAGTGCCTTTTTTCGCGAGACGCTTCAGTGTGGGGAGATCGAGATGATCGTAGTGATTATGGGACACCAGAATGAGATCGATAGGGGGCAGGTCTTCAAACCTGATGCCGGGCGGCGTTCGCCGTTTGGGGCCTGCCCATGATACCGGGCTGCAACGATTCGACCAGATTGGATCGATCAGAATGTTAAGCTCATCCATTTGAACGAGGAACGTTGAGTGACCGACAGGAGTTATGCGGAGTGCTCCTTTTGGGACGCGAGGGACAGGAGGTGGTCCGGGTGAAAAATCCTTTATTTCCGGCCATTCGGGCCAATCGGTGCCAAAAAGCCAGCGCCAAATCCATCCAGAGCTGCCGCGTCTTGGCTCTTGACCGTGGGGTGACGCCGGGCCTGGCGGAAAACCGGGATTGAAAAATAGATTGCCGTCGAAGTGGGCCGAGGCTTGTTGCACCTTTTCGACGGAAGTGCCTGTCTCTGTCCCGCGTGCATCGAGCAGCAGGAAGCCCACCAGTGCCAAAGACAAAAAGCATATGCTCAGCCCAAGCTTCCTGACCCGCTCCATGTCAACTCCTCGTATACGTGGCCGCTTCACGACGCTGCCGGATCCCGCTCTTCATACGTCCGCGAATTATTGCAAATACCGTGACAGAAATCAACCAATTGTCGACATGCGACTGCAATCCGGTACCCGCGGCCCGCCAAATCCTTCACTCGTGGATGGCACCCATGCGGCGGCAGGCATAAACAGGGCTATGATTGGCGGGCTGCAGCGACCTGTCTGCCGGCCACCTGCCACCATATAGCCAAGGCCAAAGGCACCACCGCTGCAAATCCGGCTGCCAGCGCCATAACCCCGTAGCCACCGACGGCATACACGATGCCGCTGACGATTTGGCTGCCTGCTGAGGCGAGGTTCAGCAGCAGGTCGTTGAACCCCTGCGTCTTAGCCCTCTCTCCGGGCAAGAGCTGATCGGTCAGCAGGGTGGACCCAGCCACGTAAGCAAAGTTCCAGCCCAGCCCAAGAAGGAAGAGTGCGACCAGGAGCGGGATGAGACCGGTAGAAGGAGCGGCCATCAGGCAGGATACGATCATCACAGCCGATCCAAGGATTATTACGTGGCCCCTTCCCCATCGGTCGGTCATCCATCCAGAGATGGTGGAGAAGGCGAACATGCCCAGGGTATGGGCAGAGATCACCAGCGACAACGCCCCCAAGGGATGGTGGTGCGCCTTCATGTGGACCGAGGTGATTGACATAGGCACCATCATAACCAACTGGGCAAAGACCACACTGACCATGGCCACGATTATCCCCGGCTGCCGCACGATCTCTGAAAGGGAGCGGGTTTCCTGCCGAGGGACCGATCCAGGATGTATGAGGGCGAGTTCCCGCCCGACGTCGCGGGGATCCGGCCTCAGCCCCACGAAGATCAGCAGCGCTGCCAGGATAAGGCCTATAAAACTAACGCTATAGGGCCCAGCCAACTCTGGAAATCCAGCCCACAGCGCCAACTTCCCGGTGGGGGCCACCAGCAGAGGCCCGAATATCGCCCCGGCAGTGCTCCCCAGAACCACCTTAGAGATGGCCCGCCCTTTTTCCGAAGGCGGGTGGACCTCAGCTGCTGCGAAGCGGCCCAAGTCAACGGCAGATCTGGCCATCCCCACCAGGACGAGACCCATCAGGAAGAGAGGAAAGGAATGACCAGCGACCGCGCTCGCTGCGATCCCCGCTCCAATCACTCCTACAATCTGGCCCAGGGCGATGCCCCATCGCCGGCCGAGCCACTCCATGCAGTAGCCCCAGACCAGCGCACCGCATGCTTGCCCCATTACGACGACTGCGCCGGGCACTCCCGCCATAGCCAGTTGTCCGCTCAGTTCGACAGCCACGAGGGCGTTTACCGTGAAGGCAGCTATGAACCCGGCCGCACTGAGGCCCTGGGACATGAAGAGCACAACCGTTATCTTCCTGGCGATGCGGGTATAGTCCCTCACGCTTTTCTCCTTTATACGATCCTCACGGATGCGCTCCCGGGAACGACATGACAGCCGAGGTATTATCGGTATTTGATCTTCGCGTCCACCGCCACGCAGCCTTTACCTTCCTCAAGCACTATGAGCGGGTTGATATCCACGTTGATGATCTCCGGGTGTTCGCTGACAAGCCGCGAAAGGGCAACTATGCACCCGGTCAGGCTTTCACGGTCGGCCGGCGGTCTGCCCCTGAAGCCCCGGAGCAGCGCGCCCGCCTTGCCTTCGTCGATCATCCGGCCCGCGACCGTTTTGTCAACAGGAAGCACCCGGATGACCGTATCCCTCATCAGCTCGACGAATATACCGCCAAGGCCGAACAGGAGAACAGGCCCGAACTCCGCATCACGCTTCACGCCGAGAATCACCTCTTGCCCGGCAGGGGCCATTTTCTGTAGCAGGTATTCCTCCGCCTCTATGCTGCCGAAGGCATCCTGCAATGCCGCGGCGTCTTTCAGACCGAGCCGGACACCGCCCTTTTCGGTCTTGTGGAGACCGTGGGTCATCTTCAACGCCACCGGGTACCCCATCCGGCTTGCTGCAAGGCGCGCCTCCGCGAGTGTCCGCACGACCGCATAATCGGCGACCCGCAGGCCGTAACGCATCAGCAGGCGAAACGTATCGTCTGCGGGCATCATACCGAAAGAGCCTGTGGCCGCTGTCTGCGAGGCCGAACCCCGTGTTCCGCAAGGCAGCGAACCTGCAAATTCTTGCTTCGGAAGATTCCTGAAATGACCGAATGACCTTCCCAGTGCGCTGATGGCGGTATCAACGTCGCCGAAAACGGGGAAGTCCGCGGCAAGCTTCATCTCGAACCATTGCTCCCTGTTTGACATCATGCAGAGAACAACCGGCTTCCGACAGAGAGGCGTTATCGCGGAGGCGCGCCTGACCAGTTCCCGCATATGTTGGCCATCGCTCTCCGAGCTGAATGTGACAATGAAGACGACGCCGTCGACGTCCGGCTCCTGAAGCGCCCACTCGAGGATATCCGCGTAAAGGCGAAGATCGTAGACATCGCCGATGTCGAGCGGATTGGTCGCCCGGATGACCCCCCTTTTCTTTTCCTGTATCCGTTCGTAAAACTCCGGCGAAAAGTTGGCCAGTTCAAACCCCTCGCGATGCGCGGCGTCGGCGCATACGACACCATGGCCGCCGGAACGGGTGATCAGGGCGAGTCTTGGTCCTTTGAGCGGAGGGAGACTGAAGATTTTGAAACAGTCGATCATCTCCGATAAGTTCCGGACTCGGACCATTCCCGCCTGCCGCAGCGCCGCCTCTGCTATCTCGTCATCGCCTGCCAGGGCGGTGGTGTGAAACCGGGCGATCTTCTCCCCTGACGGACTGCGGTTGGCTTTGAGCACGACGATCGGCTTATCCGTTGAAGAGGCCAGCTCCATCATCCTGCGACCATCCGAGAAGTTTTCCAGATAAAGTCCAATGGTCGACGTCACGCCATCAGAGATGAGGTACTCCAGAACATCGTTCTCGTTCAGCATCAATTTGTTGCCGATGCTGATCACTTTGCTCAAGCCGAGATTCTCGCAGGAGCTGAGCATCAGCATGTCGTAGACGAGCCCGCCGCTCTGGGAGATCATGGCGACGGCGCCGTGTTTCATGTAGCGGGGTTCGACGATGAAGAAGGGCAGGACGAGGCCGTTTTCAAGATTGGTAACACCGAAACAGTTTGGCCCCAGAACATTGATGTTCCAGGTACGGGTAATTCGCCGGATCTCCTCTTCGAGGTTCTCCCTCTCCTCCGCGAATTCGGAGAATCCGCCCGATTCGACGATGACGTGGCGCACGCCTTTTCGTCCGCACTCCTCAAGAGTGCCGGGTATCTCGGCCGCCGGAATCAGCATTACCACCAGTTCCGGGCACGCACCAGCCTCGTCAAGAGACCGCACTATGGCTCGGTCGCCGACGGTTCCGCCGCCGGGCCCTATAGGATAGATGTCGCCGGGAAATCCGAACCGTAGAAGGTTTTCGACGATTATTCGGGCGAAATTTGCAGCTTTGTCGGATACGCCGAAAACCGCGACACTTTTAGGATAGAAAAACTGTTCCATACGGCTTCCACACATACTCACCTTCCGTGTCGATACAGTCTCTCTTTCCGTCAACAGCTACAAGAGCAAAGCCCATTCCCCGGGCCCCATCCCCGGACAGCTCTTCGGAGAGGAAATCAGAATGCTTACGCTCTGGTCAAGTGTCTGTATTTAATGCGGTGGGGCTGGTCCGCGGCAGGGCCGAGACGGGCCTTTCTGTCCGCTTCATATTCGGAGTAATTTCCATCAAACCAGACCACTTTGCTGTCACCCTCGAAAGCGAGCATGTGGGTAGCGATACGGTCGAGGAACCATCGGTCGTGGCTGATGACTACGGCGCAGCCGGCAAAACTCTCCAATGCCTCTTCCAGGGCGCGCATGGTGTTTACGTCCAGGTCATTGGTAGGCTCGTCAAGGAGAAGGACATTGGCCTCTTCCTTCAGCATGCGGGCCAGATGGACGCGGTTTCTTTCCCCTCCGGAGAGCATCGTCACTTTTTTCTGCTGATCGGTCCCGGAAAAATTGAAGCGGGCCACATAGGCGCGCGAATTTACCTGTCGCTTGCCGAGCTGAATAGTATCATCTCCGCCGGAAATAACCTCCCAGATGGTCTTGTTCGGATCGAGGACATCGCGGCTCTGATCGACGTATGCCAGCTTTACGGTTTCTCCGATCTTGAAGGTGCCTGAATCAGGCAATCTCCTGACCGGTGATCATCCGGAAAAGGGTGGTCTTTCCTGCTCCGTTCGGTCCGATAACTCCTATGATTCCGCCCGGAGGGAGGGAGAAAGTCATTCCTTCCATAAGAATATTGTCGCCGTATGCCTTGCTCACGTTATCGGCATCGATGACGACATTGCCCAACCGGGGTCCCGGGGGAATATAGATTTCCAGCTCTTTTGAGCTTTTTTCGATATCGCGACTGAGGAGTTCCTCGTAAGAAGTGATACGCGCTTTCCCTTTTGCGTGGCGTCCTTTGGGAGACATGTGTATCCACTCAAGCTCGCGCTGCAGGGTCTTCTGCCTCTGGCTCTCGGACTTCTCTTCCTGCTGCAGACGATTCTTCTTCTGCTCCAGCCAGGAGGAATAATTCCCTTTCCACGGGATCCCCTGTCCTTTGTCGAGTTCCAGGATCCACCCGGCGACATTGTCGAGGAAATAGCGGTCATGAGTCACGGCAATGACAGTGCCCGGATAGCTTTGCAGGTGGTGCTCCAGCCAGGCCACGGTCTCTGCATCGAGATGGTTGGTCGGCTCGTCCAGAAGCAGGATATCGGGCTTCTGCAGGAGCAGTCTGCATAGCGCGACACGCCGTTTTTCCCCTCCGGACAGGATCTTGACCGGAGTTTCTCCCGGAGGACAGCGCAGGGCATCCATCGCCATCTCAAGGCGTGAATCAAGGTCCCACGCATCCAGTACATCCAGCTTCTCCTGTACTTCGCCCTGTCGTTCGATAAGCTTATTCATCTCATCGTCCGACATCGGTTCAGCGAATTTCTCATTGATAAGATTGTATTCCTTGAGGGCAGCTACTATTTCATGTACTCCCTCTTCCACGGTCTCCCGCACCGTCTTTTCGTCATCCAGTTTCGGCTCCTGTTCAAGGAGCCCCACGGTGTGGCCGGGAGAAAGGACCGTCTCGCCATTGAACTCTTTGTCCGACTCCTGCCAGAATACGGAGAAGGGAGCTTTTTCCTGATCCGTTCAGGCCGAGAACACCGATCTTTGCTCCATAAAAATAGGAGAGATAGATATCTTTCAAAACCGGTTTCTTGTCGTAATATTTGCTTACCCCGATCATGGAGTAAATAACCTTGTTCGGTTCATTGCCCATCTTATTTCAAATCCTTTCTACAGAGACTGCATTTTATGCGGTTTTGAAGTATACCATAATAATCACGTTGCCTGATAGGTCCACGGCGGCAGCATTGAGAACAGGGCGAAGTCGTTTTCCCTCAACCGCCGGTTCCCGTAGTCGAAGGCACAGCAAGAAGAGCTGAGTGGGGTTTAGATGACGAATTGAAAAAGATTAGGGAGTGGGGCTCTTCGCGTAGAGCCCCCGAATCAGTAGCTACTTGCTATAAAGGTGTCGGCATGGCCAGGCGCCCAGTTTTACTATCTTGCCCTTCTGTAACTGGTCAATACGTACCGCATCAACACCCTCGATTTTACCCGGACCGTAATTCAGCGGCGTGCTGCTTAAGCCGCCAGTATCAAGATTCTTGATCTTGTAGAAGCCATGCTTCAGCACGTCCATCGGCTTCAATCTGTCAGAGGGCATTTCTTTCAGGGCAAGTCTTATAGCCTCCACCTGGGTCATAGCCTCAATCATTCCTCCCAAATAGACGCAGTTGGTAACCCGCTTATCCGGGCGATACTTTTTCTGCAGCTCGTTGTAGAATTTAATACCCGGATTTGCTGTGTCCTCAAACGGGGGATAGCCGCCGGCAACGACAAAGCCGTCGCCGAGTTCACCCATGGCCGGAGCGAAAATCTGGAGATGACTTGGAGTAGCCATGCCAAAGGTTATCTTGTAGTCGAGATGAGGTCCCATGCCTAATCTCATTGCTTCCTTTATGGTCGGCTGTGATCCGGGATTGATCATAACACCAAGGGCGAGGTCAACCTTGTTTTGCTTGAGCCACATAAGCTGGGTGGTTGGCGGAGATGTAGGAACGAGGGGCACATACTGAATGCCGGCAAATTCGTATCCGATGCTTTTGAGATAGGCTTCCAGCTCAGGGACCTCCATTGACTTGCCCATCGCGTTATCAGACGTGAGGTAGGCAACTCTCGGCTTCCTCTTTTCCTTCCAATTCGCTTTGAACCAGTCGGCGATGGCTGCCAGAGAATCGGTATAAATAGGGAAATAGGTGAAGATCGTTTGTGGCGGTTTGAGGAAGTAAGGACCGCTGCCCATACTGGTGGCGCCCATACCGTCTTCATTGAGCCTGTCCTTGAGTGCCAGCGCCGTTGGTGAGCCCGATACCCTGTAGGCCACTATCCCTTTGGCCTTGAGTTCCTCGTAAATGGTGAGGGCCTTCGCGGGCTTCAGTTCATCGTCCCGCCACAGCACCTCCAGGGTTGTATCGGCCGGGAATTTTTCACTCTTCCAGGGGGCCAGCATCTTCGTCTCGTTTATATATTTGGCATAGTCCTCAAACGCGGCCAGAACCGCGGCCGTATCCTCGGCGTAGGGGCCGGTTAGTGCCATGGTGCCGCCGAAATAGACTGTTTTCGCAGCGACAGTGCTGCCGGGAAATAGAGATGATGCCACCAGCCACATAATCACGAAAGCTATTAACGCTGTTCTCATTTTTGCCATAGTATCCTCCCTATCTACGCGACTTGGTTGCGCTAACTGATGACTTTTCAATCGCTACCTCTACAAGCCCTGCCTGTCAAATACAGCTCATGTATTCGCAAGCTCCTTAATCTTAATGGCTCGGCTCGGAATGATGTTTTCACAAATACTTCATCTCCTTCTTGCGCATAAGGTGTCACTTATACTTATATTTATGAACACTATAAGATACTTGACTTGTTCTGTCAAGAATGAACCCCTAACCGGCGCTAATCCCATTTCAGACAACTTCCTGCCTCAGCCACCGCTCAAAACAAAGCATTTCAATCAGATCGGTTGCCTGATGGAGCAGTCTCGTGGCGGTCGGTTTGTCCTGTAGTATTAGAGGCCAGTCTGTCTACCGTGCTTCTTGTAAAACCGGTGTGAAAGCCACACCAGCACGAGCATTACTATCAAGATTTCGAAGAAGCCAAGAGCTGCCAGGGGAGGAAGCACCAACCGGTCTTTGATCAGTGTCACCAACTGCCCCATGGGCTGGAATGCAGGCCACAGAACCAGGATGTTCTTTGTCAAGCGAAAGATGACGGCAAACATGATTCCGATGAAGAATAGAAATGCCATCTCACTCGATGGCATTGCATAGCCTATGTGGTACGCTGCATACAGAAGGGAGCCCAGTAAGATGCCGGGAATAATCCCGAAAGCCTCCTCAAGACGCAGCAGAACCCATCCCCGCCAGAATACCGCCTCAAAGAAACCTATAGCCAGTGCAAGGGCAACCAGGGGCAACAACTGATCAAGCGGGGGAAGCCCTGTCTTTACCAACGTGCCCATACACTGAAGAGAGGCGAAGACTAATTGGAGCGCGACGCTCAAAGGCCAGCGCCGGGTAGTGAGTCCAATATCCGACAGGGGCCGTCGGCGCACAATCACCATCCAGTGCAACGGTATGCCGACACCAAAGAGAGTAGCTCCCACCAGCGCGTACAGTAAGAAGTAGCCCATCCCTCCCCACACCTCCTGGCCCACAAAGGTAGTTGCCGTGTAGAGGGCTCCCACCACGAGCAGCCAGGACACGGCAACCGCTGCCAGATCAAGGGATGGTTTCCAGCGTACCGTTACGATTTGCTTTAGCGCCTTCATGATGGATTTATTCAGCTCGGTAGTCTCCATAGCGCCTCTTCCTTCACATCTCAAATGAGCTGCCCGTTCGCATGTCCCTGATCCGGTCGCCCATCGCTGCGAAGCATGATTTTGTATTTCCAAGTGAAAGCGAGCATCTTCTATGAAGACAGAGGATCGCTGATTTCAGGAAGCGGCAAATGAGACAGACCAATACCTGGTGCCGGCTCGCCTGTATGCGTTCTCTCTTTTTTGCCGGTCATCACTATCGATACCGGCAAGATCCGGCATGAGTATTGTTTCTTGATCATTCGGTTAATACCTTAATCCTTTTCAAAATAGGGTTATCAGCCAGGAATATATTGGTCGTTTCAGTCTCGTCATCAAAGATAAGAACTGCCAATCCCCTTTCGAGTCTGTGCTTTACCTGTCTGAACCTCGTTTCCGGCGAAACCTCTATTTCACCATAATCAGTGCCCTCTCTTGAGATAAATTCTTCAATAACGCCTTGCAAGGCTTCAGGACTGAGTCTATTGACTGGAATTATATGGACAGGCATTTGACCTTGCTTCGATAAGAGACCATACTAACTCTCGGTAGAGATATCAACAACAATTAGTTCCCATGCCTCGAGCGTCTCGTGAACCGCCCAGCCGTGCCTCATAAATGGTGCACCTCCAAACTCTTAAGCAAGGCCATCTCCTAACTTCCTTCCTTATTTATTCCAGTCAAGTCTTTTTTATGTCTTTAGGTGTTTAGGGTTTTGGCGTGGAGGCGGTTGTCCCCGTCCTTTATACGACATCCTACTCGACCCTTATAATTTGAGAGCCGCCCTCTGGCGCTCTTACCTTGCTTAATCGGAGTTAGGATGTCGACGGGGAGTCCTGTTTCTGTAACGGGAGGTCGCATAAGAGCGCCTCAATGGAAGAAAACGAAGATCTCCCCGCCTACACGAGTATACCTTACGCAGCCTTTTTTATCATCCTCCTTTTCGGAGCCTGGTAGGCTCCTACATAGTCTCTGTTATCCCTCACGATCGCGTGGATGATCCCCAGGAGCTTGCGCGCCACCGCAATGAGCGCCTTCATCTTCAGCATGCCACGGTTCGTCAGACGGGTATAGTAGTCATACATGATCCCGTTCTTTCTGACCATCTGGATCGCCGCGTAGTAGAGGATCTTCCGAAGCAGGCTCCTTCCCCTCTTCGATATCCGTCGCTGTCCTTTTCTCTTTCCCGAACTTACCTCATAGAGGTCGAGCCCGGCGAGCTTCATGATCTCCGAGCGGGTCCTGAACTTTGAAAAGTCTCCCACCTCGCCGATGAGCCCCGCCACCGAGACAACTCCCAATCCTTTTATCGACAGGAGTCTTTCGCTTGCTGGTATCCGCTGCAGTGTCATGACCATCTCGGCTTCTATCTCCGCGATGAATCGTGCTTCGGCTTCCAGCTGCATGAGGATGTGGCGTATGTCCAGGACGATGCCTGCCACGCCTTCTTTGATGCCGATGGTGTTCCTTGCCAGGTCGATGAGGAGCTCCGCATCCTTGCTGCCGATACTTGCCCCTGCTCCGTTTCCGCATCTCCTCTCCCAGCGTCTCCTTGGATACGGTGCTGATCTTCTCGGGAGTGGTATAGCGGGTGAGGAGGTAGCGAGCCGTCTTGCCCTTCATATTTTTCAGCACTGTCTTGAATTCGGGGAAGATGACGAAGACGAGCTGCTGGAGTTGATTGAGCAGCGCCGTCTGCTCGCCGACGTGCCGTTCCCGCGCATTGTTCAGCCTTCTCAGGTACGCTGCGTCACCTTCGGGAACAACGACCGCCAGGGTTCTTCCCAGGCGTATGATATCGGCGATCACCCGGGGGTCCTTATCGTCCGTCTTCAACGGAGAGTTGTCGTTGACCTCCTTCATCTTCTTCGTGTGCATGGGATTCACCTGGACCATGGTGACCGGCTTACCCATAAGATACTGGGCGAGAGGTTCCGCATAAGGACCCGTCGATTCATAACCCGCTATGATCTCATCACAGCCGAACCTGTTCTTGCTGGCCACGACCATGTGCCAGAATTTCTCAAACCCCTCTCTCGTGTTGTCAAACTTGAAGGGCTTTATGTCGCGCCCGTCTCCGGTGGCGCAATAGCCCGTGTTGCTCGCCACACCAATATCTACCGTCACCAGTAGCGTACTCTCCTTCACCGCCTTCATCCTTTTTCGCCGTGGACCTCTCATGACCCCTCCTCGATTTCTTGCTGGAATAAATAGCTGCGATAAGGAGGATATATAGTCTTATTTCCTCGACCAGTTCAACCCTGAACTAGAATATAGCAAGCTGTAATCGCGAATCGGTGTTTACGCGAAAATGAGATCCCCATTACGAGCGGCATTCGAGCCTTCTCCCTTTGGGACCCGACGGTCATCAACCAGCCACTTAACGTCTGTCAATTTCATACCAATTGTATGATGCTCCCGTATTTACTATTATACGTAATCATCACCTGCCATAGAAGCGTCTTCGCCGCTAACCCTTGACACGACCTTGCTCACGACCATAAATTGGAAACAAAGGTGTAATAAGCTAAAAAAAAGATTTTGGACGGACGACGAATGTGTCACTCGATGTAAGCAACCTTTGGAGGTGCTTTATGGCGATCATGGTGCTGCTCGAAGGCAAAGCCAAGGCTGAGACGGTAGACAGTCTCAAAGCGGCGTTGCCAAAGCTGTTTTCCCGATACCCGTGCGTACGAAGGGTGCCGGGGCATCACGGCGTACATCAATGCTGACGACGGCCGTACCGTTGTTTTCGTCGAATACTGGGAGACGAAAGCGCACCGCGCGCGGTACTTGGCGTGGCGCACGGAAACGGGCGTAATCGCAGAGCTGGTTAGCGTGCTCGAGACGCCCCCGAGCATCCGTTACTTTGACCAGATTGACGCGTAGTTGCGCAGAGCTTGCCAACAAGCGTCTGGAGCGTACCACTGAAAAGCGCGGCCGCTCCGAGCCGCACGCCGTTTACTCTTTCTGACGGCAATGTGCAAACAAGCGTTTGAACGTGGTCGTCACTATTTGTGCAAGCGAAGTGTCGACTGCTTCCTGTACGAATCGAAAACAATGTTCTGTTGCCTATCGCACATTTGAGGTGGTAATAGGTGGCGTGTCGCCCAGTCTCTGCAACTCCTTTTTGATGGCCTGTTACCCTTCGTGTTAAGACCAACGCCGTCGTGACTCATACTAAGGGGGGGGTTGACTTTTCTTGAGGCACTGGACATCTTACGAGTAGGATGACGTGTCGGCGTTTACGCCTCCGCCGGAACGTGTGTAAAAAGAGGGTCATGGCGATAATGGAGGCAGATCTTTTCAGAGGCGTGAGTCAGCGTTTTTTTATGACAAGGATCGCGAATAGCGCGGAGGAGCAAAGCCACAAAAAGAACGCGGTCATATTCGAGAGAGGCGAGCGCATAAGTTACAAAAAAACAAGGGCACCATATATCATGCGTTCGACAAACATGTCAGGGAGGTAGGATGGCGACTAGCAAAGTGAACTTCGTCCGGCAGCAGGGCTTCAGGGAGGCGTCACCGGAGGCCTGCGTGCATCTGTATCCAGCCTTGATGTGGCAGCCGCGCGCGGTTGGAATACTGGTCCTGGTTGGCTTGATGCTCCAAACCTGGTTTTACTTCATTGTACTGTCGGCGCTTCTCTGGTGGAACGTGGCCCTGCCTCATTTCAATCCCTTTGACGCCCTCTACAACTACTTCGTCGCGAAGCCGAAAGGCCTGCCGCGGTTGGTCCCAGCGCCGAGGCCCCGGCGGTTCGCGCAGTTCGAGGCTGGGGCCTTTATGCTCGTGATCGGACTTTCTCTTCTGTTTGGCTGGCGCACCCTAGTGTAGTGTCTCATAAACGACTGGAGTTATTCCTTTCTTCTTTTACGAGAACGTGGTAGACGTGCAGCCCGGCTGAATCTTTTCCAAGGTTTGTTTGCAGTGGGCGAGTTTCTCCACGATCGATTGCACGGTTGCCGTCCAGACAAAAGGCTTGGGGTTTGTATTCCAAGCCGCCAGATAGTCTTCAATCGCAGCAACGAGATCAGCGACACTGACGAAGACGCCACGACGTATCCTTTTCCCGTCAGTTCTCCGAACCAGCGCTCGATCAAATTCAGCCAGCTCGAGCTGGTCGGAATGAAGTGAGGTACGAAACGTGGATGCCGTTGTAACCAGCTCCGGACCTTCGGGTGCTTATGCGTGCCGTAGTTGTCCATCACCAAGTGCAGCTTTATTTCGACAGGAAATTCAGCGTCCAGACGTTTCAAGAATTTGAGAAACTCCTGATGGCGATGCCGGGCGTAACACTGCCCGATCACTTTACCCTGTGCCAATTCGAGCGCCGCAAAGAGCGTCGTGGTGCCGTTGCGCTTGTAGTCATGGGTCATGGTTCCACAGCGGCCTTTCTTCAAAGGCAGACCCGGTTGCGTGCGATCCAACGCCTGAATCTGACTTTTCTCGTCCACGCAGAGCACCAGTGCTTTCTCTGGAGGATTGAGATAGAGACCCACCACATCGGTAAGTTTCTCCAAAAACCTGGGATCACGGGACACCTTGAACCCCTTTATTCGGTGCGGCTGAAGACCATGACTCTGCCAGATCCGGTTGATCGTTGCCTTGCTGACGCCCTGCTTTTCAGCCATGGTCCGACAACTCCAATGGGTGGCTCCCGTGGGCCGTGGTTTGCAGCGTGGCGTTGATAATTGTCCTCAATTTTGTCTGCCGTAACTCCGAGGTTTGCGTCCACGGCCTGCCGCTACTTCCCAAAGAGCAGTCCGGTCCCTCTACAAGAAGCGCTGCCGCCACAAAGCAACCGTTTTAAATTGATCTCCATGCTCTCGGCGATATCCTTGTCTTGTTGCCCCTTCGCCGCCGCTAATATTATCCGACAGCGTTGTAGCAACCTGTTGCGGCGTGCGGTGAGCGCTCACCCATCGTTCCAACTCTTGACGATCCGATTCGCTTAGGGTTACCGCTATAGCGTGTCGTGCCATGAAAACAGTCTATCACAAATCAGCCATATACAACCAGTTAATTATGAGACACTACACTAGGATGGCAGGGTGGCGGGAAACCAATATCTTGAAGCCCATCGACAACAGCACCGAAAGGGTGATGGCGAGCTGTCAGGCCATAACGAAAGTGAACGCAGAGGTGGCCCCGAAAGTGAGAAACCCCGAAGGTCGAGCCTTCAACCGTAGGGTGAAGACAGCATGGATGCCCGAACACTGGCTGGCACGGGCAATCCACTTCGGCGGGGTGGGAGCGACGGCATGACGGCAAGGACACACCGAGCAATTGGAGAAGCCCTCGCCGCCCCGGTTGAGAAATCACCGGAGCAAGGTAGGTCCTACAACCGGCTAACCGGGAAGTGGACCGAAGACGGCAGGGTGGCGGATGGGCCGGTAGTAGCGACGATGCGGGGTAACGCCCGTGGAGCGAAGCGGCCCTGCTCTTGGCAATCCTCTTATCAACACGGTGAGGCAGGGGTGCAATGACAACGGCACCCATCAGTCTGCACCCATCAGTCTGCAGGATCTGAGAAAGAGGATGTACGCACAGGCGAAAGCCGACAAGCACCATCGATTCTGGGGCCTGTATGTGCACCTTTGCAAGGAAGAGACGTTACAGGAAGCCTACCGGCTGGCACGGCAGAACAATGGGGCGCCGGGAATAGACGGCGTCACGTTTGCAATGATCGAGCGGGACGGTGTGGACTCTTTCCTTGCAGGCATACGGGAGGAACTGCTCATCGAGAAGTATCTGCCCATGAGGAACCGGAGAAAGGAGATACCGAGCAATGGAAAAACGAGAATCTTGGGTATCCCTTGTATCCGGGACCGCGTGGTGGAAGGGGCGCTGAAACTGCTACTCGAACCGATCTTTGAAGCCGATTTCCAGGAAGGCTCCTACGGGTACCGCCCGGGAAAGAAAGCCCACGAGGCAGTCGATCGTGTGGCCAGCGCAGTGGTCCGTAACAAGACACGGGTTATCGATCTTGACCTGAAGGCCTTTTTCGATTCGATCAGACATGACATCCTGCTCGCGAAGGTGGCCCGAAGGATTGCGGACGACAAGATACTGAAGCTCCTCAAACTGATGCTCAGCACCAAGGGCAAACGGGGTGTGTCTCAGGGAGGGGTTGCGTCCCCACTGCTCGCGAACATCTATCTGAACGAGGTCGATGCAATGCTGGAGCGACAGAAAGCAAAGACCAGCAGGTCGGGCTTTACCTACATCGAATACGCCCGATATGCGGACGATCTCGTGGTACTAGTGGATGGCTATGGCGGGAAGTGGGAGTGGCTCCTCAAGGAAACCTACAGGAAACTTCTTGAGGAATTGGCGCGCCTTGACGTAACGGTGAATATGGAGAAGACGAGGCTCGTAGACCTGACGAAGGGAGAGACGTTCAGCTTCCTCGGCTTTGACTTTCGCAGGAGCAGGACCTTGAGCGGCAAATGGGGCGTGCGCATCACGCCGAGGATGAAGGCGAGGACGAAACTTCTGAGAAACCTCAAGGACATTTTCAGGCATTTCATATCACAGCCCGTCGACAGGGTCATCGCCCTGATCAATCCGAAGCTCCGGGGCTGGGCAAACTACTTCCGGATAGGGAATTCGAGCGCCTGCTTCACCTATATCAAGGACTGGGTAGAGAAGAAAGTGCGGCGGCATCTCATGAGGAACGCGGAATCGACAGGGCTTTGGCTGGAACAGGTGGAGTAAGGTATGGCTGTATAAGAACCTCGGTCTCTATAATGACTACGGGGTTCGGCACTATCGACCCGAAAGCGCTGCCAGCCGATAGGCACCATAAGCCCTTGCATGAAAACAAGAGGAAAGCCGGATGCGGCAAATCCGCACGTCCGGTTTGACGTGGCGGGGGTTGGAAACGTGGCACGGTTGAGATATTGTGACACTCGCGGAACGAAAGGGCGAGCAAACGGGGAACACAAACGTCAACCTAAACCGGCGCGCCAATCTTCGACCCTACCTGTGAGGGCCTGGGGGTGAGATTCCCCCGGGCTACTCGGCGAGTGACCTAATGCGTGCTTAACCAGACCCGTTTTTCTTGAAACTCAATGCACGAAGATTATGTATTACATTAAACATCAAATATAATACGCAAGGCATTCTCGGCAAGAGCACCACCTACACGGCTGCGTGGCGAGTGTATTCCACGTTTCACCTGATAATCATATAGAGGGCACCTCGCCACAGCCAACATAAAGTTGTGCTATGGTTGAAAAGACCACCAAATCTTCCCATGGAGGTGCCCCATGAAACTTTACGTCGGAATGGATCTACATGCAACAAACACGTATGTCGGCATGGTTGATGAGGAGAACAAGGTGCTCAGCAAACAGCGATTCAGAAACGAGCTCCCGTTGATCCTTGCCGGTCTCGATCCCTTCAAGAAGGATATCGAGGGTGTCGTCGTAGAGTCAACCTTTAACTGGTACTGGCTGGTGGACGGCCTCATGGACAGGGTTACCGGTCCATCTGGCCAATCTCTCCGCCATCAAGCAGTATGAGGGACTCAAGCACATCGACGACAAGAGGAGCGCCTTCTGGCTCGCGAACCTCCTGCGATTGGGCATACTTCCCACCGGCTACATCTATCCCAAAGAGGAACGGCCGACGAGAGACCTCCTCCGCAAGAGGCTCCAGCTCGTCCGCCACAGAACCTCCCACATCCTGAGCGTCAAGAACATCCTCACCCGCAATCTCGGGATGCGGATGAAGAGCGAGGACGTAAAGAAGCTGGAAGCCCCCAGGTCAAGCGGTTCTTCCCTGATAAAGAGATCCAGACCGCGGTCCTGGCCAGCCTCGGTCTCATCCGCCATCTGGACGAGGAGATCACGGGGATCGAAGCGATGATCACGAAGAAACTGAAACTCAAAAAGGAGTTCGCCACGCTCATCACCCTTCCCGGCATCGGCAAGATCCTTGCCCTCACGATCATGCTCGAAGTGGGGACATATACGCCGATTCCCCACCGTGGGTGACTACTCCTCATATTGTCGCTGCGTGAAAAGCATCCGGACCTCGGCCGGCAAGGTCATCGGCTACGGCAACAGGAAGAATGGGAACAAGTACCTCTCCTGGGCTTACGTCGAGGCTGCGCAGTTTGCCCGGAGGTTCCACGAGACGGTACGGACCTACTAGCAAAAGAAGATGGCCAAAACGAACCGGATCGTCGCTATAAAGGCATTGAGCCATAAGCTGACCCGGGCGTCCTACTACGTGATGCGGGATCAGGTGGACTACGACCCTGCGCGTCTGTTCCAGTGAGGGTACCAAGGGGAGAGGTGAACCAGAACGACTTGTTGGCTTATAACCACGTCACCTAATTGGCGGCCGCTCCCCCCATACTAAGGAGATATTCACGAGAAAGGGGCCATGTCTTGATAACATAAGACTGTAAGAAGGAGACTCGATGTACTGACATACTATTGTGTTTGGACGATAACAGCCGGCTAGACCGTTCGGCGTCTCATCCGCCCCTGCCATGAGCTAAAACATGAGTGGTTCATAACCATGGGTCCTGAGAGACCGGTTAGACTGGCAGGGAACTGATACATTTTCTGGAACCGACGAGATCGGCTATCCCGATGGGTGCGTGGCGCGGAAGAGACCGCTCATAAAAAGAGAAAAAACAAAGGGACGGAGAAGCCAGGACGGACGATTCGGCGTATGGGTTCATACCTGCAAGAAAAGGTAAGTTCTTGTTCGGGGGATATTATTCACTTGACAGGGGCCCTCTGACGGCCTGTTGCCCAAGCCACTTCGCGGTGGGCACAGGACTCGTTGTCATGTCTTGAGGTAACCGCATGGTTGGGGAATTATCCCATCAAGGCAATAATCGGGCACAGGCGAGCAGGACGCTCCTGGTTATCGTGTGCAGCATATCCCTTGTACGGATCGGGAGCGTGCGTAGCGCCCTCGTGGGCCTCTGTGCGAACCTCACCGAGCGTCATGATGTTCTGGAGTGCACAGACAACGTATTCCTGGATGGCCACCCTCCAGAGACCTCGCCACCGGGCCCGATCAAATCCGTAGCGGGTACTTCGCGCGAAGGAGCGTTCCATGAGATATTGGCGGGTGATGATGTCGCGCTTCGCCCGTGGACTTCGCGCCTCAAGGAGCATAGGGTCAAGCGCTTCCTGACGGCTGTGGCGCCCGAGGCTCCTTACCCTGGCTCTGGTACACTGTGGCTTGAGCGGGCAGGAACGGCAGGCGGATCCTTGATGCAAGGTACACGCGGTTCTGCGTACGCTGGTCGAGCGTTCCGCCTTTCAAACGCTGCCCGGCAGGGCAGAGGAAGGTGTCGGTCTCTTTGTCGTACACAAACCGGTCCTCCGAGAATATTCCCTTCCGCGACGCTTCGTTGAGGTACTTCGCCGCAGGCATATGCGCAGCTATCCCTTTGTCGTGGCAGAGCAGGAAGTTCTCCTTGGTGCCGTACTGGCTGTCGGCGACAATCGTCCTGACCTGCACATCCGTCGTCGCCTCGTGCCCCTCGATAAGGGCGGCCATCTTGTGTCCTTCGTTGACGGCACCGGGTGTCACCTCGACCGCGGTAATGATCTCCGAGCCTGCATCAACAGCCAGGTGGGTCTTGTTGCTGCTGCAGCTTTGCGCCGCCTCTTCCCTGCCGCACGATGGACGCGTCGGGATCGGTAGTGGAAACATATCTTCCTTATTCACCACATGGTGCGTTGAGCAGCTTGCGGCGTCCTCCTTCTCCTCCAGTCGCTCTTCGAGCTTCCGGTACCCTTCATTGAGGTAGCGCTTCAGGGAGTGGGTGTCGATGACGGCGCCGTTCGATGCATTGGCATCAATGAAGCTGCTATCAACAAAAACCTTGGTTCCGTCAACCAACCTTGCGGCGACACACGCGAG